>NZ_JBSHBW010000001.1:0-599113 GCF_053612185.1 Streptomyces sp. NPDC054757
GGACGCACCCGGCGCGGCCCCCGCCACCCTCACGCCAGCCAGACCGGCAGCGGCCGCACACCCTCCCGCAGCGCCGCGGCGAACGCGGTGAACTCCTCCTGGCGCGCCGCCCCGGCCCGCATCGCCAGCGCTATCCGGCGCATCGGCGCGGGCTCCGCGAAGTACGCGGTGGCCAGCTGGTCGTTGCGCCCGGTCTCGACCCGTACCGCCGTACGCGGCAGCAGGGTCACGCCGAGCCCGCCGGCCACCAGCTGGACCAGTGTGGAGAGCCCGGCGGCCGTGGTCGTGACCGGCACTCCGTCGGCGCGGCCGGCCTCCCGGCAGATGTCCAGTGTCTGGTCCCGCAGACAGTGCCCCTCGTCGAGCAGCAGCAGATCCAGCTCGCGCAGGGCGTCCCGCGGGATGTCCGTACGCCCGGCCAGCCAGTGGTCGCGCGGGGTGACCAGTACGAACTCCTCTTCGTACAGGGGGAGTTCCACGACCCCCGGCGCCCCCAGCGGCACCGCGAGCAGCAGCAGGTCGAGCCGCCCGGCGGTCAGCCCCTCGATCAGCGACGAGGTCTGCTCCTCGTGCACCTGGAGGTCGAGGTCCGGGTACTCGCGGTGGACGAGCCGCAGCACGGTCGGCAGCAGATACGGGGCGACCGTGGGGATCACACCGAGCCTGAGCACCCCGGTGAAGGGCGCCCGTACCGCGTCGGCCTCGTCCATCAGCTCACCCACGGCGTCGAGCACCGCTCCGGCCCGCACCGCCAGCCGCTCCCCTGCGGGCGAGAGAAGCACCTTGCGGGTGGTCCGCTCCAGGAGCTGTACGCCGAGGACGTCCTCAAGCGCCGAGACGGCGCCGGAGAGCGCGGGCTGGCTCATCCCGATCGCGGCGGCCGCGTCCCGGAAGTGCAGATGCTCCGCCACGGCAGCGAAGGCCCGCAGCTGCGCCACGGTGGGCTGCTTGCCCCGGACGACGGCGCCGCCCGTATATATGTGGGTCACTGATAGGTACCTCCGATCACGACAACCAAGTCTAGCTATTTCTGTGATCAATGGATCCTGTGTCAGTCTGTAACCCGTCCAACCCCCAGGAACGCCCCAAAAGGGAATTCCGAAGCTGCAAGGAGAGTACGTGCTCACTGTCGGTGACCAGTTCCCCCAGTTCGACCTGACTGCCTGTGTGTCGCTGGAGAGCGGCAAGGAGTTCGCGCAGATCGACCACAAGACCTACGAGGGCAAGTGGAAGATCGTCTTCGCGTGGCCCAAGGACTTCACCTTCGTGTGCCCGACCGAGATCGCCGCCTTCGGCAAGCTGAACGAGGAGTTCGCCGACCGCGACGCGCAGGTCCTCGGCTTCTCCGGTGACTCCGAGTTCGTGCACCACGCCTGGCGCAAGGACCACCCGGACCTCACCGACCTGCCCTTCCCGATGATGGCCGACTCGAAGCACGAGCTCATGCGTGACCTCGGCATCGAGGGCGAGGACGGCTTCGCGCAGCGCGCCGTCTTCATCGTCGACCAGAACAACGAGATCCAGTTCACGATGGTGACCGCCGGTTCCGTGGGCCGTAACCCCAAGGAGGTCCTGCGGGTCCTCGACGCCCTGCAGACCGACGAGCTGTGCCCCTGCAACTGGACCAAGGGCGAGAACACCCTGGACCCGGTCGCGCTCCTCTCGGGCGAGTGAGCTGATTCCACGATGTCACTCGACGAACTGAAGTCCGCCATACCGGACTACGCCAAGGACCTGAAGCTGAACCTCGGTTCGGTGATCGGCAACAGCGACCTGCCGAAGCAGCAGCTGTGGGGCACCGTCCTCGCCTGCGCCATCGCTTCGCGCTCACCGCGGGTGCTGCGCGAGCTGGAGCCCGAGGCCAAGGCGAACCTCTCCCGCGAGGCGTACACGGCGGCCCGCTCCGCCGCGGCGGTCATGGCGATGAACAACGTCTTCTACCGGACCCGGCACCTGCTGTCGGACCCGGAGTACGGGACGCTCCGCGCCGGTCTGCGGATGAACGTGATCGGCAACCCCGGTGTGGAGAAGGCCGACTTCGAGCTCTGGTCGCTCGCCGTCTCCGCGATCAACGGCTGCGGCCAGTGCCTCGACTCGCACGAGCAGGTGCTCCGCAAGGCGGGCGTGGACCGCGAGACCATCCAGGAGGCCTTCAAGATCGCGGCCGTCCTGCAGGCGGTCGGCGTGACGCTCGACTCCGAGGCCGTGCTGGCCGAGTAGCGGTACGGAGACAGGAAACCCCGGTGACGTGCGGAAACGCACCACCGGGGTTTTCTGCACTCATCCGTTTGGGCGAACGGTTCCGGTACCGGACGGCCCGGCACCCGGCGGCCTACGATGAAGGTCTCGACATCAGCCACCAGGAGGCGCCATGTCTGCCGCAGCGGTCGAGCATCCCTGCCACGACGGGCCCGAGCCGAGCCTGCTCGAAACAGCCGATCTGATCACTGACCGGCTGCCGGGCCTCCGCGTCGAGATTCTCGGGGGAGAAATCACCGTGACCCCACCGCCGGACGGCCCTCACGGGGAATCCCTCACCGACCTGGTGCTCGCCTTCGCCTCCGCCGGGCTGCACAGCACCGAGTCCCGGGTGATCCAGGCCATCGGTCTGTGGCTGCCGACCGGCGCGGAGGACTTCGCCATCCCCGACCTCGCGGTGGTCGACGCGGACTACCGTGACCACCTGGTGGAGCACAACTGCTACGACCCGGCGGTCTTCCGGCTCGTCCTGGAGGTCACCTCGTCCAACTACAGGACCGATCTCCAGACCAAGGTCGGCACCTACGCGGCCGCGGGCATCCCCGTCTATGTGATCGTGGACCGCCGTAAGCAGCGTGTCCACGTTCTGACCGGTCCGCAGGATCAGGGGTACGCACAGCACGCGGTGTACGCCCCCGGGGCGATGTTCCCCGTTCCGGCGCCGGTCTCGCCCGACGGGAACGAGCGCGAACTCTCCGTGGACGCCGCCCTGCTGCTGTCCCGGGACTGACCGTCGCTCCCTGCCCGGGCTCCGCCCTCACCCGGTCCCGTCGGTCCCCAGCGCCGAAGTCTCGGCAGGCGGCATCGTCTCCGGTTCCGGGCCGGGCGCGGGCGGTGCCGTGACCGTCGCGTCGGAGGCCGCCGGCGCCGATGCCGTCCCCTGCGGGGGCCCGGCTTGCTGTCGGGGAGCGGCGGCCATGGCGTGCTTCATGCTGTACGCGCGGAGGTAGCCGACCACCGTATTGGTCACGGCCACCAGCGGAACCGCCACCACCGCTCCCCCGATGCCGGCGATCATGCCGCCCGCGGCCACCGAGAGGACCACCGCCAGCGGATGGACCCGGACCGCCCGGCCGAGGATGAACGGCTGGAGCACATGGCCCTCGATCTGCTGGACGGCGAGTACGACGATCAGCACCATCAGCGCCGTGAACGGCCCCTGGGTCACCAGCGCGACGACCACCGCGAGCGCACCGGAGATCACGGCGCCCACCAGCGGGATGAACGCGAACAGGAAGATGAAGACGGCCAGCGGGACGGCCAGCGGCACATCGAGGAAGAAGAGCCCGAGGCCGATGAAGATCGCGTCGATCATCGCCACTATCACCGTGCCGCGCACATAGGCGGTCAGTGTCCGCCAGGCGCGCGGGCCCGCGCCGGCGACTCCCGGACGGGCCTGGGCCGGGACGAGCTTGAGCGTCCACTGCCAGATGCGCGCCCCGTCGTACAGCAGGAAGAGCGTGGAGAACATCGCCAGCAGCATCCCGGTGAGGAACTCCACCATGACCGTGACGCCCTGGAGGCCGGCCGAGGTGATCTCGTTGGTGTTGGTGCCGACGGTGTCGCTCAGGTTCTTGGCGATCTCGTTGATCTGCTTGTCCGTCACATGGAACGGACTGTGCAGCAGCCAGCGCCGCAGCTCCTGGATGCCCTCCTGGACCCGGCTGGAGACCGTGTCCAGATTCTCCATCACCTGCCAGACCACGAACCAGCCGACGAGACCCATGATGACGAAGCCGAGGATCGCGGTCAGCGCGGTGGCGAGCCCCCGTGGCAGGCCGGCCCTGCGGAGCCTGGCGACCGTCGGCTGGAGGAGCGCCGTGACGAGCAGCGCGGCGACGAAGGCGAGGACGACCAGCTGGATGGCGCTGATGACCCGCATCAGCACCCAGAGGGTCCCCGCGAGGACAAGGAGCCGCCAGCCCGCCTCCGCGGCCACCCGCATGCCCCACGGCACCGCTGCCACCGGGTCGGGGCGGGCCGCGACGGCCGGCGCGTAGTCGGGGGGCGGCGGCACCTGGCCCGGCGCCGGATGGCCTTCGGCCCCTCCGGTGTGCGAGCCCGCTCCGTCGGTGACGCCGTCCGCGTCGTCCGCGGAGCGGCGCTCCTCCAGCCTCTCACCCAGATGGGTGAGTTCGGATCCCACGCGTTCCAGCCAGTCCGGCAGTTTCGACATGATGTTCCTCTTCCCCCGACCTCGCTCCTCATCCGGAGCCGACCGTACATGCAGGGAGCCCCCCGCCGTGGAGACGGCGGGGGGCTCCCTGAAGTTGAGCGGACAGGCGCTCTAGTACCAGCTGTTGGCCTGCCAGAACGACCATGCGCCACAGGGGCTGTGGTAGCGGCTGTTCATGTAGTTCAGGCCCCACTTTATCTGCGTGGCCGGGTTGGTCTGCCAGTCGGCACCCGCGGAGGCCATCTTCGAACCGGGGAGAGCCTGGACGAGACCGTAGGCACCGGAACCGGCGTTGGTCGCCTTGTAGTTCCAGCCGGACTCATGGCTCACGATGTTGCTGAAGCACTGGAACTGGTCGGACGGCATCATCTGCCGCGCCATGGCCTGGACCTGAGAGGCCGTGTACGAGCCCTGCGAGGAGAAGCTGCTCGCGTCGCGGACGGAAGAGCGGCTGGACGCCAGCTTCTTCTCCTCCGCGCGCTTCTTCGCGGCTTCCTTGGCCTTGGCGACCGCCTCGTCGGCGGCTGCCTTCTTGCTCTTCGCGTCCTTGGCGGCCTGGATACGGGCCGACTCCTCCGCGGACTTCTTCGCCGCCGCGTCGGCCTGCACCGCCTGGGTGTCGGCCTGCTCGGTCAGCGACGCGACCTGGGCCTGCTGGCCGTCAGGGACGTCTGCGAGGGTCGTCGTGTCCGCTGCGGAGGCTGCATCGATGTTGTCGCCTGCGGGCATGGTGCTGCCCGATGCGACGCCGACAACTGCTCCTACGGTGGTGACCGCAGTGGCTGACGCCACCGCGAATCCCCGGACCGAAATCCGGCTCACACGGTTTCCTTCCAGCAGCGACCGCTCGTGACCTCGCGGACGCAATCGTGCCCTTGGCGCGGGCCTCCCTGGCGTACAGGTCACGGGAGGCACTGACCCGGTGGACAACTCCCTTACGGAAGTGCCGCGTGGTACTCGGGCGGCATGCGGCGGCAAGTGTTGAGTTGTGTGGTGCCGCACCCCTGGGGGTGCACATGTGCCGCATGCGGGGCCTGACGGAAGCAAGACTCTGCCCGACGCCGCCGCTTCAAGGCAAACGTCGGTCGAGTGTTAAAGCTCACACCCCGTTTGGCGCACGAGTTTTCTGGAGATTGCTGCGCAACAGAGAGCCGCCCGGCTAGGCTCCTGCGCCTTGCCGGGCGGCTCCAACTGGCCCCTACCGTAAGGGTGGGGGTTCTGGCAATACCCCTAGAGCTGTCCGTCCTCCAGCATTTCGGTCACCAGTGCGGCGATCTGCGAGCGCTCGGACCGGTTGAGGGTGACATGGGCGAAGAGCGGATGCCCCTTCAGTTTCTCCACGACGGCGACCACTCCGTCGTACCGGCCCACCCGCAGGTTGTCCCGCTGGGCGACGTCATGGGTCAGCACCACCCGCGAGTTCGAGCCGATCCTGGAGAGCACCGTCAGCAGGACGTTCCGCTCCAGGGACTGGGCCTCGTCCACGATGACGAACGCGTCATGCAGGGAGCGGCCCCGGATATGAGTGAGCGGCAGGACTTCGAGCATGCCCCGGCCGACCACTTCCTCGATCACGTCCCGGCTCGTCACCGAGGAGAGCGTGTCGAAGACCGCCTGCGCCCAGGGCCCCATCTTCTCGGACTCGGAGCCCGGCAGATAGCCGAGTTCCTGCCCGCCGACCGCGTACAGCGGACGGAAGACCATCACCTTCTGGTGCTGTCTGCGCTCCAGGACGGCCTCCAGGCCCGCGCAGAGCGCCAGAGCGGACTTGCCGGTGCCGGCCCGGCCGCCCATCGAGATGATGCCGATGTCCGGGTCGAGGAGCAGATCGAGGGCGATGCGCTGCTCGGCGCTGCGGCCGTGCAGCCCGAAGGCCTCGCGGTCGCCCCGTACGAGCTTCACATTGCCCTCGGCCGTGATCCGGCCCAGCGCCTTGCCGCGCTCGGACTGGAGCACCAGACCGGTGTGCACCGGCAGATCGGCGGCCTCCGGTACGTAGAGGGTGTCCTCGGAGAACAGGAGGTCCACCTGGTCGGGCGAGAGGGCCAGTTCGCTCATCCCGGTGTAGCCGGAGTCCGTGATCGCCAGTTCGGCGCGGTACTCCTCGGCGAGGAGCCCCACGGACGAGGCCTTGATACGCAGCGGGAGGTCCTTGGAGACGACGGTGACGTCGAACCCCTCGGCCTGGAGGTTGCGCGCGACCGCGAGGATGCGTGAGTCGTTGTCCCCGAGCCGGTAGCCGGCCGGGAGCACGCTGGGATCCGAGTGGTTGAGTTCGACACGGAGGGTCCCGCCGAGTTCCCCCATGGGAAGAGGGGCGTCGAGACGTCCGTACCGCACCCGGAGATCGTCCAGCAGGCGCAGCGCCTGCCGGGCGAAGTAGCCGAGCTCCGGATGGTGCCTCTTGGCCTCCAGTTCCGTGACCACGACGATCGGGAGCACCACCTCGTGCTCGTCGAACCGGGCCATGGCGTTGGGATCGGCCAGCAGGACGCTGGTGTCAAGAACGTAAGTGCGCCTGTCGGGCATGCGGCGCTTAGTGCTGGTCACCACGGAAGGACGTACCCCCTTTGGACACAAGCCTGAGGTCGGGGAGCGACGGCGTCGCGGGCTGCTGGGACCGGAGCGGGCCTCCACCAGCGCGGAGGCCGGACCCGGCCCTCCACGTCGTCTCCCGCGCTCACCGCACGGTCGTCCTGGTGCAAAGGGCCTCCCGGGCGAGCGGACCGGGCCGCTCACTGAGATACGACATCCGTGGACCGGACGTCGACCTGCATGGGGTATTCCCGCGAACGCCCGCGGCCATGCCACGGCGTACGACCGGTTCCTGCCAGTGGCGGTCAGGGCAGGGAGGTTTTCACCCGCACGTCATCCGTGGCTGACCGGCGCGACATCCGCGCTCCACCGGGTGCCGGCTCCGGAAAAGCGAATACTTCAGGCCATCACTCGAAAGGGTGCACGACGAGCGCGCCGCGGCGCGGTGGGTGCGGGACGGGAGGGGGCTCAGGCGCCGTAGCGCCGGTGGCGGGCCGCGTAGTCGCGCAGCGCCCGCAGGAAGTCGACCTTGCGGAAGGCGGGCCAGAAGACTTCGCAGAAGTAATACTCGGAGTGGGCGCTCTGCCAGAGCATGAACCCGGAGAGCCGCTGCTCCCCGCTGGTGCGGATCACCAGATCCGGGTCGGGCTGGCCGCGGGTGTAGAGGTGTTCCGAGATGCGCTCGACATCGACGGTTTCGGCCAGCTCCTCGAAGGACGTGCCCTTCTGGGCGTGCTCCAGGAGGAGGGAGCGGACCGCGTCGGCGATCTCCTGGCGGCCGCCGTAGCCGACCGCGACATTGACCAGTATCCCGGTGTTGCCCGTGGTGGCCTCTTCGGCCTCCTTGAGTACGGCCTGGGTGTGGCCGGGGAGCAGATCGAGCGCGCCGACGTGGTGGACCCGCCAGCGGCCGTCCGCCGCGAGGCCCCTGACGGTGTCCTCGATGATGCCGAAGAGCGCGGTCAGCTCCTCCTGGGGGCGGTCGAAGTTGTCCGTGGACAGCAGCCAGAGCGTGGCGACCTCGACATCGGTCTCCGCGCACCAGCCGAGAAACTCGGTGATCTTGTCGGCCCCGGCCTTGTGGCCCTGTGCGGCGGTGCCGCCGGACGCCTTGGCCCAGCGCCGGTTGCCGTCCAGGATGAGTCCGATGTGCTTGGGCACCTGGTCGTGGTCGAGGCGGCCTTCCACCCGACGTGCGTAGAGCCCGTACACCAGGTCGCGCAAGTTCACTGCGATTCACCTCGCGATGTCGTGCCGGACGCCCTGCCCGACGTGCTTTTCCGGCTGGGGGTCCCGGGATGCGTCCTCCCGGGAAGGCACTGCACGGAGTCCACAGCTCTGTGTCCATGGCTCTGTGCGGTGGCAATCGGCCCGAGCCGCCACAGTACTGCGCAGGGGTCATGACAGCCCAACCCGGTCTGTCACAAGTCCGTGATAGGGAAGGGCCTGTGACTGATTCTCTTCGTTATTTCGCCGCCGATGACCGATACGACTCCATGGAGTACCGGCGCACCGGCCGCAGTGGGCTGAAACTCCCCGCTGTCTCGCTCGGCCTGTGGCACAACTTCGGCGACGACCGCACGCTCGACTCACAGCGCGCGATCCTCCGCCGCGCCTTCGACACCGGCGTCACCCATTTCGACCTGGCGAACAACTACGGCCCGCCGGCCGGCTCCGCCGAGCTCAACTTCGGCAAGCTCTTCGCCCAGGACTTCGCACCGTACCGGCATGAACTGGTCATTTCGACCAAGGCCGGCTATCTGATGCACCCCGGCCCGTACGGCGAGTGGGGCTCGCGCAAGTATCTGCTGTCCTCGCTGGACGCCTCGCTCGCGCGGATGGGTCTCGACTACGTCGACATCTTCTACTCCCACCGCTTCGACCCGGAGACTCCCCTGGAGGAGACGATGGGCGCGCTGGCCTCCGCCGTGCAGCAGGGCAAGGCGCTGTACGTCGGGGTCTCCTCGTACAACAGTGAGCAGACCGCGGAGGCGGCCCGCATCCTCAAGGAGATGGGCGTCCCGGCGCTGATCCACCAGCCCTCGTACTCCATGATCAACCGCTGGACGGAGGAGGACAGGCTGCTCGACACCCTGGAGACGGCCGGTATGGGCTGCATCTCCTTCGTGCCGCTCGCGCAGGGCCTGCTCACCGGCAAGTACCTGAAGGGCATCCCGGAGGGTTCGCGCGCCACGCAGGGCAAGTCGCTCGACCCCCAGCTGCTCTCGGACGAGGTCGTGCGCCGGCTCAACGGGCTCAACGAGATCGCGAAGCGGCGCGGGCAGTCCCTGGCGCAGCTGGCGCTCAACTGGGTGCTGCGCGATCCGCGGATGACGTCCGCGCTCATCGGCGCCTCCAGCGTGAAGCAGCTCGACGAGAATGTGGCGGCGCTCACGGCGGCCCCGCTCTCCGCGGACGAACTGACGGAGATCGACTCGTTCGCCGTCGACACCGCGGGCACCAACATCTGGGCCGGCCGGAGCTGACCGCCGCGGGCGGATCAGGGCAGAAAAAACGGGCCGGTCCGTGGGGGGGATACGGACCGGCCCGAGGGGGGGTTTCCACCATAACCCTTCGTAAGTCGTGTTGGCGCCACGCCGTGCCCGGCCAATGCCGGGCGATTACGCTCCGAATCCGCCCAGCAGCAGACCGGTGAGCGCTCCCGCCACCATGAAAGGGCCGAACGGCATCGCGCTCTTGCGGCCCGCGCGCCCCCGCAGGATCAGGCCGACTCCGTACACCGCCCCGTAGACGAACCCCGCGAGGGTGCCGAGCAGCAGGACGCCCCAGCCGTACCAGCCGAGGGCCACTCCGAGACCGGCCGCCAGTTTGACGTCGCCGAAGCCCATGCCGTTCGGGTTGATCAGGAAGAGTACGAAGTAGCCGCCGCCCAGGGCGAGTCCGCCGAGCAGGGCGCCGGTCCAGGAGCCCCGTGCGCCGGGCAGCAGCGCGGCGGCCCCGAGCAGGGCCGCGGTCGCCGCCGCGATGGGCAGCGTGAGGATGTCGGGCAGCCGCTGCACCGCGCGGTCCACCAGGGCCAGCAGCACCAGGGCGGGCACGAGCAGCACCCAGACGGCCGCCTCCGGCGTGGCCCCCGCAGCCGCCGCGAGCGCGGCACAGCACAGGGCGGTGAGTACGGCGGTCACGGGGGTGCTGGGGCCGTACCACCCGTCGGCGCCGCGCGCGGGGCCGAGCCAGCCCGCGATCGGCTGCCCGGACGGGGTGGCGTCCTGCCAGGGAGCACCGGGGGCCACCGCGAGCCGGTAGGCGGGGCGCGGCAGCAGGGCCCCCACGGCGGCGCCGAAACAGGCGGCGATGACGACGATCAGCGCGGCAGACACCCGGCGAGTTTAGACCGGCCGGGTGGGGCGGGGGCGGGCGTGGCCGCGGGCCGGGCGGGCGGCGGGCGGCTGGTGTGGGCCGGCCCGGTGCCCGGCGGGCGGCGGATGTGGCCTGACCCGTGCCCGGCGGGCTGCGGGCGGCGGATGTGGCCTGACCCGTGCCCGGCGGGCTGCGGGCGGCGGATGTGGCCTGGCCCGTGCCCGGCGGGCGGCTGGTGTGGGCCGGCCCGGTGCCCGCCTCACCCGTGCCCGGCGGGCGGCAAGCGTGGGCCGGCCCGGCCGGGCGGCTCAGGGGTTCATCGGGGCTTGCGGGCCTCGATCAGGAAACGTGTCGTGTGCGCGATGAACGGTCCATCGGCCTCGATCTGCTCGTGGAGCGCCCGGAGCTGCGGCAGATACGCCTCGGTGGTGAAGCCGGGCACCATCCAGACCACCTTGCGCAGGAAGTAGACGACAGCCCCGATGTCGAGGAACTCGGTGCGCAGGCTCTCCAGCCGCAGATCGACCACCTCAAGGCCCGCCGCCAGCGCCGCGGTGCGGGCCGCCTCCGGGTCGCGCCCCTTGCGCGCCTCGGGCTGCGGGCCAAGGAAGTACTCGACAAGCTCGAAGACGCTCGCCGGGCCGACCTCCTGGGAGAAGTACGTACCCCCGGGCGCCAGCACCCGGGCGATCTCCTGCCAGTGCGCCTTCACCGGGTGGCGGCTGACGACCAGGTCGAAGGCGCCGTCGGCGAAGGGCAGCGGCGGCTCGTCAGGGTCGGCCACCACCACGGCGCCCAGCGGGTGCAGCAGGGCGGTGGCCCTGGCCACGTTCGGCGGCCATGCCTCGGTGGCGACCGTCAGCGGTGGCAGCTTCTCCACTCCGGCCAGTACCTCTCCGCCGCCGGTCTGGATGTCGAGCGCGGCCGAGGCACGGGCCATACGCTCCCCCATCGCGCGGGCGTAACCCCAGGAGGGCCGCTCCTCGGTGGCGCGCCCGTCCAGCCAGGAGAAGTCCCAGCCGTCGACGGATACGGAGTCGGCCTCGGCCACCAGCTCTTCAAAGGTCCTGGACATGGAGACCGAGTCTGGCAGGCCGGGCACCCCTCCCGCCAGCGCATTTACCTCCGGCAGGGTGCCGCCGCCCTCCACCGGTGGGCCTGTCAGGCCGAGATCTCGGCCACCGTGGGGCTGTTCGGGAAGTAGCCGGCCAGACCGGTGACCCGCAGCATCCGCAGATGCAGGGCGCGGGTGCAGACCAGGTCGATCGAACCGCCGCGGTCGAGCACCCGGCTCCTGGCCCGGCAGAGCACCCCGAGGGCGGCGCAGTCGATGAAGGTCGCGGGGCGGAGGTCGACGATCACCCGCGCGCCCTGGGGCGCGGTGGCGGCATCGGTGCACTCACGGATACGGGCGGCCGCGAGGAGGTCGATCTCGCCGCGCAGTTCGACCACGGTGAAGCGGCCCGCGGTGTAACTGCGGACGGCCGGGCCGGGGGCGGGCCGCCCTTCCGGCGTCGTGCTCTCCGCGTGCTTGTCCTGCTCTGTCTTCTCCGTGTGCTTTTCCTTAGCATTCATGGCCGACCCCCGGGTCGGTCGCTGTGACATCGGGTCGGCCGGCGGAAACGGGCCGGTCGTCGAGGGCCGGGGCGACCTGACACACCTTAAGAAGCGGCACGGTGCAGAAACGTGCATGCTTGCCGTGATTCACCTGGCCGGGTGAAGCAGCCGGTGAACGTCGTCCTGTCCGGAGAGAGTTGTCGGAGTGCCCCGCGCGTACCGGACCCGTGCGTACGGACCGGGCAGCGCCTAGGCTGGTCCGTACGGCATCGCGCGCCGGTCACCGGCCGGGTGAGGCGTGGAGGTGCCCGTGAGGTGCCCGTTGGAGGCATTCCACCGTGTCGGATCCAGACGCAGTGCCGGAAGCAGAAGCAGCAGCAGCGGAAGCAACGACAACCACGTCAGCGGGGGCAGCGGTACCGGGACCCGCATCACAGCCCGGGGCCGACGCGGCATCCGGGCCCTTCCCCGTCGAGCTGAACCACACCATCGTTCTTTCCCGGGACAAACGGGAGTCCGCCGACTTCCTGGCCGGCGTGCTCGGTCTGCAGGCCGGGGCGGAATGGGGGCCTTTCGTCCCTGTGGAGCTCAGCAATGGCGTGACCCTGGACTTCGCGTCCGTACCGCCCGGGTCCCCGCTCCCCGCCCAGCACTACGCCTTCCTCGTCCCCGAGGAAGCCTTCGACGGGATCTTCGCGAGGATGCGGGCCACCGGTACGGACTTCTACGCCGACCCGCACAAGAAGCAGCCCGGCGAGATCAACCACCTGTTCGGCGGCCGGGGTGTCTACTTCATGGACCCGTCGGGGCACGCCATGGAAGTGATCACACAGCCGTACGGCAACACGGGCTGATCCGGGGCTCCGGGTCCGGCGGGCCCCGGCTGTCCGGCGGGCTCGGGCCGGGGACCGCGCCGTTCGCTCCCTTGGCATGATGGTCCCGGTCGGACGGCCGTCGGCCGACCGGAGTACCGAGCACGAGGGAGCCCCTGTGGCGCGCCATCTGATCGTCGTGGACCCGGCAGGCGCGGGCGACCACCGCACCATCGGCGAGGCGCTGAACGCGGCGCGCGGCGGCTCGGTGATCAGCGTCAGGCCCGGGCGGTACGACGAGAACCTGGTCGTCACGAAGCTGGTCACCGTCGTGGCCCATGAGCCGGGCAGCACCGTCGAGATCGCGCCGCGCGGCGGCAGCGCCGTACAGGTGCTCGCCGAGGCCGTGAAGCTCTCCGGGCTGCGGCTGGTCGCGGGCGGGGGCGGCGACGAGGACGAGCCGGTGGTGGACGTACCGCGCGGCCAGGCGGCCCTGGAGGGGTGCGAGGTGTTCGGCAACTCCTGGGCCGCGCTGCTCTCCAGGGACGAGGGCTCGCTCGCCATGCGCGACACCACCGTGAGCAATCCGGCGGGCGCGGGGATCGTCGACCTGTCGTCGCGCACCAGCGTCGTCGAGCACTGTGTGCTTGAGCGGCTGGGGAGTTCGGGGATCGTGGTCGGCGAGGACGCGGCCACCGAGGTGCGCGGCTGCACCATCAGGGACGCGGGGGGCAACGGCGTCCTGGCCAACGGCCGGGCGCGCGGCACGTTCACGGATGTCACCGTGGTGCGGACCGTGAAGCCCGGTGTCGCCGTGGAGGAGAACGCCACGACACGGTTCACCGGGGTGCGGGCCGACGGCTGCGTGATCGGCTTCCACATATCGACGGCCGCGCAGACCGTACTGACCGGCTGCGCGGCCACCGGCGCCACCACCCACGGCGTCACCCTGTCGGGCGGTACGGACCCCGAGCTGACCGGGCTCCGGGTCGACCGGCCCGGCGGCCACGGCATCGCGGTCACCGGGCGCTCCCGCGGCACGTTCACCGACGCCCGTATCACCGGGGCCCGTTCGGCCGGCGTGCTCGTCCAGGACGGCTCGTCCACCGTGCTGATCCGTACCGAGGTGGCCGGGGGCGCCGCTGACGGCATCGTCCTCACCGGTGCCTGCACCGCCCGGCTGGACCGGGTCACCGTGACGGGCGCGGACGGGCACGGGATCGTCGTCGCGGACAGCGCGGACCCGGTGCTGCGCCGGATCGCGGTGACGGACACCGGCGGGCACGGCATCGACGTACGGGACGGGGCCCGCGGGAAGGCGGAGGCGTGCACGGTGACGTCGGCGGGCGGCTGCGGCATCCGGGCCGGGGGCGCGGGGCCCGCGTTCCAGGGCACGGTCGTACGGTCGGCCGCCCGGGCCGGGATCTCGGTCCGGGCGGGCGGCGCGGTCACGCTGGTCGACTGCGAGGTCGAGACGTCCGGCAGCGACGGCCTCGATGTGGACGGCGCGGGCGCCGAGCTGACGGCCGTCCGGGTGCGGGTGGGCGGCTCGGGGCGGCACGGGGTGAGCATCGGGGCCGACGCGAGCGCCGAGCTGACCGAGTGCGCGTTCACGGCGGGCGGCGGGGACGGGCTGCGGACGGTGAGCACGATGCGGGTGCGCGCGGCCGGGTGCACGGTCACCGGGAACAAGGGCGCTGGGGTACACCGCGGATCCACCGCGGGTGAGCTGGTGCTCGACCGGCTGACCAGCGAGGAGAACGGCGAGGCCGACATCACGGGCGAGAACGGCGGGCCGGAAGGGGCTCCCGGGGACCCGCGGGGCCCGCTGGCACGGCTGGACGAACTCGTCGGTCTGCGCGCCGTGAAGGAGCAGGTCGCCACCCTGGTCAACCTCAACCGGCTGGCCGAGCGGCGCCGCGAGGCGGGTCTCCCCGTTCCGGCCACCGCCCGCCATCTGGTGTTCGCGGGTCCGCCCGGCACCGGCAAGACCAGTGTCGCGCGGCTGTACGGGAGCATCCTCGCGGCGCTGGGCGTCCTGCGCTCCGGCCATCTGGTCGAGGTGGCCCGCGCCGATCTGGTGGCGAAGGTGGTCGGCGGCACCGCCATCAAGACCACCGAGGTCTTCGAACAGGCCCTGGGCGGTGTGCTGTTCATCGACGAGGCGTACGCGCTGACCCAGGGCGGCTCTTCGGGCGGCGGTGCTGACTTCGGCCGGGAGGCGGTAGACACCCTGGTGAAACTGATGGAGGACCACCGGGACGACGTGGTGGTCATCGCGGCCGGTTACTCGTCCGAGATGCACACCTTCCTGGCCTCCAACCCGGGGCTCGCGTCCCGCTTCAACCGCACGGTCGAGTTCGAGAACTACACGGTCCCCGAACTGATCACCATCGTCCGGACGCTGTGCGAGCAGAACCGCTACACGCTGGGTGACGAGACCGAGCGGGCGCTGTCCGTGCACTTCGAGCGGATGCACAAGGACGCCTCGTTCGGCAACGCGCGCGCGGCCCGCAAGGTCTTCGAGGAGCTCATCGACCGGCAGGCGCTGCGGCTCGCGGAGATGCCGGAGGTCTCCGACGACGACCTGACGACGCTGCTCCCTTCGGACGTGGGCGAACAGGCGGCGGCGGCGATCGGCGCGGGCGAGAGCGGGCCCGCCGACACCGACAGGATCGACGCGGTCATGGCGGAGCTGGCTTCGCTTGTCGGCCTCGACGAGGCCAAGTCGCAGGTGCAGGACCTGGTCAATCTGCTGGCGACGGCCCGCAGACGGCGGGCCGCGGGGCTCCCCGCCCCATCGGTCGGCCACCACCTGGTCTTCACCGGCCCGCCCGGGACCGGGAAGACGTCGGTGGCCCGGCTGTACGGGGAACTCCTCGGCGCGCTGGGGGTGCTGCCGCGCGGCCAGCTGATCGAGGTGGCGCGGGCGGACCTGGTGGGCCGGTATGTGGGGCACACCGCCCAGCTCACCCAGGAGGTCTTCGCGCGGGCGCGCGGCGGTGTGCTCTTCGTCGACGAGGCGTACGCGCTGACCCCGGGGGGTGGCTCGGGCTCGGACTTCGGCCAGGAGGCGGTCGACACCCTGGTGAAGCTGATGGAGGACCACCGGGACGACACCGCGGTGGTGGTCGCGGGATACGAGCGCGAGATGGACCGCTTCCTCGGCTCCAACCCCGGTCTTGGCTCCCGCTTCTCGCGCCGGGTGACGTTCGGCGCGTACTCGGCGGAAGATCTGGTGGAGATCGTGCGGCGCCAGTGCGAACGTGACGGGTACGACTGCGCGCCTGAGACGGTGGCGCTGCTCGGCCAGTACTTCGAAGAGGTGCCGCGTGACGAGAACTTCGGCAACGCGAGGTTCGCGCGCAAGGTGCTGGAGTCGATGATGACGCGGCAGGCGGGCAGGCTGAGCCGCGAGCCGGACGCGGGCGCGGCGGCGCTGCGGATGCTGCTGCCGGAGGATTTGGTGGTCTGAGGCTTGCTGGTCCGAGGAGTTGGCGTCTGAGGGCTTGGCGGTGCCGGGGGCTTCGCGGTGCCATGGGTTTGGCGGTGCCGAGGGCGTGGTGGTCTGAGGGCGTGGTGGTCTGAGGGCGTGGTGGTCTGAGGGCTTCGCGGTCTGAGGGCTTCGCGGTGCCGAGGGCTTCGCGGTGCCGGGGCCTTCACGGTGCCAGGGGCTTGGCTGTGCCGAAGGCGTGGTGGTCTGAGGGCTTCGCGGTCTGAGGGCTTCGCGGTGCCGAGGGCTTCGCGGTGCCATGGGTTTGGCGGTGCCAGGGGCTTGGCTGTGCCGGCGCTTGGTGGTGCTGGTGCGTCGTGGTGCCGGGCCCGGTGGCCGGCTGCCCGCTGCGGGGCGGCGGTGAAGGGTGAAGGGTGTCGGTGCGCCCGGGCCGGTCGATAGGATCATGGGCATGCCGCCCCGCCCCGTACAACTCCCGGCCGCAGCCGCCCTCGTCGTACTCCTCGCGGGTGCGGCCACCGTCGCGGGGGCGGCCGCGCCCGCCGCGGCCGACGACTCCCCGACGCTGCCCGCCGTCTCCTCCGCCCCGCCCACTGCGGGCGGCTGTGTCCGGCCGTCGAAGAAGCACTCCGACCTGACGCCCTGGCCCCAGCGGTACATCGCGCCCTCCCGGGCCTGGTCATCGGCGCGCGGCGACGGGGTGACCGTCGCCGTGGTCGACACCGGGGTGGATGCCAGCGGGGTGCCCGCGCTGGCCGGACGGGTGAAGGCGGGGCCCGATGTCGTGTCGGGCGGGACGGCGGGGAAGGACTGCGTCGGGCACGGCACGTTCGTGGCCGGGATCGTCGCGGCCGCGCAGAAGCCCGGCGTCGGCTTCGCCGGGGTGGCGCCCGCGGCGAAGATCCTGGCGGTCCGGGTGACCGGTAAGGACGGCTCCGCCGGCGCCGACCATGTGGCGGCCGGCATCCGGGCGGCGGTGGCCGGTGGGGCCCGGGTGGTGGATGTGCCGCTCGCGCTGAACCGCGGCAGCGCCTCGCTCACCTCCGCCGTCCGGGATGCCGTGCGGCACAACGTACTGGTCGTGGCCCCGGCGTACGGGATGAGCAACGAGTCGGGGGCCGCGGCCCCGGCCGCCTATCCGGCAGCGCTGCCCGGCGTGCTGGCCGTCGCCGGGCTCGCTCCCGGGGGCGGCCCCGACCAGAAGGCCGCGCCCGCGACGGCCCCCGGTATCGCCGCCCCCGGCACCAGCCTCATGAGCATCGGGCCGGGCGGCAGCGGGCACTTCAGCGGCAGCGGGGCCGACCTGGCGACGGGTTTCGTGGCCGGTACGGCCGCGCTGGTGGACAGTTACCGTCCCGGCCTGACCACCCGGCAGCTCACCGACCGGCTGACGTCGACGGCGTACCCGGGGGCGGCGACCGACCGTGCGCTGACGGGCGCGGGAACGGTCGATCCGGCGGGCGCGGTGACGGCTGTGCTGCCCACGTCCGCGCCCCGACCCGCGCGGCCCGAGCCCGCGCCGCAGCTCGCGGCCGCCACCGGGCACAGCGCCCACACGGGCGCGGTAGCGGTGGCCGGTGGCGCGGCGGGGCTCATCGCGCTGACGGCGTTCTTCGCGGTGGTGCTGCCCCGCGCACGGCGCCGCGGCTGGCGCGCGGGGGTCTGACCCGGGCGTCATGGAGCACGGCCGCGGCGGCGGCACCGTGGTGCCGGAGAACCGCGCCTTCCGGTCCCGCGTCCTTCCCCGGTGAGACGGAAGGCCCCGTCCGGTCGATCCGTGTGGCACGCAGCCGAGGGAGATGAGAATTCATGGGTCCTGAACAAGGGGCGATATCCATCATGGCGTTCGGCCTGCTCTTCGGGGCCGTCGGCGGCACGATCCTGTTCAGGACGCGTTGGCTGCGGCGCCACGGGGCACGGGCCTGCGGCACTGTCGTCCGGCTGGCCCGGAGTTCCGGTGAAAGCGGGACGAGCTACCACCCGGTGGTGCGGTACCGGACCGGCAACGGACGGCCGATGGAGGTCAGGTCCTCGCTCGGGAAGAGCAGGAGGACCAGCCTCCGCCCCGGCACGCCGGTCACCATCCTCTACGACCCGGCCAAGCCGCAGCGGATGGCCATCGACGGCTACTCCGGCGGCGGCAGCATGGTCGTCTTCTGTGTCTTCGGAGCTGTGATCTTCGTGATGGGCCTGCGGATACTGCTGTCGACGGTGGCGTGACGGAGCGTCCAGTCCAGAACGGCCGTACGTGCCCCGTTTCCGGCCGTACAGGCCCTAGTTCTGCGCTGTGGGGCGGACGACGATGTCGCCCACGTCGACACTGTCCGGCTGCTCGATGGCGAAGGCGATCGCGCGTGCGATGGCGTCCGGCGGGATGGCGATGTCGCCCATGCGGTCGAGGGCTTCGGCCCTCATCTCAGGAGCCATGGAATCCGAGAACTCCGTGCGCGTGAACCCGGGCGAGACGACGGTGACACGCAGACTGCCCCCGGCCTCCTGGCGCAGCCCCTCGGAGATGGTGCGTACGGCGTTCTTGGTGCCGGCGTACACCGACTGGAGCGGCACGATGCGCAGACCGGCGGTGGAGACGGTGTTCACGAAGTGCCCGGAGCCCTGCTCCCGGAAGACAGGCAGCGCCGCGGCGATCCCGTACAGGACACCTTTGAGGTTGACATCGATCATCTCCTCCCAGTCCTCGACGCGCAGTTCGTCCAGCGGGGAGATCAGACCGACCCCGGCGTTACTGACGAGCACGTCGATCCTGCCGTATTGGTCGCAGGCCAGCGCGACCAGGCTGGACAGGTCCTCCCGGCGCTTCACGTCCGTGCGTGCGTGGACGGCCTGGCCGCCGGCCTTCTCGATGCGGGCGACCAGCGCCTCAAGACGCTCGGGCCGGCGTGCGCCAAGCACCACCCTCGCTCCCCGCTCGGCCAGCAGCAGCGCGGTCGCCTCACCGATCCCGCTGCTGGCGCCCGTAATCACCACGACCTTGCCTTCGATTCCCGACACGAGATCCTCCGAAGCTCCGAAAATGGGCAGGGGCGCAGCGCACTGTCCACAGCGTCTACAGTGGAATTGGAGGCTCCGCCAGTTAGTCGCACTGTAAGTGGGCGCCCCTCCACTTCGCAAACAGGCACGAGGGAGCGAGCCGTCGATGGCACGGGATACAGGACGCCCACTGAGGGCTGACGCACAGCGCAACCGGGACAAGATCCTGGCCACAGCCGTGCGGGTGTTCACCGAAGAGGGGCTGGACGCCCACCTCGAACGCATCGCCAGGGAGGCCGGCGTCGGAACCGGCACGCTCTACCGCAACTTCCCGACCCGGGAGATCCTGATCGAGGCGGCCTACCGCAACGAAGTGGAGCGGCTGTGCGACGCCGCCCCCGAACTCTTGGCGACGATGCCGCCACCTGAGGCCCTGCACGCCTGGACACGCCGCTTCATCGACTACGTCACCGCGAAACTCGGCATGGCCGAAGCCCTGCGAGCCGTCGTCGCCTCGGGGGGCGACCCGTACGGCCACAGCCGCGACATGATCGAGGCCGCCATCACCGCCCTCATGGAAGCCGGTACCACCGCCGGCACCCTGCGCTCCGACATCCGCCCGGCCGACATGTTCGCCGCCCTCGCCGGAATCGCCCTCACTTCGGCGAAACCCGAGCAACGGGACCAGGCCGAACGCCTTCTCGACCTCATCCTGGACGGGCTGAAACCGCGGCAGCTCCCCGGAAGCTGACGGTACGAACCGGGGGCCTGCTTCGCCGCTCACTTCCACTCGTAGTCATCGGCAAGGGAGATCCGCGACCGTCAGACCGCGCGGTTCGGGGTCCTTGCACTGTGCCCGTCCGGATCGCGGCGACGCACTTCGCGGTCGGCTCCGCCTCGGCCCCCGTTCCGTTTGCTTCCGCCTACTTCTGCTTCCCCGCTTCCTGCTCCGCCCGCTCGTCGCGCAGCGCCGTCTGCACCTGCACCGTGTTGCGGCGCGTGATGTACAGACCGCGTCCGGGCGGGAGCAGGCGGGGCTTCGTACCGGCGACGATCTGCCCCTCGGCGGGCGGGCAGGACAGTTGCAGGACGGGGGTGTTGGCCTCGACGAGCCGGCGCAGCAGCTGGTCCGTCATCATCGAGCGGGACGCGCCGTTGGCGCTGCGGGCCACGACGATGTGCAGCCCCACCTCGGTGCCCTGCGCGAGATACGGCAGCAGCGGGGCGAACGCGTCGGGTCCGCCGCTGCCGATCAGCTCGTAGTCGTCGATGACGACGAACAGCCGCGGGCCCTTCCACCAGTCGCGCTTCGCCAGCCGCTCCGGTGCGATGTCCGGGCCGGGCACCCGGTCGGCCATGGCGCGGGCGGAGCCTGCGACCATCTCCTGCAACTGGGCTGGCCCCACCGCGTATCCGAGGCGGTGCGCCTCCGGTACGGCGCCCGCGAGGCGGCGGCGGTAGTCGGTGACCATGACACGGGCCTCGGCGGGACCGTAGCGCCGGGTGACGGCGTCGCAGACCATCGCGAGCAGGTTGGTCTTGCCCGATTCGGCGTCCCCGACCACGACCAGGTGCGGGTGCTCCTCGAAGTCGTGCCGGAATGCGTCCAGCTGGACGTCCCGCACACCGATCGGGACGCGCAGGTCGCCGTCAGGTGCGGGCAGTTCGGACGCGGGCAGGGTGAGCGGCAGCATCCGTACGGGCGGGGCCTCGGGGCCGTCCCACCCGGCGGCCGTCTCGCGGACCAGTGCGTCCACTCCGTCCGAGAGGGTGTCGACGGCGGGGTCCCCGTCGATCCTGGGCAGCGCGGCCAGGAAGTGGAGCCGTTCGTCGGTGAGTCCGCGGCCGGGGGACTTCGGTACGGTCGCGGCGGCCCGCATGTTGATCGCGGAGTCGACGGGGTCACCGAGCCGCAGCTCGAAGCGGGTGCCGAGCTGGTCGCGCAGGGCGCTGCCGATCTCGCCCCAGCGGGTGGCGGCGATGATCAGGTGGACGCCGAAGTTGAGTCCGCGGGACGCGATGAGCGTGAAGGTGGGCACCAGGTCCATGAAGTCCTGGCGGACCGTGTTCCAGCCGTCCACGACGAGGAAGACGTCGCCGTACGCGTCGTCGGCGAACTCACCGGCCGCGCGCCTGCGCCGGAAGTCGGCCATGGAGCCGAGGCCGTGCTCGGCGAACTGCCGCTCGCGGCGGGCGATCAGCGCGGTGATCTCGGCGACCGTACGGAGCAGCCGCTCCGGGTCGAGACGGCCGGTGACACCGCCGACGTGCGGGAGGCCGGAGAGCACGGCGAGCGCGCCGCCGCCCAGGTCCAGACAGTAGAACTGCACCTCGCGCGGGGTGTGCGTGCGGGCGATGGCGGTGATGAGCGTACGGACCAGGGTGCTCTTGCCGCTCTGCGGGCCGCCCGCGATGCCGACGTGTCCGCCCGCACCCGACAGATCGGCGGTCAGCTCGTCGCGCCGCTGGTCGAACGGGCGGTCCACGATGCCGACCGGCACGGTCAGCGGGCGGCGCGGACCGGCCGAGCCCGGCGGGGGCAGCAGCAGGTCGAGCGTGGGCGGTTCGGTGAGCGGGGGCAGCCACACCTGGTGGGCGTGGGGGCCCGACTCCTCAAGCCGTTCGACGGCGATGGTGAGCAGGCTGGCGGCGGCCTCCTCGGCCGGGCCCGCGCCGGGCTCGGCCGACTCCGGTTCGTTCCTCGGCAGTTGACGTGGGGCGACCCAGCCCGCGTGGAACGGCACGACCTGCCCGGCGACGACCGCCTGGCGTACGGCGGGGCGCACGACCCGGTAGGGCCCGGAGACGAAGGCGGCCTTGAACCGGGTGAGCGTGCCGACGTCGTTCTTCAGCAGGCCGCTTCCCGGCTGGGGCGGCAGCTCGTACGCGTCGGGAACGCCGAGCACGCCCCGGCTCTCCATCGCGGAGAAGGTACGCAGCCCGACCCGGTAGGAGAGGTGCGACTCCAGCTGGTGGATGCGGCCCTCGTCCAGGCGCTGCGAGGCGAGCAGCAGATGGACGCCGAGGCTGCGGCCGAGCCGTCCGATCATCACGAACAGGTCGAGGAAGTCGCGGTGCGCGGCGAGGAGTTCACTGAACTCGTCCACGACGACGAAGAGCGTGGGCAGCGGCGCGAGGTCGGCGCCGGTCTCGCGGGCCTTCTCGTACTCCAGCAGGGACGCGTAGTTGCCCGCCTTGCGCAACAGCTCCTGGCGGCGCATCAGTTCGCCGTGCAGGGCATCCCGCATGCGCTCCACGAGCGCGGTCTCGTCGGCCAGGTTGGTGATGACGGCCGAGGTGTGCGGCAGCCGGTCGAGGCCGAGGAAGGTCGCGCCGCCCTTGAAGTCGACGAGTACGAAGTTGAGCGTCTCGGAGGAGTGGGTGAGCGCGAGGCCGAGCACCAGGGTGCGCAGCAGCTCGGACTTTCCTGACCCGGTCGCGCCGATGAGCATGCCGTGCGGGCCCATGCCGCCCTGCGCCGACTCCTTGATGTCCAGGGTGACCTGGCTGCCGTCGGCGGCCAGGCCGATGGGGACGCGCAGCCGGTCGCCGGGCGCGCGCCGCTCGTGCAGCCTGGTGAGGTCGGCGGAGTGCAGATCGTGGATGCCGAGCAGGCCGGTCAGCTCCTGGTCCTCCTGGAGCGGCTGCTCGGAGCGGGCGGTGGCGCCGAGCCGGTAGGGGGCCACGGCTGAGGCCAGCGCGCGGGCCGCGTGCGGGCCGAGGGTCTCGGGGCGTCCGATGGAGGTCTCGGTGGCCTTGCCGTCGGGGTCGGTGGTGAGCATGGCGAGGTCGCCGGGGGTGACCCGGAAGCGCAGTGAGCCGCGCGCGGGGGCTCCGTCGAGGGCTCCGCGCACGTCGATGACCAGTGCATTGCGGTAGCCGTGCTCGGCGATACGGGCCCCGGCGGGGACCGCGGCGGTGTCCAGAACGATCACGGTGTACGGCTCGTCGCGGCTCGGCTCGGCGCCCGGCTCGAAGGGCGGACGCCCGCCGAACTCCTCACCGAGGAGCGGTTCGAGCTCGGAGACGGCTTCCGCGACCAGCCGGGCGGTGCCCGCGCCGTCGGAGTCGGACTGGTGCTGGGCGTGCGGCAGCCACTTCACCCACTCCCAGCCGGGGAGCGCGCCGCCGTCGGCGACGACCACCACGGCGAGGTCCTCCGGGGCGTGCAGGACGGCGAGCTGGCCGACGATGGAGCGGGCAGCGCCGCGCGCCGTCTCCAGATTCCGTTCGGACGCCGCGGCTTCCCCGGTGCCGCTCGCCGGGTCCGCGCCGCCGGACGCGTTCGCGCCGCCGGACAGCAGGACCACCCGGGCGAAGGAGCGCAGCCGGACCGCGATCGGCTGTCCCGGCACCGTCGAGTAGGCCCGGATGAAGCGCCGCAGCGCGTGGGCGCAGAGCGGTTCGAGGTCCTCGACGGGCTTGGTGGAGAGCGGGTTGAGGGTCAGTGCGAGCTGACGGGTGCCGGTGGCGACCCGGACCTCCGCGAAGTCCTCGTGGGTGGTGCGGCGCTCCCAGAGCCGGCCGCCGCGCGCCAGCGAGAGGAGCGAGCCGGGCTCCGGGTGGTGCCAGGCGTCGGCGCGCCGCTGCTCGTCGATGGCCTTGCGGATGCGGCGGCGGCTGGTGGCGAGGTAGCGCAGGTAGTCGCGCCGCTCACCGCGCAGCCGCCGTTTGCGGTCACCGGCGGCGCGGATGAACTGGCTGACCAGCATGCCGACGGCGGACAGCAGCATCATCCCGATGGCGACCCACATCAGTACGCCGCTGCTCTCACCGGGCCTGATGAAGATCAGCACCATGCCGAGCGAGCTGAGCGCCATGGGCAGATACGTGACGACGCCGCCCATGGCGCCCTGGGACTCGGGCAGTGCGGGCGGTTCCTGGAGGGTCAGCTCGCCCTGCGGCAGCTGCGGGCCCGGCCGGCGCGGCGGGCGCCGGAACGTGACGGTGCTCAAGAGGGCTGGGCCTTCCTCGTTCAAGGAAACAGTCGAATTACCCGGGAGTCAATGGGCGGGTAAGGAACAGTTGTTTGTTGTGCCGCAGAACAATTTCATCGGCCATCCGGCTTTGTGAGCGGAATGGTTGATCCGATGATCGGTTCGAACTCACGATAGTGTTCGCCCCGTTCCCGGGTCGACCCGCACCCCCGGACGGGAGAGAATCGAAACGCCGTGAGCGACACCACCGTCGGATTGTGCCGAATAACTGTAAGAGCGCCCGAAAATTCCTATGAGTTGGGCGTCCCGGTCGACGTACCGCTCGCCGATCTCGTCCCCGTCCTCGTCGAGTACGCGGGCGGAGATCTGCACGAGAAGGGCTCGTCCCACGGCGGCTGGACCCTCCAGCGGCTGGGCGCCGCGCCCCTGGACGAGGAGGGGACACCGCAGTCGCTGGAGCTGCGCGACGGCGAGACGCTGTACCTGCGGGCCCGTCACGAGTCACTTCCCGAAGTCGACTTCGACGATCTGGTCGACGGCATCGGCGAGACGCTGCGGGCCCGGCCCGACACCTGGCGCCCCGAACTGACCAGAAGGCTGCTGATCGGTCTGGCCGTGGCCGGGCTGACCGCCGCCCTGTTCACGGTCGTACTGCCGGGCCCCGTCGGCTGGCGGGCCGGCGCGGCCGCCGTACTCGCCGTACTGCTGCTCGCCGGGGCCACGGCCGCGTCGCGTGCCGTCGGGGACGCGGGGGCCGGCGCCGCTCTCGGGCTGATGGCTGTGCCGTATCTGGCGCTGGCGGGCGCGCTGTTGCCCACCGCCGCGCACGGTGAGGACGTGTTCGGGCCCCGGCTGCTGGCGGGCGGCGCGGCAGCGGCGGGCGCCGCGGTCCTCGCGCTGGCCGCGGTCGGCGCGTTCGCTCCGCTGTTCCTCGGCGCCTTCACCGTCGCCCTGTTCACCGCGGTCGGCGGCATGGTCTGCGCGTCCGGTGTGCCGCTGTCGCACACGGCCGGATATCTGGCGGTGGGCGCGGTCGCCACCGGGAGTTTCGTACCGGGTCTGGCCTTCCGGCTCGCGGGGCTGCGGCTGCCGCCGCTGCCGTCCAGCGCCGACGAACTCCAGGAGGGCATCGAGCCCTTCGAGGCCGAACGGGTCCGGGTGCGCGCCCGGCTGGCCGACGCGTACGCCACCGGCTGTTCAGCGGCGCTGGGGCTGATCCTGGCCGGCTGTGTCACAGCGCTGCTCACCGGCCCCGCATCGGACGGCTGGCCCGCGCCGGCCCTCGGGGTGGCGCTCGGCGTCCTGCTGCTCCTGCACACCCGGACCGTCGGCGGTGCCTGGCAGCGGCTGCTCCTGGCGGTGCCGGGGGCGTACGCCCTGGCGCTCGCGGCCTGCACGGACGCGGTCGGCACCGGCCTGCCGGGACGGCTGGAGGTCACCGGCATCCTGACGGCCGCCGCCGCGGCAGCGATGATCGCCGCCTGGACCGTGCCCGGCCGCAGGCTGGTGCCTTACTGGGGGCGCGCGGCCGACATCCTGCACAGCCTGGCCGCACTCGTGCTGCTGCCGCTCGCGCTGCTGCTGGCCGGGGTGTTCGGCACGCTGCGCGGCATCTGGGGCTGACAGCCCACCGGCAATGAGATCCGTGAAACCCGTAGTGAGCCCAGTGAGGTAGTGAGCCCAGTGAGGAACGTGCATGCAGTCCAGGCGTGACCAGGTCCAGGCCCATATGTTCGTCATGGGCCGGCTCTCCTCCGGCATGCAGCGCGCCGAACCGGACGCGGCGGACACACCGACCGCCCGTACCTGGCGCGGCATCATGTGGGGGCTGCTGGCCGCCGCTCTGGCCGCGCTGGTCACGACGTTGTACGGGCTGATCTCACCGGGCGGCGCGACGTCCTGGCGCACCGACGGGGCGCTCGTGGTGGTCAAGGACTCGGGGGCCCGTTACGTCTATGTCGGCGGCACGCTGCACCCCGTACTGAACGAGGCGTCGGCGCGGCTGCTGGCCGGGGACAAGATGACCGTCCAGCAGGTCGCGGCGGCCTCCATCGGGGACACCCCGCGCGGGACGCCGCTCGGCATCGTGGGCGCCCCGGACGGGCTGCCGAAGGGCTCGCTCGACCGGGGCACCTGGTCGGTGTGCGCGGGCCGCAAGGACACCGGGACCGGCGCCACCGGCACGGTCACCTCCGTGGTGATCGGCGCGGAGCCTGGCGGCAACGGACTGGGCGCGCACGACGGCGTGCTGGTGTCCTCACCCAGTGGCGGAGTCCAAATCCTCTGGCAGGGACGGAGGTTCGCGGTCGACACGAAGCACGGCGGGGCCGCGGCGCTCGGCTGGGCGGGCATCGCCCCGTACCCGGTCGGCGACGCCTTCCTCGCGTCGCTCGCCGCCGGGCCCGACCTGACGGCTCCCGCGGTGCCCGGCCGGGGTGGGGCAGGCCCGCGGCTGGCGGGGGCGGCGAGCCGGACCGGCCAGCTGTTCACCGCCGACGGCGGCCAGCACTATCTGCTGCGCCAGGACGGGCTCGTACCGCTGACCGACACCCTGCACCGGCTGCTGCTGGGCGACCCGCGCACCCAGGCGCAGGCGTACGGCGGCGGAGCGGTACGTGAACGCGCGGTGGGGCCGGCCGACCTGGCCGCCCACCAGGTCCCGGCCTCGGCCGGTGCGTCGCTCGCCGCCGACCTGCCCGCCACCGCGCCGCATGCGGTGCCGGCCGCCGCAGGTCAGGACGTGTGCGCGCGGGTGGCTTCCAGTGGCTCCGGGCACACCACGACCGTGGCGCTGGTCGCCGCGGCGCAGGTGCCGGGCGGGGCGCCGGACACCGAACCCGGCGTGCGGGCGGGGTGCCTGACGGCGGACCGGGTCTGGGTGCGACCGGGCGCGGGCGCCCTCGTGACGGCCCACTCCACGGCCGGGACCGGCTCCACCCGCTACCTGGTCACCGATGCGGGCGCCGCGTTCCCGGTGCCCGACGACGACGCCCTCAAGCAACTCGGTTACCCGGCGGGCGACGCGGTACGGCTGCCCGCGCCGCTGTTGGACCTGCTGCCGGCCGGGCCCGCCCTCGATCCGCAGGCACTGGCGCGGGGCGGAATCGTACGGGACGGGCAATCCGCCGCGAAAGGCGCCGGGAGCGAAAGAGTCGCAGACACCGGGAAACAAACCAATGAACTATGCGTCAACAATTGACGCCAAAGCTCAAGTGAAGATCAAATGTTGTTCCGGCAGGGTCAGTTGAGCACTTCTGATGAGTATCGTGGCGACACATGTCCGAATCCTGATGGGAATGAGGCCGACCATGGGTGACAGCACGCCTGGACTGTTCAACCGGCAGCAAGTCGACGTCGACAAGGCCCGCGCCGCTCTGGAGAACCACGTGGCCACCATGGCCCGTGCGGGCGCGACGGTGTCGGCGATCCACGACGACGTGCGGATGGCCTACGTCGCCGACTCGTCCAGCATCTTCAGCGGCAAGCTCCAGCAGTGGATGCAGGCTTACAACGACGTCAAGGGCAAGGTCGACGCGCTGCACGCCTCACTGGTGGCGGCCGACTCCATCCACAACACCAGTGAGATGGACGCCTCCCAGTACGCGAGCGCGTGGGACGGCGGCGGCAGCGGCTACTACCAGGCCCTCTCCGGCTGATCCTCGGCCGGTTCGCTCACCAGCACTGCCTCCCCCTCCCTTCCCCACCTCCCGAAAGGACGACCGGACATGGCGGACGTCACACTCGAAGTCCAGCGCGCCAACGCGGCCATCGACGACATGGTCAAGGCCAACACGGACATGGTGAACGCGCTCCAGGAACTGCTCAGTCAGCTCGGCCCCCTCAAGGCGTCCTTCTCCGGTCAGACCGCCACCGTGTACACGGACTTCCAGAACCAGGCCAACACCGCCATCGAGACGATGAACGCCCAGTTCGGCACGGGTGCGCAGTCCCTGAAGGAGATGGTCGACGGCCAGGTCGAGGGTGACAAGCGCGGCTCAGGGATGTTCTGACCATGGCCAAGGACGATGGCGACGACGGCGGGGACAGCGGCACCTTCAAGGTGACCGAGGGCTGGCTCAAGGGCGAGGCCAAAGCGAGGGTCGACAAGATCGCGGCCATGCTCACGGCTACGCCCGATTACACGGTGCTGAGCGGGTTCTCGGCCACGGATGGAAAGGGCTCCGGCAAGGCAATCCTCTCGGGCTCGGGCACCCTGGGCACGGACGCAGTTCTGCAAAGGCTGTTCGCTACACTCTGCTCCAGCCTGAAGACGCACGTGGACGCCCTCGGGAACGGCTTCAACCACCTCTCGATGGACATGGCGACCGTCGACACCATTCTCCAGAACAGCGAGGACGGCGCCGCCCTGACGGCGGCGGAGATGAACATGGAGTTGCAGCAAGCCCTCACGGACTTCGGCGGCAGCCCTCCGCCCAACCCCGCCCCGTAACTCCGGTGCGCCGCAACGGCACCGCTCGACGCCAGCGCCGGGCGGTGCCGGCCCACCCGGCGCCTGTACGGCTCCTCAGCCTCCCTCCGCACTGCTCAACCGTCCGCACAGCACCCGTAAGGAGCCCGCCATGGCTGACCGGAAGTGGGAGGACGCGCTCGCCGTCATCGCCGCCAAAGAGGGCGCCGGCCAGGGCACGGTGACCAACCGCAGCGCCGTGACCGCGGCCCCCTGGTTCGAGGCCGATCACCTGGTCAATCCCATGGCCTCCCGCAATGCAGGTACTCCCAGCGGCTATGACTTCGCCTGGTCGCAGGGCTGGAGCAGGACCAACTACGTTCAGCCCACCACCACGGGGAGCGGCGGGCAGACCACCACGGACTACACGTACCAGATCGGGTTCAAACTGGCGCCCGGCGCCCTGGACTCGAGCAAGGACAGCGCGCTGTACAAGTTCCTGAACGAACCCGTCGACATCATCGGGCCCCCGTTGAACACCCTGCTCGGCAACACCTCAGTCAGCCTGGGCAGTTTCGACTCGGCAAGCTCGATGCTGACAGGGATGCTCACCCATCTGACCGATGCGGAGAACGAACTCAAGTCCTGGGTCAAAGACATCAATGTGCCGGACTCCGAGATGCAGGGCACGGCGGCCGGGGCCCTCAGGCGGGCCCTCGTGGCCGTACAGCATCAGATCGCCTACCTCCACACGGAAGTAACGAACAAAGGGGACATCCCGCGTGCCCTCGACGATGCGCGTACCACGCTGCTGAGCACGCTGAACCAGCTGAACAACGCGCACAGCAGCTACATCACAGGCCCATTCGCCCAGCCGTACAACCATGTCGGCGGCCTGTTCTTCAATGCCCTCAGCACCGTGAAGCTCGACTTCGACGCGTCGGGAAGCCCCAGTCTCAACGTACCTGGATTCGGAGATCCGACGCAGCCGGGATTCTGGACCGCGCTGGAGCAGCTGTCGAAGGAGACCTGGCAGGGCGCGCTGTCCCCGCTGGACACCAGCGCCAACGACTCTCTGGCAAAGTTGGACTCGCAGTACCAGACAGCCATCGCAATGCTCCCGTCGAGCGCCCTCCCCGCGCCGCCCTACCGCGACCTCGACGCGCCGAAGCCCCCCGGGAACAACACGAACAACGGCGACAAGCCGCCGGGTGACGTCCCACCGCCGGGCGGCGGCAACGACACCGACGCCCCTCCCGGCAACGGCGACGCGCCTCCCGGCGGCAACGACGACAAGAAGCAGCCCCCGCCGCCCCCGACCTCGAAGGTCACCGGGCCGCCGAAGACCGATTCCAACGTCCCGCCCCCGCCGCCGCAGTCGAAGACGAACGGCCCCCCGAACATCGGCGGCAACAACACCGGCGCGAACAACACACTGCTCGACAATAACAACCAGTCGATCAAGGACTCGAAGGGCAACGAAACCCAGATCCCGCCCGGGTCCCACATCAACAAGGACCGCACGATCACCGGGCCCGACGGCAAGCTGCTGCTGGGTCCCGACAAGAAGCCCCTCATAGCGCCGCCGAACTCCCACATCGGCAGCAACAGCTACGTGAACGGCAACAGCGGCAGCAACAGCAAGCAGCAGCTGAAAGAACAGCAAGAACTGCAGGAGAAGCAGCTCAAGCAGCAGAAACTCAACCAGCAGCAGCAGCTGAAGGACCAGCAGGAGCTGCAGGAAAGGCAGCAGAAGCTGCAGCAGCTCAACCAGCAGCAGCAGTTGAAGCAGCGGAAGGCGCAGGAGGCTCAGGAGGTCGCGCAGGAGAATGCCTACCAGAAGGCTCTCTCCCACGTCCGCGGTCAGGCTCGTACCGAGACCGGCAACGAGTTCAAGGCCGGAGGCGGCGGCAGGAACAAGCTGAACCTGGAGGAGGGGCCGCCCCGGGTCAACGAGCGGCTCCCCAACAGCCGGAGCCTCGGCGACCCCAAGACCTCGCTCTCCGAGCGCGTCCGCCGCACCTCGGCCAATGAGCCCGATCTCGCCGCCGAGACCGCGGTCAGGGAGTCATCGGCGATGAACCGTACGTCGTCCAACGGCCAGCCGATGATGCCGCCCATGGGTGGCGGCGGAGGCGGCGGGGGCGGCGGGCGGGACCGCGAGCGCCGCACCTGGCTGGCGGAGGACGAAGAGACCTGGGGTACGTCCCAGGAAGCGACACCAGGAGTGATCGGCTGATGGATTCCGGATTTCAGTCACAGCTCAACGAGATGATGGGCAAGCTCCAGGAGCACCGCGATTCCCTCATCGCGGCCCAGCGTGAGCTGGCGGAGTACACCGTCACCGTGCAGTCGAAGGACCGGATGGTGACGGTCGTCGCGGGAGCCCAGGGCGACGTACGGGAGATCAAGTTCCATACGGACGGCTACCGCGACATGGCGCCGGCCGAGCTGGGCGCGGCGCTGGTCGAGGTCATCGGGCAGGCCAGGGAGCAGGCCGGGCAGAAGGTCCGCGAGACCGCTTCGCCGTTCCAGGGGGCGGGCGCCGCCCTGCGCAAGTCGATGACGGGCGGCTCGGAACTGGACGATCTGATGGGCCCGTTGCGGGAGATGTGGCCGAGCCCGGCAGGACCGGCGGGTACGGACAACACACCGGACACCGGCCGGAACGGCACGGGCAAGGGCGCCGGCCGGTCCACCGCGGCCAGGGGCAAGGGCGGTACGGCCGATGGCTGAGCAGATCACCACGGTCGACCAGCTCAAGCAGCAGTTCGCGCAGTACCCGCAGATCGGGACGCTGATCAAGCAGATCGGCGACTACCTGGATCAGATCGACAAGATCAATCTCGATGGCGGCGGCAAGGACGACGACATCGCCAAGCAGTACCACAAGACCATCGACCCCGGTATGACCCATCTGCACGACCTGCTGACCATGCTCAAGACCCTGGTCAACCAGGTCGGGTACACGGGGTCCGACGTGATGGGCCTGTTCGACCGGGTCGAGGACGAGGCCAAGGCCCTCGCGAACAGCTGGCAGAGCGACTCCACCACATAATGAGGCTGCACGGATGCTGACCCCCGATCCCGCAGTCGAGTGGATCATGCACGCCCTCACGGGCATGAAGTGGCCACAGGCCAACGAGGACGAGCTCCGCCACGCGGCGGAGCTCTACGACTCGGTGGGCGAGGACTACAAACAGCTCGACGACCAGCTCGTGCTGTTGCTCCAGGGCATCCAGAACAACTTCGAGGGCGACGCGGCCAACGCCTTCCTCCAGTTGGGCAAGGTCATCGCGGGCGGCGACGACTCGTTCCTCGACGTGGCGGCCGAGCAGTCGAAGACCATGGCGAAGGCCGCCCGGGACACCGCGACCCAGGCCGAGTACACGAAGTGGATGATGCTCGCCCAGCTCATCGAGCTGCTGGCCGAGTTCATGTACGCCATGGCGTTCTCGTGGGTACCCGGCTTCGGCGAAGCCCTGATGTCGGAACTGAGCTGGCGCACCTTCTTCACCCGGCTGTTCCTCAAGGCCCTGATCAAGGAGCTGATCAAGAGGATCGCCCAGCACGTCGCCCTCGGGGTCGGCATGGGCATAGCGATGGACCGCATCATCCAGCTGGTCCAGATCGGCCAGGGCAACCGGGACAAATTCGACAACAAGCTGCTGTGGGACGCCGTCAAGTTCGGCGCGATCCAGGGGCTGGCCACCGGTCCGCTCAGCCTGCTCGCCCCGGGGCTCGGCAAGTGGCTGGGCAACAAGATCGGCACGGGCCTGTCGAAGATCCTCACCAGGGAACTGAACACGGCCTTCAAGACCCTGGAGAAGGTCGGGGGCAAGGGCGCGGGTGACCTGGCCAAGAACGTGGCCAAGATCCTTGCCGACCACGACCTCAACCTCACCAAGGGCTTCACCAAGGTCGGGGGCAAGGAGTTCTCCAAGGGCGCGAGCGAGAACTTCATCAAGAACATGGGCAAGGAGTTCGCCAAAACCCCCTTCAACGGGCTGACGAAGGAGGAGGCCCGCGAGGTCGGGAAGACCTGGGCCAAGACCGTCACCGAGCACTGGTCGGGCCCGGCCAAGGGCTCGGCGGAAGCGCTCAGCAAGGAGCTCACCAAGGAGCTGAGCGGCAAGGTCGACAAGACCGCGCTGAAGGCGCTCGCCGACGACATGCCCAAGGCCCTGACGCACGCGGGATACCAGGGCAACAAGCGCTTCCGGCTGGGCGAGGTGGGCAGTGGGCTGCTCGTCGAGTCCATCGGCCAGAACCTCGGCGAGGGCTTCTACAACCTGATCTACCAGGGCGGCTTCTCCACGTCGTGGGACACGTTCGTCGCCGGCATGCTGACCGGTGGACTGAGCCACGCCGGACACGTCTACCTCGTCCACCCCGTCCTGCACTCCATGTCCCACCACTTCGACATGTCGGGGCTCGACGGCGCGTTCGACAAGGGCTTGGACAAGGACCTCGACCTGGGACAGGACAAGAACCAGGACGATGGCCTCGATTATCTCGACGTGGACGACGACCCCGACTATTTCAATCTGAGCGACAGCGACACGGAGTCGCTGTACGGCGGGACGACGACGGACACGGCGCACGGCCCGGGAAGCGACACCACCACCGGCCACCCGGTCACGTCCCACGAGCCGGTGGTACCGGTGAAGCCTGTGGCGACGTCCTCGTCGGACACGGCGCTCCGCACCGTCGACCACACGAACGACGCGCGGCACACGGACACTTCACACACGGACACTTCACCCACGGACACCTCGCAGTCGGAGCACCGGTCCGAAGCCCCGGTCACGCCGGTCGCCCCTCCGGTCTCGCAGACCGCGCCGAACACGTCCGTACCCCAGGCCCGCCCGGCACCGACCACTTCGCCGAACCTGTCGCCCGCCCAGACCTCGACGGTCAGCACGCCCCATGGGTCGCCCGCGACGCCCCGTCCGAACCGGTCTCCGCTGCTGCCGGACAACGGCGGAAGCGGCAGCATCGAGCTGAAGCCCCTGCGGCGCCCCACATCCACGGAGGCCGGCCCCACCCAGTTCGACTCGTCGCTCACGCGGACCACCGAACCGGTCACACACACGGACTCCACGGTGGACGAGATCACGGAGGCGGTCACGGATGCAGCGTCCTCCCCGGTGGAGCCGCTGCCCCACAACGCCCTCGTCTCCACCGAGCAGCACCAGCCCGGCGGGCAACAGCAGCCCGGACAACAAGCCGTAGAGCGACAGCAGTCGGCCCAGCACCAGCAGACCGAACAGCAGACCGAACAGCAGAATCCGGGCGACGCCCCCGCGCACGACCCCGCCCTGACGCCGCCCGCGCAGGGCCCCAAGCAGGTCCCGGATGACGGCCCCCGCCCTCCCCTCTGGCAGCACGACGTGCGCCAGTACGTCAAGAATCCCTGCGCCCGGACGACGCCGCTCCCCACCGGCTCCGCAACCGGCCACAGCAACACCGAGCTGCACCAGCCCCACCAGGGCGAGAGCATCGGCCGCACTCTGCACAACCAGCTCAACCGCAGGCTCGGCCGCGAACGTGCCGACTCCTCCGTGATCAGGGAGATCGACGACGCACTGGCCAGGAACCCGGGCTCGTTCCTCGGTGAGGGCCGCCGCTTCGTGGTCAAGCACAGCGTCCCCAACTCCCTCAAGGTGAGCCTCACCAGGGCGAAGCGGACCGTGATGACCGTCAAGGCCGTCCCGTACGCCGACAGGTGGACCCACCATCCGGACCCGGAGGCCCGCGACCCGCACAAGCTGGACACGTCCCAGCAGTTCCAGCAGCAGACCGGTACGAACACCGGCACCTCCCGGGGCACCGGGGCGCAACTGGGTCTCACCACCGGGGCTCTGCCGTCCACCACCCGTGTGCTGGTGGAGATCCGCGGGGGCGCCGGCCACACCCAGAAGCATGTCGTCGGCACCCACGACCAGCGTTCGTACCAGCGGGAGACACGCACGACGGGCGGCAGCGAGTCCTTCCGGCAGGACGTCTACTACCAGGTCGATTTCCACGAGAACCCGCACATCGAACCGTTCGGTACGGGCGTCAGGAACGGTATGACGACCCGGGTCTCCAAGGGCTCCGCCGTGCCGAAGGAGACGGAGATGCGCGTCCCGCGCAACTTCACCCCGCCGCCCGGCTCGCCGCTGGGCTCCCCGAACACCGAGGGCTTCGGACCGGTGAGGGGCATCTTCGACTGGGCGGTCCAGCGGATCGGCGCCCGGCCGGGCGGGTACAAGCACAAGCAGCTCAGCGACTACTTCAGCACGGACCACTTCCACGGCAGGTCCGACGAGATGGCCCGCGGGCCGCTGCCACCGCTCGACGTGCGGCGGCGCAACGGCACGTCCGCCGGCAGCTTCCAGGTGGGCAGGTCGATATCCGGCGAGCACCATCTGATCGAGGTGGTGGACGACGCGGAGATGCGCATCACGGACGCCATCACCGTGAAGAACGAGATCCTGGTCCAGGACAACCGGCGTTACGTGGTGGCCTTCTTCGGCGGTTCGCGATTCGCCATCCCGACCGCACAGGCGCCGCACATCTTCATGCAGCTCGGGCTCACCCTGCAGTACAGCCACGACTCCAGCGAGGTCACCCTCCAGGGCGGGAACGTGGGCCGCAAGATCACCGGGCGGGTCAAGGGGGGACCGACGGCCCTCTACCTCCAGGAGCTGAAGGTCCCCGTCACCTTCGATGGCCGCACGGAGACCTTCGACACCTGGAGTCTCGTACGGCTGCCGGTGCGCGAGGCGCGCGAGCGGGCGGGCTGGGACCCCGACATCCACACCCGTCCCGAGGGCAGCGAGCCACCGCTGCCCGCGCACTGGCGCGAGGGCGACTACGACCTGACCCACACCAGGGCCACCGACCTCACCATCGACGGCCACCACCCCGGGGACCCGGAGTCCCCGAACGCACTCGTCGACGGGGTGCTCGACTGGATCAACAGGAGGCACGGCGACTCGGTGCTGGTCACCCCCCGTCCGGGCACGGACAGGGCCAATCTGCGCGGTCGCTGGACCAGGTTCACCCAGGCCATCAGTGGCGAGCGGAGCCGGGCCGAGGCCAACACCCGCATCATCATGGCGAAGTTCGACGAGCGGAACCTGGCGGTGACTCTCAACGAACTCGCCCACGACGGGCTGTCCGTCAAACTGTTCGGCAGCAACCTGACCAAGCAGCACTTCTTCGAACTGAAACTGAAGGCCGAGCTTGGCCCGCCGGTCTACCGGGGCACCGACCGTGACGAGCTGACCCGCCAGACCAACAACGCCGGTGAACGCGTGGGAAACGCCCACAGCACCACGCACACCTTCGGGGCCCAGGCGACCGGCACCGCCGAACTGCGCTCGAACGAGACGTTCCGTACCGGTACGCCGGACCACATCGGCGTACTGGGGGCCAAGGCCGGCGCGACCCGCCAGCACACCCGCAGCAACGGCACCATGTCGACGGCCGGCCGCGAGGACGCGACGGCGACCCCGGCCGGGATTCATTCCTATCTGGCGAGGGGCGTGTTCAGAGCCGAGCTGGTGGGCGTTCACCAGTGGCACACGCCGTACCGGGTGCTCTCGTTCGGCCAGGCGGGGCGCAAGATCCACGAACCGGCCACTGTGGTCGGCCCGGACAGGACCCTCGGGAAGTTCAGTGTGCTGCTGCATCTCTCCGAGCAGCACACGCCGAAGATCGACCCGCACAGGGAGGGCGCGGCCAACCCGTACACGTCCGGCCGCGAGACCACGTCCAGGGCGCTGGACCCGCTGACCGAGACCGAGGACCTGTGGGCGCCGTCGCAGTGGCAGCTCACGGACTCGCTGAAGGACATCCCGGTCATCACCGTCCACGTGCCGACGGACCCGCACATGCAGGCGGCGGGTCCCCTGGTGGCGGACCGGGCCACCCGCGGAGAGTGGTCGCTGACGACCGCGGGGACGAGCCAGCACGAGCGGATGAAGAACGCCTTCGGCTCGATGTCGCTGACCGCCGACGCCGACCAGGTGTTCTCCCCGACGGGCAAGCAGCTCAACGACGTACGCGCCCCCGGTTTCCTGTACGGCGCGACGGGTGACATCCGCCTCGTCGGGCAGCGGGGGAATCCGACCGCCGTGAGCGGCCCCGTCGACCTCAGGCCGGAGCAGAACCGGAGCCTGGACCTGACGGTCTCCGGAGGGGACGGCAAGGGCTGGGTGCTGTCGTTCGACCTGAACGCGGGGCACTTCCCCGCGCAGGACACCGGTGTGCCCACCACGACGCGTTACGGCTTCGGCGCCACCCCGTACCAGCGTTCCAGCATGACGTCGAAGGGCGGCGGCCGGACCACCGGCCGGTCCGTCAATGTCGTTCCGGAGAACGGCTACTGGGTCCCGGTCACCGCGGACACGCAGTACCGCTTCGAGATGTCCGGCGACAAGCTCGGCGTCCTCAGCCCGTTCCGCTCGAAGCTGCCCGCGTGGAGCGGGCAGCTGGTGGCGAAGGCGAACGGCTGGCGCGGGCTGGTGTCGGAACAGTCCGCTCACGCGCTCGGTCTGTTCAACACGGGTATCGAGAGGGTGGCAAGCCTCGCCGATGGGGCCGGGGCCTGGTCGCACCCCTCGTGGTTCAAGGAGAGCCCGCTCGGGGTCTTCCCGGTGTCGGCGCCGCGCGAGCAGCACACGGAGCAGACGGTCACGGCGCCGGGCGAGCAGCACACCGGACAGACGGAGCAGGCCCGGCTGATGCGCACCCTGCGCAGTCTGCGGTTCACCCGCAACAGCCTGGAGGCCGTCAGGACGATGCTGTCGGAACGGCACGGGCAGGCCATGGTCGAGTCCGGCATTCCACAGCAGTACCGGGGCCGCGCGCCCTGGCGCGGTTTCACCGACAGCCTCCCTGTCGGGGGCAAGAACTACCGGGTGACGGTGCGGCAGGTCCCCGGCGACCGGACGGTCGAGGACTTCGGCTTCGGCGATATGGAGAACGGTCACTCCGTCACCACCAGCAACAGTGCGTCGCGGGGCGTCACCCGCTCCGGCGGCATCTCCTCGAACGCCACAGAACGCGTCACCGGGCCGACCGGTTCGATGGGCGGCCCGGTCGGTAACTCCAGCGACTCACGCGGAAAGAGCGGCGGCCACACCGGCTCGGAGTCGGCCACGGTGTCGCAGACGACCGTCATCCCCGGCCCCCTCGCCACCGTCTCCACCTCGTACAACGTCGAGGTCGAGATCCGGGACCACAAGGACCACGTCGTGCAGTCGCACACCTGGTCCGCGGGCAGCGCGAAGAGCCAGGAGCCGCTGGCGCTGCTCAAGCCGGGCGCGGACGCCGGAGGCGCCGTCCGCCTCCCGCAGCCCGCCGCGGTGGAGGTGTGGGGGGCGAAGACCGTGACGCCGGAGAACATCGGCGCACACATCACCCGGCACTTGTCCAACAACGGCCGCCCCGCCGGGCTGACGCCCGGCAACGGGGTGCACTTCACCCGGGTGCTCGGCTCCACGAACGTCGAGCACCTGGCCCATCTCACCCTGGCGAAGGCCGAGAACGGGTCTTTCAACGGGGATTACGCGGGCCAGGGGCGAGAGCCCGACGTGCGGCTCACCGGTGAGCAGCTGACCCAGGCGCGTGCCAGGGCCGCGGCACTCAAACTGCTGTCGCCCGGCCGGGGCGGCGGCGACACCCTGACGGCCGGCACCAACGAGCTGTCCCTGACCGGTGCGCTCATCGACGGTTCCGCGCTGCACGAGAACGGCTACCAGCCGCTCGGTCTGGTCGACGACACCGTCATCGGCGGTGCCACCGGAACCCTCCAGCTCCACCCGGCCTTCGACCTGTCGCGGGCCGAACTCCTCGCGACGGCGGACGTACGGATGGAGTACGCCACCGGCACAGGTGAGAGCTTCGACGTGGGTGAGGGGCGGTCCAGCGGCGGGACGGGCGGGCTTGGCGGCGACGCGATCGGGGCCGACTCGCACAAGACGACCTACCAGATCACCCCGGTCGTCGCGCCCGGCGTCGGCTCGTCGGAGGAGTACAAGTTCAACGAGGCGACCGCCGCCAAGATCAATATGAAGCCGAACACCGGGCGGGCGTTCCTCTTCTCCGTACCCACCAAGTGGCTGGCCGTGGCCGGGGTGCACCGCCACATCCAGGACGGCACCGTCGGCCGGCTGGCGGCCCGCAGCCTGGCCGGGGACGGCTACGACCCGGCGGGCCTCCAGGCCGGTGTGGCGGACACCAGGGCGCTCGCGTGGATCCGTGAGGACGTGGCCCGCGACCTGGGGCTCATCACCCCGCAGAACCACCCCGCGAAACTCTCCACCCAGTGGGACGACGTGGCCAAGGGGTGGAAAACGTGGAAGGCCAACCACGACGCGTACTGGAGCGCCCACCGTCCGCTCACCGACCTGGCGTTCGCGGTGCGGGACGCGCGGCACCGGCGGGACATGGCGACCGCTCCCGAGGAACGGCGGGTGGCGGAACAGGCGCTGAGCGCGGCGCGAACCGAACTGGCCGAGGTACGGGAGACGGTCCGGCCGGAGCTGGAGTCGCTGGCGACGAAGCTGAAGGCCGCCGGAGAGCACTACCACGCGCTGCGGTCGGCCGCCGACGCCCTCAACGACTGGTACCGGCGTCCGGAGAGCGAGCGCGCCGGCACCCCGGAACCCGATGGGCGGGCCTACGACGAGTCCGTGGAGCACGACCACGGGGTGAAGAAGCCGGAACACCCGGCCGAGTACACCGAGTCCAACGACGAGCAGGGCGAGATCATCGGCCTGGAGGACATGGCGTCCGGGCGGATCCACCCGGTCGGCCCGGTCCGGCACGACGGCAACGGCTTCTTCCACTCCCTGGCGGAACACCTGGTCCGGATCGACCCGGACCTGCTGGCGCGGCAGGACATCACGGTCCCCTCCGGCCGCGACCTCTCCGGTGTCGCGGGCGAGCTGCGCACCCTCTTCGGGAAGACCCTCCGCGAGGGCGGGAACAGCCCGCTGGCGGATTACACCCACCCGGACCTCACCGACAAGTTCGAGGAGGAAGAGGTCCGCGCGGCCGGGCTGGGGAGCCTGGTGGACGGCACCAGCGCCCAGAGCCGGGAGTACAAGGAAGGCAGGTGGATTCCGCACTCGGCGGGTGCCGCGACCGCGAACCACCGTGCCGTACTGCCCCCGGAGCAGCGGACCGCGCTCGCCGCGTCGCAGACGGAGCGGCCCGCCGACGAGAAGACGGCCGCCGAGTACAGCGCGGGTGACCTCTACCCGCCGCTGGCCGCCCGGCTGTTCGGCGTGCCGGTGACGGTGCTGGTGGACGGCAGGCGCCATACGTTCATGCCCGACGGGGGCGAGGCCACGGGCGGAGAGGGCGCCGGCGGGGTCGAACTGCTGCTGAAGGACGGCCACTACCGGCATGTGGACCAGACCAGGGATCTGAGGCCGCCGCAGGACCTGCCGTCCGACGACGACACCGACACCGACACCGACTACGGGTCCGACGAGGAGGGGTCCGACCTCGGGCCCGAACCCGGTACGCCCCGCCCGGTGCTCAAGGTGCCGGACGACGGCTATTCGCAGCTCACTTCGCTGCTGGTCAGCGCCCCCGAGGCGGTCGGGCCGAAGCTCCCCCACATCGGGCGGGGGCTGCGGGACCTGGTCGGCTCCCCCGACCGGCTGCGGGCCGCCGCCTCCGCCGCTTCCGGCGTCGAGCACCACCAGGGCCTGCACACCCTGGTGCTCGGCATGAAGGAGGCCGTGCACGCCCATGTACGGGACCTGGGCCCCCACGGGCTCGCCGAGCTGCTCCCCGATCTCCTCCCGGAGTTCACCCCGGGCAACCCGCGCGCCGCGCACCGGGCCCAGAACCTCCTGTTCAAGGAGGTGAAGGCGGCCGTCGCCGCATGGGAGCACAGCGGGGAATCCCCCTGGTCGAAGAGCTTCCTGCCGCTGCTCGCCGGGACGTTCGGGGTGGACCTCACCGTGCACACCGCGCCGTCCGGCACGGACCCCGGCGGGACGGACCGGTTCCAGCCTCCGCCGGGGGCCGGCGCGCCGCTGTCCGTACACCTCCGGCAGAACGGCTCGCACTTCGACGGGACGAGGGAGCCGACCGCCGCGCGTCCGCGCACCGAGTCGGCGAGCGTCCCGAACCTCTCGCCGGCCATGGCGCCACACATACAGCACACCGGTGCGCACGAGGCCCCGGAACCCACCCCGCCGCAGCACGCACCCGCTGCCCAGCACGCCGTCGCCGGCCTCCCCGCGGAGCGATCGCTGGGTACGGTCGAGGTCCGTCCGCCCAGCGAGCGGACCAGGGAGCTGGGAGGGGCCGCCGCCTCGGTCCGGGAGCGCGGTTTCGCCGTGGAGCGCATCCAGCTCGGCGACGGAGACGTCCGCGCCGACGTCACCATCCGGGTGTACCTGGACGTCCAGCAGGGCGCCACCGAAAACCACGTCATCCATGCCAGGGAGCTGGCCGCGCGGGGCATCGACACCTACTACAACCGTCCGGGTCACCGGTTGCCGAACGGCGATCTGCTCCATGTGGCCATAGAGTTCGTGGACAGCCCGGCCCAGGCGCACCGCTCGGTCAGACTGCACGCCGACCCCCACAGATCGGGCCGGGACGACAGCGGTACCTGGTACATCCCTGATCCGGGCAGCAAGGGATTCGACAAAGCGATCGTCATCGCCCACGAGGCCGGACATCTGCTCGGCTTCCAGGACCAGTACCGCGAGGCGCGGCCGGGGACGCCGTTCCGGCCGGTCTACGACGACAACTCGCTGATGTCCGCCTTCGGCATCGACAACGCGGGCCGGGTCCAGGTCGACATGGACCACCAGGCGCCGTTCACGTCCTCGCCGTACCTGCGGATCATGCCCCGCGACCTGCTCCAGCTGAAAACCTCCATCGACGCGGCCTGGTCGCACACACCCGACGTGACCGCCGCGCCCCACGACCGGGTGCGCGTGCGCATCCACCTGGACGTGCGCGAGCGGGTGCTGCGCGGCGATTCCCGCACCGGGAACACCGGTCTGCTCGCCCCACGCGGCCCGTCGGGGCGGTTCCGCCCCGACGCGACCGGGGAACGCAACCCCAACGGCACCTACCAGGCGGGCAACCGTCCGGACGGCACCGTCCGGACGATGTTCCCCGACCACTGGAGCCCGGACGAGGTCCTGCACGCCGTCCGGCAGGTCTATCTGCACAGCGTCCGGACCGGCGGGCTGACGCCCAGCCCGGGGCGCTCCGGGCGGTCCGTCTTCGACGGTGAGTACCAGGGCGTACGAATCCGGGGCACCGCCGACTCCCTCGGCGACATCACCGACTTCGCGCCCCACCCCGACCAGTCGGGTCTGGAACCCCCCGCCCACCTCACGCCCCCTCCCCCGCGCGTTGTCGGCGACGACCCGGCCATCAGCGAGGCGGCCGGCCAGTTCTTGCTGCGCGGGGACCCGTCCACCCGGACCGGTGTCCACTACGCCCACGCGGAGAACGACCTCCCGCAGAGAGAACGCGGCATCATCTTCGACCGGTTCGAGACACCGGGGCCCGGTGGAGTGCAACAGGCCCAGGTCTGGTTCCGCGAGCCGACGCGTGGATCGGGAGGCCGGCCGGGCGGCGATCAGGTGCGCTTCCGGGTCGCCAGGGGCGACGTCCCCGAGATGAGCACCCCGGACGGGCACGAGATCCATCCCCGGATGCTGTTCCCGTCCTCCTGGAGCGCCGGAGTCCTGCGCGACGCCGCACGCGACGCCCACCGGGCCGCCCTGGCCGGTGGCCTCTTCGAGGTGCTGCCCGAGGGCGGATACCTGTGGGAGGGCGACGCCAACGGTGTCCGCATACACGGCTTCGTGAAGGACGGGGAGCACCGCTGGTTCCGTCCCTCCCGCTTCCAGCCGCGTGCCGAGTGGAACCAGGACAGCGTCATCGCCGTCACCGGCCCGACGCCGGTGACGATCGCAAGGCCGACCGGCGGCCTGGCCGAATTCCGGGTCGAGCACGTGGTGTTCGAGGGCGGCGACCGGGGGCTGTCACTCACCCGGGTCGTCACCTACCCCAGGGAAATGCCTCCCACCGAGGTCGAGTCGCTGCGGCAGCAGGCGGCGGCGGTGCAGCAGCACATCGACGTCCACCACAACGCATCGAACCCGTCCCGTGCCGATGGGCAGTTGCCGCTGACCCGGTTCGCGGTGGAGCTGAGGCCGGCGGACGGGCCGGGCCGGCACATCGACGGCTCGGACCTCGGCGACCTGTCGACCCAGGACGCCTCGGTGGCCGCCGACCGGCTGCTGGGCCTCGACCGGGACCCCGTGGCGGACCGGACCGCGCTCGTACGCCAGGTGCTGGAGCACCGGCAGCCGGTGCCGGAGGACAGCGATTCCTGGCACAAGCCGCCCGGGCACACGGCGCACACGGACGGGAACGCCCAGCAGGAGAGGCTCTGGCGGGCGGACATCACCGCCGCGCTGCGCCGTCACACCAGGCACGGCCTGCTGGACGAGCCGGGCGTCCGGGAGCTGCTGTCGGCGCGCCGGACGGCCGACGACGCGCCCCATGTGACCCGTGGGACGACCGAGGCGGAGGTGGTGGCCCGTACCGAGGCCGCCTTCGATCCGGACTACAACGGGACGTCCGGCGCGTCCCTGGGGCAGAGCTGGACGGCCGACCGGCTGCGGCTCGCGGCCCTGCACGCGGCCCGCGGCAACGCACCGCGCCGCCAGGACACCTCCCGGCCCGGCACCCTGATCATCGAGACGACACCGGAGCCGGGCGTCAAGCTCGTCACCCGGATCGACCGCGGGTCGCTGCTCATCCTCGGGGCCCAGGTCCGCGCGGTTCCTGTCCCGCGCCCTTCGGTGGACGGTCCCGGTACCCCCGCGCCGCTGACGCCCGGCGTAGAAACGCCCACCCCACAGACGCCCGGAGCGGGGCCGTCCACGCCTGGCACGCTTTCCCCCGAGTCGCCGTTCCCGGAGTCGCTCCTCCCCGGGTCTCCCTACTTCGAGACGCCCTTCCCCGAGTCACCCGCCGCCGGCATGTCCGTACCGCGGACACCCGGTCCCGAGACACCCGGCGCACCCCTGACACCCGGCCCCGGCACTCCCCGTGCTGAAACACTCCCGCTGGAGACACCCGGCCACGAGACGGCCGGCCACGAGACACCTGCCCCACTTGCCGGGCACAACACCCAGGTGAACCCGGTGCACGAGGCCGCCCTGGCGGATGTGCTGGGCCTGCAGCCCGCCGACCTGCTCAGCATCTCGCCCATACTGCGCAGTTCGTCCTCTCCCAGCGAGGCGTTCCAGAGGCTCACCACTCTGGCGGGCCGCGTCGACAACCACCTGCACGTGCCCACGCTCGTCCAGCGGATGACGGAACTCCAGGTTTCCGTGCTCGACTTGTGGGACCTGTCGACCTTCCTGCACAACCAGGGCGACAGCCTGCAGAGCTTGATCGGCCTCCCCCACATGGACCCGGTCGGCCAGCAGACCGCCCAATGGCGGACGACCAAGGTCCCGAAGCCCGATTCGGACACCCTTGCCGTCGCTCACGCGCTGGACGTGCACCCCCTCTTCCTGACCAGGCTGGTCAAAGCCCTCAACCTGCCCGGCCCCCTCGCCGTCGCCCGGCTCAGCGGCGATCCCTCCGCGTGGCAGCGCGCCGCCACCCCCGAGTACCTGGGGCACGAGTATCTCGTCAGCCGGCGCGCGGAAGTCGAGAACCTCAGGGCCGAGCTGGACCGCGAGCGGTTCGCCACCGTCACCGAGAACGTGCTCGGCGGGGACTTTATCCGGACCAGCGACACCGACCGCGACTACCGCAGCTTCCTCCACTGGACCACCACCTCCGATTTCGGTCTGCGGCCCTTCTCGGACGAACAGTTGGCGCACCTGATCACCAACTGGTCTGCGGCGAGGGACACTCCGGCTGCGTCACCACCCGCCCATTTCGATCCCGCGGTGCTCCGGACGTTGCAGGACGAGTTCGACCACCATGTGAACCTCGCCCGTTTCGGGGTCAGTCAGGCCGAGAGGGGCACCGACCCCACGGCGCTCCTCCATGCCTATCTGGGACTCAACGAGCTGAGCCCCATCGTGGAGGAGCAGCAGACCGAACTCGCTCAGCGGCTCGCCGCTCTGTGGGCGAACAACCCCATGAGTCCCGCAACGGTCACCGGACCGACCGCTCCCGCCGGACAACGCACACCGACGCCCCCGGTCGTCGACGAGGACACGGTGATGGGCGAGGATGCCTTGCTGGACGAGGACGGGGACACCGTGATGTCCTCGCCCCCGCTCGTGCCCCACCCGTCCCCGCCAGTGGCCCCGGCACACACCCCCACGCACACACCCGCTTCCCAGCACACCGCCGACCACTCCGTCGCCGAACTCCCGACGGCTCCCGAGCCGGTCTCCGACGACCTTTCGCTGGGTACTGCCGAGGTGCTCCCGCCCAGCAACCGGACCATGGTCCGGGGCGGGGCCGCCGCTTCCGTCTGGGTGCGCGGGTTCGCCGTGGAGCGCACCCAGCTCAGCGACGGCAGTGTGCGCGCCGAAGTCACGGTGCGCATCCATCTGGAACTGCAGGGGGGCGCCACCGACCGACATGCCGAGTACGCCGAGGAGATGGCGGATCGCGGCATCGACGCGTACTACAACACCCCGAACCACCGTCTCCCGAACGGCGATCTGCTGCGGGTCAAGATGAAGTTCGTCGACGACCCCGCACAAGCCCACCACACGGTGAAACTGCACCCGGACCCGGACGGGACCGGCCGTGACGACAGCGGCACCTGGTATGTCTCGGAGGGCGGCGCAAACGCGAAAGAAAAGTCGCACATCATCGCGCACGAGACCGGCCATCTCCTCGGCTTCCAGGACCAGTACCGCGAAGCCAGGGAGGGCGTGCCGCTGCGGCCGGTGTACGACGACCACTCGCTGATGTCCGGCTACTGGACCGACGACGCGGGTCTCGTGCAGTTCAGCATGGACCACATGGCTGGAGGGCGGTTCGACCCGTCGCTGCGGATCGTGCCCCGTGACCTGCTGCTGCTCTCCACAGCCATCGACGCCGCCTGGAAACACACCCCCGGCGTGACCCCGGGCAAGCACGACAAGGCCAAGGCCCACATCCCGCTCGACGTACGGGAACGCGTCCTGCGCGGCAACCCCAGCACCGGCACCACCGGCCTGCTCGCCCCACGCGGCCCCTCCGGACGACACCGCCCCGAAGCCACCGGACCACGCAACCCCAACGGCACCTACCCGGCAGGCAAACAGCCCGACGGCACCGACCGGACAATGTTCCCCGACCACTGGAGCCCCGAAGAAGTCCTGCACGCCGTCCGCCAGGTCTACCTCGACCACGTCAGGACCGGCAGCCTCACCACCGACCCCGACCCCGACCACGCCGGACGCAGGACGTTCGACGGCGTCTACCAAGGCGTACGCGTCAAGGGCACCGCCAACGCCAACACCGGCACCATCACCGACTTCGCACCCCACCCCGACCAGAGCGGCCTGCAACCGCCCACCCACCTCGAACCACCACCACCCCGCGATCCGTACGACGAACCCGCGTACGGGGACGTCGCGCTGCGCTTCCTGACCTACGGCTCCACCTCCGGCAGAACCGGCGTCCACTACGCGATGCCCGGTCCGGGCGGAGCCCTCGCGCAACGCAAACACGGCGTCCTGGTCAATCCGACGTGGGCCGCGCATCCGAACGGAACCCAGTGGGCCAACGTCTGGTTCAAGGAACCGAACCTGCGAGGGCTGACGGCACAGGCCGCCGCCAACGGTGCCCCGCCTCCTCTCGAATGGCAGCGCGGCGACCAGGAGAACGGAGCCGTGCTCGGCGCCGACGGCACGGTGACCACTGGCCAACTGCTCTTCCCCGACCGCTGGTCGCTGTCCGATCTCCGGAAGGCGGTAGCCAGAGCCCACGACCACGCGCTCGGCAACGGTTCGCGGGCGGACGCCCCGGGGGGCGGCTATCTGTGGGAGGGCGTGCATGACGGCGTACGGATGCACGGACACATCCGCGACGGCGAACACCTGTGGGTCAGGCCCTCGACATACCAACCGCTGCTCTCAGCCACGTCCGCCGAGGTACTCGCGGTCACCGCTCCCCTGCAATTCAGTGTGCCCAAGCCGGATGGCACGGAGGCGCTGTTCCACGTCCAGCGGGTGATCCACCAGGACAGCACCCTGGGCATGCGCGTCACCCGGATTCTGCCGCGTCCTTCGCTGGGCGGGGAGGTACACAGCCGACTGGTCGACCAGCAGCTGCCGGAGGTAAGCAGGCAGCTGGCCGCCGAGTTCAAGGTGCTCGACCCGCTCCAGCGCCGCGAACTGAGCAGGATCACCTTCGCCGTAGAGCTGTCCCCGACGAACGTCACGACGACGATCCCCCGCCGCTCCGAACTGTTCCAGATCATGATGGACAACGTGGACACGAGCACCCTGCAGGACCTGACGCTGTTCGCCCCCACCGACCAGCAGGGCCTGTCCTCCTTCGTGTACAGCGTGGCGGAACTGCTGCCTCCGGTACCGCGGACACCGGCCGGCTGGCAGGGTCCGCAGGGGCAGCCGCACCACGGGCAGGACCCGGTCTGGGCATCGGACGTGACGGCCTCGGTGCACCGCAACACCCCCGCCGGACTGCTCGACGAGCCCGGCGTACGGGAGTTGCTGGCGCAGCACGGAAGCCAGAATCCGCAGCCCGGCCCCGTCCCGAACGCGAGCGCAGGCACAGACCCAGGCGCTGGCACAGAGCCAGGCACAGGCACAGGCACAAACATCGAGCGCGCGGCCACGGCAGCCCAGGCCCTCGGACTGCACCCCTCCGACCTCACCAGCATCGACGTCGCTGTGCGGGGCAGCGGCCCCCTGCATCCGGCCCTCGACGCGCTCGACCGGCTGACCGCCCGACTGGAGGCCGGGCCCACAGGGCCGTTCGTCCGCCGGATGACGGAAATCGGTGCGCCGCTCTCCGAGTGGTGGCACTTCTCGTCGTACCTGCACACCAAGCGGGGCCGGCTGTCCGACGTGGTCGGTATGGACCTGGCCGGAGCCAAGAAGCTGCTCAACGACTCGCGCACCCGCCCCCTGCCACTCATCCCGCACGACACGGCAGCCCAGGCCCATGAACTGGGTGTGCACCCGAACTATCTGAAACGACTGGCTGACACCCTCCAAGTACGCCCGGAGTACGTCACCAACCTGGGCGAGGACAAGACCTACTGGCAGCAACCCCTTTCACCCGAAACCCTGGGGCAGAACTACCGCGACAGAGAACGCGAGAAGCAAGAAGACATTCGCATCGCCGGCGACCGCACCCGGTTCGACACCATCGCCGACCAACTGCTCGGCGGCGAACCCTCCCGCACGGAGCAGAGGTTCCGCTCCTTCATGCACTGGTCCAAGGAGGCGCAGTACCTGGGCCTGGAGGTCTTCACGGATCAGCGCCTGCGGGAGTTGGCGGAGCACTGGCGCAAGGAGACGAAGGACGGGACCACCCCAGTGCCCGCGGACTTCGACCCGCGCAAGAACGGGAGGGTCCGGGCCGATCTGTTCCTTACGGTGGAACTCGCCCGGCGGTCGGGCCCACTGCCCCAGAAACTGACGGACGACCTGGCCCTCTACCAGGAGTTCGCCGTCCAGCCCCAGCTGACGGATCTGGACAGGCGGTACGTGGGCGGCGTGTCCCAGGACGACGGCCCGCCCGCGACACCTCCCACGGACCCGCACCCCGCCCAGCCGACCTCCATCCAGCCACACGCCGGCCCGCACAGGGCCCCGGCATCCATACCCACGCCCGCTACTGCTACTGCTCCTGCTCCTGCTCCTGCTCCCACCCTCACCGCCACACCCGCGCCCGCACTCACGCCCACCGCCAAGTACGCCGTCGCCGATCTCCCCCCGGCTCGCCGCCCCGAGCCGGTCACCGTCATCCGTTCGCTGGGTACGGCCGACGTTCTCCGGCCCAGCAACCGGACCATGGCCAGGGGCGGGATCGCCGCGCCCGTCTGGGTGCGCGGGTTCGCCGTGGAGCGCACCCAGCTCAGCGACGGCAGTGTGCGCACCGAAGTCACGGTGCGCATTTATCTGGACCTGCAGCCCGGCGCCACCGACAGGCACGTCGAGTACGCCCAGGAGATGGCGGAGCGCGGCATCGAGGCGTATTTCAACACCCCGAACCACCGTCTCCCGAACGGAGATCTGCTGCGGGTGAAGATGGAGTTCGTCGACGACCCCGCACATTCGAACCACACGGTGAAACTGCACCCGGACCCGGACGGGACCGGCCGGGACAACAGCGCCACCTGGTACGTCTCGGACGGCGGCGCGAACGGAGTCGACAAGTCGCACATCATCGCGCACGAGACCGGCCATCTCCTCGGCTTCCAGGACCAGTACCGCGAAGCCAGGGAGGACGTGCCGCTGCGACCGGTGTACGACGACCACTCGCTGATGTCCGGCTACTACACCGACGACGCGGGACTCGTGCAGTTCAGCATGGACCACATGGCTGTCACCGGGCGGTTCGACCCGTCGCTGCGGATCATGCCCCGTGACCTGCTGCTGCTCACCACGTCCATCGACGACGCCTGGTCGCAGACCCCCGGCGTGGCCCCGGGCGAGCACGACGGAACCAGGGCGCACATCCCGCTCGACGTACGGGATCGAGTCCTGCGCGGCAACCCCGGCACCGGCACCACCGGCCTGCTCGCCCCACGCGGCCCCTCGGGGCGGCCCCAGCCCGAAGCCACCGGACCACGCAACCCCAACGGCACCTACCCGGCAGGCAAACAGCCCGACGGCACCGACCGGACAATGTTCCCCGACCACTGGAGCCCCGAAGAAGTCCTGCACGCCGTCCGCCAGGTCTACCTCGACCACGTCAGGACCGGCAGCCTCACCACCGACACGATCCGGTCCGAACGCCACGGACACCCCGTACGCTCCGGACGCAGAACCTTCGACGGCGTCTACCAAGGCGTACGCATCAACGGCACCGCCGACACCACCGGCACCATCCTCGACTTCGCGCCCCACCCCGACCAGTCAGACCTGCAACCGCCCACCCACCTCGAACCACCACCACCCCGCGAACTCACCGACGAACCCGCATTCGGAGACGTCGCACTGCGCTTCCTGACATACGGCTCCGCCTCCGACCGAACCGGCGTCCACTACACGCTGCCGGGTGACGCCGGGGCCTTCGCGCAGGACAAACACGGCGTCTCCATCGAACCGCTGTGGCCCGCATACCCGAACGGCACCCAATGGGCCACGGTCCTGTTCAGGGACCCGAACGTGCGGGGGCGGACGGCACAGGCCGCCGCCGACGGCGCCCCGCCGCCTGTCGAATGGCAGCGCGGCGACCGGGAGAACGGGACCGTGCTCATCTCCGACGGCATGACGGCCACCGGTCAGCTTCTCTTCCCCGAATACTCGTCGCTGTCCGATCTCCGCGACGCGGTAGCCGGAGCCCACCGCACCGCACGCAGCACCGACTCATGGGTGGAGGTCCCGGAGGGTGGCTATCTGTGGGAGGGCGTGCACCACTATCTGCGGGAGAACGTGCACCTCCACGTAAGGATGCACGGACACGTTCGCGACGGCGAACACCTGTGGGTCCGGCCCTCGACAGACCAACCGCCGCTCTCCCACACGTCCGCCGAGGTGCTCGCGGTCACGGCTCCCGTAGATGTCGTCCTGACCAAACCGGATGGCACGCCGGCGCCGTTCCGCATCCAGCGGGTGATCCACCAGGACAGCACCCTGGGGCTCCACATCACCCGAGTCCTGCCGCATCCTTCGCTGTCCGACGAGTTCCGCGACCACCTGCTCGACAATCTGCTGCCGGACATACGTGAGCAGTTGGCCGACGAATTCAATCAGCTTTCCCCGTACCGACACCGTGAACTGAGCCTGGTCACCTTCGACATAGAACTGTCACCGACCGAAGACGAGGCGATGGAACTCGGGGCCGACTCCGAACTGGTCAAGCTCGCGCAGTCCGACGAAGACCTCAGCCCCCTCATACCGGACCTGATGGCGGTCGACCCCGCCGACGAAGCGGGCATGGACACCTTCCTGCGCGGCATTCAGGACCTGCTGCCGCCGCTGTCGGAACGACCGGCCGACTGGCAGGCCCCGCAGGGGCAGCCGCACCACGAGCAGAACCCGGTCCTGAAGTCGGTCTGGGAGTCGGACGTGACGACTTCGGTGCACCGCAACACCCCGGCCGGGATACTCGACGAGCCCGGCGTACGGACGCTGTTGGCACAGCACCGGGGCCAGGAAACACCTGGTCCGCTCACGAGCACCGGCACAGACACGGTCGTCAGCGCCCATCGTGTGGCCGCGGCAGCCGGGGCCCTCCGGCTGCGACCCTCCGACCTCACCAGCATCGAGGACGCCCTGCGGGGGTCCACCCCCATCCGCACGGCCCTCACGTCACTCCGCCAGCTGGCCGGCCGCATGGGCCTGGGGAACTCCACGCGCGAGCTCGTGAAGCAGATGACTGAAATTGGTGTGCCGCTCTCCGAGTGGTGGCACTTCTCGTCGTATCTGCACACCAAGGGGCAGACGATGTCCAAGGTTGCCGCCATGGACCCGGCCAGGGCCAAGAAGCTGTACGAAGACTCGCGCGCCGAACCGCTCCCGCGCGTCCCGGACGATACGCGGTCCCTCGCCTACACCCTGGGCATGCACCCGAGCTATCTGCAGCGGCTGGCGGACGCCCTCCACCTGGCCCCGGAAGATGTCCTCGGTCTGGGTGAATACGAGACCTTCCGGCAGCAACCCCACGCACCTGAGGCCCTGGCGCGGAAATACTGGATCGACAACTATCAGAGGCTGGAGGATTTCCGCTTCACCCGCAGCCAGATACGGTTCAACACGGTCGCCGACCAACTGCTGGGCAGCGAACCCGACCTCACATACGCGCGCTACCGCTCCTTCATGCACTGGTCCGAGGTCGCGAGCGAGGGGCTGCACATCTTCACCGACCGGCGCCTGCGCGAGCTGGTGGAGCACTGGCGGGTGGAAACGAATGACGGCACCGACCAGGTGCCCGATGACTACGACCCGTTCGATGAACGGGAGCGGTATGCCGAGCTGCTCCACTCGGCCGACAAGTCGACGCTGCTGGACCCGGCGAGGGAGGAGGCCCTGGAGAACCACGACGAGCGCATCAAGGCCCGGCAGAAGCAGTTGGACGAGCAGTACGTGGGGGGCGTGCTTCAGGAGGCCGGCCCGCCCGCGCCCCACCAGCCCGCGGCGCCGCACCCGCAGTCTCCGCCCGCCTTCCTCCCCCAGAGCCCCGCGAACCCCTCGCAGAGCCCTCTCCCGCCTCGGGCACCCGCAACACGGGCACCCGCAACACGAGGCCGGTCGCATTCCGCGCCGGCGCCGGTCACCGTCCCCCCGCAGCGGCCCACAGCCCTGCGCCCGTCGGCTCCCCTGCCGCCGCCGGCTGCTGATCCCGCCCCGCACAGCGTCAAGATCTCCCGGCCCTCCCCCGAGTTCCTGAAGAGCGCGGGCCACGCGGGACCCGTGAGTCAACGCCGGTTCAGCGCCCGGCGCACCGTCCTGCCGAACGGTGTCACCCAGGCGGAGATCACCGTACGCATCCGCCTGGACGCCCAGGACGGTGTGACCCCGGAGCTCATCCAGGCCACCAAGGACATGACGGACCGCGGCCTCAAGAAGTACTACGACGACCCGGGCCACCGACTGCCGAACGGCGATCTGCTGCGGGTGAGGGCCGAGTTCACCGACGACCCGAAGCGGGCGCACCACACCATCGCGCTGCACCTCGACCGCGACGGCACCGGCCGGAGCGACAGCGGGAACTGGCGCCTCTCCATGGACACCATCGATTCCCAGTCGCACATGCCGCCCCACGAGATCGGTCACCTCATGGGCCTGTGGGACTACTACCGCGATCCGCTGGAGGGGTACAAGTCCTGGCCGGTCTACGACGAGCACGCGCTGATGGGCGGCAACTACGCCGACCCGCTCTTCGGCCGGATCGTGTCCGACAACAACTTCCAGCGTCCATCGACCAAGTCGCCGTATCTGCGGATCATGCCCCGCGACCTCATGGTGCTGGGCACCTCGATCGGAGCGGCGCACCAGGACACATCACGGGTCCCCGCCGACATCCCGCTCGACGTACGGGAACGGGTCCTGCGCGGCGACCCCCGCACCGGAGCCGTCGGCCTGCTCGCCCCGCACGGCGCAGCCGACCGGCCCCGCCCGGTGGCCACCGGCGGGCGCAACCCGAACGGCACCTACCGGGCGGGCACCAACCCCGACGGCAGCGCCCGGACGGTGTTCCCCGACCACTGGACCATGGAGGAGGCGCTGTACGCCGTACGCCAGGTGTATCTGCGCGAGCAGGCCGCCGGCCGTCTCGTACCCACCACGGGCGCCCGTGGAATCGAGTCGGGGAACTACCGCTTCACCGGCGACTACCAGGGCGTACGGATCAAGGGCACCGCCGACGGCAAAGGCACCATCACCGACTTCGCACCCCACCACGACCAGACCGATCTGGAGACGCCCCTCCACCTCGAAATACCGGTCCGTCCCGAACTGACCGGCCATCTCCAATACCCCGCCCCTATGCCCGGATTCACCGACGACGCCGCGATCGGCGAGGCCGCGCTGCACTTCCTGACGTACGGCTCCACCCACAACAGGACCGGTGTCCACTACGCGCTGCCCGGTCCTGAAGGGGCCATCGCGCAGTACAACCAGGGCGTCCACATCCACCCGCTGTGGACCGCGCACCCGAACGGCACCAAGTGGGCCACGGTCTGGTTCCGGGACCCGAACCTGCGGGAGCGGACGGAACGGGCCGCCGCCAACGGCGATCGGCCCCCCTCCCCGTGGCAGCTCGGCGACCAGGAGAACGGGGCCATACTCGGCACCGACGGCACGACGAGCATCGGCCAACTGCTCTTCCCCGAACGCTGGTCGACGCACGATCTCTGGAACGCGATCGTCGTGGCCCACCGCGACGCGCACATCAGCCGTTCGTGGGTGGAGGTCCCGGAGGGCGGCTATCTCTGGGAGGGCGTGTACAACGACGTAAGGATGCACGGACACGTCCGTGACGGCGAACACCTGTGGGTCCGGCCCTCGACATACCAACCGCCGCTCCGGCCGGGCCTGTCCGAGGTGCTCGCGGTCACCGCTCCCCTACATTTCACCCTGCCCAAGCCGGATGGGACGCCGGCGCTGTTCCACGTCCACCGGGTGATCCACCGGGACGGCACCCTGGGGATGCGTATCACCCGGGTCCTGCAGTATCCGTCGCTGCTCCCGGAGCAGCACGGCCGACTGGTCGGCCGGCATCTGCCGGAGATGCGTGAGCGACTGACCGCCGCGTTCGACCGGGCCGACCCGTTTCGGCGGCGCGAACTGAGCTGGGTCACCTTCGACATAGCGCTGTCACTGATGGCCGACCCGGTGACGACGCTCAAGGACCACCCCGAAGTACCCGGCATCCTGACCGGCTCGGCCACGGGCGCCCTGACAGCAGTGATGACGGTCGACCCCACCGACCAACGGCGAATGGACCACCTCCTGCTCAGCGTCGCCAACCTGCTGCCTCCAGTGCCGCAGACAACGGCCGGCTGGCAGGTCCCGCAGGGGCAGCCGCACCGCGAGCAGGACCGGGTCTGGGCATCGGACGTGACGACTTCGCTCCACCGCAACACCCCGGCAGGACTGCTCGACGAGCCCGGCGTACAGAGGTTGCTGGAGCAGCATCGAAGCCGTCAGCCGTCCGGCCCGCTCACGAACGCGCACACCCACAGAGGCGGGAACCAGAACGCGGGCACCGGCATCGGCACCGACCGCACAGCCGCGGCGGCCGAAGCCCTCGGACTGCGCCCCTCCGACCTCACCAGCATCGAGACCATCCTGCGGGGCACCGCCCCCCTGCGCCCGGCCCTCGACGCACTCGGCCGGCTGACCGCCCGGCTGGAGGCCGGGCCCACCGGCCCGTTCATCCGCCGGATGACGGAAATCGGTGCGCCGCTCTCCACATGGTGGTCCTTCTCGTCGTATCTGCACACCAAGCAGATCCGGTTGTCCGACGTGGTCGGCAAGGACCTGGCCGGAGCCAAGAAGCTGCGCAACGACTCGCGCGCCCTGCCGTTCGTCCCGCCCGAGACGGCAGCCGAGGCGTACGCGCTGGGCGTACACCCGAACTATCTGGAACGACTGGCCGACACCCTCCACGTACGCCCGGAAGACGTCACCAACCTGGGCAGGGACAAGTCCTACTGGCAGCGGCCCCTTTCGCCCGAGGCCATGGCGCGCGACTACCTGGTCAGCGAGCGCGAGAGCCGGGAGCAGGTCCGCCTCGCCCGCGAGCAGACACGGTTCAACACCGTCGCCGACGAACTACTGGGCAGCGAATCCACCCTCGCCGAGAAGCGCTTCCACTCCTTCATGAACTGGTCCGGTGTGTCGCACCTGCCCCTGAGCATCTTCACGGATCAGCGCCTGCGGGAGCTGGTGGGGCACTGGCGGGTGAAGACGAATGACGGCACCGACCAGGTGCCTGCGAGCTTCGACCTGCGCAAGGACGGGCAGCAACACGCCGATCTGCTCCTTGCGGTGGAACTCGCCAGGCTGTCGGGGCCGCTCCCTCCAGAGCTGGCGGAGAAACTGGCCAGACGCGAGAAGCACATCAAGGGCCAGCTGGCCATATTGGACCTCGACTACGAGGGGGGTGTGCTCCAGGACGACGGCCCGCCCGTGACGCTGTCCGCGGACCAGTCCGCGCCCCACCGGCCTGCGGACCCGCAGCCGCCCCACCAGCCCGTGGAACCGCAGCCCGTGGAACCGCAGTCCGTGGAACCGCGGCCCGCGGCCCCTCACGCGCCCCTCCAGCCCCACCAGTCCCTGTCCACCGCCCTTCCGCAGAGCCCCGCGAACCCCCAGTGGAGCCCTGTCCCACCGCAGGCACCCACCGTCCCGGACACCCCTGTCACCCCGCAGCCCCCCGCTCCCTCCGACGGTCCCACTCCGGGCAGCGTCGAGATCCCCCAGCCATCGGACGCGTTCCTGGACAGCTCGGGCTACACGGGGCCCGTCCGGGAACGCCGGTTCACCGCCCGGCGCACCGAAGGGCCGGACGGTGTCACCAGCGCGGAGGTCACCGTACATATCCACCTGGACCCCCAGGGCGGAGCCACCACCGAACTCGTCGAGGCCGTCGAGGCCGCGACGGTCCGCAGCCTCGATACGTACTTCAACGAGCCGCGGCACCGCCTGCCGAACGGCGATCTGCTGCTGGTACGGGCCGAGTTCACCGACGACCCGGACCAAGCGCACCACATCATCGAGCTGCACCACGACCCGACTGGCAACGGCCGGTCGCGCTCCTCCGAGTGGCACGTCTCCGAGGAGACCATCGGATCCGAACTGCACATGCCCGCCCACGAGATCGGTCACTTGCTGGGCCTGTGGGACTACTACCGGCACGACGCCCCGGGGTCCGACCACAGGCCGGTCTACGACGATCACGCGCTGATGGGCGGCAGCTACATCGACCCGCTCTTCGGCCGCATCAGGGTCGACAGCCGTTTCCAGCCCTCGGCGCGACTGTCGCCGCATCTGCGGATCATGCCCCGCGACCTCCAGCTGCTGGGCACCTCGATCGGAGCGGCACTGCGGATACCGAAGCCCACCGCCAACATCCCGCTCGACGTACGGGAACGGGTCCTGCGCGGGAACCCCCGCACCGGAGCCATCGGCCTGCTCGCGCCGCACGGCGCCGTCGACCGGCCCCGCCCGGTGGCCACCGGCGTGCGCAACCCGAACGGCACCTACCAGGCGGGCACCCACGCCGACGGCAGCGTGCGGACGGTGTTCCCGGACCACTGGACCCTCGAAGAGGTGGTGTACGCCGTCCGGCAGGTGTATCTGCACGAGCAGCGCGCCGGCGGTCTGGTACCCACCACGGACACCCCCGGCATCACGCCGGGGAGCTATCACTTCGACGGCATCTACCAGGGTGTACGGATCAAGGGCACCGCCGGCCTCACCGGCACCATCACCGACTTCGCGCCCCACTCCGACCAGACCGAGACCTTGCCGCCCGGCCAATTCGGCCCGCCCGCCCCACTCGTGTCGCCCGCCCCACTCGGACCGCCCGCCCCCCTCGTGCCACCCGCCGAACTCGCACCACCGCCGGGGCTCAGCAATGAGCCCGCGATCGGTGAGAGGGCCCTGCACTTCGTGATGTACGGCGCCGCCCACAGCCGGACCGGCGTCCACTACAAGATGATCGGTGCGCGCGGGGCCGACGCGCAGCTCGACCAGGGCGTCTTCGTGGACCCGTTGTGGGCCTCGCTCCCGAACGGCACCCGGTGGGCCCGCGTCTGGTTCAAGGACCCGAACCTGCGGGGGCGGACGGCACAAGCGGCCGCCGACGGCACCCTGCCGCCTTCCGGGTGGCTGCTCGGCGACCAGGAGAACGAGGCCATGGTCGGCGCCGACGGCGAGGTGGCCACCGCCCACCTGCTCTTCCCCTCCTCCAATCGCTGGGCCGAGATAGTCATGGCCCACCGCAACGCACACTCCACCGGTTCCCTGGTGGAGGTCCCGGAGGGCGGCTATCTCTGGGAGGGCGTGCACAACGGCGTACGGATGCACGGACACGTCCGCGACGGCGAGCAGCTCTGGATCCGGCCTTCGTCGTTCCAGCCGCCGGCCCCGAAGCGTTCGCCCCAGGTGCTCGCGGCCACCGCCCCCGTACGTTTCGGGGAGCCCGGACCGGATGGCACGGCGGCACCGTTCCGCGTCCAGCGGGTGATCCACTCGGACGGCTCGCTGGGGGTGCACATCACCCGGGAGCTGCGGCATCCGGCGTTGTCCCCGGAGCTGCGCGAGGATCTGACCGACATGCTGCCCAAGACGCAGACGCAGCTGGCCGGCTTCAACCGGCCCGACCCGTCCGGACACCGCGAACTGAGCCTGATCAGCTTTGGCGTGGAGCTGTCGCCGGTGGACGACCCGACGGTGAGCGAAGACAGCACGGAACTGACGGACATCATGGCGGGCTCCCCGAACCCGGGCACGCTGAAGAACCTGATGGGGTTCGACCCCGACGTCCGGGAGGAAATGGACACGTTCCTGTCCCGGGCCACACCTCTGCTGCCGCCGGTACCGGAACTGCCGTCCGGCTGGGAGGGTCCGCAGGGTCAGCCGCACCACGAGCTGGGCCCGGTCTGGACGGCGGACGTGGCGGCTTCCCTGCGCCGCAACACCCCGGCCGGACTGGTCGACGAGCCGGGCGTACGTCTGTTGTTGGCGAAGTACCGAAGCGCGAACCCCACCGGCCCCGGCACAAGCACGAACGCGGGCACGGAGACGGGCACAGGCACGGAGACGGGCGCGGGCGCCGACCGCACGGCGGCGGCAGCCCAGGCCCTCGGACTGCGCCCCTCCGACCTGACGAGCATCGAGGTCGCCCTGCGGGGACCCACTCTCCTCGGCCCGGCCCTCGCCGCGCTCGACAAGCTCACCGTCCGTCTGGGCGCCGGACCGCACTCCACGGCCGAACTCGTCAAGCGAATGACGGAAATCGGTGTGCCGCTCTCCGAGTGGTGGGACTTCTCGTCCTTTGTGCACACCCAACGGGACTGGGTGTCCGCCGCGGAACCCGACAAGCGGCTCACCATGTCCGACATGATCACCAAGGATCTCGCCGAGGCCAAGGCGGTGTACGACGGCTCGGTCGCCCGCCGGCTGCCGCCCGTCCCGCGCGAGACAGCGGCCGAAGCCTTCGCCCTCGGCGTGCACCCGCGCTATCTGACACGGCTGGCCGACGCCCTTCGCCTGGACCCGGAGGACGTCAAGAAGCTGCCCAGGAGCAGGTTCATCCCGCGCCAGGCCCTCTCGCCCGAGGGCCTGGCGCTGAAGTACCGGATCGATCACCGGAGTGAGGTGCTGGACCTCGGCTTCGCCCGCGACCGGACACGGTTCAACACCATCGTCGGCGAGCTGATGTACGGCGCACCCGTCCCCCCGGGACTGTTCCATTCCTTCATGCACTGGTCCACGGTCGCGGACCATGGGCTGCACGCGTTCACCGATCGTCAACTGGGACAGTTGGTGGAGGAATGGTTCATGAGCCCACCGGCCAAAACCGGAAAGGTGCCCGTAGGCTACGACTCGCTCGCGGCACGGAAGGAACACACCGCCCTGCTCCATGACATAGAGGTGGCCGAGCAGTCGGGGCAGCTGACCGCCGAACAGGCAACGGCGCTGAGGCTGCACGAGCGGAGCATCGAGCAGCGGATGAGGTCGCTGTACCAGCGGCTCAGGCAGGGCGAGCAGCAGAACGAGGATCCACCCGTGACACTGTCCGCGCAGGTCTTCGCCGCACTGTCCGGCAACGACTGACACCCACGAGCGACGCGCACGACGGACGCACACGAGCAGCACGAGAAGCAGGAGAGGCGAGGCGGCCATGGCGAGCACGGAACCCGGTTCGGACAGCGAGGTGTCCGCTGCTGCGGAGACACCGGAGGGGACCGCGGAGACCGCGGAGGCCGCGGAGGCCGCGGAGGCCGCGCCGGAGCCGGCCGGTGGCGCGGAGAAGGGTTCGGCGGACGGCTCGGTGCGGGGCGCGGCGAAGCCCCCGGTCACGGAGTCCGGCTCCGGCGCACCGCGCCGTGTCACGTCGTCGGCCGTCAGCGGGGTCATAGGCGCCGAGATACCCGCCGCATCCCAGGCCGGCAGCCCCGCGACCGCCACGCAGAGCGCGGGCCCCGGGGTCGCCCCCGCGGGCGGACCCGAGACGGAGCCCGCAGGACAGACCACCGCGGAGGAGCCCGCCGCGACGGAGCAGCCCGCCGGGGAGCGGCCCGCGGCGGCGCCGGCCACGGAACCGGCGGAAGGCGCAGCTCCCCAGGCCGACTTGGGCCGGGGCGCCACCGCCGCACCGCGCAAGCGCCCCGCGCTGGTCGCCGCCCTGGCGAGTCTCACCCGTACCCGCACCTCATCGGCCACCGATGCCGCGCCCGGCACGGCAGGCACCGCTACCGCGACCGCCGTCGGCGGCAGCGCGGGCAACGGCCCCGGGGGCAGCGACGTGGAGGGCGGCGGGCCCGGGGCCCCCGGCAAGGTGTCCCGGCCGATGGTCGCCGCTGCCGCCATCGGCGGTGTCGTACTGCTGTCGCTCCCCTTCGTCGTCGCCTCCGCCACGGGCGGCGACGGCCCCAAGCACAACTCCCGGAACGCCGCCGCTGGTTACACCGACCCGGGTCAGGGCGCCGACGGATTCGTCCCGGGCGCGGACGCCACCAGGAGGCCCGCGCTGCCCGGGGGTTCGAAGCGCTCGGGCTCGACGGGCGGTCTGGGCGCGCCCCCGATCACGGAGGCCGCGTCCGCGGACAGTGTGAGCGGACCCGGCGAGAAGCCCGCCGACGGCAAGAAGGACGGTCAGCAGAGCGACGGCAAGGACACCGGGACGGAGAAGGGACAGGGCGACAAGAAGTCCGGCCCCGGCTCCTCATCCGACAGCAGCGGCGACGGCAGCAGCGGAAGCAGCGGCAACGGCACCGCCAGCCATGGCTCCAAGGTCAATTCGGCCATGCTCTTCTCCGCGGTCGGCGGCCCGCACTGTTCCAGCAGCTCCGTCACATACGAGGAGCGCGGTGCGTACAGCGACGACCAGGAGGGGTGGACGACCCACGACGGCTCGTACGCGTCCGGCGGCTGCACGGGCCGCTACCGTTCGATGCCGATGTCCGGGAGCAGCTCCAAGGACTCCGGCAACAGCGTGATCTGGGTCTTCCGCACCGGGAAGGTGACGTCGGGGAGCTGCAAGGTGAGCGTCTACATCCCGAACGACAGCGTGGCCCGCCATGTGGGCGGGCAGCCCTCGTACTACACCGTCCACGACGGGACGACGGGGAACGACACCCAGCTGGGCAGCTTCACGATCACGCAGGTGAGCCACCGGGGGCAGTGGGTCGGCGCCTCCACGTACAAGGTCTCCAAGGGGCTGCTGACCGTCAAGCTCCACGACCGGGGGGACGACTGGAGCAGCTCGTCCCGGGACAACGCCCACCACGCGGTGTCCGCGGTCCGGGTGGAGTGCACGGCGTAACGTCCACCGGGCCCGGCCGGCCGTTCACTTCACCCTGGGCGGCCGGCCGGTGTTGCCCGAGGCCAGCGGGGAGCGGGCCAGCTCCACACAGCCGAGGGCGACCAGGGCGAGCGCGCCCAGCTCCGGCACCAGCCACCAGCCGGTCCGCAGGCTCTCGCCGAACAGGGTCACGCCGTACAGGATGCTGATGAGCGCGTCCCCGAGCGTCAGCATCGGCTGGACCGCGACCAGGGTGCCCGCCTGGAGGGCGTTCTGCAGCAGGAAGAGCGCGCCCACGCCGGCCGCCGCCGTGCCGTAGAGCTGCCAGGCCGTCAGCAGCTGGATCCGCCCGTCACCCTCGCCGAGCCGCGCCACGGCGTCCTTCATCAGGGCGGCGGTGAGGGCGTAGCCACAGGCGGCGGCGAGGCCGAGGAGGGCCCCGCGGGAGTTGCCGCGGGTCTTGAGGGCCGCACCGATGAGGACCACCTCGAAGATCCCGGTCAGGACCAGTGCCGGGATCCACACCAGGCCCTCGACGGTCTCGCCACCGCCGCCCGGAGCCGCCGTCGCCATCCCGAGTGCGAGGCCGAGGGTCACCGCGGCCACGCCGTACCAGACGGTGCGGGGCAGCCGTACGCGCAGAAGGTGACCGGCGAGCAGCAGTGTGGCGGGCAGTTCGATGACGAAGATCGGCTGCACCACGGCGATGGGCCCGGTGGCCAGGGCGACGGCCTGGCAGACGGCCGCGACGATCACCAGACCGACCCCGGCCAGCCACACCCGCTGGCGGATCAGATGGCCGAAGAGCGAGACATGCATCGTCTCGGCGTCGGGCACCTTCGCGGCGGCACGGCGCTGGAAGACGGATGCGGCGCCGTTGCTGAGCGCGGTGAGCACGGCGAAGAGAACACTGATCACCGGTCCATGATGAAGGGCGGGGTATACGAAACGGGGACCCGCCCGCTCCGGCCGCGCCGCCACCGTCCCGGCGCGGGTGAGGCGCGGGGCCCGGCCCCACCCCCGTAGGCGCCGGCCCCCTCCCCCGCGTCCGGAGGGTGCGCGCCACAGTGCCCGCCCACGGGCTTACCTGGCAATCGAATTCGGCCACCAGCGAATCCGGTTGCCGGTTCCGGGTCCGGGAGTGCTGCCGTACGGGGTGCCGCCGTCCCGGGGGGCTCTACGAGGTCGCGCCCGACCCGGGCTTCTCGCCGCGAGGGAAGGAGATCTCGACGCGGCGGTTCTTCGTACGGCCTTCCTCGGTGGCGTTGGAGGCGATCGGGTAGTCCTCGCTGTAGCCGCGGATATCGAACGTGACGTCGGAGCCGAGCGACGTGGCCAGCTCCTGCTGTACGGCGTCGGCCCGCCGTTTGGAGAGGACCTTGCCGTGCTGGTAGGACCCGAGGTCGTCGGTGAACCCGAAGACCCGGACCTTGGTGGCGTGCTGGGCCAGCACCTCGTCGGCGATGGCCTTGATACGGGCGTGGGCCTCGGGGTTGAGCTTGGAGCTGTCCTTGGCGAAGAGGACTTCGGCCTGGAGCGCGAACGTCACATCGGCGTTGGTGTCCTCACGGCGCTCCTCGCCGCCCAGGTCCTCGACGACGGACTTGATGTCCAGGACATGGGAGGCGGCGAGCGTCGCCCCGTCACCGAGCCGCAGCCCGGGGGCGGCCGGCTCGATGGCGGGCGGCGGTGAGGACGTCGTACTGTCCGGTGGCGCGCCGGGGCTGGGCCCGGCGGCCCGCGCCCCGGTGACGGTCAGCCCGGTGAGCAGGAGGGCGGCGGCGAGGGTGGCCGCGGGGCGGCGGGGTCGTCTCATGGCTCACTGCCCGTCGGAGATGTCGATGGTGGCCGGGGGCATGTCGGCGATCTGGAACTCGACGGACTTGGTGCTGGCGGGCGGGGCGGGGAACTGGGCGTAGAACGGCTTCTCCTCGTCCGCCTGGATCCCGCCGCTGAACTTGGTGCAGAGGCAGCGCCCGTCGGTGTCCCGCAGAATGAGGTACTTCTTCTTGCCTGCCTGGTCGACCAGCGCGGCCCCGGCCATCGACGTGGAGTTGGCGGCCAGTTCCTTCTCGTCCCCCGCCCAGCTGGGTTCGAGCCAGTACTTGCCGCCCCCGTTCTTCACCGTTCCGCTGACGGTGAGGAAGCCCCCGGTGTCGCGTACGGCGGACGTGATGGTCAGGGTGATGTCGGAGCCGCCCTTGACCTGGGCGAGGACCTTGTCGGCCGACGCGGCCGGGGACTGCTGTGCCGGGTCGCCGCTCGGCTTCGCACCGGCCGCAGGGGAGGACGTACTCCCCTTGTCCTTGCCTCCGCCGTCGCTTCCGCAGCCCGCCACGGTGAGAGCCAGGCCCGCTGTGACTGCCACAGCGGCCAGCAACGTGCGGGCCTTCAAGGTGCGCCGCATGCTCATTTCCTACTCATCCTCACTCGGCCAGGTGAACAGCGAACAGGTCCTTCGGCTGGGGCAGTTCGGTCGGGTCGGGCTTCTTGGGGTCGATCTCCCAGTGCCGGCCGTCACAGTCGAACGCGACCGTCTTCGGGTCGTCGGACGACGCGACCGAGCAGCGCGGCTCGATCATCGCGACGGCGTGGGCCTTGGCATGCCTGCCCTCCGTACCGGGGATGACGGACTTGCCGACGGTGAACCGGGTGGTGATCGTCGCCTCGAAAGCGGGATACCCCTTGACCGTGGTCGGCACCAGAGCGTCGAGGGTGGCGTCGTTGTCGCCCGCGAGCCGGGCCGCCGCCGCGCTCCCCGTACCGGCGACCGGGTGGTCGCCGAGCAGCCAGCCCGCCCAGGCGTCCTTCTGCCCGAGCGAGCCGGTCAGCCCGTCGGCCATCTGGTCCCGTACGTCCTGGGCCGCGGCCAGAGCCGCGGCGTCGGCGGCCGACTGGGCACCGTTGCGGGCCACGGCGGCCTGGGCGAAGGCGAAATAGGCGAAGGCCAGGAAGAGCAGCCCGCCCACCACGACGACATAGATGAGGATGGTCTGACCCCGGTCGCACTCGGCACGGGACGGTCTCAGCCGCCGGTGATGGAGTTCACCGCGGTACCGATCGCCTTCGAGATGATGTTCTGCAGCCCGAGCCCCCGCACCGCCACCACGATCAGCGCCACGATCACCAGCAGCCCGCCGTACTCCACGATGCTCGCGCCGCTGTCGCCCGCGCGCCGGCGCATCCGCGAGACCACCGTGTCGCGCCAGGTGCCGAGCGCCAGATACGCCTTCAGCGTGATGTCCTTCGCCATGCTCTGCCCCTTCGGGAACGTACGACTCCGTCTCTGCGGCGGGGCTGCCGTGCCCGGTGCCCCGCCTCCCCTCACCGCGCAGGGTTTCAGCCAGGCCTGCCGGGCTCCCACGCGGACGTAACCAGCCATGTCGCTCGCGCGAAAGGGCTGTTGGTGCTGGTTCGGTCGGAGCGGCACTCATGCCGGAGGCGGTGCGGTGCATGGCCTGCGCCTCCCTCGGACTCGGCCCGAAGTCATATCCCTGGGGAGAGCGTGGCACAAAGGGGTGCGGCCCCGAAGCGGCTGACAGAAAGTGGCCGGAACCCACCCTCCGTGTCACCACCGGCATCAGGGCACACATCAGGGGTGTCATCGCTCAGTTCCCGAAGAGCGAGCCGAAGTCGGTGGTGGAGCCCAGGAACATATTGGTGACGATCAGGATGAGCGTCGCCGGGACCATCGTGATCAGTGTGACCACCGTGGCCTGCGGGATCGCCTTCGCCGCCCGGCGGCGGGAGTTCTGCGCGTCGGTGCGGCGCATGTCGTTGGCGATCTGTATCAGCGTCTCCGCGATGGGCGCGCCCAGCTCCTCGCCCTGCTGGAGCGCGCTCACGAACTGTGAGACCTGCTCGGACTCGTTACGTCTGCGCAGCTCGTCGAAGGCCTGGCGGCGGCTGACGCCCATGTCCATCTGGCGCAGGGTGATGCGCAGTTCGTCGGCCCAGGGCCCCTCGTACTTCTCGGCGACCCGCTCCAGTGCCTGCCGGAACCCCAGACCCGCGCTGACGACCACCGCGAGGACGTCGAGGAAGTCGGGCAGGGTCCGCTCGATGATGTCCTTGCGTCTGCGGATGGCCTGCCAGATCGTCGCGTCGGCGGCGAACGCCCCGTAGGCGAAGGCGAAGACGGCGAAGATCCAGCTGCCGTTGGTGAGCAGTGCGAGCCCGGCGAGGCCGCCGAAGATGCCGTACACCGCGCGGCGGGCCGCATAGCGGTCGACGGTCAGGCCGCCGGGGTTGCCCGCCGCGTCGATCCTGCGGCGTTTGCGCTCCACCGCCCGGGGGCCCATCGCCCTGAGCACGGCGGGCGCGAAGCGCATCCCCGCCCGGTCGACCGCCCCCTCGGCGCCGCCCACCCGCGTTGCGCCCACTTCGAGTGCGACGGCGAGATCGCTGGGGATCTTCACTTCGGAGCGGTACATCCGCACGCCCTGGAAGATCCCGGCGACGGCCGCGCCGAGCGCGAGGGCGAGGACCAGTCCCACCATGGCTGTTCTCCCGTCCCCTCAGACTTCGATCTTGCCGAGGCGTCGCATGCCGATGAACCCGACGGCGTACAGGCCGAGTGCGACGAGCACGGCCGCCTGGCCGAGCGGGTGGCCGGTCATCCGGGCCAGCGAGCCGGAGTCCATCGAGTTGAGCATGATCATGGCGCCCAGGCCGAGCAGTGGCAGGGTGTACGCGGTGGCGTTGACCTCGGAGAGCATCGTGACGACCTCGCGCCGGGTCTCCTTGCGCTCCTCCAGCGTCTCGGTGAGGTTGCGCAGGCTGCCGACGACCGTGCCGCCCGCGCGGTTGGAGAGGACGAGCGTGGTGACGAGCACGACCAGTTCCCGTGAGGGCAGCCGGGTGGCCAGCTCGCCCAGGGTCTCGTCGATGGACCTGCCGAGGGCCAGCTGGGCGGTGACCGTGGCCAGCTCCTCGCCCGCCGGGGCCTCCAGCTCCTCCGCCGCCATGCCCAGCGCGGTACGGAGCGCGAGCCCGGCGGCGGTCGCGTTGGCCAGGATCCGGGACAGTTCGGGGAGCTGGTTGATGAACGCCTCGATGCGCTTCTGGCGCTGCCAGTTGAGGAAGGTGTGGCCCGCCCAGAGGGCGACCAGGCCCGCGACCGGCCCGAAGAAGGGGGCCAGCGCGGCGGACGCGATCAGCCAGAGTGCGGCGACGCCCCCGAGGACGTACACGGTGAACTCGCCCGCCGTCAGGTCGAGTCCGGTCGCGGCGAGCCGCAGCTGGAGCCGCTTGCCGAAGGCCGTTCCGCGGAGCCTGCGGTCGACCCCGCCGAAGCGGCGGACGCGCAGCCCCTCGGGGCGCGGCCCGCTGTACGAGAGCCGGTCGACCAGGGCTTCGCGCTGGGCCCTCCCCCTGGCGTACAGATGGATGCCGGTGACGGCGAGCACACCGCAGAGCAGCGTGCCGCCGAGCGCCAGCAGAGCGGTGTCGGTCATGGTGCTGCCCTACCTCGCCTCTCTCGTGTGGAGCGGGTCGACGTCTTCCACCACGCCGAACGCGGGCGGGACCGCCTCGTTCGCGAGGTACAGCCGCTCCGCGATCCGGCGTGGCAGCGGCAGGTGCTCGAACCGGCCGTGCACGACCCGGTCCGCGTTCATCGGCTCCGCCCGGAACCGGGCGACCGGGGCGATCCGGAAGCTCTCCCGCCCATGGCTGACCAGCAGGGACATCTCGCTGATCCGGCGGGAGCCGTCGGCGTGCCGGGTGAGCTGGACGATGACGTCGACCGCGCTGTTGATCTGGTCGCGCAGCGCCTCGAAGGGGATCTCCACCTCGGACATCGACCCCAGGGTCTGGAGCCGCATCAGCGCGTCCTCGGCGCTGTTGGAGTGCACGGTGGCGAGCGAGCCGTCGTGCCCGGTGGACATCGCCTGGAGCATGTCGAGCGTCTCGCCGCCGCGCACCTCGCCGACGATGATCCGGTCGGGGCGCATCCGCAGCGAGTTGCGGACCAGGTCGCGGATGGTGATCCGGCCGTTGCCCTCGACGTTGGCCGGCCGGGTCTCCAGGCGTACGACATGGGCCTGCTGGAGCTGGAGTTCGGCCGCGTCCTCGACGGTGATGATGCGTTCGTGGTCCGGGATGAGGCCGGAGAGCGCGTTGAGGAGGGTGGTCTTCCCGGAGCCGGTGCCGCCGGAGACGATCACGTTGAAGCGGGCCCTGACGAACGCGGAGAGGAGCAGCAGCATCTGCTCGTCCAGGGTGCCGAGCGCGATCAGCTCCTGGAGCCGGTACGCACGGGGGAAGCGGCGGATGGTGAGGGTGGGGCCGGTCAGGGAGAGCGGCGGGATGATGACGTTGACACGCTCGCCCGAGGGCAGCCGGGCGTCGACCATCGGATTGGACTCGTCGACCCGGCGGTTGACGGTCGACACGATGCGCTCGATGGTCTGCATCAGCTGCTCGGTCGAGGCGAAGCGCATCGGCAGCTGCTCGACGCGTCCGGCCCGCTCGACGAAGATCGCGTCGGGGCCGTTGACCATGATCTCGGTGATGGACGCGTCTTCCAGGAGCGGTTCCAGTACGCCGAGACCGAGGGCCTCGTCCACGACCCGGCGGATCAGCTGGGAGCGTTCGGCGGTGGAGAGCACCGGGCCCTCGCGGCTGATGATGTGGCCGAGTACCCGCTCCAGCCTGGCGCGCCGGTCGGCGGCGGCCAGCGAGGACATCTCGGCGAGGTCGATCTCCTCCAGGAGCTTGGCCCGGTAGACGGCGACCTGGTGGCCGTCCTCCCGGCCGCCGCCGTGCTCCTCGGGGGCGGCGATACGGGCGCGCAGGCTCATGGTGCCTCCCTGTCGCTCTGGGCTGTGAAGTTCCGGGCTGTGGAGTCCCGGGCTGTGGAGTCCCGGGCTGTGGCGCCCGCGGCCGTGGTGTCGTTCGGCATGGTGACGGTGCGGTGGACCGGGCCGAAGAGGTGGATGCCCGGCAGGACGGAGGGGACGGTGACGGTGGCGGTCGCGCTGATGGTGTCGCCGCCGCCGACCGCGATGCGGGTGTTGCCCTGGAGCCAGCCGGACACGGCGTCGCGTCCGGCGGCGGCGCCGGTGCCGGGCTCCAGGGCCTCGGTACGGGCTGCGGCGCGGGCCGCGGTGCCTGCCTGGTTGGCGGTGTAGCCGACGATGCCGAGCTGGATGGCTGCCATGCCGATGAGGAGGAGGATCGGGAGCATGCCGGTGAATTCGAGGATGGCGGTGCCGCGGTCGTCCCGACGGAGACGGGTGCGCGTGCGGCGGATGGTGCGGGTTTCGGGGGCTCCGCCCCCGGGCCCCCGGCCCTCAAACGCCGGACGGGCTGGATTTCCCCGACGTCGGCTTGATCCCCCAGCCTGGCGTTTCCAGCACACCCGCGCCAGGAATGAGCCCGTCCTGCGGGTCCCCCCGGTCGAAGTCCGGGGGAGACCGAGGACCAGGGTCCGCGGCGGAGCCCCCGCAAGGACGCGCCGCCTCATCTCCCGTCCCCCTCCAGCGCCGCCCCCGCGCTCCCGTCCACCGGCCAGGGGAAGTTCCCGGCCCCGGGGAAGAGGACCGGGGTACGCAGATGGACGGTGGCCTTCATCAGGTTTCCCGACGCGCCGCAGTCGACCTTCGCCGCCCCCCGCCAGTTGGCCGGCAGCCGTTTCAGGCCCGCATCTCGGCAGCCCGCCGTCGTGCCGTCCACCGCGTACGAGGCCGTGGCCGCCCGCGCCGCCTCGTCCGCCGCGTTGCCCGCGAGCGAGAACGTGTAGCCCCACAGGACGCACTGCCACATCGCCACCAGGACGAAGGCGATCAGCGGGGCCATCCCGGCGAACTCGACCAGGGCCGAGCCCCGGTCGCTGTCCAGGCGGGTGCCGCGGACGCGCAGCAGGCCGGTGCGGCCGCCCCTGCCGTGGGAGGCCGAGGTCTGCGTCTTCACCAGGCCGAGTTCACCGGCCAGAGACCACATCGCCTGCTTGACCGTGGAGCGGCTGTCCAGGTCCTGCATCCGGCCCGCGTCCACCGCGGCCTGGAGCTCCTTGAAGTGGGCGGGGACCGCGGTGCGGGCCGCCTTCGTACCGGTGATGCGCTCGACCAGCGGCGGCTGGATCTCGGCGCTCCGGGTGGCCCGGTTGACGACGGTGAGCGTCTCCTCCGCCTTACGGACCTGGAGCCGGTCCCACATCCGCACCATCCGCTTGGCGGCCCGGACGGCCACCACGTCCGGGGTGACCAGGAGCAGGGCGTGGTCGGCCATTTCGACGGCGGCCGCGTTGGCGCCGGTCAGCTGGGTTCCGCAGTCCACGACCACGACCTCGTACCGGCCGCGCAGCGCGCTGATCGCCTGCCGGGCGACCCGGTCGGTGACCTCCTCACCCCGCTCGCCGTCGCCGGGCGCGAGGAGCAGCCCGAGCCCGGTCGGGTGTGCGTACACCGCGTCCTGGATGACCCGGGGCGAGATGTCGGCGATGCCCGCGAGATCGGCGATGGACCGGCGGAACTGCACGTCGAGAAAGGAGGCGACGTCACCGGACTGGAGGTCGAGGTCGACCAGGGCGACCGACCTGCCGGACGCCTGTGCGGCCAGGGCGAGTTGGACCGCGGTGACGGTGGCGCCGACGCCGCCCTTGGCCCCGGTGACCGTGACGACCGTGCCGCCGGGACCTGCGGCCCGGTCGGGGCCTGCGCCGAGGTGGCGGCGTACGCCGGTGGACCAGGAGGCCGCGTTCTGCACCCGGGCCGCCAGCTCCTCGTAGCCGAGCGGCAGCCCGATGAGACCGCGGGCGCCCGCGTCCATCGCGGAGGTGTAGAGGAGCGGGCTGATGTCGGCGGTGATGAGGACGACGCCGACCGCGGGGAAGCGCAGCGCGACCTCCCTGATCAGCTCCAGGGCCGGGGCCGGGCCGATCCGTTCGTGGACCAGGACGACCTCGGGCAGTTCGTCGAGCGATTCGGCGGCCAGCCGGGCGAGCAGGTCGAGCAGCGAGGTCGAGTCGGCGACCGGCGGGAAGGGTTCCGCGTCGGGGAGCTGGCTGAGCAGGGTGATCACCGCGCGCGCCGCGTCCGCGTCACCGGCCACGGGGAGGATGCGAGTCGTCATCTGTCCCTCACCTGTCGCATCTGGGCCCTCACCTGTCGCATCGGGCCCTCACTTGTCGCCGTCGAGGGTGTAGGTACGGTCGCGCTGCGGGACGTCGGCGCCGCCGCCGGGCGCGACGAGCGCCAGCCGGACATGGGTCGCGAACGACTCGGCGTACGCCACACGCTGGGCGTCCAGCGTCTTGAGGGCGAAGGTGATCGGGACGGCGTCGGTGGCCTGCCGCGAGCGGTCGCTCTCGTTCTGGTCCGGGTCGAGGGGGGTGAGCTTGCCGACGTCCACGACGCGTGCGTCCGAGACGATGACCTTGGAGGTGTCCGGGGTGCCCTTGTCGTCGCCCTTGAACGTCGCGTAGATGTTGACGCCGGCGCCCGGCGTGATCTTGCCCGCAACCCCGGTGGACGCGTCGATCATGATGGCGATCTCCTGCTCGCCCGCGGTGAGTTCGGGCTGCGCCACGATCATGTCGGTCTGCAGCAGCGAGCCCTTGCGCAGCCGGGTGACGGCGATCTTGCCGCGCACCTGGGCCAGGTCGGTCACCGCGTTGCCCGAGAGCCACTTCCGCGGCATCCGGGTCTCCTCGAAGTCGCCCGCGGTGAGCTGCTTGTACGGGGCTATGTCGCTGCGGACGCGGTACGCGGTGACCTCGGGGCCGACCTTCGCGTTCACGTCGCGGATGACCGCGAGCACGCCGATGACCGCGGCGACGGCGCAGAGGGCCGACAGGATCAGCAGGACGACGCCGCGGCGCTGGCGGGAGTTCACTGGGCGGGCAACCTCTCGGACGGGGCGTGCGGGTCCGCGAAGGGTGCGGAGCAGAACCCGCAGCGGTCCCCTATGAGTTCGAGCCCGCACCAGTGGCAGAGCTCACGGCGTACGGAGGAGACCAGCTGGTGGAGGACGGACAGCTCGGGGATGGCCGCGGCGAACTCCACCAGCCGGGGGGTGGCCCACCAGCCCGACGAGTCGGCGGGCAGGGCGGTCTCCAGATGGCCCTGGACCTGCCAGTCCGGGGCGAGCACCGAGGTCACCCAGTCGGACTGGAGCTGCCCCCTGGCGACGAGCAGCCGGGTCGCGAACGACGGCCCGTCGAGCAGCCCGGGTTCGGCCCCGGTCACCTTGGTCAGCTGCGGTACGGGCGAGGCGAGCACGGCGAACTGCGAGCCCGGCATCCAGGACTTGGCGTGCGCGGTCAGCGACACCGGTACGTGGTCGAGCCGGGTGACGGTCGGCAGCAGGGCGCCCGCGTAGATGTAGTGGGCGAGCAGCCGGGCGGCCGACGCAAGGACTCCGGGGCTGAAGTCGCAGACGGAGAGCTGTCGCAGCTGCCGGGCGAGTACGGCGACACCGAGCGGCGGCAGGTCGACGGGGAGCAGCGCGATGCGGTCGCTCTCCAGGACCGAGCGGACGGCGTGCAGCCGCTGGACGTACGGCGCGGGGAGTGCGGCGGCGTACGGGACGACGACGTAGCCGTGCTGTTCGAGGAGGGCGTGCAGTTCCGTGATGGAGGCTTCGAACGACTGGGCGGCGGGCGGCTGGAGCACGGCGGCGAGCGGGGTGTGCCGGTCGGACGGCGGCAGCACGAGATCGCCGCTGGTGACAGCTATCGCGGTCGGCACGTCGTGGTCCCCCGTTCACAGCGGGCTGCTCCTGCATCAGCACTGTATCCAGGGGACCCGCCGGAAGAACCACAACTGACCGGAATTCATTGGATCTTGGCGGGCGGGCCGACGGCGCCCGAAGGCGGAGAAACGGTGGAGAAGATGCCCTCGTGCGGACAGATCCCTTGACATTGCAATTGGTCTGGACCAGCTTGGTCGCATTCAGCGGTGGCCACCGTTCCGTATCCCAGCCCCCACCCCCCACTCCTGGAGGCCGTACGTGACATCCCGACGCTCCACCCGCTCCTGGCTGGGCGGGGCCGTAGCCGCCCTGGCCGCCGCGGCCCTCTCCTTCGCCGGGACGACGGCCCAGGCCGCCGACCACCCCGCACCGGCGGCCCACCCGGCCGCGGCGGCCAGAACCGCCACCGCCGCACCGCCCGCCCACGCGGTCACCGGCTACTGGCAGAACTTCGACAACGGCGCTGCCGTGCAGAAGCTCACCGACGTACCGAAGGACTACGACATCATCGCGGTCGCCTTCGCCGACACCGGGAGCTCGCCGGGCGCCGTCACCTTCAACCTGGACTCCGCCGGGCTCGGCGGCTACACGCCCGACCAGTTCAAGGCCGACATCAAGACCGAGCAGGCGGCGGGCAAGTCCGTCGTCATCTCCATCGGCGGCCAGAACGGCACGGTCTCGGTGAGCGACTCGGCGTCGGCGGACAACTTCGCCAACTCCGTCTACGCGCTGATGCAGGAGTACGGCTTCAACGGGGTCGACATCGACCTGGAGAACGGCGTCAACTCCACCTATATGTCCCAGGCGCTCAAGTCGCTCTCCGCGAAGGCCGGTTCGGGCCTGGTCATCACCATGGCACCGCAGACCATCGACATGCAGTCGACGTCGGCCGAGTACTTCAAGACGGCGCTCGCCATCAAGGACATCCTGACCGTCGTCAATATGCAGTACTACAACAGCGGTTCCATGCTCGGCTGCGACGGCAAGGTCTACTCGCAGGGCACGGTGGACTTCCTCACCGCGCTCGCCTGCATCCAGCTGGAGGGCGGACTCGACCCCTCACAGGTCGGCATCGGGGTCCCCGCTTCGTCGAGCGCGGCGGGCAGCGGCTATGTCGCACCGAGCGTCGTCAACGACGCGCTCGACTGCCTCACCAAGGGCAGCAGCTGCGGCTCCTTCAAGCCCTCGAAGACCTACCCCGGACTGCGTGGCGCGATGGCCTGGTCCACCAACTGGGACGCCACGGCGGGCAACGCCTGGTCCAGCGCGGTCGGACCGCACGTCCACAGCCTGTAACCACAGCAGGCCCCCAGCACGGCAGCGCCGCCGCTCCCCCGGCGGCGCTGCCGCATGTTCCGGTGCCGCCGGCCGCTACGGCTTCGGCAGGGCGCAGCCCGAGCGGCTCAGGTCGATCTTGCTGCCGGCTCCGACGCACGGCACGATCCCGTACGTCTCCTCGGCGTAGTTGATGCCCTTGTGGATGGTGACGTTGCCGTTCTCGTCCACCTCGCACGGGTTGTTGTCCGTGCAGCGCTCGCCGTCCTCATTGCCCGTGTTGTTGACGGCGACGACCTTGCCGGTCGCGGTGTCGACCACCGGCGATCCCGATGTACCGCCGATCGTGTCGCAGGCCGAGGTGTAGCGGAGCGAGTCCTTCCAGGTCCAGTCACCCTCCTTGAGGCGGTAGACGAAACCGTCCACGTTGCAGCTGTAGATCTTCTTCCAGTACCCGGAGACCACACTGATCGCGGTCCCCTTCGCCGGGTGGGCGGCGTTGAGTTCCAGCGCGGAGATCCCGTACTTGCTCTGTATCTGCGCGTACGTGGAGCTGAGCTGGTACAGCGAGACGTCCGTGTCGGTCATCGTCGCGTACGCCACCTTGCTCGCCTTGAGCGTGGCGACCGAGCTCCCCGCCGCGTTCAGCAGCGAGAAGGTACGGCTGGACGGCTGGTCGGTGATGACCTCACCGGCAGCCGGGAAGCCGGTCTCCAGGCAGTGGCCGTTGGAGAGCACCAGCGCGGGATCGCCCGGCTGGGAGTCCGGCACGCGGACGACGGAGCCCGAGCAGTTGCTCAGCGCCACCGTTCCGGCGAAGTCGGCCGCCTTGGCCGTGGGGTGGCCGGTGGCCGCCACCGCGGGTGTCGCTGCCGCGCCCGTGAGAAAAAGGGCGAGCAGTGCGCCGACGAGAGGCTTCTTCATGTGGGGGGTCCCCTCTGTGACCGAAGTTCTTCCGGTTTGACATGCGCATTCTTAACGCAAGAGGGGCGGGCGGGGAAGGGCACCCCGCCCGGACACACCGGTGGCCGCACCGCCGCCACACCCTGTCGCACACCCGCCGCACACCCGCGTACGGAGCGGGAACGGAGCCGCCCCCGCGGTACGGCGCGGCCCGCCCGGGGAGTGCCTCCAGTGAATCTGCACACCGAATACGCAGGCCGGTCACGGTGTTCCGAGAACAGGCACACCTGTATGAGCCGGCCTTGGACATGAATTCGGACGTGTCCAATTTGCTGAAATTCACCGCGCTTTCGCGCGGACGGACCTGGGGATGACGTGAAGGCGATGTCCCGGCCAGGTGACCGGGCCTGCACCCGGCCCCAATTCCCCGTTCACACAGCCCCTGACCGGGGGGCTTCCGAGTGGATGCGTACGCCGTGATCGTGCTTTGATCCTCCGCACCGCGGGAGTTGCACCACTGATTCCCGCCCGCTCGCATTACCAAGAGAAGGGCCGCTCACATCATGAACAACGCTCCCCAGGTTGAGACCCTCGAAATCTCCGACGCCGACCTCGACAACGTCTCCGGCGGTCTCGTCGGCGGCCTCGTCAGCACCGTGACCGGCACGGCCGACTCCGTCGCCCCGGTCTCCGGCGTCATCGCCGGTGCCACCGGCACGGTCGAGGGCCTGACCGGTGTCAACACCGGCGCCGTCACCGGCCTCATCGCCGGCGCCTGATCCACGGCTCCGCACGGGCCCCGGAACCTTCCCCAGGGTTCCGGGGCCCGACGGCGCTCCGGCGCGGCGCACCGCAGCGCCCGCGACCGCGTCGGGGAAGCAGGGAAGCACACGGGGAAGAACGGGGAAGAACGGGGAAGAACGGGGAAGAACGCCGTGCAGTTCCGCCAACAGGCCCTGTCCAAGCTGCAGTCGCCCGAGGAGCTCGACCTCCCCGTGCGTCTCGCCAGGCCGCAGGGGCTGCTCGTCCTGGTGGTGACGGTGGTCGTGATGGCCGCCGCATCCGTATGGGCGGTGGCCGGATCGGTGTCGTCGACGCTCCGGGCGCCCGGCATCCTGACGCATGCGCAGGGCAGTGATGTCCTCCAGAGCCCGGTCACCGGCCAGGTCACGGACGTGCTCGCCAGGGAGGGACAGCGCCTGGCCGCGGGCGCACCGGTCCTCAAGGTCCGTACCGACCGGGGCGACCGGCTCGTCCGCACCATCGACGCCGGACGGGTCACCGCACTCACCGCCGGGACCGGCGCCGTCGTCACCACCGGCGCCGATGTCGCCACCGTGGAGAAGACCCGGAGCACCAAGGACCCCCTGCTCGCCGTGGTGTACGTACCGGCGGACCGCGCGGCGACCGTGCCGGTCGGCGCGGACGTCGACCTCACCGTCCAGTCGGCCCCCTCCCAGCAGTACGGGCTGCTGCGCGGCCGTGTCCAGACGGTGGGGCGCGGTGCGCAGACCCCGCAGCGGATAGCCGCCTTCATCGGCGACAAGGAGCTGGCCGCACAGTTCACGAAGAGCGGCTCGGCGGTCGCGGTCCTCGTACGGCTCGTCACATCGGCCGCCACGAAGTCGGGATACGCCTGGTCGTCCGCGGGCGGTCCGCCGTACGCCCTGGACTCCATGACCCCGGCATCCGCCTCCGTACACCTCGCCGAGCAGCGCCCGATCGATTGGCTGCTTCCTTGAGCTCATCCCCCGCCCCGCAGCAGCGGCTGCCACCGGCCGGCCACGGCCGCCGCAGGGCGCGCCCCGCACCCGGGCCCCGGCGCCGCCGCCGGACGGTCCGTACCCCCACCGTGCTCCAGATGGAGGCCGTCGAGTGCGGCGCCGCGTCCCTGGCGATGGTCCTCGCCCACCACGGCCGCCATGTCCCGCTCGAAGAGCTGCGCATCGCCTGCGGTGTCTCGCGCGACGGCTCCCGGGCCAGCAACCTCCTGAAGGCGGCGCGCCGTTACGGGATGACGGCCAGGGGCATGCAGATGGAGCCGGCGGCGCTGGCCGAGGTCGAAGCGCCCGCGATCCTCTTCTGGGAGTTCAACCACTACGTCGTCTACGACGGCATGGGCCGACGCTTCGGGCGGCGCGGTGTGCACATCAACGACCCGGACAAGGGCCGCAGGTTCGTACCCGCCGAGGAGTTCGACACCAGCTTCACCGGGGTGGTCCTCGTCCTCGAACCGGGCGACGGCTTCCGCGGCGGCGGCCGCAGGCCCGGCGTCCTGAGCGCGCTGCCCGGACGGCTGCGCGGCACCACGGGCACGATGCTCGCCGCGCTCCTCGCCAGCCTGCTGCTGGTCGCGACCGGTGCGGCGCTGCCCGCGCTCAGCCGCACCTACATCGACATGTTCCTGATCGGTGGCCAGACCTCGCTGCTCGGCGCGCTGTTCGCTTCGATGGCCACGATGGTGGGGCTCACCGCCGTCCTCACCTGGCTCCAGCAGGCGAACCTGCTGCGCGGGCGGGTCATCGCGTCGACGCTCAGCAGCGCCCGCTTCCTCGGCCATCTGCTGCGGCTGCCCGTGACGTTCTTCGCACAGCGCAGCCCGGCCGACCTGGTGCAGCGGCTCCAGTCGAACGACGCCGTCGCCGAGACACTCGCCCGCGATCTGACCGCCGCCGGGGTCGACGGTGTGGTGGTGCTGCTGTACGCGGCGCTGCTCTGGACGTACGACCCCCAGCTGACGCTCGTCGGGGTCGGCATCGCACTCGGCAACGTCGTCGCGATGCGCATCGTGGTCCGGCTGCGCGCCACCCGTACGCAGAAACTGCGCGCGGACACGGCCCGGCTCACCAACACCGCGTACACCGGCCTCCAGCTGATCGAGACGATGAAGGCGACGGGCGGCGAGGACGGCTACTTCCGGCGCTGGGCCGGGCAGCACGCCACCACCCTCGACGAGCAGCAGCGGCTCGGGGTGCCGAGCGCGTGGCTGGGCGTCGTGGCGCCGGCCCTGGCGACGCTGAACAGCGCGCTGATCCTGTGGATCGGCGGTCTGCGCGCGGTCGAGGGGCATCTCTCGGTGGGGCTCCTGGTCGCGTTCCAGGCGCTCATGGTCCGCTTCACCGCGCCGATCACCCGGCTCAACGGTGTCGCGGGCCGTATCCAGGACTTCGCGGCCGATGTGACACGGCTGAAGGACGTCGAGAGCTTTCCCGCTGACCCCCTGTACACCCGTACCGGCGCCGGCCGTACTGACGGCGCGGGTTCCGACGGCGCCGGTACGCCCCGCCCCGGTACGGCCCGCCCCAGTACGGCCCAGCCTGGCACGGACACGAGTACGCGCCGTCTCAAGGGGCACGTCACGCTGGACGGCATCACCTTCGGCTACAGCCCGCTCGACGCCCCGCTCCTGACGGGCTTCTCGCTGGCCGTGGGCCCCGGGCAGCAGGTGGCCCTGGTGGGCGGTTCGGGCAGCGGCAAGTCGACGGTGTCGCGGCTGATCTCCGGGCTGTACAGCCCGTGGGAGGGCACGATCCGCATCGACGGGCAGCGCATCGACGAGATCCCCCGTGGCGCGCTGACGGCGTCCGTGTCCTTCGTCGACCAGGACGTCTTCCTCTTCGAGGGAACGGTCCGTGACAACGTCGCCCTGTGGGACCCCTCGGTCCCCGACGAGGCGGTCGCCGACGCGCTCAGGGACGCCGCGCTGTACGACGTCGTGGCCCGCAGGCCCGGCGCCCTCCACGCCCGGGTCGAGCAGGACGGACGGAACTTCTCCGGCGGGCAGCGCCAGCGGCTCGAAATCGCGCGGGCCCTGGTAAGGCGGCCGAGCATCCTCGTGCTCGACGAGGTGACCAGCGCCCTGGACGCCGAGACCGAGCACCTCATCATCGACAATCTGCGGCGCCGCGGCTGCGCCTGTGTGGTGATCGCCCACCGCCTCAGCACGGTCCGCGACAGCGACGAGATCGTGGTGCTCGACCACGGCCGGGTCGTGGAGCGCGGCCGCCACGAGGAGCTGGTGGCCGCCGGAGGGCCGTACGCCGAACTGGTCAGGGAGCACTGACGTGACGTACACACACCAGGAGAGCGCCACGGGCGACCAGGTGACCGCCGCGTTCGGCGCACTGGGCGGGCCGGTGGACTGCACCGGGCTGCGCAGCCTGCCGCTCGAAGGCCCGCAGGTCCTGTGGCTCGTCGTCGGGGGCGCGCTCGACCTGTTCGCGGTGGACACGGCCGCGCAGGGGCACTGGCACTTCCTGGGCCGGCTCGACGCCGGGACACTGCTGCTCGGTCCGGTCGACGGCACCCAGCACACCCTGGTGGGGCGGCCGCTGCGCGGCTGTGCGCTGCGCCGCATCGCGCTGCGGGAACTGCGGAGCCCGGGTGACGGCTCATGGGCGTACGACCAGCAGTACCTCAGCCGTTACGACACCCAGGACTCGGCCCTGAGCCTCCTGGAGCACGCCTTCGCGCTGGGCGTGGGCCGCAGCCAGCGGGTGCTGTTCGAGGCCCCGCTCGACGGCAGGACCGCCGGCGACGACACCGTGGGCGACGACGACATCCTGTGGCTGCCTGTCATGCCGGGCAGTGTGCAGTACGGGGCGTCGTACAGCGCGGACGCGGCCGGTGACCTGCTGGTCGACGGGGCGATGTGGCAGCGCATGGTCAACCAGCAGTTCCGGCTGCTCTCGGCCCTCGACCGCTGGATCGAGCGGGTGGAGAGCGCGCACGAGACCCGTACGGCGGCCGGTATCAGGGCGGGCGAGACCGTACGCGAGAACGCCGACCGGACCCTGATCGCCTCCATCGGCCGCGCGCCCGGGGAGGGCCGGCGGCGCACACCCGCCACCGGCGCCGACGACGCGGCGTACGGCGCGTGCAGGCTGGTCGCGGAGGCGGCCGGTATCCCGCTCAACGGACCCGCACCGGGCGCCGCCCCGGGTGAACGGGCCGATCCGGTCGAGCAGTTCGCGCTCGCCTCGCGGATCCGCAGCCGCACCGTCCGGCTGGACGGCCGCTGGTGGCGCGAGAACACGGGGCCGCTGGTCGGGTACCGGGCCGCGTCCGGCGCCCCGGTCGCGCTGCTGTGGCGGCGCGGCGGATACGAGGCCGTGCACCACGGTGGCGGACGGCGCATCCGGATCGGTGAGGCCAACGCGGACGAGTTCGAACCGCGGGCCGTGATGCTGTACCGGCCGCTGCCCGACCGGCCGCTCGGCCCGCTGCGGCTGCTGCGGTTCAGCGCGCACGGCACGGGCCGCGATGTGCGCCGTCTGCTCGGGGCCGGCCTGGTGACGGTCGCGATCAGCGCCCTGGTGCCGGTGGCGACCGGGCGGGTGCTCGGCGACTATGTGCCGAACGCCGAGTCGGACCTGATCGTCCAGGTGGCGCTGGCGGTGATGGTGACGAGCATTGTGTCGGCCGCGTTCATGCTGCTGCAGAATCTGACCGTCCTGCGGATGGAGGGCCGGATCGAGGGCGCCCTGCAACCGGCCGTGTGGGACCGGCTGCTGCGGCTGCCGACGCGCTTCTTCGCCTCGCGCTCCACGGGCGAGCTGGCCAGTGCGGCGATGGGCATCAGCGCGATCCGCCGGCTCCTGTCGGGGGTGGGCCCGCTGGTGGTGCAGGCGGGCACGGTCGGCGTGATGAACCTCGTCCTGCTGCTCTGCTACAGCGTGCCCCTCGCCCTGACCGCCCTCGGCATGCTGGCGGTGATCGCGGCGGTCTTCCTCGCCCTCGGGCTGTGGGAGCTGCGCTGGCAGCGGCGGATCGTGGTGCTCTCCAACAAGCTGAACAACCAGGCGTTCCAGACCCTGCGGGGCCTGCCGAAGCTGCGCGTCGCGGGCGCGGAGAGCTTCGCGTACGCCGCGTGGGCCGGGGAGTTCGCGCGCAGCCGGGAGCTCCAGCGGCGCGCCGGACGCGTCAAGAACCTGACCACGGTCCTCAACTCCGTCTATCTGCCGCTCTGTTCCCTGGTGATGTTCATCCTGCTCGCGGGCCCGGCGCGGGGCAGTATGTCGGCGGGTGACTTCCTCACCTTCAGCACCGCCGTGACGATGCTGCTCACCTCGGTCACCCAGCTCACCGGGGCGGCGCTCTCGGCGGCGGCGGTCCTGCCCATGTTCGAACAGATCAAGCCGGTCCTCGACGAGGTGCCCGAGGTACGCGCGGCCAGCACCCGGCCCGGCCTCCTGACCGGGGAGATCGAGGCGCGCGGAGTCTCCTTCCGGTACACGGACGACGGCCCGCTCGTCCTCGACGACGTCTCGCTCTCCGTCCGGCCGGGTGAGTTCGTGGCGGTCGTCGGCCCGAGCGGCTGCGGCAAGTCGACACTGCTGCGTCTCCTCATCGGCTTCGACCGCCCGGCCGCGGGCAGTGTCCTGTACGACGGCCAGGACCTCGCGGCACTCGACCAGGCGGCGGTGCGCCGGCAGTGCGGGGTGGTACTGCAGAACGCGCAGCCGCTGACCGGTTCGATCATGGACTGCATCTGCGGCGCCGAGGTGTTCACGCAGGAGGAGGCGTGGGAGGCGGCGGAGATGGCGGGACTCGCGGAGGACATCAGGCGGATGCCGATGGGCCTGCACACGATGATCGCGGGCGGCGGCGCCGTCTCGGGCGGCCAGCGCCAGCGCCTGATGATCGCGCAGGCGCTGATCCGGCGCCCGCGCATCCTCTTCTTCGACGAGGCCACGAGCGCCCTGGACAACGAGACCCAGCGCACCGTCACCGAGAGCACCCGCGCACTGAACGCGACCCGCGTCGTCATCGCACACCGCCTGTCCACAGTCCTGGACGCGGACCGGGTCGTCGTCATGGCGGACGGCCACATCGTCCAGCAGGGCCCCCCGTCCGAACTCCTCATGGACACGGAGGGCCATCTGCATGAGCTGGTGCGACGGCAGATGGTGTAGCTGCGTAGGGGCCCGTACCTGCGTCGAAGTAGCCCCGTGGGAGCCGCGACGGTCATGGAGGACGTGTCGTAACACGCAGAGCTACGCTCCTGCCATGGCGCCCAAGGAACGCTTCAGCATCAGCATGGACCCCGACCTCAAGGCCTCCCTCAAGGAGCACGCACAGGCGGCAGAGCTGGATGTGACGCGGTATGTGACCCTCGCCGTACAGAAGCAGATGCAGGAGGACGCCGTCATCGCCCGCCGCTTCGCGGCGGTCGACGCGGAGATCGCCGCCACCGAGGCCCTGCCCGCTCCCGAGGGCGCGGAGACCGAAGTCGACGAGGCCGAGATCACAGCAGCGCTCGCGGGCATCGCCCACGCTCTCGCGCCCTCGCCGGAAGAGGCGGCATGAGCCACCCGGCGTTCGTCTACGCCGCAGCATGCTCATCGCGCTCGACCACCAGGACCGCACGGCACACACCTTTCACCAGGCGCTGGCCCGGCTGGACCACCCGCCCGTGGTACCCCTCCCCGTGCTCGCCCAGGTCTGGCGGCCGGGACGCTGGACCCCGCTGAGCCGGTGCGTACCCCAGTGCACGGTCTTCGGCACCCGGGAGGCCCGGGTCGCGGGGTGCGGCCCCTGCGACGTGGGGCATCTGGAAAGCGACGCGAAACGCGCCGGGCAACTGCTCACGCACGCCGCCATCCCCGCCGAGAAACGCCCCGACGCGGTGGACGCCCTCGCCATGGTCATCGCCGCCCGCCACGTCAGCAGCGTGGTCGTGACCTCGGACGTACGCGATCTCGTGGCCTACCGCGATGCCCTGCCCCAGGCGGAGCAGAGCATCCGCGTCCTGTCCGTCTCGGACCTCGCGGAGTTCATGTCCGGCAAGCGCGTCACCGTGTGATCCGCCTGCGGCCTGCCCATGCCATGACGCATCCGGGCGCCCGGCGTCACTCCGTATGCACCTCGGCCGACGGCCAGGCTCCCCCGGCGAACTCGCGTCCCCAGTAGTAGGGGTTGACCTCGGCGAGGGTGCGGGCCTGCCAGCCACCGGGCTCACCCGGGGCGGGGACCGCCACCTCGACGCCCGGCCCCCACAGGGCCAGCCGCTCCTGACAGATCCCGCACGGGGTCAGTACGGTGAGCCGGCCGGCGATCCGGTTGACGCACACCGACGCGGTGACTCTGCGGTCCAGCGTGTACGCCTGGCAGTACGCCCCGACCTCGTGGCAGAGCGTCACACCCGCGTTGAGGTTGTCGAAGCAGACACTGGTAAGGATCCGGCCGTCATCGAGGTAGACGGCGGCCGCCCCCGCTTCCTCGCGCCCCGGCCAGCGGCGGTCCATCTGCGCGATCGCGGCGTCCACCAGGGCCTGGTCGAGTTTCATCGTGGCATCCTGTCAGGCCGCCGCGGCGTGCTGAAACCCTTTTCCGTTCCCGGCCACCCACCGGCCTCACCTCAACCGGAACGGAGAGGCCGGGAAGGTGTGGACGCCCGATGGTCACGGGGTGGCCAGCTGCGCGGCGCACTTCTTGTCGTGCGCGGGCCGCTTCCCGGTGGCCAGGTAGTCGGTCACCGCGTCGTTCCCGCAGGCGTTCGAGCCCGTCAGGTAGACCACGTGGCCGCCCTGGTCGACGGTGACCATCCGGGCACGGTCACCGAGGGCCCGGCGTGTGCGCAGTGCCCCGGACAGCGGGGTGGCCGGGTCGCGGAGGTTCTGCACCATGAGGACGTCGGAAGGGCCCCGGTCGGTGATCTTCACCTGCGGCTCCTTGGGAGCCCGCCAGAAGGCGCACGGGCGGATGTTGGCCGCGAACGCCCCGTACATCGGGTGGTCGGCCCGGTCGGCCGCGACGTTGTGCTGATAGGTCGTGAGAGCGGTCGGCCAGCGGGAGTCGCCGCAGATCACCCCGAGGTAGGCCGCGGGGAAGTTGTCGCTGTACGCGCCGCCGCCGCTGGTGGTGTCTCCGGCGCCCGGGAGCGGGTGGTTCGTGTCCAGGTCGTGCCAGGTGGTGGCGAGGCCGGCCAGGTCGCTGTCCGCACGGATCATCGCCGCGGTGACGACACGGAAGGTCGTACCGTCGTACCCCTGGACCGGCTTGTGGTCGAGGCTCGCGGCCAGTCGGAAGTACTTCTCGCGTACCGCGGCGGGCGTGCTGCCCAGGTGGTAGCGCCCGGACCCGGCAGCGGCGAACTTGGCGAAGTCGGGGAAGCGGGTCTCGAAGCCCGCGCCCTGGCTGCGCAGTGCGTCGACGTCGTAGCCCTCGGGCGGCAGGCTGCTGTCGAGGACCACGCGGTCGCTTCGGTGGGGGAACAGGGTGGTGTACACGGCTCCGAGGTAGGTGCCGTAGGACTCGCCGTAGTACGAGATCTTCGGTACGCCCAGTGCCGCCCGGATCCGCTCCATGTCCCGCGCCGTGTTCGCTGTGGTGATGTACGGCAGCAGGTCAGCGGTCTTGGACGCGGCGCACTGTGCTGCGAGCTTCTTCGCGGTCACGGCCTGCTTCGCCACGTCGGCCGCGCCGGCCGGGTTGGGCGGGTTGGCCGCCACACCGCCCTGAGCGGCGTTGAATCCACAGGTCAGCGGGGTGCTCTTGCCGACTCCGCGTGGGTCGAAACCGATCACGTCGTACCGGTCGCGGACCTTCTGGGGCAGCTTCATCACCGTGGGGACGGCGAGCCCCGGCAGGGCGGGGCCGCCGGGGTTGAGCAGGAGCACGCCGCGCTTCTCGGCCGGTTTCGTGCTCGCCAGACGGGACACCTCGACGTCGATCGTCCGCCCGTCGGGGTGCTGGTAGTCGAGCGGCACCGCGAGCTTCGCACACCGCAGGGACGCCTCCTTCGGGCTGGGGCACGCGCCCCACCGCAGCGGCGACGGGGAGGGCGCGGCGGCCTTCGTCCGGGACGAGGTGTCCGTGGTGGCAGACCCCGATGTGCACGAGGTCACCGCCGCCGCGCCCACCGTCACGGCGAGCGCCGCGAGCCAGATCCTGAGCATGGTTGTTCTCCTCACTTCGAGAGGGCAGTGGGTGGGGCGCGCCGGGCCGGAGCGTCAGCCTCCGGCGGAAGTGGCCCGGACGGCCGCCGCCGTCCGCTTGCGCCGCCTGCGCAGCAGTACGACGACGACCGCGAAGACCTGGAGCACGAGGTCCAGACCCGGCAGGTCGGCGGTCGTCTCGGAGTGGACGTGGCCGGTGCGGCGGATCGTCCCGGCGGGCTCGCCGTCGTCACCGATCATGGTGTGCTCCCGGTCGGCCACCGCGGTCCGGCGGAACGGGACGACCCGCTCGCGGCACGTGATGCTCCAGCTCCGGCTCACCCGGTCCGTGGTCGCGACGACGGACCCGCCGGCGTCGAGCAGTTCGAAGGCACCGCTGAACCGGTGGGTACGGACGGAATAGTCGGACCCGTGCAGGGTGAAACGGGCGCCCGTGCGGCCTCTGTGCAGCGAGAACGTCGTCAGCGCCCGTCCGTCCTCGGTGAGTTCGTACTCCTGGGTCGGCAGATGGATCCTCTTCGCGTGCAACATGACTCCACTGCAGCACCGGTCCGCCGCTCGGGCCCATGCCATTTGTCATGCATGACTGGTGACAACCACAACGGGGTCGCCCCTCATGGGTGGGCGATGCTTGTCCACATGACCCTGTGCCTGCACCACTCCCCGGACCGCCGCCTGCGTGCCCCTGCGGCAGCCGGACGTAGCATGACCGACGTGAGTGCACGCGATCCGGACGAGTTCTCCGCGGGCCAGTGGCCGGACTGGAGTTTCTGGAAGGACCAGCCGGGGAGCCCCAGGGGATACGGCCGTAGCCGCGTGGCGGTGGCCTCGGCCACGGCGCTGGCCTCCCTCACCCTGATCGCACGGGCCCTGGACATCGCGCACGGCACCGGACCGCCCCTGCTCACCTCGCTCGCGATCGCCCTGGTCGCCTGTTACGGCATCGGCTGCGTCCTGGCGCCCTGGTACGGGCCGGTGGCGCTGCGCCGGGGGCGGGTCGCCATGGTGGCCGCGCTGTTCGTGCTCGGGGCGGCACCGGCCGTGCTGCTCGCGTCGCCGGGCTACCTGACCGATCTGACCTATGCCCTCTCGATCGGCCTCATGCTGCTGCCGCTGCGCCGTGCGCTGCTGCTCGGCCTCGTGACGGTGGTGGGGCAGATCGTCTGGATGCGTCTCGCCCGGGGAGAGGTGGCCTGGGCGCAGGTGGCCATCCTCGTCGGTGTGACCGCGGTACTCGGCACCGTCTTCGCGCTCAACTTCACGATCGGTCATCTGCGGGCCGCCCGTGAGCAGGTGAGGAGGCTGGCCGTGAACCAGGAACGGGAGCGGGTCGCCCGGGACATGCACGACGTCCTCGGCCACAGCCTCTCCACGATGACCGTCAAACTGGGGCTGACCCGGCGCATCCTGGAGTCCTCCGGAGACGTGGCCCTCGCCGTCGCCCAGGTCACCGAGTTGGAGACCATGGCGCGCACGGCGCTCTCCGACGTACGGGCCACCATCTCGGACTACCGCACCCTGTCGCTGGACAGCGAACTGGCCGGCGCCCGCATGGCTCTGCACGCCGCCGGTGTACGGGCGGAGCTGCCCGCGGCGACCGACGCCGTACGCACCGAACTGCGCGAGGTGTTCGGCTACGTCGTGCGGGAGGCGGTCACCAATGTGCTGCGGCACTCCGACGCCGAACTGTGCACCGTCCGCATCGGGCCCGACTGGGTCGAGGTCACCGACAACGGCAGTTTCACCGGCACGGCGAGCCCCGGGAACGGGCTCACCGGCCTCACCGAACGGCTGGCCGCCGTATCGGGCAGCCTCGAACACGAGCCTGCGCCCGGCGGCGGGTTCCGGGTCATCGCCCGCGGACCGGCCCCGGCGGCCCGCCTTACACCGTCCCAGGAAGCCGGGCCGACATGATCCGCATTCTGCTCGCCGACGACCAGGCGCTCGTACGGGGCGCCCTCGCATCGGTGCTCCGGCTCGAACCCGACATCGACGTGGTCGCCGAGATCGGCGTCGGAACCGAGGTACTGGCCGCCGCGGAGCGGACCGCGCCCGACATCGCGCTGCTCGACGTACAGATGCCCGGCCGGGACGGCCTGAGCGTCGCCGCCGATCTCCAGCAGGCGCTGCCCGGCTGCCGCACCATCATCTGCACGACCTTCAGCCGGCCCGGCTACCTCGCGCGGGCGATGTCCGCGGGCGCCTCCGGGTACGTCGTGAAGGACTCCCCGCCCGAGCAGCTGGTCGACGCGATCCGCCGCGTCCACGCCGGTCTGCGTTTCGTGGATCCGGGCCTCGCCGCCGAAGCGCTGGCCGCCGGTGCGAGCCCGCTGACCGGGCGCGAGGCGGACGTGCTGCGCGCCGCGGCCGACGGCGGCACCGTGGCCGACATCGCCAGGGCGCTCCGGCTGTCCCAGGGCACCGTGCGCAACCATCTGTCGTCGGCGATCGGCAAGACACAGGCCCGCACCCGCGCCGAGGCGGCCCGGCTCGCGGAGACCAACGGCTGGCTGTGAACGGGAGCGGGGGCCGGGGCGGGGCCGAGAGCGGGGGCGCGTCCGGGAGCAGGGGCCCGGGGGCGGGGCCGGGCAGGACCGTTTCGGTGGGAACGGTCGGCTGCTACGTTTTCCGGGTGAGAAAAGGACCTGCCACGCGAAGCGCAGGGGCGGACGAGCCCCTCGGCTTCGTCATCGCCTCGGCGGGCAACGCCGCGGCTCTCGCCTTCGAGTCCGCCCTGGCCGCGGAGGATCTGCTCCCGCGGCACTTCGCCGTGCTGCGCGGGCTGCGTGACGGCGAGGAGCACACACAGCAGCAACTCGCCTCCGCGCTGGGCATTCCGGCCAGCCGTCTGGTCGGGCTGCTCGTGCTGCTGATCGAGAGGGGCCTGGTGGAGCGGCGCGAGTCGCCGGCCGATGCCCGGGTGAAGCTGGTCCGCCTGCGGGAGGAGGGCCGGGTGGAACTGGAGAAGCTGATCCGGCTCGCGGGCGCATCGGAGAGGCAGCTGACCGCGGGGCTGACGGCCGACGACCGGGCCGAGCTGCGCCGTTTGCTCGGCATCGTCTACGCCAACGTCGCCGTGGAGCCCGAAGGGCGGCCCGTCCGGGCCTGGTGACCGGCCCTCCCGGCCCGCATGCTCGATCCCGTGACCGGCACGGGCTTGCGCAAATCGTTTCGGTTGGAATAATTTCAGTGAGAACTGATCGAGCGCTGCCACGAGGCAGCCGACCACAGGAGACGACCATGACAGTCACGAACCAGGACACGGTCGAGGCATTCCTCGCACGGATCCGGGACGCCTGGGACGCGGGGGACGCGAGCGGCTACGCAGCACAGTTCGCGCAGGACGCGTCGTATGTGATCTTCATGGGGGACGTCATGCTCGGGCGCACCGCCATCGAGCAGACACACCGCGAGGTGTTCGCCCGGTGGCAGAAGGGCACCCGCATGACGGTCAAGCCGATCGACGTACGGATGCCGGACGAGTCCACCGCGGTGGTGACCACCGTCGGCGGCGTCGGCAAGGGCAGCCGGATCGGCTTCGACAAGCTCCAGACCTTCACGCTCCGCCGCCACGAGGGGCGCTGGGAGTGCGTGGCCTTCCAGAACACGAAGATGAGCCGCCGGTCGAAGCGCGCCTACCGCTCCTGACCGCACCCCGGCAACAGGCCGCTTTCCACGGAGCGTTGGGATTTCGGGGTTCCGGCCCACAGGCCCAGCGGTATCCGGCAGAATCCGCAGTGAACCGCCCTGCGCAAGACCGGCCCGCTGACCACGGGCCGCAAGAAGCGGGAGCGCCCCTCATGCCACCCGAGGGCATCCGCTCGGCACAGTCGTGCGGAAGACGGGGAGACGGAAAAGACGGAACGACGGGGGATACGAGATGCGATCGATCAGCCGACTCACCACCTGGTTCACCACCCTGGCCACCGCCGTGGGGGCCACCGTGGTCCTCGCAGGAAGCCCGGCCGCCGCCGACGGCGGAGGATACTGGGACACCGGGTGTGATTACGGGCACGCGTGCATCCACCTTTCGGGGATGCGCCATCTTCCGAATTCGTACTGGAACGTGAACGGCTGCGGCTCACACGGCATCAACGACTACTACGACGGCGGCATCGCGAGCGGCAACACCTTCATCGTCTACTACAGGGACAACACGTCGGACACCGTTGCCGCCTGGAGCGGACGCCAGTTGGACCCCAACAACGTCATCACCGAGCTCTACGTGCTGTGTTGATCCACTGCGGAGCGCCGACCGGCCTCGCACCGCAGGCCACAACAGGAAAAGGGGGATCCGACATGCGATCGATCAGCCGAATGACCGCCTGGTTCACCACCCTGGCCACCGCCGTGGGGGCCACCGTGGTCCTCGCAGGGAGCCCGGCCGCAGCCGACGGCGGAGGATACTGGTCCAATCAATGCGACTACGGACGGGCGTGCATCACCCTGTCGGGCGGACGCTCGGGGCCTGGCGGCGCGATCTGGAACGTGATCGGCTGCGGTTTCCACGAAGTCAATGACTACTACGGGCACGCGATCGCCCACGGCAACACCTTCGTCGTCTACTACCGGAACAACAAGTGGGATCGCGTTGTCGCCTGGACCGACCGCGGGCTGGACCCCACCAACGTCGCCACCAACGTCTGGGTGTCCTGCTGAGAGTTGCTGTCACTTCTGGCGGCAGCGTCCACACCAGGCCCACCGGCACCGATGGGCCCCGGAAGCGGCATCGCTTCCGGGGCGCCCGGATGTCCGGGGACGGGCCCGCATCATCCGGGGACCGGCCTAGATCACCAGACTGAGCAGCGCCGCGACCACGAAGCCCGCAAGCGACAGGACCGACTCCAGGACCGTCCAGGACTTCAGTGTGTCGCGTTCCGAGATGCCGAAGTACTTGGCGACCATCCAGAAACCGCCGTCGTTGACGTGCGAGGCGAAGATCGAGCCGGCCGAGATGGCCATGATGACCAGGGCGAGGTGGGGCTGCGAGAGGTGCTGGCCGTCGACCAGGGGCAGGACGATGCCCGCCGTGGTCACGATCGCCACCGTCGCGCTGCCCTGGGCCACCCGCAGCACCAGCGAGATCAGATAGGCCAGCACGATGACCGGCAGGCCCACGTCATTGAAGGTCTTGGCCAGCGCGTCCGCGATGCCGCTGCCGCTGAGGACCGCGCCGAAGATACCGCCCGCGCCGACCACCAGCAGGATGTTGCCCACCGGCTTCAGCGAGGCGGTCGAGACCGCCTCCAGGGACTTGCGCGACCAGCCGCGGCGGATGCCGAGGAGGTAGTACGAGAGGAAGAGCGCGATCGTCAGGGCGACGAAGGGGTGACCGAAGAACTCCAGGACCGAGCGGAGCGTCGAGGGGTCGAGCGCGATCGAGGAGAACGTCGCCAGCAGGATCAGGATCAGCGGGGTGCCGATGATCGCGAGGACCGTGCCGAGCGGGACCGGCTTCTCCTGCGCCTCGACGCCCTGCGCCCGCTGCTCGGCGACGACCGCCGCCTTCGCCTCATCGGCGGCCTCGACCATGTCCTGCGGTACGGGGACGAAGAGCCGCTTGCCGATCCACGCCGCGTACACCCAGGCGGCCAGCACGGCGGGGATGCCACAGGCGGCGCCGATCACGATGATCCAGCCCAGTGAGACATGGAAGAGCGCGGCGGCGGCGACAGGTCCCGGGTGCGGCGGCAGGAACGCGTGGGTCATCGACAGACCCGCCAGCAGCGGCATCGCGTACAGGATGATGGACTTGCCGGACCGCTTGGCGGCGGCGTAGACGATCGGCGCGAGGACGAAGATGCCGACGTCGAAGAAGACCGGGATACCGAAGATGAGCCCGGTGAGCCCCATCGCGAGCGGGGCGCGCTTCTCGCCGAAGAGGTTCAGCAGCCGGGAGCTCAGCACCTCGGCGCCGCCCGAGACCTCAAGGATCGAGCCGAGCATCGTGCCGAGCCCGATGATGATCGCGATATGCCCGAGGATGCCGCCCATGCCCGACTCGATCATCGAGACGGACGACGACTTCTGGACCGTGCCGAAGAGTTCGGTGACGGAGAGTCCGGCACCGAGGCCGACGGCTATGGAGACACCGAGCAGCGCGACGAACGGCTGCAGCCTGACCTTGATGATCAGGAAGAGCAGGAGCGCGATGCCCAGGACGGCGACGGTCAGCAGACCGGTGGTGCCTCCGACGATGGCGAGCAGCCCCCCGGTGTGGGGTGGCGCTGCGGGGGTCTCAGCGGCGAAGTACATGGGGGAACTCCGTTGTTTCCTCGGGGACTTCAGGGAGGGGGTGCGGGCAAGAAGCGGGGGCGCCCGTGTCAGCGAGCCGGGGTACGACAGGGTGCGGCAGGGCAGGGTGGAGCGCGGCACGGCGCCCCGGAGGGGGGAAGGGGCGCCGTGCCGGGTCGGGGTGGGGCGGTGTCAGCCGAGTACGGCGAGCGCGTCGATCTCGATGAGCAGGCCGGGCGGCAGACCGACGTAGACGGTCGTACGGGCCGCGGCGGGCTGGGTCAGACCCTGCTCCTCGAAGTACGCGTTGTAGATCTCGTTCAGCTCGGCGAAGTGCGCGACGTCCGTGAGGTAGACGCGCATCATCATCACGTCGTCCCAGGTCGCGCCGCCCTCCTCCAGGATCGCCTTGACGTTGGCGAAGGTCTGGAGGGTCTGCTCGCGCAGGGACGGGCCCGCCGGGGTGGGCGCCTGGCCCTCGACGGCCGGCAGGAAGCCGACCTGGCCGGCGACCTGGAGGATGTTGCCCTTGCGGACGCCGTGCGAGAACTTCGCGGGCGGCGTGGTGTGGGTGGCGGGGGTGAGAGCGGTCTTCTCGGTCATGCCCTTGCTTCCTTCGGGGGGTGGTGCGGGGGGACGGACTTCGGCTGCGGTGCCGTGCCCGCGTACTCGCCGCTGATGGCGTCGGCCGTGCGGCGCACCAGCGGGAGCAGAGTGAGGAGTTCCTCTGCGGTCACGACCACATTGGGCGCCGACATCGACATAGCGGCGACGACCCGGCCGTCCACGCCCCGGATGGGGGCTGCGACGCAGTTGATGGACTCCTCGTGGCCACCGAGGTCGGTGGCCCAGCCCTGTTCGCCCACCGTGGCCAGCTCCTTGAGGAAGGCGCCGGCGTTCGGGGTCGAACGGGCCGTGTAGGTGGGGTAGTCGAGCCGTTCGGCGACGGCGCGCCGCTCCGGCTCGGGGAGGTCGGCGAGCAGCAGTTTGGCGACGGCCGCCACGGTGATCGCGACGGGCCGGCCGATCCGCGAGTACATCCGGACCGGGTAGCGGCTCTCGACCTTGTCGATGTAGAGGACCTCGTTCTCCTCGTACACCGCGAGGTGCACGGTGTGCCCGCACTCCTCGTTGAGCCGGGCCAGATGGGGGTGGGCGATCTCCCGTACGTCGAGGTTCTCCACGGCTTCCTGGGCGAGCGCGAAGAGCCGGGTGCCGAGGCGGTAGCGCTGGTCCTGCTGGCGGTATACGAGGCCGTGCTCGTGGAGGGTACGGAGCAGCCGCAGCGCGGTCGACTTGTGGACGCCGAGGCTCTCCGAGACCTGGCCGAGGTCGGCGGGGCCCCGGGCGAGCAGCGGCAGGATGGAGAGCGCGCGGTCTACGGTCTGGCTCATGGCGTACGTACCTCCTCGTCGGCGTCCCGGTCGGTGTGCCCGTCGGCGTCCCCGTCGGCGCGGGTCGCGTCGGCTCCCGTCGTACGAGGCGGAGTCCCCCCGGACGCGGTCCCGGTCCAGCCGGGCCCGATCCGAAGTGTCCCCCAGGCGGTGTCGTCGAGAGCCGCGAGGCGGTCGGCCTGCTCGCGGGAGGGCGGGTCGGCCAGATCGCCGTGGACGGTGAGGGCGGCCGCGGCCATCAGATGGCCGTGCCGTACGCGGTCCCGGACCGGGAGGCCGCGCAGCGTGCCGGAGAGGAACCCGGCCGCGAAGGCGTCACCGGCGCCGACCGGCGCCACGACATCGACCCGCAGCGCGGGCACGATGGTGACGGTGTCGTCCGCCGAGGAGCCCGCCGGGGCGTCCTGCGTCCGCGCGAAGACGGTGGCCCCCGCCGCCCCCCGCTTCACGACCAGCACCCCCGGCTCCGGCAGTTCGGCCCGGATCGCGGACGCGCCGCGCACACCCCAGGCGGCCGCCGCCTCGTCCTCGCCGACGAATACCAGGTCCGCTCCGCGCGCCAGGTCGAGCAGCACACGCGGCCCCGCCCCGTCCGCGTCACGCCACAGCCCCGGCCGGAAGTTGACGTCGAAGGAGACCAGCGGACGGCCCGGGGCGGGCGCGGTGAGTTCCCGCATCAGGGCGAGACAGCCGGGCGAGAGCGCGGCGGTGATCCCGGAGAGGTGGAGCACCCGCCCGGACCGGAGCGCCGCGCCGTCCAGCACGCCGGGCGCCATCGCGCTGGCGGCGGATCCGGCCCGGTAGTAGACGACTTCGTGGTCGTCGCCGTCGCGGTCGTCGGCGGTACGGAAGTAGATACCCGTGGGCCGGCCCGGATCGCGCTGGACGGCCGAGGTGTCGACCCCGTACGCGGCGACGGCCCCGGTCAGGTGGTCGCCGAAGCCGTCGGCGCCGACCCGGCTGATCCAGCGCGCGGAGTGCCCGGCGGCAGCCAGCGCGCACGCCACATTGGACTCGGCGCCGCCGATGCCCCGTTCGAAGGAGGGCACGTCGGCGAGGCGGCCGGGCCGTGAGGGCAGGAACGTGACCATGGACTCGCCGAGACAGACGACGTCCACGGCGGGCGCTGGGGGGTGCTGCGCGGTCACGATCGCTCTCGCTCCTCGGGGCTGGGCGGCCGGGGGCTCCGTTGACCCGGCGATGGCTCGGATGTTAGACAGCGGTGAGCGATATGCGCAATGAGCGTTGCACATGATGCAACGCACACTCTCTGGGAGGTTCCATGGCGGGCGCGGCAGGTACGGCGGACGCGGCGGACGCACGCGAGACCATCGGCGCTGAAGTGGTCGACCACCGCTTCAAGGGGCTGCCGCCCGACGCCACGGGGCTGACCCTCGCCGCCCTGGCGGCCGAGCGCCGGAACCTCTTCACCGACGGGTTCACCACCCCCGTGCTCGCGCTCTCGGCCGAGTCGGTCGAGCACAACCTCGCCCTCATGGAGACCTACTCCACCCAGCACGGTCTCGCCTTCGCCCCGCACGGCAAGACGTCGATGGCCCCCCAGCTCTTCGACCGGCAGACCGAGCACGGCGCCTGGGGCATCACCCTCGCCGTACCGCACCAGGTCCGGGTCGCCCGCGCCTTCGGGGTGCAGCGGATCTTCGTCGCCAACGAGATCGTGGACGCCCCGGCGCTGCGCTGGATCGCCGCCGAACTCGCCGCCGACCCCGGCTTCCGCTTCATCTGCTACGTCGACTCCGTACGCGGTGTCGAGCTGATGGACGAGGCGCTCCGCGGCGCCGCCCGCCCGCTCGACGTGGTCGTCGAACTGGGCGCGGGCGACGGCGCGCGCACCGGCGTGCGGACCGAGGCCCAGTGCGCGGCGGTCGCCGACGCGGTGTCCGCCACGGACACGCTGCGGCTGGTCGGCGTCGCCGGTTACGAGGGCGAGGTGCCCGAGGCCGACGGCGAAAAGGTACGTGCCTGGCTGCGCCGACTGGTCGCGCTGGCCGCCGACTTCGACCGGGCCGGCCGCTTCGCGGGCCTGGACGAGATCGTGCTGAGCGCAGGCGGCAGCGCCTGGTTCGACGCGGTGGCCGACGTCTTCGCCGAGGTGCCCGCGCTCTCCGCCCCCGTACTGAAGCTGCTGCGCTCCGGCGCCTATGTCTCCCACGACGACGGCCACTACAAGCATCTGACGCCCTTCAACCGGGTGCCGTCCGAGGGCGCGCTCCAGCCGGCCTTCCGGCTCTGGGCGCAGGTCGTCTCACGCCCCACCGGTGAGCAGGCGTTCGTCAACGCGGGCAAGCGGGACGCGGCGTACGACCTCGACCTGCCGCAGGCGCAGGCCGTACGCGACGCGCGCACCGGCGAGGTACGCCCCGCCACCGGCATCACGCTCACCGGCCTCTCCGACCAGCACGGCTGGCTGCGTACCGCCGACGAGGCCCGTCTCGACGTCGGCGACTGGGTCGGCCTCGGGCTCTCGCACCCCTGCACCTCCTTCGACAAGTGGCAGCTGATCCCGCTCGTCGAGGCGGACGGCACGGTGACGGACTACATCCGTACGTACTTCTGAGCGGACCGGAAGGGGGACCGGCGGCACAGCACAGCAACACAGGGCAAGGGAGCAGGAACCATGGATCTCGTCATCCGCGACGTCCGGGTCGTGGACGGAACCGGCGGTGCCCCGTACCGCGCCGACGTCGCCGTCGACAGCGGGCGCATCACCTCCATCGTCCGTGAGGGGTCCGGCCCGCGGCCGGGTGCGGCAAGGGTCATCGAGGCGCACGGGCTCGCCCTGTCGCCCGGCTTCATCGACATGCACGCCCACTCGGACCTGGCGCTGCTGCGCGACCCCGGCCACGAGGCGAAGGCCGCGCAGGGGGTGACGCTTGAGGTGCTCGGCCAGGACGGGCTCTCGTACGCACCGGTCGACGACCGCACCCGCGCCGAGGTCCGCCGGGCCATCACCGGGTGGAACGGCGACGGTTCGGACATCGACTTCGACTGGCACACCGTCGGCGGCTATCTGGACCGGCTCGACCGGGGCATCGCGGTCAACGCCGCGTATCTGATCCCGCAGGGAACCCTGCGGATGTACGCGATGGGCTGGGACGACCGGCCCACCACCCCGGCCGAGACCGAGCGGATGAAGCAGCTGGTGGCCGAGGGCATGGAGCAGGGCGCCGTCGGGATGTCGTCGGGGCTCACCTACACCCCGGGCATGTACGCGGACGACGCCGAACTCACCGAGCTGTGCCGGGTGGTGGCCTCCTACGGCGGCTACTACTGCCCCCACCACCGCAGTTACGGCGCCGGCGCGCTCCGGGCGTACCAGGAGATGGTCGGCCTCACCCGGGCCGCCGGCTGCGCGCTCCACCTCGCCCACGCCACCATGAACTTCGGTGTGAACAAGGGGAAGGCGCCCGAACTGCTCGCCCTCCTCGACGAGGCGCTGGACGGCGGCGCCGACATCTCCCTCGACACCTACCCGTACACCCCTGGCTGTACGACGCTCGTCGCCATGCTCCCCAGCTGGGCGAGCGAGGGCGGCCCCGACGCGATCCTGGGGCGGCTGCGGGACGAGGAGACGTCCCGGAAGATCCGCCAGGTCATGGAGGTCGAGGGCGCCGACGGATGTCACGGAGTGCCCATCGAGTGGGACGCCATCGAGATCTCCGGGGTGTCCGACCCGGCGCTGCGCGACCATGTCGGGCGGTCCGTCGCGGCCAGTGCGCGCGAGCGCGGCGAGGAGCCGTGGGTGACGGCGCGGCGGCTGCTGATCGAGGACCGGCTCGGCTCGACGATCCTCCAGCACGTCGGCCACGAGGAGAACGTCCGGCAGATCATGCGCCACCGGGTGCACACCGGCGGCAGCGACGGAATCCTCCAGGGCGACAAGCCGCACCCCCGGGCGTACGGCACCTTCCCCGAGTACCTCGGCCGGTACGTACGGGAGCTGGGCGTGCTGTCCCTGGAGGAGTGCGTGGCGCATCTCACCTCGCGCCCGGCGGCCCGGCTGCGGCTGGCGGACCGGGGCCTGGTCCGCGAGGGGTACCGCGCCGATCTGGTCCTCTTCGATCCGGAGACGGTCGCGGCGGGCTCCACGTTCGAGGCCCCGCGCACCCTGCCGACCGGTATCCCGCATGTGCTGATCGACGGCCGCCCGGTCATCGAGGACGGCAGGCGCACCGACGTGCTCGCGGGCCGCTCGGTCCGGCGCACACCCGCCAGGGCCTGAGGGCCGGGCCCCGGCGCAGACCCGCCGGGGCCCGCCCTCCCCCCCTGTGGGCGAAAACACCAGGCCGTCGCCGTTATGTCACCGTAGGGTTGCGGACATGCAGGTGATCCAGTCAACGAAGCTCGCCAACGTCTGTTACGAGATCCGGGGCCCGGTTCTCGACGAGGCAATGCGGCTGGAGGCAGCAGGTCACCGCATCCTCAAGCTCAACACCGGCAACCCGGCCGCCTTCGGTTTCGAGTGCCCGCCGGAAATCCTGGAGGACATGCTCCGCAACCTCGGCGGCGCGCACGGCTACGGCGACGCCAAGGGGCTGCTGTCCGCGCGCCGGGCCGTGATGCAGCACTACCAGACCAAGGGCATCGAGCTGGGCGTCGAGGACATCTACCTCGGCAACGGGGTGTCCGAGCTGATCCAGATGTCGATGCAGGCGCTGCTCGACGACGGCGACGAGGTGCTCGTACCGGCCCCGGACTATCCGCTGTGGACGGCCTCGGTCTCCCTGGCGGGCGGCACGGCCGTGCACTACCGCTGCGACGAGCAGGCCGACTGGATGCCGGACCTCGCCGACATCGAGCGGAAGGTCACCGACCGCACCAAGGCGATCGTGATCATCAACCCGAACAACCCGACGGGCGCGGTCTACGACGACGAGCTGCTGCGCGGCATCGCGGACATCGCCCGCCGCCACTCCCTGACCATCTGCTCGGACGAGATCTACGACCGGATCCTCTACGACGGCGCCACCCACACCCCCACGGCGGCCATCGCCCCCGATCTGATGGTCCTGACCTTCAACGGCCTCTCCAAGAACTACCGGGTGGCCGGGTTCCGCTCCGGCTGGATGGCGGTGTGCGGACCGAAGGGGCACGCCTCCTCGTACATCGAGGGCCTGACGATCCTGGCGAACATGCGGCTCTGCGCCAACATGCCCTCGCAGCACGCGGTGGCCACGGCGCTCGGCGGGCGGCAGTCGATCCAGGACCTGGTGCTGCCGGGCGGCCGCATCCTGGAGCAGCGCGACACCGCGTACGAGCTGCTGACGCAGATCCCCGGGGTGACCTGTGTGAAGCCCAAGGGCGCGCTGTATCTCTTCCCGCGCCTGGACCCGAAGGTCTACAAGGTGAAGGACGACCGGCAGATGGTCCTCGATCTGCTGCGCGCCGAGAAGATCATGGTGGTGCACGGCACCGGGTTCAACTGGCCGGAGCCCGACCACTTCCGGATCGTGACGCTGCCCCCGGCGAAGGAGCTGGAGGACGCGGTGACCCGGATCGGGAGCTTCCTGGACGGCTACGCGCAGCGATGACGCGAGCCGGCACGGTTCACGACTCGGCTCAACTTTAGACAGAATCTAATATAGGACGCTAGGATGGAGTCCTGCCCGCGAGGAGGAGGCCATCCCATGTACGAACCGATCCGCACCAAGTCGGTCCACACGGTGGCCGAGGAGTCCGCAGCCACCGGTTACCCCCACCGCAGCCGTGACGAGGAGCTGGACCTCCAGCTCGCCGGTCATCTGGCCGCGCTCCTCGCGGTGACGGACGAGCTGGGCCTGACGGCCGAGGGGGACCGTATCGCCGAGCAGGTGGCCAGGTTGCGCGGCACCCCGCCGACCCGGCACGCGGGCCTCAGCAACGCCTCCCCCGCCGCCCTGCACGCACGCGCCCACCATCTGGCGGGCCGCGCCCTGCTGGTGGCGGCCTCACGCGCGGACACCGCGGCGGCGATCCTCTCCGCGGAGCGGATGGACGCCCACCTGGCGGCCCGGCCACTCGCCGGCGCCCACTGACCGGCCCCGGTTCGCGGGCCGCGGAGGCGCGCGGACCGGGCGCCACCCAACCTCCCCGCGCATCACCTACCGCGCACCGCCCACAGCGCACACCGGCACACCGCACCTACGAAAAACCCGGCCCCCGGAACCAGAACTGGTTCCGGGGGCCGGGCCGTACGCGGCGGGCCGGGATGACCCCACAGGTCAGGGCGGATGTCGGGTGGACCCGCCGCGCGGCTTTCGGACGGCTCCGCGGGGAGCCGAAGGGATCCGGGAGATCCGGGGAAGGGCTCAGCCCAGGCGCTTCACCAGCGACCGGTACTCGTCCCACAGCTCTTGCGGCGCGTGGTCGCCGAAGGTGTTGAGGTGCTCGGGGATCAGGGCCGCCTCCTCGCGCCAGACCTCCTTGTCGACCGTGAGCAGGAAGTCCATGTCGGCCTCCGAGACATCCAGACCGCTGGTGTCGAGCGCACCCTTGGCCGGCAGCACGCCGATGGGGGTCTCGACGCCCTCGCCCCTGCCCTCCAGGCGCTCGACGATCCACTTCAGGACCCGGCTGTTCTCACCGAATCCGGGCCAGACGAACTTGCCCGCGTCGTTCTTGCGGAACCAGTTGACGTAGTAGATCTTCGGCAGCTTCGCCGGGTCTCCTTCCCGCGCGGCGTCGCGGCCGACCTTGACCCAGTGCCCCATGTAGTCGCCCATGTTGTACCCGCAGAACGGCAGCATGGCGAACGGGTCGCGGCGCAGCTCACCGACCTTGCCCTCGGCTGCGGCGGTCTTCTCGGACGCGACGTTCGCACCGAGGAAGACCCCGTGGTTCCAGTCGAAGGACTCGGTGACCAGCGGTACGGCGGAGGCGCGGCGGCCACCGAAGAGGATCGCCGAGATCGGCACGCCCTTCGGGTCCTCCCACTCCGGGGCGATGATCGGGCACTGCCCGGCCGGGGTGGTGAAGCGGGCATTGGGGTGGGCGGCGGGGGTGCCGGACTCGGGGGTCCAGTCGTTGCCCTTCCAGTCCGTGAGGTGGGCGGGCGTCTCCTCGGTCATGCCCTCCCACCAGACGTCGCCGTCGTCGGTCAGCGCGACGTTGGTGAAGACGGAGTTGCCCCACAGGGTCTTCATCGCGTTGGCGTTGGTCCGCTCCCCCGTGCCGGGCGCGACACCGAAGAATCCGGCCTCCGGGTTGATCGCGTAGAGCCGGCCGTCCTCACCGAAGCGCATCCAGGCGATGTCGTCCCCGATGGTCTCCACGGTCCAGCCGGAGATGGTCGGCTCCAGCATCGCCAGGTTGGTCTTGCCGCAGGCCGAGGGGAACGCCGCGGCCACATACTTGGACTCACCGCGCGGCGGCGTCAGCTTCAGTACGAGCATGTGCTCGGCCAGCCAGCCCTCGTCCCGCGCCATTACCGATGCGATGCGCAGCGCGTAGCACTTCTTGCCCAGCAGGGCGTTGCCGCCGTAGCCGGAGCCGTACGACCAGATCTCCCGGTCCTCGGGGAAGTGCGAGATGTACTTGGTGGAGTTGCACGGCCACGGGACGTCGGCCTCGCCATCGGCGAGCGGGGCGCCGAGGGTGTGGACGGCCTTCACGAAGAAGCCGTCGGATCCCAGCTCGTCCAGGACCTCCTGGCCCATGCGCGTCATCGTGCGCATCGAGACCGCGACATACGCGGAGTCGGTGATCTCCACGCCGATCGCGGAGAGCGGCGAGCCGACCGGGCCCATGCAGAACGGGACGACGTACATCGTGCGGCCGCGCATCGAGCCGCGGAACACTCCGCCCTGACCGCCCGACCCGGAGAAGATCTCGCGCATCTCCGCCGGGGCCTTCCAGTGGTTCGTCGGGCCGGCGTCCTCCTCCTTGGCGGAGCAGATGAACGTACGGTCCTCGACGCGTGCGACGTCCGACGGGTCGGACGCGGCGTAGTAGGAGTTCGGGCGCTTGATCGGGTCGAGTTTCCGGAAGGTGCCCTTGGCAACGAGCTCACCGCACAGGCGCTCGTACTCAGCCTCGGAACCGTCACACCAGACCACACTGTCCGGTTGGGTCAGCTCGGCGATCTCGTTGACCCACGAGATCAGTTCCTGGTGCCGGGTCGGGAGGACAGCGGTCGGAAGGACAGCGGGAGCCGCGATGTCGCGCGCCACGATTGCTCCAATGCACGTTTTGAGGGGTTGAGGGTTGATCTGCCCCTTGGGGGCAACGGCCCGGATGCTTCGTAGCCGCTCATCCGGTGCCGCTCGCACTCATCTGATGATCCGCGTCTTCCGCCCATCTGTCCAGGGGGCCTCTCACGTGAGCATCACCACTCGCCGGCCTGGCGCCGAAAAGGGCCGGGCCGCACCGGAGACCGGAAAGCCACGGATGCGACCGGAGACCGGAAACCTACGGATACGTAGGTAGCCATCGATACGTAGGTAGCATCGACATATGACTTCCGCCGCCCCAGAAGCGACCGCGCCCCGCCCGGCCCTGGTGAAACCGCGGCTGCGCGGCTGGCTGCACGCCGGGATGTTCCCGGCCGTGATCGTCGCGGGACTCGCGCTCGTGGCTCTCGCCGACTCCACCCGGGCCCGTATCGCCTGCGCGATCTACATCCTCACGGCCTGCATGCTCTTCGGGGTGAGCGCCGTGTACCACCGCGGCACCTGGGGCCGCAGGGGTGAGGCCGTACTGCGCAGGCTCGACCACGCGAACATCTTCCTGATCATCGCGGGCACCTACACACCCCTGACGCTGCTCCTGCTGCCCGGGTCGACGGCGGCGCCGCTGCTCTGGGCGGTCTGGGGAGCGGCCCTGGCGGGCATCGCCTTCCGGGTCTTCTGGGTCGGCGCGCCTCGCTGGCTCTACACGCCCTGCTACATCGCGATGGGCTGGGCCGCGGTCTTCTTCCTGCCCGACTTCATGCGGGCGGGCGGGGTGGCCGTCCTCGTCTGTGTCATCGTCGGCGGGCTGCTCTACAGCGCGGGCGGTGTGATCTACGCGCTCAAGCGCCCCAACCCGTCACCGCGCTGGTTCGGCTTCCACGAGGTGTTCCACTCGCTGACCCTGGCCGCCTTCATCACGCAGTACGTGGCGATCTCCCTGGTCGCCTACTGACGGCCCGCACCACATACGGCTGTGGCCGGGGCCCGTACCTCTACGCGGTACGGACCCCGGCCACAGCAGTGACTACGCGTCGTCGTCCCGCACCCCGCCCAACTGCCCGGCCAGTACCGCCGGATCGGGCGTCGGCGCACTGCAGGTGAAGTTCCGGCAGACATACGCGGCGGCCCGCCCGTCGATCAGCGGCCGGTCCACCAGCAGCGGGAACTCCTCGCTGCCGCTCTCCCCCACCGCGACCACCGCCCCCGGCGCCGTAGCGAGCAGCGCGGTGCGGTGCAGGGCCGCCGTCCCGGCGTCACCCGCGGGCCCGACCACCGCCACCTCACGCGGCCCGTCGAGTGCCGCCTCCGCCACCGCGAGCCCCCAGCCGATGAAGCGGGGTGCCCGCGGGCCGAGCGCCTTCACCACACCGAGCGCCCGTTCGGCGGCGGTGCGGTGCGCCTCGGAGCCGGTGTGCGCCGCGTACGAGAGCAACGCCCCCGCGGCGGCGGTCCACCCCGAGGGGGTCGCGGTGTCCGTCGGGTCCTGGGGGCGGCGGATCAGCGGCTCGGCGTCGTGCGCGGTGTCGTAGAGCGTGCCGTCCGCACCGGTGAAGCGGTCGAGTACGAGATCGAGCAGGAACCCGGCGAACTCCAGCCAGACCCCCTCGCCCGTGACCCCGGCCAGCGCGAGGAACCCCTCGGCGACATCCGCATAGTCCTCCAGGACACCGGAGTTGGCACCGGCCCGGCCGTCCCTGGAGGTACGAGTGAGCCGGGCGCCGTCGTCCATGTGCAGCCGCACCAGCAGATCGGCGGCCTCGGTGGCGCGCTCGACCAGATCGGGCCGCTCGAAACAGGCACCGGCCTCGGCGAGTGCCGCGACGGCCAGACCGTTCCACGCCGCGACGACCTTGTCGTCCCGGCCGGGCCGGGGCCGCAGGCTCCGCGCGGCGAGCAGCCGCTCACGCAGCCCGGCGGGGACGTCGTCACCCGGCAACTGCAGAACGGAGGCTCCCTCCTCGAACGTCCCCTCCTCGGTCACCCCGTACAGCAGCGCGGCCCGCTCACCGTCCTGCTCGCCCAGCACCTCGCGCAGCTGCGCCGGGGTCCAGACGTAGTAGGCACCCTCGACGTGCCGGCCGTCCGCATCCTCACTGTCGGCGTCCAGCGCGGAGGCGAACCCGCCCTCGGGGGTGCGCAGTTCGGTCGCGATGAAGTCGGCGGTCTCCAGGGCCACCCGGCGAGCCAGCTCCGATCCGGTGGCCCGCCACAGGTGCGTGTAGACCCGGCAGAGCAGGGCGTTGTCGTACAGCATCTTCTCGAAGTGGGGCACCCGCCACTCCCGGTCCACCGAGTACCGCGCGAACCCGCCGCCGAGCTGGTCGTACATCCCGCCGCGCGCCATCGCCTCACAGGTGTCGGCGGCCATCTGGAGGGCCCCGTCGGAGCCGGTACGGGCATGGTGGCGCAGCAGGAACTCGACGGCCATGGACGGCGGGAACTTGGGCGCACCCCCGAACCCGGCGTTCCTGGCGTCGTACTCCCGCGTCAGCGCGAGCAGCGCCCGCCCGAGCTCCTCCGCACCGGGCGGCCCGGCGCCGTCCTGGGCGAGGGAACGCCCCGCCAGATCCTCCACGACCTTGGCGGCCACCTCGTCCACCTCACCGCGCCGGCCGGTCCAGGCCCCGGTGACCCCTTCGAGCACCTGCCGGAAGGACGGCATGCCGTGCCGGGGCTCGGGCGGGAAGTACGTACCGAAGTAGAAGGGCTGGGCATCGGCATTGAGAAACACGGTCATGGGCCAGCCGCCCTGCCCGGTGGCGGCCTGGACGGCCTCCATATAGACGGCGTCGATGTCCGGCCGCTCCTCGCGGTCGACCTTGACCGGCACGAAGTGCTCATTGAGATAGGCGGCGGTCGGTTCGTCCTCGAAGGACTCGTGGGCCATGACGTGGCACCAGTGATCATCAGGCTAAGTGGCACGACGAATAACCCACCGAGAGAAGGATGGGAACGTCGCGCCGCTTGGCCTCTTGCATCGCCTCCTCTCCCCATGGCCACCAGTCCACAGGATTGGAGGCGTGCTGGAGGAGATAGGGCGACTGGGAATCAGCCAGTCGGTTCATACAGGCATCGTCGCACGCTCTGGGTCGGCCAGCCCAGAGCGGCTGCCCCAACATCAGCCAGCTTCGGCAGAAGGGGCACGGAGCTCCTTCTCGGTCCAGGCCCCCCACTCCAGCGAGTCCGCCCTCTGCACAGGGCAGTACGTTCAGGTGCAGGTCGATTCAGCCGGACGACGAGCTGCGCGGCGGTGTCCTCCACTGCCGCGACGGGTGCAATCACACAGAGGTGAACGGCTCGCCCACACGGGCCCGCCCCGGCGTCGGCAGTTTCGAGATTCAACGGAGCGAGACCAGGACTGCGGTCATCAATGCGGACAGTAGATGCCCTGCCCACCAATATCTGATCACCCGCCGCCGGTCTACGAAAACGCAGCCCTCGGCAGCAGTCCAGCTCCTGCATATGGTTGGGTGGATAATCAGGGAATTTCGTGGCGTGGATTTATCACCATACGGCCGCGCGAGCCTCCGGCAACGAAAATTGAGGCCGTTTCAATGTTTGGCAGCCACCGAGGATCGATTCACTACCACCCTGGTCCGCCACCCTACCGATCCGAAGCCCGGAGATGAATTACTATAATATTATTACTACGAAGGTTTAGCGTCGACCTTATTTGGATATCCTCACACACCACCATGGAGGAGCAAATGGTTGCATCAATCGTGACAGCAGGAACCGGTATCGTAGTCGCAATCATGGCGTACTGGCTGAATCATCGAGGTGAAGTTCGTAGATCCCTCAGGAAGGAACGGATCAACTGGGTAAGCAGCCAGCTAAGAGAACTCTACGGCCCGCTTCTCGTTTTGGTGGAGACCAACGAACGGGCATGGAGCGAATATCGGAGAGCATACTTTCCAACTGATCGTGGAGTATCACCTGAGGTTTCGCTGACGGATTCGGTGTCGATGCGATGGCACGTGTGGGTCGAGACTGTCTTTGCCCCAAGGGCCCAACAGATAAGAGAAATCGTCACCGCGCGCGGAGATCTCATCATCGAAAGGGAGATGCCGACGGTAGTGCTTGACTTCTGCGCCCATGCAGCAACCTACGATGCCCTATTGGCAGACTGGGGCACCGCCTCTGTTAACGATTCGACGCTGATCCGTCACCCGGGAAGCGATTTTCTGTCGTACGTGCGCGATTCGTACATCGCTCTGAAAGCCGAGCAAGAAGAACTGTTGAAGTTGAGCCGACCCTAACGAGAATTTAGGCAGTCGGCAACGAATACACGGGGAGGCGAACCCTTTATGAAGGTATTCCTGAGTTGGTCCGGAGAGCGCTCCAGGCAAGTTGCCGAGGCTCTCAAGTGCTGGCTTCCGGATGTCATCCAAGAGCTTGATCCATGGGTTTCGAGTCAAGACATTGCCAAAGGAGGGAGAGGGATCGATGAAATTACTCATGAACTTGCCGCGACAGACTTCGGAATTATCTGCGTGACCCCGGAGAACCAAGCATCGACGTGGATCAATTTCGAGGCAGGATCACTTGCCAAGAAATTCGAAATTGCCCATGTCGCCCCATTCCTCATTGGCATGAAGATTGCAGACCTAACCGGCCCACTCTCCAAGTTTCAGGCCACCGTAGGCGAAAATCGGGACGACGTCCGAAAGCTGATTAGCGATATGAACAAGGCGTCAGTAAGACGACTGGTGGTCGAAGATCGCCTGGAACGAGCATTCGTGCGGAGTTGGCCCGAACTGGGAAGGATGCTTCAAGAAGCCCGAAGAGCATCCCTGCCAGAAGGTGCACGAAATCCAATCGAACGGTCAGAGGCGGAGATGCTCGAAGAGATTCTTTTGTTGGTTCGAAAACAAGAATATCGCAGGACAAGTCTGGAAGGGAAGGTAAATCAGGCCGAAGAAAAACTATCGCGCAGTCGACGAATCAGCCAAGACGAATTCATCGTGACATCATTTTCTAAAATTGGATGGCAGGTTATCAACGCCTCATGGGAAAATACCGAGGTAAGTATTACCGCACGCCATCCGGAAGACAGTAGCGTATTCTTGTCGCGCGATTTCATTGAGCGCATGGCCAAGTCTCTGGACAGGCCCGTGGTCGTGATGAACGAGTCAGGGGATGCGCTAATTCGTAGCGGTGCCAACTTCTCTTAGCATTCACTCTATCGAATCACCGGTCAAAACTTCTCCTCTACTGGAATCGGCATGTTCTCTGTTTTTTTAAAGCCTAGCTTCTCGACCTTGTCTTCCTGAACCCAGGCATTCCATGCCTTAATGTAAATAGCCACTTGTTCACGCATGGTATACCGACGCCTGGCCGCCCTTCTCTTCACATGAGGGACCTTGGTCAGAGCGAGCCGCGGATCTCCAACCTCAAGGTTTGCACCTGAGGTCAGCCCCTCGGTCCAACTATCTGCCTTCACTGCAGGAGCCGCCTCGGTTGTGACGAAATACCCCACTGCCACCCCAGTCGGGCTCGCAAATACATGCCTAGAGATCTCGCGGCCCATCGCCACAGCTTCTCGGTACATGTCACTGTCTTCGTTATATGCCGCAAGAATCCGACCATTCGCGATTCGGGCCCCATTGCCACTCCATGAGGAGTCCGGCATATTCTTGAACAGAAGAACGTGACGAATTGTGGAGTAAAGAACGGGAAGATACTTCTCGCCAGTGGAAAAAAGCGCATCCACGCCACTTCGACGCTTGCCTGTGTCAAGGACAGGAAACGCAGTTCTCGGAAGCCCTTCGAAAACATAAATCCACACTGGGATACCGGCCTTGATGACGGCATTCAAGCGGTGCTGGCCATCGAGGAGTGACCCCGTCTCAAGAGGTCCGTCGAGTGCAATCCCTTGATGCGTTAACTGCCACTCCCCTCGGAGAATTGAATCCGCCAAGAAATCCACTTGCCCCCAGTCCAAGCGACGATTGACCACCGCTCGGGATAGAAGGATCTCCGACATCTCCGGAGTGACTTGAACGAGACGTGGTGCGGGCGCATTCCGAGGAAGTCCGCTATCGATGGTCATCCCAAAACCGTATCGGACTTTGTAAGCAAACGTCACCTGAAAATCTAAATTGATCAATTTCGAATTTTCATAATCAAAAAGAGAACATCACGGTCGAACTCGACGTGGCAAGATGACTCAGATCCAAAAATGCCTTTTGTCTTAATTTCCTAACTTTTATCTAGAAAAAGCATATTTGTAAATTTTTCAGGGCTGGAGGATTAATTGAGTCCTGTCGGGTAGTGACGAGTGAACGCATCGGTGGGGTCTTCCTGCAAGGGGTCTCTTCCCAAGTCACAGAAGCTGATGCGGGATGAGTGCAGCACCGGCCGTCGATCAGCTCGCCAAGGAACGACGACGCCGTCTCGGTGTAATAGAACTTGTCCTACACTGCGCACACGAAGTCGAGCCGAGCCGGGACCACCGAGAACATCTCGGTGTCCATGCCCGTCGAGCTGGTCAGCGAGCTGAGCTCTCGAACCGGTCGCCGAGGGCTGTCCAGCTACATCACAGAGGCTGTCAGGCATCAGCTCACCATGGACAGACTCGTCGAGATCGTCGCGGCCCATGAAGAGGAGCACGGCGCGCTCACCGAGCAGGAGATCGAAACCGCTCGACGCGAGCTGTTCGGAGACGAGAGCTCCGAACGAGGCGCCGCGTGACGGAGCAGCCAGACCGCTCGCTGGTGCTCGACTCAGAGGCGCTCTCTCTGCTCCTGCGCAACGACCGCGGTATGGCAGCTCGCATCGAGGCATCCCGTCAGGCCGGAGTACCCGTCCTCGTGTCGGCGCTGACGATCGTTGAAGCAGCACACGAGAAGATCGATCTGGCGCGATTAGAGTGGGTACTCTCCCGGCTGCTGGTGGAACCGGTCAGCCAGAAAGACTCTCTGAGCGCCGGGGCGCTGCTTCGGGACGCAGGCGGGCTACATGGGCACAAGTACGCGATCGACGCCCTCGTCGCCGCGCTTGCGCTCCGCGTCCCGGCCCCCGTGATCGTTTTGACCTCCGACCGTGACGACTGGTCGAAGCTCTGCGGGAAGCGCTGATCATCAGAGACGTGTAAGCACTGTCGACTACTGGATCAGTGAGTTCACTGGCACCAGTGGCAGGACCAGTACCCGACGCTGAGCAGCACGGGAACGTTCCGCCTTCTGGCTTCCTCGAACGCCTCCGGCGACCAGGGCCCCCAGTCGACCGGATTGTCAGCGTGCTGCAGCAGATAAGGCGAGGTCACACCAGCCAGCCGGTTCATGCGGCCCAGCCTCTCACAGGGCCCAGCCCCGTCGCAGAGACCACACGGCCCCGGCCCCACCCGGCCGGACCGCACCACACCGCAATGCACCACACCGAAGATCATCCCCATCCGAAGGCGGGCGCCTCGGGGCCGCAGGACAGTAGGCTGAGCCCAGCAGAGCCGGACCTGCGGAAGCACCTCGAAGGAGGCACACCATGACCGCCGAGATGGTGGCGCCCGCGTAGATGCACACCCGGATCAGCGCGGAGCAGTACGACTCCTGGTCCCAGGAGCAGTGCGCCGGCATCGAGATCGTGGACGGAACGGTCGTCGCGAGCCCGAGCGCCTCCAAGCGGCACAATCGCCTGGCCCGAATCCTGGCCAATGCCCTGGACGCCGCCGCAGGCCCGGACTGGAACGCCGACACGGACTTCGACGTCCGCCTGCAGGACGTTCCGCTCACCAACCGGCGCCCGGACGTCGTCGTCTACCGGGCGGAGACCATCGACCTCGCGCCCACCCGCCCGGAGCATGTGCTGCTGGTCGCGGAGGTCGTGTCGCCGGGCTCGGAGACCACCGACCGGATCGTGAAGGTGGACCAGTACGCCAAGGCCGGCATCCCCTTCTACTGGCGCATCGAGCAGGCCGTCACCGGTGTCCCCATCGTCTACACCTACGTGCTCGACCCGGCCAGCAAGATCTACCGGGACGGGGAGATGTTCACCGGCGCGATCAAGGCTGACGCGCCCTTCTCCGTCGCCGTGGACCTCGGGACCATCTGACAGCCGACGTTCGCCTACGACGGCAGCACCAGCATTCTTCCGGGGCTCCCGGGCCGTCCGGATCGAGCTGGCCGGACGTGACATCGCGCGTGTAGTCACCACACACGCCACCCCTTTGTAATAGTTCTTGTCGTACACTAGTGGCCATGACGCCACCTCGCGCCGGAGGCACTGAGAACATCTCCGTGTCCATGCCCGCCGACCTCATCAGTGAGCTGCGCTCGCGAACCGGACGCCGCGGTGTTTCCAGCTATGTCGCGGAAGCAGTACGCCACCAGCTCGCCATGGACGGCCTCGCCGAGATCGTCGCCTCACACGAGGCTGATCATGGCGCGCTGACGGAGCAGGAAGTCGAAGAAGCCCGTCGCGAGCTGTTCGGTGAGGGACGTTTCCAGGGCAGCGGGCGCGACGCTGCGTGAATGAGCAACACGCGCGCTCCCTGATCCTCGACTCCGAAGCTCTGTCCCTCCTGCTTCGGAACGACCGCAAGATGGCGGCTCGCATCGAAGCCTCCCGGCAGGCCGGAGTCAATGTCCTCGTCTCCGCCTTGACCATCGTCGAAGCGGCGCACGGGAAGACTGATCTCGCACGGTTGAACTGGATCCTCTCCCGGCTCCGGGTGGAACCGGTCAGCCAGGAGGACTCCCTGACCGCGGTAGCTCTGCTCCGGGACGCCGGCGGCCTGCACGGGCACAAGTACGCCATCGACGCGCTAGTCGCCGCACTCGCCCTTCGCGCCCCGGCCCCCGTCGTCGTGCTGACCTCCGACCGCGATGACTGGTCGAAGCTCTGCGGCAGCCGCGTGATCATCAGAGAGACCTGAGAGCCGCGGGCCAGGCGTTTTGCGCGTTCACGGTGTCGGCGGCACGACGAGTACCCCATACCAGGCGGCATCTGGACTCCCTTTCCTGCGAGGCGTTTTCCAAGACCTCGGACGAAGGCCGTGCTGCCGTCGATCGACCCGCCCACCCGTCACCCGTTCCCCGTACAAGCCCCCATTCCCTCGCGTTCCGCCGTCGTACGCAGGACACTTGCATTCCGAACGGAGTATCCCGGAGGGGGAATGCAGATGCGGGACGGCCATCGGGCTGAAGCGGAGCGGCTGTTGGTGCGCGCTGTCGAGGAGGAGGTGCGGCGGGCCGGTGGGCGGGCCGATGCGGGGACGTTGCTGGCGCGGGGGCGTGGTGCGCTCGATTCGCTGGCCGAAAGCGCCGCCGACGAGTACGCCGCGTACACCCGCGCACTCGACGCGGCGCAGGCCGAGCAGCATCCGCTCTCCGCGCACTTCAACCGCGCATCCCTGGCAACGCCCGCGCTGGTCACGGTGGTTGCCGCCATCGCCGCCTGCGGGGCGGACCTCGTGCTCGGGACGGGCGGCTCCACCGCGGCCGGGACGGGCGTGGTCGTCGCCGTCGCCGGGGCCGCGGCCACCGTCGCCAGGGTGACCGCCGAGCACTGGCCCGCGGCCCACCGCAGAGCCGGGGCGCAGGGGCAGCCGGGCGGGACCGAGCAGCTGCGGCTCCAGTGGCTGACGGCGCTGGAGGTACGCGGTATCCGCCCGTACCTGGACCAGCAGCGGATGCTCGCCGCGCCGCAGAAGAAGCCGAAGAGCGCCGTCCCGCCGCAGCTGCGCGGTGCCGACAAGAGCGCGGCGGCGCGCAGGCGCTCCACGCTCGACCAGTCGTTCGGCCAGCTGCCCCAGGCCGAGGGGCCGTTCGCGGGGCGGCGGCAGGAGCTGGCGCAGATCGCCCAGTGGGTGCACGCGGCGCGCGCCTCCACCGAGACCCGGCCGACGGTCGTGGTGCTGCACGGCGCCCCGGGTTCCGGGCGCACCACCCTCGCCGTCCGGGCCGCGCACCAGCTCAGGGACCAGTTCCGCGGCGCCTGCGTGGTCGATCTGCGCGGCGCGACCCGCGACGAACCGCCCCTGTCGACCAGGGACGCGCTGCTCCATCTGCTGAACCGGCTGGGCGCCCCGCGCGATCAGCTGCTCTTCCGCGAACGCTCTTCGCCCGAGCAGCAGTTGAAGCGGCTGAGCGAGCTGTACCAGCAGCATCTGACCGGGCTCGCCGTCACCGTCGTACTGGACGACACGTCGGACCCGGACCAGGTGCGCGTCCTCGTACCGGAGCGTTCGGACAGCCTGGTGCTCGTGACGTCGGGCGCCCCGCTCGAACTGCCCGGCGACCTCGTCGCCTGGGTGCATCAGCTGCCGGTGGAGGCGCTGGACTCGGCGGGCTCCGAGGAACTGCTGCGGGAGACCGCGGAGGAGCCGGAGAGCCCGTACGACGCCGAATCGAGCGATCTCGTCACGGAGTTGTGCGGCGGGCTGCCACTGGCGCTGCGGGTGGCCGGGTCCTCGCTCGGCCAGCGCTCGACCCGTGAACTCGCCGCGCACCTCGGCGCGTACCGGCAGCTCGAACCGGTCGAGCGCGCGCTGGCACTGCGCTACGGCGACCAGCCCGAGCAGGGGCGGCGGCTGCTGCGGCGGCTCGCGCTGGCCGGGCGCGCCAGTCTGGGGGTGGCCGCCGCGGCGGCGCTGCTGGCCGCCGACGACCAGGAGGCGCGGCGGCTGCTGACCCTGCTGTCGCGGGCCGGCCTGATCGACCACGTACGCGGCAGCCGCTACCGGCTGCACGACACGGTGCGTGCGTTCGCGCAGGCCAGGCTGGAGGACGAGGAGCAGCCGCAGGAGCGCACGGCGGCGCAGGAGCGGCTGATCCAGAGTTACGCGGAGCTGGCCGACGCGGTGATCCGGCTGGTGGACGGCAAACTCTCCACCCGGGCGGGCCAGTTCGGGCCGCACGGCTTCACCTCGCTGGACGCGGCGCTGCGCTGGCTCGACGAGGAGTCGAGCTTCATCACATCGGCGCTGCGCCAGGCGGAGGGCGTCGACCAGGAGGTGGTGCTGCATCTGCTGGGCGCGCTCTGCGACTACTGCCTGCTGCGCGGCGACCTCTACCGGCTGGGTGAGATCAGCGAGCTGACCCAGGCCGTCGGGCAGGGGCTGCTCGCCAGGTCCGTGCAGTGGCGTACCGGGATCGCGGCCCGCCAGCTCGGCGAGCTGGACAAGGCCCGTACGACGCTGACCTCGGTCGTCGGCCTCTACCACGAGGCCCAGCAGGGGGCGGGCGAGGCGCTGGCGCTCTGCTCGCTCGGCATCACCCTGCACCACCAGGGAAATCTGACGGAGGCGGCGGCGCGGCTGCGGGAGGCGGTCGCGCTCCAGGCGGCGCCGGAGCTGGCCGCGGACCGGGCCTGGTCGCTGCACGCGCTGGCGGCGGTGGAGCGCGATCTGGGGAATCTGGCGGAGGCGCGGACGCTGCTGTCCACGGCGCTCACCCTGCACCAGGAGAGCGACTCGCTGCACGGTGAGGCGTGGACGCACTTCCAGCAGGGCCAGCTCTGTCTCTGCCTGGGCGACGTGGCGCGGGCCGACGAGGAGCTGCGGACCGCGCTCGACGCGTACGGGCAGACCAGGGACGGGCGCGGCGAGGCCTGGGCGATGACCCAGCTGGCCAGGGCCAGGCTGGTCGAAGGGGATGCTTCGGTCGCGGTGGACCAGCTGCGCCAGGCGCTCTCCCGCCACCGGGACAGCGAGGACGCCAGGGGCGAGGCGTGGACGCTCTACTACCTGGGCCAGGCGCTGGAGGAGGGCGGCGACCGGGACCAGGCGGTACGGGAGCTGGAGCGGGCCCGGACGATGTTCTCGCGGATGCGGGACATGTACGGGCTGGCCTGCGCCCGCCACCACTCGGGGCGGGTCACCCGCGACCAGCGCGCGGCGCAGACCGGCAACCTCCGCAACAGCGGTTTCGCCCGTCAGCTGCTGGCCGACGCACGGGCCGACTTCCACCGGATCGGGGTGGCGCACGGTGAGGCGTGGACCTGTCTGGAGCTGGCCCTGATCGACGCGGGCAACGACCGCGCGGCGCAGGCGCTCCAGCTCTGCGACGAGGCGGCGGCGCTCTTCACCGCGTACGACGACGGGCGGGGCGGCGACTGGGCGCGCTTCCTGCGCTGCACGCTGCTGCCCTACGCGTCGCCCGGCGGCTCGGAGGTGGGCACCGCGGTGGCCGCCGAGGAGCTGTCCCAGCTGATCCGGGCGGCGCACCCGGCCCGCGACCCCGGTCTGGCCGAGTGCGCGGAGGCGTACACGCTGATCCTGGAGCGCGGGGTCTCACTGGACGACGGCTGGCAGGCGTGGCCGCTGGGCATGGTGCCGGGCCGCAACGCCCGGGAGATCATGGGCGTACCGGTGCCGGCCGCGTAGGCGCAGGCGTCGCGGTGGACCGGCGTGCGCCTCTGCGGTCCGGGTCCGAACCGCGTAGGCGCACGCCGGCCGTCACCGCGCACGCCCCGCCGCCGGACAGGCGGCTCTCCCGGCCTGTCCGGCGGCGGGGCGGGGCCCGGCGGGCCTCAGCCCTGCTTGCCCCCGGTCCCGGCCGGCCGGGCCGGGTCGGTCTGCTGCTCCGGGGCCTCCTTGAAGGACACCCGGCCCATGTGCCGGCTCATGGACTTCATCAGCAGCCACACCCCCACGGCCAGGGCCGCGAAGACGAGGAAGCCGAGAAGCCCGGGAGTCACCTTGTTGTCGTCGACCTCGGCCAGAGGGACGAGGTGCGTCAATGCCTGGCTAGCGCTCATAACTAGGCATTGTCCCGGATGCCCGCAAAGAGGTCGTCCTCGGGGAGGGATGTCGGCACGAGGGACTTCGAGAGCTCGTACTCCTCGGTCGGCCAGATCTCCTTCTGGATCTCCATCGGGACGCGGAACCAGCCGCCCTCCGGGTCGATCTGCGTGGCGTGCGCGATGAGCGCCCTGTCGCGGATCTCGAAGAAGTCCGCGCACGGGATGTGCGTGGTCAGAGTGCGTTCGGCGCGCTCGAACTGCTTCCAGCGCTCCAGCCACTCCGCGTACGGCGACTCCAGGCCGCGCGCCAGCAGCCCCTCGTGCAGGGCCACGGTGCGCGGCTTGTTGAAGCCCTGGTTGTAGTAAAGCTTCTGCGGCTGGAAGGCCGGGCCGAAGTCGGCCTCGGGGTACTTCTCGGTGTCCGCCGCCGCATCGAAGGCCACCATCGAGATCTGGTGGGTCATGATGTGGTCGGGGTGCGGGTATCCGCCGTTCTCGTCGTACGTGGTGATGACCTGCGGCCGGAACTCCCGGATGAGCCGCACCAGCCGGCCGGCGGCCGCATCGACGTCCTCCAGCGCGAAGCAGCCCTCGGGCAGCGGCGGCAGCGGGTCACCCTCGGGCAGGCCCGAGTCGACAAAGCCCAGCCACGCCTGCTTGACGCCGAGGATCTCGCGGGCCTCGTCCATCTCGCGTTTGCGGACCTCGTGGATGTTCTCCTCGATGAAGGCGTCACCCTGGAGCTTGGGGTTGAGGATGGAGCCGCGCTCGCCTCCGGTGCAGGTCACGACCAGCACGTCCACCCCCTCGGACACGTACTTGGCCATGGTCGCCGCACCCTTGCTCGACTCGTCGTCGGGGTGGGCGTGGACGGCCATCAGGCGAAGCTGCTCAGACAAGACAGGATCCTCAGTGATTCGTCGCAATCGGCGGCTTCTATAGTGACCGACTGAGGGGACGGAAAATTCCGGGATCCCCTTGCACAGGAGGAACGATCATGACGGCGGTTGGCGAACAGCTCCCCGAGGGCCGGTACGGCCGCTCCGCGGATCAGCGCGCTGACCGCAAGCTGAAGATCGTCGGAGCGGTGCTCGGCACCGTGGCGGTCGGGGTCATCGGCTGGTTCGGTTACCAGTCCGTCGGCGGCAAGTCCATCAGCGGTGAGGTCATCACCTGGGACATCGCGTCGGACCACGCGGTCGATGTCCATCTGGAGGTACGCAAGGACGCCGGGCTCCACGGCACCTGCACCCTGCGGCTGCGGGCCACCGACGGCGACGAGGTCGGCCGCAAGGACGCCAGGTTCGACCAGGACGAGAAGCGGATCGACCAGGTCGTGACCGTACGGACCACGTCGAGGGCCACCAGCGTCGAGCTCGTCGGCTGCCAGACCGCGTCCTGACCCGCGGGCGGGCGGCTTCCCGGCCGCCCGGGGGCCGCGCGCCGCCCCGCTGTGACGCCGCCGGTGCACCTCGTGACGCTTCGGTCCTCCCCCTTCCGCTCTCGAATTGTTAGGCTCGTGGTTTCGCCCGCCCCTGGAGGCACATCCTTCTGGGTAGGGCGATGCTTTGTATTTCCGGTACCTACGAGGAGCACCAGTGACCCAGACCAGCGAAAACGTCACCTGGCTGACCCAGGAGGCGTACAACCAGCTGAAGGCTGAGCTGGAGTATCTGTCGGGTCCCGCACGCTCGGAGATCGTCACCAAGATCGCGGCCGCCCGCGAGGAGGGTGACCTGCGGGAGAACGGCGGGTACCACGCGGCCAAGGAGGAGCAGGGCAAGCAGGAGCTGCGCGTACGCCAGCTGACCCAGCTGCTCGAAACCGCGAAGGTCGGCGAGGCCCCGGCGGCCTCCGGCGAAGCGGCTCCCGGCATGGTCGTCACCATCGCCTTCGACGGTGACGAGGACGACACGATGACCTTCCTGCTCGCCTCCCGCGAGTACGCGAGCTCGGACTTCGAGACGTACTCCCCCCAGTCCCCGCTGGGCGCAGGTGTGATCGGCAAGAAGGTCGGCGAGAACGCCGACTACGAACTGCCGAACGGCAAGACGGCGACGGTGAAGATCCTCAAGGCCGAGCCGTTCCAGGGCTGACCCGGATACAGGGCACCGGACGAGCCCCCGGCCGCGCACCGCGGCCGGGGGCTCTGTCGTGCGGGGCTCTGTCGTGCGGGGGCTCTGTCCTGCGGCGGCTCGCCGGCCGCCGGGGTCAGGCCGCGGCCGACCGGTACTTGCGGACCGCCAGGGTGCGGAAGACCGCGAAGATGAGCAGTGACCAGATCAGCGAGGCCCAGACCGGGTGCTGCATGGGCCAGGCGTCCGATGTGGACACGCCCGGGTTGCCGAAGAGGACCCGGCAGGCCTGCACGGTCGCGCTGAAGGGGTTCCACTCGGCGATCGGCTGCAGCCAGCCGGGCATCATCGCCGTCGACACGAACGCGTTCGAGACGAAGGTCACCGGGAAGAGCCAGACCAGCCCGCCGGACGTGGCCGCCTCCGGTGTGCGGACCGAGAGGCCGATCAGTGCGCCGATCCAGGAGAAGGCGTACCCCAGCAGGAGCAGCAGCCCGAAGCCGCCGAGCACCTTGCCGATGTTCTCGTGGGTGCGCCAGCCGACCAGCAGGGCCACGATCGCCAGCACGACCAGGATGAGCGCCGTCTGGACCAGGTCGGCGAGCGTACGTCCGGTGAGCACCGCGCCCCGGGCCATCGGGAGCGAGCGGAACCGGTCGATCAGGCCCTTGTGCATGTCGTCGGCGATACCGGCCCCGGCGCCGGCCGTGGCGAACGTCACGGTCTGGGCGAAGATCCCCGCCATCAGGAAGTTGCGGTAACCCACGGCGCTGGTGGAGCCGTTGACGACCAGGGACCCGCCGAAGACGTAGCTGAAGAGCACCACGAACATGATCGGCTGGACCAGGCCGAAGACCACGATCTCCGGGATCCGGGTCATCCGGATCAGATTGCGCTTGGCGATGACCAGCGAGTCGCCGGCCGACTGGATGATGCCGCCGCGCGGGCGCGGGGCGAGTGGGGTGGCTGCGGAATCCGTGACGGCGCTCATTCGCCTGCCTCCTGGGCACTCGTGGTGGCGTTGGCCGCCGGACCGGCGTCCCCGGGGCCCGGTCCTTCCCCTTCCTCCTCCTCGGCCACATGGCCGGTGAGCGAGAGGAACACATCGTCGAGCGTGGGGCGGCGCAGCCCGATGTCGTCGATCTCCACGCCCCGCCCGTCCAGCTCCCTGATGACCTCGGCGAGCAGTCTGGCGCCGCCCGCGACCGGGACGGTCAGTTTGCGGGTGTGTTCCACGACGGCGACCTCCCCCTTGCCCAGGGCCGTCAGCACCTCGCGGGCGGGCCCGATCTCGGCGGGCCGGTGGACGACGACCTCGACGCGTTCGCCGCCGATACGGGCCTTGAGCTGGTCCGACGTACCGCGCTCGATGACCTTGCCGTGGTCGATGACGCAGATGTCGTGGGCCAGGTGGTCGGCCTCCTCCAGGTACTGGGTGGTGAGCAGCAGCGTCGTACCGCCGGCCACCAGCTCCTGGATGACTCCCCAGAGCTGCTGCCTGTTGCGCGGGTCGAGCCCGGTGGTCGGCTCGTCCATGAACATCACGGGGGGCGACACGACGAGGGCCGCGGCGAGGTCGAGCCGCCTGCGCATCCCGCCGGAGTACGTCTTGGCGGGGCGGTCGGCGGCGTCGGCGAGGTGGAAGCGGTCGAGCAGTTCGCCCGCCCGGCGCTTCGCGTCGCGTGCGGACATCTGGTAGAGCTGCCCGACCATCTGGAGGTTCTCCCGGCCGGTCAGGTACTCGTCGACCGCGGCGAACTGGCCGGAGAGCCCGATCGATCTGCGTACCTCGGTGGGCTGCCTGAGCACGTCGAGCCCGGCGACCACCGCCCGTCCGCTGTCGGGCTGCAGCAGGGTCGTCAGGACCCGGACGGCCGTCGTCTTGCCGGCGCCGTTGGGCCCGAGCAGGCCGAGGACGGTGCCTTCCGGCACTTCGAGATCCACACCGTCCAGTGCTCTTACGTCACCGAAGGTCTTCACCAGACCTTCGGCGTAGATGGCGCCGGGCATACGGGTCCCCCTTATTTCGTTTTTGGGCGCTATATCGCTTGTGGGCGGTTTTACGGACGCATCGTAAATTTGGCCCGCGATTTTGGCACGGCCATACCGCTCTCCGGCGAGTGGCGCGTGGTGCGCGACGCGTCGGCGACACGGGGCGCGTACCGCACACGCTAACGCGATGTATCGCGTATCCGCAGGGGTTCCCCGTTTTCCGCCCCGCTCCTCATCCGATGACGGCGTACCCCGCGTCCCGCAGCGCCGCACCGACCTCGGCGCAGTGCTCGGGCCCCTTCGTCTCCAGATGCAGCTCCACCTCCGCCTCGGTCAGACCCAGCCGCGGATCGGTCCGTACATGGCTCACATCGAGCACATTGGCGTCGGCGACCGAGAGCACACCCAGCAGCGTCGCCAGCGCCCCCGGACGGTCGGTCAGCCGGAGCCGCAGCGACAGGAAGCGGCCCGCCGCCGCCATCCCGTGGGTGAGGATGCGCTGCATCAGGAGCGGATCCACATTGCCGCCCGACAGCACCGCGACCACCGGGCCCTCGAACGCCCCGGGGTCGCTCAGCAGCGCGGCGACCGGGCTGGCACCCGCGGGCTCGACGACCATCTTGGCCCGCTCCAGACAGAGCAGCAGCGCGCTGGACAGCTCGTCCTCGGAGACCGTGCGCACCTCGTCCACCAGCTCCCGGACGATCCCGAACGGCACATCCCCGGGGCGCCCCACCTTGATGCCGTCGGCCATCGTCGGACGCGTCTCGACCGCCACCGGCCGCCCCGCCGCCAGCGAGGGCGGGTACGCGGCGGCGTTCGCCGCCTGCACACCGACCACCTTCACATCCGGCCGCAGCGCCTTCACCGCGACCGCGATCCCGGCGGCCAGCCCCCCGCCGCCGATCCCGACGACGATCGTCCGCACCTCCGGGCACTGCTCCAGGATCTCCAGACCCACCGTGCCCTGCCCCGCGATGATGTCGGCGTGGTCGAACGGGTGGATGAAGACGGCGCCGGTCTCCCGCGCGTACTCCTGCGCGGCGGCGAGCGTCTCGTCGACGACCTGGCCGTGCAGCCGTACCTCCGCGCCGTACTCACGGGTCGCCGCGACCTTCGGCAGCGGCGCACCCAGCGGCATGAAGACCGTGGACCGCACCCCGAGGAGCGACGAGGCGAGCGCGACGCCCTGCGCGTGGTTGCCCGCACTGGCGGCGACCACCCCGGCCGCCCGCTCCTCGGGGCGCAGCCCGGCGATCCGGACATAGGCGCCGCGCAGCTTGAACGAACCGGTCCGCTGGAGGTTCTCGCACTTGAAGCGGACCGGGGCCCCGACCAGACGCGAGAGATGTCTGCTGCCCTCGATCGGCGTCGTCCTGGACACTCCGGAGAGCATCTTCTGCGCTCCGAGGACGTCATCAAGGATCAGCGGCGGCAGGGGGTGTGACGTACCGAAGCTCATGGCGTCAAGTCTCGCAGCTCGGCACCGGACGGGCCGCCCGAGTCCGGGGCCCGGCAACGGCTGGACCCTCATGTTCACAACGGTTGGAACAGGGCAGGTACGGTGCGGCCCCGGTCCGCGTACTCTGTCCCCCACTGTCCGCCCTCCGTACGAAGAGAGCCCCCCGGCCATGCCCCTTTCTCAGGACATGACTTCTGATATCGACCCCGGCTTCCTCGATGCCCTCCAGCACCAGGTGGCCCTCTTCGCCCGCCGCGCCGAGCAGACCCGGATGGGGGGCGTCGGCCAGGCGCGCAACTCGATGGACCGCGCCGCCTATCTGCTGCTCAACCGGCTGGACAGGGAAGGCCCCATGGGGGTGAAGGCGCTGGCCGCGGGCATGGGCATCGATTCCTCGACCGTGACCCGGCAGGTCGCCCCGCTCGTCGACACCGGCCTGGTCAAGCGCACCTCGCACCCCGAGGACGGCCGGGCGGTCGTCCTCGAACTCTCCCCGCGCGGCCAGGCCCGCCTGGAGGAGGTCCGCTCCTCACGGCGCGAGCTGATGGCCCAGGTCACCGAAGGGTGGACCCAGGAGGACCGCGAAGCCTTCTGCACCCTGCTGACCCGGTTCAACTCCTCGCTCTCCGGCCGTACGACAGGACCCCAGGAGCCGGCCGCGCCGACCTCTTGACCGGGTGCCGCGCCCTGCTCTCAGATGAGAGCAGGGAGGCACTGTGCGGGAGCGGACAGCAGCACGGGAACGCCGCCGCGACGAGGAGTTCGAGTCCTTCGTCGCGGGCGCGGCCGGACGGCTTCTCCATGTGGCCGTACTGCTCACCGCCGAGCCCCCCGGTGACACCCCACGGGCACGGCGGCTGCTCATCGGCGCGCTCTCCCGTACCTACGCGCAGTGGGACCGGCTGCGCGGCGACGACCCGTACGAGCACACCCGCCAGGAGCTGGTGGGCCACTTCGCACACAGTGCCTGGCGGCGCCCCCGGTTCACCCACAGCGCCCCGCGCGTGACCCCTCCCACGCACATCCCCTGGCCCCGCCTCCGGCCGGCGGACCGGCTCCGGCTGCCGGACCGGCTGCGGCTGCCGGACCGGCTGCGGCCGGGCTCGGGGGCCGGGGCGCGGGCCCCGGCGGGCGGCGGCTTGCTGGAGCGGCTGACCCCGCAGGAGCGCCTCGTCCTGGTGCTGCGGCTGTACGAGGGGATCGCGGAGGAACAGGTCGCTGCGGCGGTCGGTCTCCCGGCGGAACGGGTCCGCGCGCTCTGCGCCCACGCGACGGCGACCCTGCGCAGCACCCCGCCGGTGCCCGCGCCCCCGCTGCCCGAAGTGGCGACGCCATGAGCCTGCCGGACCGCAAGGAGGAGATGGCCCGGCGGATGCTGGCCGGGCCGCATCCGCCGGTCCCGGCCGACCTGGCGCTCCGCGCGGCGGAACGCGGCGCCCGGATCCGGCGCCGCCGCACAGCGGGCCGCAGAGCGGTGTGGCTGCTGCTGGCGGCGGCGCTCGCCGCCTTCGTGGTGTGGGCGACGCTGACCCACCCCTGGACCCCGCCCCCGGCCCGGACGACCCCGCCGGTGGAGGGGTACTGAGCGGGCCGCTCCACAGCACCGTCCCGCGACGGCCCCCAACGGCCCCCAACGGCCCCCAACAGCAGCATCCCGCGACGGCGGCCGCTCCGGACCCTTCCGGATCCGGAGCAGCGGCGTCGACGGGCGGGGCCGGCCCGCAGGGCGTCGCAGGGCGGCCCGCAGGCGTCAGCCCAGCGCCTGCTGCACATCCGCGAGCAGGTCGTCCGCCGACTCGATGCCCACCGAGAGCCGCACCAGGTCCCCCGGGACCTCAAGGGCCGAACCGGCCACCGACGCGTGCGTCATCCGCCCCGGGTGCTCGATCAGCGACTCCACCCCGCCGAGCGACTCGCCCAGCGTGAACAGCTTCGCCCGGTCGCAGACCGCGACCGCCGCCGCCTCGCCGCCCCGCACCCGGAAGGACACCATCCCGCCGAACGACCGCATCTGCTTCGCCGCGATCTCATGGCCCGGGTGGTCGGGCAGCCCCGGGTAGAGGACGCCTTCGACCTTCGGGTGCCGGGTCAGCATCTCCGCGATCCGGGTGGCGTTCTCGCTGTGCCGGTCCATCCGTACGGCCAGCGTCTTGATCCCACGCAGCACCAGCCAGGCGTCGAACGGCCCGCAGACCGCGCCCATCGCGTTCTGGTGGTATGCCAACTCCTCAGCCAGATCGTCGGAGTTGACGACCAGCGCGCCGCCGACCACGTCCGAGTGGCCGCCCATGTACTTGGTCATCGAGTGCACGACGACATCCGCGCCGAGCGCCAGCGGCTGCTGGAGGTAGGGACTGGCGAAGGTGTTGTCGACGACGAGCTTCGCGCCCGCCGTGCGCGCCACATCGGCGACCGCCGCGATGTCCGTGATCCCCAGCAGCGGGTTGGAAGGCGTCTCCACCCAGACCGCCTTGGTACGGGGCCGCATGGCGGCCCGCACCGAAGCGGGGTCCGTGGTGTCGGCGACCGACCACTCGACGCCCCACCGGGACACGACCTTCGCGAAGAGCCGGAAGGTCCCGCCGTACGCGTCGTCCGGGATGACCACGTGGTCCCCGGGCGTCAGCAGCGTACGGAGCAGGCAGTCCTCGGCGGCGAGGCCGGAGGCGAAGGCGAGCCCGCGCCGCCCGCCCTCCAGAGCCGCCAGATTCTCTTCCAGGGCGGTACGCGTCGGGTTGCCGCTGCGGCTGTACTCGTAGCCGCCGCGCAGCCCGCCCACGCCGTCCTGCTTGAACGTGGAGACCTGGTAGATCGGGGGAACGACCGCGCCCGTCAGGGGGTCCGCGGTGTTGCCTGCGTGGATGGCGAGGGTCTCGAAACCCTGATGCACGTTGTGATCGTCGCTCATGGGCACCGAGCGTACCGAGCACAGTGGTCAGATGTCGGCCGTGTCTGGTTCGCTGGGGACATGGAGATTCTCTGGTTCCTGCTCGCGGTGTGCATGCTCGCGGCAGTGCTCGGCCCGTACCTGCTGCGCCGGCGCGGCGGTATCCACCAGGTGCTGCCCGGCTCCCCGGACGCCGCGGACCCCGACGCGTACGGGTTCCTGCGCCAGGAGGAGCTGGACGTACGGCTGCCCGGCCCGGACCAGGATCTGCTCGACGTACTGGACGTGGTGCAGCACACCCAGAACTGGCGCCCGGCCGCCCAGTTGCTCGCCGGTACCCCCCGATCCGGCGAGCTGCGCTGGCAGCGGGTACAGGCGTTCGCCGGGGCAGCCTCGCTGGAGCTGGCGCAGCGGCCGGGCACCGGCGGGGCCTGGCTGCGCAACTGGCGCTCCGAGTCACCGAAGGACGCGGGCGCGGCCCAGGTGCACGCCGCGTTCCTCGTACAGCAGGCGTGGCGCTCCGGTCCGGCGCCCGGGGGCGCCGCCGCCGACGACTTCCGGATCCTCCTGGAGGAGGCGCGCACGGTCTGCGCGGAGGCGGCGCTGCTCGCCCCCGGCGACCCCGTCCCGTACCTCGTGGAGCTGGCCGTCGGCCGTGGACTCGCCTACCCGGAGCCGCAGTTCGAAGAGGTGTGGGCCAAGGTCATCGACCGCGCACCGGAGCACATGGGGGCGCATCTGGAGGCGCTGCACTACTGGTGCGAGAAGTGGCACGGTTCCCGCGACCGGGCCGACGAGTTCGCCCACGCGGCGGCGGCCCGCGCACCCCGGGGCTCGCTGCTGGCCGCGCTCCCGCTCTTCGCGGTCTACGAGCATCTGCCCGAGGTGATGCTGGTGCGCGGCTTCTACCGGAGCGCGGTCGTCACCAGGGCGGTGGAGGGAGCGCTGCACGCGGTGCACACGGCCCGCACCGACGACCCGGTGCTGGCGCACGTACGGCATCTGCTTGTGCTCTTCCTGGTCAGGTCGGAACGCTGGCGGGAGGCGATGGACCAGCTGGTCCGCGTCGACGGCCATGTGGGGGCGCTGCCGTGGACACTCGACGAGGACCCGGCCGCGGTGTACGCGGTGTACCGGGCGCTGGCGGTGGCGGGCTACGAGGCGAACGGCGGCACCCCGGCCACGCTGCCCCGCTGAGTAGGCTGACAGCACCCCGTACGCCCCGTACGCGGGAACCCCGGAATCCTGCACGGGGTAACCCGAAGAGGAACGAGCAACCCCGATGACACGCCTCATACCGCTGGTCCTGATCGGCTTCGGTGCCTATTTCTGGCTCCGGTCCAGGAGGAAGACGGCGGCCTGGCTGGAGCGCAGGACGTCCCCCGATGACCACCAGGAATCCTGACCGGGGCTCATGCGTTGCACGGGGTGCACCCATACTCCCCGAGGAGCCGCAGCCGATGTTCCTGAACCGCACCCCCCAGCTCCCCACCCCGGACCAGGCCCTGAAGGGCCGCGGCACCCCGGAATTCGAGCTGCCCGCCCTCCACACGGTCCTGGGCAACCCGCTGTCCGGCCCGTACCCCGCCAAGCTGGAGACCGCCGACTTCGCCCTCGGCTGCTTCTGGGGCGCCGAACGCATCTTCTGGCAGACCGAGGGCGTCTGGACCACGCTCGTCGGCTACCAGGGCGGCTCCACGGTCAACCCGGCGTACGAGGAGGTCTGCTCGGGCCTCACCGGCCACACGGAGGCGGTCCGGGTGGTCTTCGACCCGGAGATCGTCCCGTACACGACGCTGCTCAAGATCTTCTGGGAGTCCCACAACCCGACCCAGGGCTTCCGCCAGGGCAACGACGTGGGCACCCAGTACCGCTCGGCGATCTACACCCACTCCCCGGCCCAGGCAGCCGCCGCGTCCGCGTCCCGCGAGGCGTACCAGCAGGTCCTGACGGGCTCCGGGTACGGCACGATCACCACGGAGATCCAGCCGGCGGACGGGCGGCAGTTCTATCCGGCCGAGCCTTACCACCAGCAGTATTTGGACAAGAACCCGGCGGGGTACTGCGGCATCGGCGGTACGGGCGTCTCCTGCCCGGTGGGTGTGGGCAGGGCCGCGTCCTCGGAGGGATAGGGACAAGGGCCGGTACGGCCGTACGCGTGCCGGGACCCCTGGCCTCCTGGTAGCCCTGGCAAGATCTTCAGGGCGCTCCCGGCGCCGGGGCTCCTTCGTTCACTCCTGTCGCCCCCGACGTTCGACGGCGGCCTTGACCAGGCCGGCGAAGAGCGGGTGCGGCCGGGTGGGGCGGGAGCGCAGTTCCGGGTGGGCCTGGGTGGCGACCAGGTAGGGGTGCACCTCGCGCGGGTACTCGACGTACTCGACGAGCTTGTTGTCCGGGGAGGTGCCCGAGAAGACCAGGCCGGCCTTGGTCTCCAGCTCGGCGCGGTAGGTGTTGTTGACCTCGTAGCGGTGGCGGTGGCGCTCCTCGACGTAGGGCTGGTCCTCGTACGCCTCACGGACGAGCGAGCCCTCGGCGAGCTTCGCCGGGTAGAGGCCGAGCCGCATGGTGCCGCCCAGGTCGCCCGCGCCCTCGACGTAGGCCAGCTGCTCCTCCATCGTGGAGATCACCGGGTGGCCGGTGACCGCGTCGAACTCGGTGGAGTTGGCGTCGGGGATGTCCGCGATGTTCCGCGCCGCTTCGATGACGATGCACTGCAGGCCCAGGCAGAGGCCGAGCAGCGGGATCCGGTTCTCACGGGCGTACTGGATCGCGCCGACCTTTCCGTCCACACCGCGCTCGCCGAAGCCGCCCGGGATACAGATCGCGTCGACGTCGCCGAGCTGCTTCTTCGCGGCGGCCTGGGTCCGGCAGTCGTCGGACGTGACCCACTTGACCTTGACCCGGGCCCGGTTGGCGAAGCCGCCGGCCCGGATGGCCTCGGTGACCGAGAGGTAGGCGTCGGGCAGGTCGATGTACTTGCCGACCAGGGCCACGGTGACCTCGTGGTCGGGGTTGTGGACGCGGTCCAGCAGGTCGTCCCAGACGGTCCAGTCGACATCGCGGAACGGCAGGTCGAGCTTGCGCACGACATAGGCGTCCAGGCCCTCGGTGTGCAGCACCTTCGGGATGTCGTAGATCGACTTGGCGTCGACACAGGCGACCACGGCGTCCTCGTCGACATCGCACATCAACGAGATCTTGCGCTTGATCGCGGTCGGCACCTCACGGTCGGCGCGCAGCACGATGGCGTCCGGCTGGATACCGATGTTGCGCAGGGCCGCGACGGAGTGCTGGGTGGGCTTGGTCTTCAGCTCGCCCGACGGGCCGATGTAGGGCAGCAGCGAGATGTGCACCACGAAGACGTTGTCCCGGCCGACCTCGTGGCGGACCTGGCGGACGGTCTCCAGGAACGGCAGCGACTCGATGTCGCCGACCGTGCCCCCGACCTCGGTGATGACGACGTCGACGTCCTCCGTGGCCATCCGGCGGATGCGGTGCTTGATCTCGTTGGTGATGTGCGGGATGACCTGCACGGTGTCACCGAGGTACTCGCCGCGCCGCTCCTTGGCGATGACCGTGGAGTAGACCTGGCCGGTGGTGACGTTGGCGGAACCGTCGAGATCCACGTCGAGGAAACGCTCGTAGTGGCCGATGTCCAGGTCGGTCTCGGCGCCGTCGTTGGTGACGAACACCTCGCCGTGCTGGAACGGGTTCATCGTGCCCGGGTCGACGTTCAGGTACGGGTCGAGCTTCTGCATCGTGACGCGCAGGCCGCGGGCCTTGAGGAGCGCACCGAGACTGGAGGCGGTCAGCCCCTTGCCGAGCGAGGATGCGACACCCCCGGTGACGAAGATGTGCTTGGTCGGCCGTGTGGACGGATGCGTGGGCACCAGTGAACTCCCGTCTGATGGCGGTTCAGGGCTGGTTGGGAGGGGCGACAAGGATGCCGCTCAGCGCACGTCGTGCGCCGCCTCGGGGCGGACGGCCCGGGAGCCGGTGCGCCGTCGGCCCCGGCGGACGAGCGTGCGCTCGTGCGCGCCGGGGATCGGCGCGATTTCACCGCTGCCGGCTCGTGGATCGACCTGGAAAGCAGCTGTTACGCGCCAGTTGGCGCATTCCAGGATTCCTAAATCATTCACCATAACTGGATCATTACAAGTCCTTGCTCATGATCGGTAGGTGTCTTGCCTGAAGTCGCCATTTAGTGCAGACTTTTAAACCTCCGAGAAAGCTCACAGAACCACGTGCAGCTCGGGGTCCACCGTTCTACCGTGAGGAACGCTCTTGCATGGCGAAAGCGCATCCACCACAGTTCAGGACAGTGTTACCGACAGCTCGTTCCGTCTGGCCGTCGGAAGCTTCTGTACAGGTCTCACCGTCATCAGCGCCATGGGTCCGGACGGGCCCGTCGGATTTACCTGCCAGGCGTTCTCCTCCCTGTCCCTCGATCCGCCGCGGATTCTGATCTGTCCCGGCCGGACGTCCACCACCTGGCCGGTCATCAGGGGCGTGGGCAGGTTCTGCGTGAACGTCCTGGCCGCGGATCAGAGCGACCTGAGCAGGCGTTTCGCCCGCTCTGGCGGCAACAAGTACGCCGGCTTGAGATGGAGCTGTCCGCCCGGTGAGTCCCCGAGACTCGACGGCGCGTGCTCCTGGCTGGAGTGCGCGACCGAGACAGAGTTCGACGCGGGCGACCATTTCGTCGTCGCCGCCCGGGTTCTCGCGCTGAACACGGATGAGGAAAGAAAGCCCTTGCTCTATCACCGTGGCCGATATGCATCGTTGGCCGAAAATGCAGCCGGTACCACGTAACCGTAAAGGCAAAAATTGAGGCAGGAAAAGCGCGCTCAACCCCCGTACGTACACCTATCGCTTTCCCGCCAGATCATCGAAAGTCGGCCACTTGAAAGGGCCTGATCCTTTCTGGCCACCCCCTCCGGCGTCCCCTGATTATGGCGCAATTCAGTCCCGGCGCCGAATCCAGGCGATGCCGCCCCCACGCCCACATGGGCGCCATATGGACGCCCCATGTCTGTCAGGAGAATTTCACATGTCAACCACCCCCCGCCGGTCCGGTCTGCTCACCGGTCTCGACGTCTTCATCGGCGGCCCGATCCAGCACGCGATCCTCCCGGAGGGCTTCGCGGGTGACCTCCAGACCGCCATCACCAGGGCCATCGGGACCGTCCGGGACAACGGCGGCAACATCTTCTCCGCCCATGTGGCGGAGAAGTTCGGTGAGGACACCGCACAGTTCACCCCCGAGCAGGTCTCGGTCCGTGACTTCCGCTGGATGCGCAAGTGCGACGTGTTCGTCCCCGTGCTGCCGGTGCTGCCCGACCTCACCCTGCGCCGCACCGACGGCACCCACGTCGAACTCGGCTGGGCCACCGCGCTGGGCCGCCCCATCGTGCTGGTCACCAAGCAGCCGTTCGTGGACTCCGCCAGCCACCTGCTGAAGGGGCTGCACCGGGTGGGTTCGGTTCAGGTCATCGACTTCGACGAGTTCAACGAGAAGCCCGGCCTGTTGATCGACGCCGTCGTCGCCGCCACCGAGGTGCAGCGGGATGTGCTCGGGCCGGCCGTCGGCATCAGCGTCTGACGGCCCTCGCGGCCAGCCGCTCCTGCGCGCCCGGTGACCCCGGCTCCCGGCCTGCCGGCCGCGCTTCCCCTAGCCGCTCTACCACGGAGGATCACTTGTCCGACGTACGCATTCTGGGACTCACCCTCAAGAACGCCGTCGTTGTCGGGTCCGGTCTGCTCACCGACCAGGAACGCAACATCCGCAAGCTGCTGGCGACCGGTGCAGGCGCCGTCGTCACCAAAACGATCCACCCGAATCCGCCCAAGGATCTCGACGAGCGGATCTTACGACTGCCTTCGGGCATGCTCAACAGCACCACGTACTCCAAGAGGTCCGTCGAGCACTGGCTGACGGTACTGACGTCCTTCGCGGAGGAGCGGTTACCGGTCATCGCATCGGTGCACGCCGACAGTCCGTCCGAGCTCGGTGAGCTGGCCGCGCGGGTGGAGGCCACCGGCTGCCGGGCGCTGGAACTCGGCATCTCCTGCATCAACGAGGGGCCGGGCGGCGAGGACGACAGCCCCGATCGCGTCCACGCCTACACCACGGCCACCCGCTCACACTCGGCACTGCCTCTCTCGGTCAAACTCGCCATCGGCGAGGGCCTGGAGGAGCGGGTCCGCGCCGCCATCGCGGGCGGCGCGGATGCCGTCACCGTCAGCGACACGATCTCCGGTGCCGCTGTCTCGCCCGAAAGCGGTGAACTCGAACTCGGCGGTGTCTTCGGCTACTCGGGCCCCGCCATCAAACCCCTCGTACTCGCAGCCATCTGGCGGCTTCGCCGACATGGTTTCGAACTCCCCGTGCTGGGGTGCGGTGGTGTGAGTTCCGGCCGGGACGTCGCCGACTACCTGAGCGTGGGTGCGAATGTGGCCCAGGTCTACACGGCGCTGCACACCGACATGTACGAGACGCTGGACCGGCTCGTCACCGAGACCGACGCCGTTCTGGGACGCCCGGCGGGGGCGGTCCGGTGACCCGGCGGCCGTTCTCCGCCCTGACCAGCTCCGAAGTGAACCGGTCCGTCCAGGGGCGGACCCTGGTCTGGCCCATCGGCGCCACCGAACAGCACGGCCCTCATCTCCCGCTCAGCGTCGACTCCGATCTCGCCGAGGCGTTCGCGGCCGAGATCGCCGCCGGGCTCGACGCATTCACCCTGCCCCTGCATCAGATCGCCGCCCGCTCGCTCCCGCAGAGCGGCGGCGGGCTCTCCTTCCCCGGGACGCTGTACGTCGGCGGCGACACCCTGATCCGCTACATACGGGAGGTGCTGGAGTCGCTCGTCGCGCTTCCCTTCGAACGTCTGGTCATCGTGAACGGCCACTTCGAGAACGAGCCGTTCCTCTTCGAAGCGATCGACCAGGTACGGGGCCGGGGGCTCCTGGACGGTCCCGAGGTCTACGCGTTCAGCTGGTGGAGCCTGGTGCGGGAATCCTGGATCGCCGCCGAGGTACCCGGATTCCCGGGATGGCACGCGGAGCACGCGGGCCTGACCGAGACCAGCCTGATGCTGCACGTGCGCCCGGAGCTGGTGACCGAGGCACGGCCCGACCACGACAGCCCGCCGCGCAGCGGGGTCTATCTGCACCCCATCGACGTGAAGCAGACCACCAACAACGGGATTCTTTCTTCCACTTCGGGCTCCAGCGCGGAGCTCGGCGAGAAGCTCTTCCGGCACGTGACCGACGAGGCCCTGGCCATGATCCAGCGGGGCGAGGGACTGCTGCTGGCACGCAGCCGCCCGGACCGACGCGGCCGTACGTCCCCCAACGGCCACGAAGAGGACCTGGACCGGGCCGCACCGCCCGCAGCCGCAACGAAGGGACGAGGCGCATGACCCACGGCAACGCACAGCGGGAATCCGACCGGGCGGCGGGGAAGTTCCATCTCGCCTTCATCTTCAACTTCACCCCGGACGACTGGCAGGGCCCGTTCGGGACGGGCGGTTCGCCGTGGGACGGCAAGTTCCACACCGAGGTGGCCCAGGCGCTGGAGCGCGCCTGCTTCGACTACGTCATCGTCGAGGACAAGCTGATGGTCCCGGAGTCCTACGGCGGATCTTCCGAGGCGGCCCTCAAACAGGCGATGGTGGTGCCCAAGCACGACCCCGTGCCGCTGGCCGTGGCCATGGGGCTGTCGACCTCACAGCTGGGCATTGTGTCCACCCTGTCCACGCTGGCGTATCCGCCGTTCATGACGGCGCGGCTCTCCTCGACCCTGGACAGCATGCTGGGCGGCCGGTTCGGCTGGAACATCGTGACCAGCGCCGAGGACCTGGCAGCACAGAATTTCGGCCTCGACAAGCTGCCGTCGCGCGATGTCCGCTACGAGATGGCGGACGAGTACGTCGATGTCGTCAGGCAGCTCTTCGCCTCATGGGACGCCGACGCTGTCGTACTCGACCGCGAGAAGGGCGTGTACGCGGACCACACCAAGGTCCGTCCCATCCACTTCAAGGGCAAGTACTTCCAGGTGCGCGGCCCGCTCAACACCGTGCCCTCGCCGCAGCACCGGCCCGCCTTCGTCCAGGCAGGGGCCTCACCGCGGGGCCGGGCGTTCGCGGCCCGCAACGCGGACTCGATCATCGCCATCGCCAACGGCGTGGACGGCATGAAGCAGTTCCGCGACGATGTCCGGGCCCACGCCAAGGGCCACGGGCGCGACCCGGACGACATCAAGGTCCTGTTCTGTGTCACGCCCGTGCTCGGCGAGACCGAACAGGACGCGCGGGACAAGCACCACCGGATGGTCAACTCGCCCCAGTTCATCCACGACATCCTCGCCGAGACATCCGCGCTCACGGAGATCGACTTCGCGCAGTTCGATCTGGACGAGCCGCTCCCGTACCGGCTGGAGACCAATGGGGAACAGGGCTCACTCGACCAGCTCCAGCAGTGGGGCAGCGGCAAGACGCTGCGCGAGCTGGTCGTCGACGCCGCGGGCGGTCTGGTCTCCTCGATCGAGCTGATCGGAACCCCGGACCAGGTGGCCGAGCGGATGGGCGAGGCGATGGAGGAGGTCGGCGGCGACGGCTTCATGATCACGACACCGGTGCTGCGGCTGAACCGCCGCTACATCGCGGAGGTCACCGACGGGCTCGTGCCGGCGCTCCAGCGCCGGGGGCTCACCCGCTCCGCGTACACACCGGGAAACACCCTCCGGCAGAACCTGCTGGAGTTCTGAGTCCGGTTCCGCGGCCGTGTGCCGTCGTCGTGGCCCGTCGGGATCCGGCCCCCGGGCCACGACGGCGGCACGGCCGTGGGACCCGGGCGCGCCGGCCCCGGGCCGGCCCCTGGCTTGCGCGAGCACGCCGGGCAGGCCACGGGTCGGCAGGAACCGTGGGCCGCGTCCGGCCCTTCCCGGCCACCCGACAACTCACGGAGAATCCATGTCCGTCCACATCCTCGCCCTCGTCGGCAGCCTGCGCTCCGGCTCGTACAACCGTCAGCTGGCCGAGGCCGCCGTCAAGCACGCCCCCGAGGGCGTCGAGGTCACCGTCTACGAGGGCCTGGCCGATGTGCCCTTCTACAACGAGGACATCGACACGGACGAGCGGCGTCCCGCGGCCGCCACCCGACTGCGGGAGAGTGTCACGCGCGCCGACGCGCTCCTGCTCGTCACCCCCGAGTACAACGGCACCGTGCCCGCCGTGCTGAAGAACGCCATCGACTGGCTGTCACGCCCGTACGGAACCAGCACCCTGGCGGGTTCGCCGACTGCCGTCGTCGGCACGGCCCTCGGCCGGTACGGCGGTGCGTGGGCCCATGACGACGCCCGCAGGTCAGCCGGTATCGCCGGTGCCACGGTCCTGGAGGATCCCGGACTCTCGATACCCCGCTCGGCGAGCCGCTTCGCCGGGACGCACCCGGCCGACGACCCCGAAGCGGTCGCACAGCTGCGTCAGGTGCTCAGCGCCCTCGCCGCCGCCGGGGGCTCCGCGTCCTGAGCGCCCCGTGTCAGCACGCTCCGCACGGAGGTTCCGGTACCGGGTGGCGGGCTGCGCGATCGAGGCCACGGGTCCCGTAATCCCAGGCTTCGTGCGCCCGCCAGGGATTACGGGACGGCGCTCAAGGGCTGACGACGGTCAGGTCTGTGTCTTCATCGCGCGAATGGGCCACCGGGAATTCCCCGCCTGAACCTGTCGCCGCGGCCCGGCTGTCCCGGTACCAGCGTCCCCAGGAATCGAGCTGCTCCGCGATGCCGTCAAGGCTGCGTCCGATCTCGGTGAGTGAATACTCGACCTTCGGCGGCACCTGACGGTAAACGGTCCTCGTCACCAGGCCGTCGGTCTCCATTTCACGCAGCTGACGCGTCAGCATGCGCTGGGTGATGCGAGGCATCGCACGCTTCAGATCACTGAACCGCCTTGTCCCAGCCAGGAGTTCCTTCAGAATGGCCAGTTTCCATCGGCCGCCGAGAATTTCCATGGCGCATTCGATCGCGCAGTATTCCGGCGTCTCTTCCGCGCTGTCGCGCACGACTTCACCCCACCACGGTATACATCTTGATACTACGTCACATCGAAGACCGTACTTGTGCCTTGCATTCGTATCCCACGATAGTGCGAGCATGACGAATGGCGATGCCCCCACACATAATCCGGCCGGGCCGGATGTCATCTCCCAGCGGCGCAAATGGCTGGTACTCGCGGTGGTCTCCACCAGCCTCCTCCTGTGCGGAATCGACCTGACGGTCCTGCACGCGGCGGTGCCGAGCATGGCACTGGACCTGCATCCCAGCGCGGTGCAACTCCTCTGGATCGTCGACATCTACTCGCTGACGCTCGCCTCGCTGCTGGTCACCTGCGGAACCCTCGGGGACCGGATCGGACGCAAACGCATGGTGCTCAGCGGTTTCGCCGTGTTCGGGCTCGCCTCGGCCGCCGCCGCGTTCTCCACCTCGACGTCCCAGCTGATCGCCACTCGCGTCGCGTTGGGGATCGGCGCCGCGATGATCATGGCGTCGACCGTGGCCATCATCCGCGTCGTGTTCACCGATGACAGGGAACGGGCCATCGCGATCGGTATCTGGACCTCGGCCCACAGCGTCGGCGCCACCCTCGGCCCGCTGCTCGGCGGCCTGATCACCGAACGCTGGGGCTGGGGTGCGGTCTTCCTGATCAATGTGCCCATCGTGCTGGTCATCCTCGCCGTGGGCGCCCGAGTGGTGCCCGAGTCCCGCAATCCCGCCCCGCGCCACTGGGACATGGCCAGCGTCGTCATGTCGATCGCCGGGCTCGCGGGGGTCGTGTACGCCCTCAAGCAGGCGGGAGAGCACGTGGGCGTCGATCCGCTCATCCTGGCCGCGGCCCTCGTCGGCGGGCTGCTGCTCTTCCTGTTCGTACGACGGCAGCGCCGGCTGGCCGAACCCCTGCTGGACTTCTCGCTCTTCAGCAACCGCCGCTTCTCCACCGCGACGGTGTGTGTGATCGGCTGCTTCGGCAGCTATGTGGCCCTGCTGTTCTTCCTCACTCAATGGTTCCAGCAGGTCGGCGGGTTCTCGCCGGTCCGGGCGGGACTCGCCCTGATGCCCATGGCCGCCGCGAATGCCGTGGGCGCCACGACCGCGCCCTGGGCATCGGCCCGCTGGGGCAACCGCTGGGCCCTGACCGGTTCGCTCGCCCTTTTCGCAGCCGCGGCGGCCGCCCTCGCGCTGACCGGCGACACCGGACACTACGGCAGGCTCGTCCCGCCACTCATCGCCGCCGGGCTCGGCGCGGGAGTGGTCATGACCCTGGGTGCGGACTCCATCATGGCCGCGGCGCAGCCCGAACGCTCGGGGGAGGCCGCCGCCATCCAGGAAACCTCCTTCGAACTCGGCGCCGGCCTCGGTGTGGCCGTCCTGGGCACCGCGCTGACCGCGGCCTACCGCACCGGGCTGCCGATCGTGCCCGGCCTGAGCGCACAGCAGCAGAGCACCGCGCAGGAGTCCTTCGCCTCGGCGGAGGAACTCCTGAAACAACTCCCGTCGACGACCGCGACCCGGCTCACCGCAGCGGCCCGCCACGCCTACGACCACGGCTTCACCACGGTCGCGGGGGCGGCCGCGGTTGTCCTCGTGGTCACCGCGGTGCTGGCCGCTGCCATGCTGCGGCCCGGGACGGCGCGGTGTGAGGAGGAGCCGGCGGAGGCGAAGGCGGCACCGTAGGGCCGGAGCGGGCTCGCGCAGGGCCGGTCACCCCGGAACCGGAGGGCCTCCCCGGCGACGGCGCGCCGGACGAAGGCGGCCGGTGCCCCGGGCCGGCTCAGGCCGGTGCCCCGGCTCCCCCCTGATAGGCGCAACCAGAAGTGGCACTCCGCACGGGCTGCCGCAGACTGCAGACAGAGAGTCAGCGACAAGAAGTCAGCGACAGAGAGTCAGAAGAGCGCAAGAGAGCCAGCCGAAATCCGGCAGGACTCACCGCGGCCGGGCAATCGCTCCGGCCCTTCCTCGTCGCAGTGGAGGCGAGCGTCGTGATACCGATCAGCCGTCCTCGGACCCGTTGGGCCGTCCTGCTGGCCCTGTTCACCGTCGGGGTGGTGGCGCTCGCCGCCTGCTCCTCAGGGTCCGGAGGCGGCGGCAGCGGCGGTACCAGGACCCCGCAGCCCACCAGTACGAGCACGCCGCGGGCCCGGCTGTCGACCACGCCGGGGGACGGGGCCAAGAACGTCGGCATCAACACCGGTGACATCCGGGCCGCCGTGCAGAACGGCACCCTGACATCGGTCACCCTCACGGACCAGAACACCGGCCGGGCCGTCCCCGGCGCGATGGCCGCGTCCAAGGTCTCCTGGCGGCCGGGGAAGGGCCTGGAGCGCGGCACGCCGTACGTGCTGACCGCGAAGGCCAAGGACCCGGGCGGCAAGACGCTGGCGAAGATCTCCCATTTCACCACCGTCTCCGAGAGCAATTCGGTGATCGCCTTCTTCACCCCCGAGCCCGCCGCCAAGGTCGGTGTCGGCATGGAGGTCTCCTTCAACCTGGACAAGCCGGTGAAGAACGAGAAGGCCGTCGAGTCCGCGGTCACCATCACGTCGAGCGGCGGCGAGCAGGCCGTGGGCCACTGGTTCAATCCGCAGCGGCTGGACTTCCGGCCGAAGGAGTACTGGACACCGGGGTCGGTCGTGAAGGTGCGGCTGAAGCTGTCCGGGGTCAAGGTCTCCCCCGGTGTCTACGGCGTGCAGGACAAGACGTTCTCGTTCACCGTGGGGCGGTCGCAGATCTCCACCGTGGACGCGGCCAAGCAGTCGATGACCGTGGTGCGGGACGGCAGCCCGCTCAAGACCGTCCCGGTCTCCAGCGGCTCCCCCGCGCACGGTACGTACAACGGCACGATGGTGATCTCGGAGAAGTACCAGCAGACCAAGATGGACAGCACGACGGTCGGTCTGGGCAGCGAGTACAACATCCCTGACGTGCCGCACGCACAGCGGCTGACCCAGTCCGGGACCTTCATCCACGGCAACTACTGGGCCGCACCTGCCACGTTCGGCGCGCAGGCCACCAGCCACGGCTGCGTCGGTATGCGGGACGCGCAGGGCGGTACGGACACCTCCACCCCGGCCGGCTGGTTCTACGCCAACTCGCTCGTCGGTGACGTGGTGATCGTGAAGAACTCCGCGGGCGGCGGCCAGGTCGCCCCGGACAACGGCATCAACGGCTGGAACCTCCCCTGGGACAAGTGGACGGCCGGGAGCGCGCTGAAGTGACCCAGCCGGAAACCCTGGAGGGTGCCGCCCGCGGCACCCTCTAGGGTTTCCCCGTGGGGATCACAGAGAAGGTCCGGCCGCGCGCCGGGGGAAAGATACGCGCCGCCCTGACTTCCGGCGCGGGTTCCGGGCGGATATCCGGCCGGTGGTGGTTCGTGCCGTTGGTGGCCACCGGCTGCGTCCTTCCGCTGTACGCGGTGTGGGCGGCGGTGCTGGCCACCGGGGGCGGGGATCTGGCGGCCCAGTTCGCCTGGGCCGGTTTCGCCGCACGGCATCCGGCGTCGGCGTACAACCTGTTCTGGTACGGCGGGATCCACACCGCCAGCTACAGCCTCCTGGTGCCGTATCTGATGGCCTGGTGCGGGGCCAGAGCCGTCTCGGTGCTGGCCGGGGTCGGCGGGACCTGGGTGCTCTCGTGCCTCGTCGTGCGCTCCGGCGTACGGTGGCCGCTCGCGCCCGCCCTGCTCGGCGCCCTCGCGCTCTGGTGCAACGTCGCCTCCGGGCGTACCACCTTCGCGGTCGGGGTCGCGGTCGGGCTGCTCGCCGTGCTGTGGCTGGAGCGCCGGGTGGCCGCGCCGGTCTGTGCGGCGCTGGCGACCATGGCGAGCCCGGTCGCCGGACTGTTCCTGGTGGTGCTCGCGGGCGCCCTGCTGCTCGACCGCCGGTGGCGCACGGGGCTCGCTCTGGCGCTGCCGCCGTTCCTGGTGGTCGGTGCGACGACGCTGGTCTTCCCGTTCCAGGGCGAGATGCCGATGGCCGCGGGGAAGCTCTGGATGCCGCTGGCCGCGTGCGCCGCGCTGGGGGCCGCCGCGCGGCACCGGCTCATCCGGTACAGCGCCCTGGTGTACGGGGTCGGCGTCGTCCTGACGTATCTGATCGCCTCTCCGGTCGGGACGAACGTGGAGCGGCTCGTCGGTCTTGCGGGGCCGGTCGTGCTGCTGGTCGCGGTCCTCGCCGAGCACACCCGGGTACGGCGCGTGGTGCTGGTCGCCGCGCTCTGCCTCAACTGCTACTGGCTGGCCGACAAGACCGTCGACGACCTGCGGGTCTCCACCTCGGTGCCCGCCTGGGCCGCCGACACGAAGGGGGTCGTCGGCGCACTGGACGGGCTGCGGGCCGACCGTACCCGGGTCGAGGTGGTGCCCGCCCGCGACCACCGCGAGGCCACCGTGCTCGCCCCGCACGTGAACATGGCCCGCGGCTGGAACCGCCAGCTCGACGTGGAGCGCGGACGGCTCTTCTACGACGGGTCGCTGACCGCGGGCACCTACCGGGCCTGGCTGGACCGGTTCGCGGTCGGGTACGTCGTCCTGCACGACGGGCGCCCGGACGGCCCGGCGGAGGACGAGGCGGCTCTCGTACGGTCGGGGCCGTCGTGGCTCCGGCCGGTCTGGCACGACGCCCACTGGCGGATCTACCGGGTGCACCGTGCGACCCCGCTGGTGGAGCCGCCCGCGCGGGTGGTGAGCGGCGGGGACGCACGGCTGGTGGTGCATGTGCCGCGGCCGGGGACGGTGACGGTACGGATCGCGTACTCGCCCTGGCTGCGGGCGAGCGGCGGCGGTTCTGTGCACCGGAGCGGCGAGTGGACCGCGCTGACGGTGCGGCACGCGGGCGACTACCGGCTCGGCTCCGGATACGGGGGGCTGCTCGGTTGAGCGCGATGACGTGATGCCGGGAAGCCGGGATGCCGGGTGCTGATCGGTTCGGCGGCCCGGTCCGTACCACCGGGTCCCCCCGGCTCTCCCCGGCCGGCGGCCCCCGGCCGCCCCGTGACGTCGGTCACGGAGCAGCCGGTCGCACCGGTCCGGCGGCGCCCCGGGCGGAACCGGTCCGGCAGCGCCTCAGATCGTCGCGGTGTCGATCACGAAGCGGTAGCGCACATCGCTGCTGACCACACGCTCGTACGCCTCGTTGATCTTGTCGGCCCCGATCACCTCGATCTCCGCGCCGAAGCCGTGTTCAGCGCAGAAGTCGAGCATCTCCTGAGTCTCGCGGATACCGCCGATGCCGGAGCCCGCGAGGGTCTTCCGGCCGCCGATGACCGAGAACAGGTTGAGCGAGACGGGCTCCTCGGGGGCGCCGACGTTGACCATGGCGCCGTCGGTCTTGAGCAGGCTCAGATACGAGTCGAGCGGGAGCGGCGCGGAGACCGTGGAGACGATCAGGTCCAGGGTGCCGCGGAGCTCCTCGAAGGTCTTCGGGTCGCTGGTCGCGTAGTAGTGGTCGGCGCCGAGCTTCAGCCCGTCCTCCTGCTTGCGCAGCGACTGGCTCAGTACGGTCACATCGGCGCCCATCGCGTGCGCGATCTTGACACCCATGTGCCCGAGGCCGCCGAGACCGACGATGGCGACCTTCTTGCCGGGGCCCGCGTTCCAGTGGGCGAGCGGCGAGTACGTGGTGATGCCGGCGCAGAGCAGCGGCGCGGCCACGTCGAGCCCGATGCCCTCGGGGATGCGCAGGGTGTAGTTCTCGTCGACGACTATGTGTGTGGAGTAGCCGCCGTAGGTGGGCTCGCCCTGCTTGTCGAGGGCGTTGTACGTGCCGGTGTTGCCCCGGGCGCAGTACTGCTCAAGGCCGGCCTTGCAGTTGTCGCACTCCCGGCAGGAGTCGACCATGCAGCCGACACCGACCCGGTCGCCGACGGCGAACTTGGTGACTCCGGGGCCGACCTCCGCGACGATTCCGGCGATCTCGTGGCCGGGGACCATCGGGAAGATGCCCTCGCCCCAGCCGTTCCGGGCCTGGTGGATGTCGGAATGGCAGATACCGGCGTACTTGATGTCGATCAGTACGTCGTGCTCGCCGACCGGCCGCCGGGGCACGGTGGTGCGCTCCAGCGGGGCCTTCGGGGCGGGGGCGGCGTACGCGGCGACGGTGGTGACAGTCATCCGGAAACGTTCTCCTCAGGAATGGGGGGGTGCGTCCAGCCTGCCGGACGGTGCGGCTTTCGCCCATGCCCGGCCGTCTCCCTGCTGTGCCTACGCCTGCTGTGCGTACTACTGACAGGGTCAGGATGCTGGGCCTACGACCTGTGCCCGGGGCGCGGATACTGGGTGTATGGACCAGCGTGCCGAACTCAGCGAATTCCTCCGTTCCCGCCGGGCCCGCCTCCAGCCGCAGGACGTGGGCCTGCCCGAGCTGGGCAGGCACCGCAGGGTGCCGGGGCTGCGGCGTGAGGAGCTGGCGCAGCTCGCCGGGGTCTCCGTGGCGTACTACACCCGGCTCGAACAGGGGCACGGCAACAACGTCTCCAGCGAGGTCCTCGACTCGGTGGCGCGGGCGCTGCGGCTCTCGGACGCCGAGTCGGCGCACCTGGCGCATCTGGCGGGGCCGAAGCCGCGGAAGAAGCGGGCCGGGGCGGCCAGGCCGCAGCGGATGCGGCCCGAGCTCCAGCATCTGATGGACGCGATGGACGGGGTGCCCGCGTACGTCCTGGGGCGACGGATGGACGTCCTCGGTTCGAACCGGCTGGCGCGGGCGCTGTTCGTCGACTTCACGGCGCTGCCGCCCGAGGAGCGCAATATGGCGCGGATCGTGTTCCTCGACCCGAACTCCCGTGATCTGTTCATCGACTGGGAGTGCGTGGCCTCGGAGCTGGTGAGTTCGCTGCGGCTGTTCGCGGGCTGCTTCCCGGACGATCCGCAGCTCTCGGCGCTGGTGGGTGAGCTGTCGGTGAAGAGCGACGAGTTCCGGGTGCTGTGGGCGGCGCACACCGTGCGGGACAAGAGCTACTGCGTCAAGCGGCTGCACCATCCGCTGGTGGGTGAGCTGACGCTGACGTACGAGACGCTGAACCTCCCCGGCGACCAGGACCAGAGCCTGATCGCCTACCACGCCGAACCGGGCTCGGACTCGTTGGCGGCGCTGCGGCTGCTGGCCGCCTGGGGCATGGAGGAGACACCGCACCTCAGCCGGTAGGCACAGCGCACCTCGGCCGACGGGCCGGGCGGGCGGGACCTGTGGGCCGGGGCGGTGGGCCGGGCCGGTGAGCCGGGGCGTCCGGCCGCGCTCCCGTGCGGCCGACGCACCCCGTACCGCCCCTCCCCCTCCTTGCGGCCACCCCCCGTACGGCCGCTCACCGGGTCGCGGATCCCGCCGCCGGGACCCGGGGCCCGGAAACGGGGGCCGCGCGCCCTACGCTGCCGCGTTCTCGGTGATGGTGACCCTGCCCTTGCGGATGGTCGCAAGCCGGGGTGCCCTGCGGGCGAGCGCCGTGTCGTGGGTGACCATGACGAAGGTCAGCCCGTGCTCCTTCCAGAGCATTTCGAGCACCTCCATGATCTCGTCGCGCATGCCCTCGTCGAGGTTGCCCGTCGGTTCGTCGGCGAGCAGCACCTTGGGGTTCTTGACCAGCGCGCGGGCGATGGCGACCCGCTGCTGCTGGCCCCCGGACATCTCCGACGGAAGGTGTCCGAAGCGCTCGGCGAGACCGACCGAGTCCAGGGCGTCGGCGGCCCGGCTGCGCCGCTCGGACGGCCTGAGGCCGAGCGGGACGAGTGCGGTCTCGACGTTCTCCTGCGCGGTGAGCGTCGGTATCAGGTTGAAGGACTGGAAGACGAAGCCGATGTTCTGTGCGCGCACTTTGGTGAGCTTGGCCTCGCTGAGCTTCCCGAGGTCCACGCCGTCGAGCACGACACTGCCCTCGGTCGGCCGGTCTAGGCCGCCGAGCATCTGCAGCAGGGTGGACTTGCCGCCGCCGGTGGGGCCCTGGATGACCAGCCGGCCGCCGTCCTCGATGGTCAGGTCGACTCCGGCGAGCGCGTCGACGGTCTTCTTGCCGCGCTGGTAGCGCTTGGTGACTCCGCTGAGTTCGTACATGGAACGGTCTCAACTCCTGCTGTGCGGAAGGTGGGTGGGCGGCCGGGCGGTCGGGTTACTCGACACGGCGCAGGGCGTCGGCGGGGCGCAGCCGTGCGGCGCGCCAGCCGCCGAAGCCGCCCGCGATGAGCCCGCCGGCCACGGCGAGGGCGACCGCCAGACCGATGGTGGCGACCGATACGGGCGCGGTGAGCGCGATGTCGAGCGCCTTCGACGCCGCCCGCCTGCCACCGCCGAAGCCCCCTCCCATACCGCCGCCGCCCATACCGCCGCCGAAGCCGCCGCCCCCGAAGCCGCCCCGGCCGCCGCCCGACGAGCCGACCGATGCGGAGAGGGTCGGGCTGATGGCGGTCACGATGTACGCGCCGGCCAGCCCCAGCGCGATCCCGATGACTCCGCCGAGCAGCCCGTTGACCAGGGCCTCGCCGACGACCTGGCGGGTGACCCGGCCGCTCTTCCAGCCGAGCGCCTTGAGGGTGCCGAACTCCCGCACCCGGCGGCTGACGGCCGACGAGGTGAGCAGCCCGGCCACCAGGAAGGCGGCGATCAGGACCGCGATCGACAGCCACTTGCCGACGTTGGTGGCGAGGTTGGACGCGGTGGACAGGGAGCCGGACACGGTGTCCGCGAGATCGGCGGATGTGGTGACCGTGGTGCCGGGGACGTTCTTCTGGATGGCCGACTTGACCCCGGAGATCCGCTGGGAGTCGGTCGCCGCGACGTACACCGTGGTGACCTTGTCCTTGGCACCGGCGAGCGTCTGGGCCTGCTTGAGCGGCAGATAGAGGTTGGCTGCGGCGTCCCCGCTGTCGGGGGTGGCCACGCCCACGATCTTGTAAGCGACCGACTTGACGGTCACCGTGGAGCCCACCTTGAGCTTCTTCTTCTTGGCGTACGAGGCGTCCACGACGGCAACCTTGGCGTCGGTCTCCGTGCTCTTGAAGGTACGTCCGGAGGTGATCTTCGACGAGGTCAGCGGGCCGAGGCCGAGGTGGGCCACGTCCGTGCCGTACACGGTGTACGAGTCGACGTCGAAGTCGGCGCCGCCGCCCTGTACCTCACCCTGCGGGGCTCCGCCGCCGCCTCTGCGCCCGCCGGTGCCGCCGCCGGAGCGCTGCTTGAACTCGCCGCGCTTGAACTGGCCGTCGACCTTGAGCACGTTCAGGCTCAGTCCGCCGACGGCGCCCGAGACGCCGCTCTGCCCGCCGACCTTGCTCACGGTCGCCGACGAGAGGGTCTGGAAGCCCTGCACCATCACCCGGTCGCTGCTCTGCTTGGCGTCGTCGTCGCTGCCCTTGGCGCCGAACTGGAACTTGGGCCGTGCGTTGCCCCCGGTGGTCCCGGCGGGCGCCTCCGCCTTGGTGACGGTCATGTCCGTACCGAGGCCGTACAGCGACTGCAGGACCTTGTCCTGGGCCTGGCCCATCCCGGCGGAGACCGAACTGACGACGATGACCAGCGCAATACCGAGGGCGAGCCCCGAGGCGACGACGAGCGCCGCCTTTCTGCGGCGGCGCAGCTCGCGCCGGAGGTAGGTGAAGAACATGCGGTGAAATTAGGACCCGCCCGTGATGGCGGGATAAGGCCGGCGTGAGAGCCGGATGAGAACGGCCCCCGGGCCGCGGAGAGTTCACGACGACGCGTTCACGGCGCCGCGGTGGCCTCGGCGCGGTGGCCTCGGCGCGGGGGCCTCCCGGTCAGCCCATGCTCTTGGCGCCGTCGAGCGACTCACGGATGATGTCGGCGTGACCGGCGTGCTGGGCGGTCTCGGCGATGATGTGCAGCAGCACCCGGCGCGCCGACCACCGCACGCCGGGCTCGAACCAGGGAGCCTTCGGCAGCGGGTGGGAGGCGTCCAGGTCGGGCAGGGCGGCGACCAGTTCGTCGGTACGGGCGGCCGTGTCGGCGTAGTCGGCCAGCACCCCTGCGAGCGTCTCGCCGGGCAGCATCCGGAACTCGTCGGCCCGCCGGGCGAAGTCGGCCTCGGTCATGGTGGCGAAGTCCCCCATCACCGAGGGGCCCTCCACGATGAAGCCCGCCCACATCCGCTCGGCCGATGTGACGTGCTTGATGAGGCCGCCCAGACACAGCTCGCCCGCCGTGGTCCGCAGTCCGGCCTGCTCGTCGGTGAGTTCACGGGTGGTGAAGCGCAGGAAGTGCCGCTGCTTGGCCAGCGCCTCCAGCAGGTCGGCGCGCTCTCCGGTGACGGTGGTGGTTCCGGCCTGGTCGCGGTGGGCGGGCTCGTTGACAACCATGGTCTCTGCCTTCTGTCGGTTCTGTCGCACTGGGCGAGGAACACGCTAGAGGCCATCTAGGTCAGTCGCTGGCCGCCATACGAGCGCCGTACGAACGCCGTACGGTCCCCCGCGGAACGCACGGGCCGCAGACCGCGAACGGCGGCCCGTCCACCAGGGACGGGCCGCCGTTCGTGCGGGGCGGGGCGGGCTCACGCCCGGCTGGTCGGCAGCCGTCAGGCAGCCGAACCGGCCTTCCACTCCGACCAGTTCATGTTCCAGCCGTTGAGGCCGTTGTCCGGCTGGACCGTCTTGTCGTGGGAGTTCTTCACCACGACCACGTCACCGATGAGCGAGTGGTTGTAGAACCACGCGGCCGAGGTGTTCGGGTCGCCGGCGCCCTTGGTGTCCGAGAGCCCGACACAGCCGTGGCTGGTGTTGGCGGAACCGAAGACGGACTTGGCGCCCCAGTAGTTGCCGTGGATGAAGGTGCCGGAGCTGGACAGCCGCATGGCGTGCGGGACGTCCTTGATGTCGTACTCACCCTTGCCGTCGGCGTTGGTGAAGCCGACCGTGGAGCCGTCCATCCGGGTCTGCTTGTACTTCTCCGAGATCACCATCTGGCCGTTGTACGTGGTGTGCTCGGGGGAGCCGGCCGAGATCGGGATGGTCCTGATCGTCTTGCCGTCCTGGGTGACCTTCATCGTGTGCGACGCGGCGTCCACGACGGAGACCTGGTTGCGGCCGACCTTGAAGCTGACGGTCTTGTCCTGGACACCGGTGACGCCGCTGGCGCCCTCGACCCCGTCCAGGGCCAGCTTCATGGTGACGGTCGACCCTTCCTTCCAGTACTGGTCGGGGCGCAGGTCGAGACGGGTGGAGCTGAACCAGTGGCCGACGACCTGCTGGCCGCTGCTCGACGTCACCTTGACGGCGTCCTCGACGGCCTTCTTGTTGGTGATCGCCTTGTCGAAGTTGATCGAGACCGGCATACCGACGCCGACGGTCGAACCGTCCTCGGGCGTGAAGTTGCCGATGAAGCTGTGCGCGGGCGAGACCGTCGTGAACGAGGAGTTCTCGTGCGCCTGCCGGCCCTTGGCGTCCTTGGCCGTGACAGCGATCTTGTACGTGGTCGAGCGGTCGAGCGCGGTGTCCGGCTTCCAGCTGGCGCCGTCGGCCGAGATGGTGCCCTTGACCGTCTTGCCCGTGCTGCTGGTCATCGTGACCTGGGTGAGCTTGCCCGAGGTGACGGCGACCTTGGCGTCCTTGTTGATGCCCGCGTTGTCGGCGCCGCTCTTGGGCGTGATCGCTATTCGGGCGTCGGAGGTGTCCTTCGCCGCCGCCTCGTCGACCGCGCTCTGCGAGGACTTCTTCGCACCGTCCGGGCCGTCGGCCTTGCTGTCGCCTCCACTGCAGGCCGACAGCACCAGTACGCCGCCGAGCAGAGCGGACGCAGCCATCAGGCTCTTGCGCCGCCTACTTTCCGTCATCACACGCTTCTCCATCGTTGCCGAATACCCCGAAAATCCCCGAGCAGGTCACCTTGAGCGCCGTGACTGTGTGCCCGCACTGCCCTTTAAGAACATCTGTGGCGATGTGTCGGTTCCCCATCCGGTGAAGATGTGGGAAACAACACGTGCGGTCCCGGAAGGCCCCCGCCCCGGAGTGCGGTGCCCGCACTCCGGGATCCCGTGCCGCTCCAAGCCCCCCGCTCCCCGTGACTGCCTTGTCACACAACGGAGTTACGGAGAGGGGGTTACGGAGTCACACCCCCATCGTCGTCCGGCTCATCTTCCTCGTCCAGGTCCCATTCCAGCGAATCGGGGTCGTAGTCGATCTGTTCGCTCGACCACCCGGCCTGGACGAGTTCGACCCCCGGCACCTCGCCGAGCAGGTCGAGCGGGTCCACCAGGTGGGCGACCGCTTCTGCAGCGTCTTCCCTGACGGTGGCCTCGGCATGCGTACGGTCCTCACCGAGCATGCCGGGCTGCGCCCCTTCCGCGTCGTCCGCGATCCGTTCGAGCGCGGCCTCGCAGAGCGCGGGTGCGTCGTGGACCTCCAGCACCAATTCGACCTTGAGACGTACATAGCGGGATGTTTCTTCAGTGGTCATGCGACGGAGCGTAAGGCTCCCGGCCTCCGCGGCTTTCCTGCGACCCGCTGCTTTCACCAGTGCCGCGGCAGGCAAGGTTTGCCCGTCAAGGAGCGGCGTCCGGTGCGTGCTCTCGGCGTGCCGGCCGGAAGTCCTCGTACTGGACGTACTTGGGCTTTCGGCCGGTGCGGCGAGAGTGCGTGCCGGGCGTCGCGACGGGGCAAACCTTGCCTGCCGTGGCACTAGCATCGGCACACCAGCGCCAATTCAGGTTTGCAGCAAGGGAGATCGATCCTGTGTCAGCCCGCCGGCCGCTGTTGACCGCCGCATCGGCGGGGGTCCTGCTCTGCGCCCTGTGGTTCGTCCCCTCGGCACACACCTCGGGCGACCAGCGCTCCGGGGCCCGGGTGCACACAGGCCAGCGGCACACTGCCGCTCTCCCGGCCGCTCCCGGCCGGGCGGACACCACCGGGTACGTGGTCGGCGGCACGCTCTTCCTGGGCCTCGGGGCGGCATCGGTCGTCTACGTGGGGCGCCGTACGCCCACCGGCTGACGGGCCCGCAGGCCATCGGAGGGTCAGGCCCTCAGGTGGCGGGACCGGTCCGCTTGCCCCGGACCCGGCGGCGGTCGCCGGTCGGCGAAGGAGTGTCGGCCAGCCGCATCACCGCGCCGTCCCGCCCCGCCACCACCGGCTTCACCGACCGGGCGGCCTTGGCGCGGTACTGCGCGGCGTCCGCCAGCCGGAACAGCCGGCGGGCGGACTTCAGCGGCCCGATCGGATCGCCGGTGGACGCGACCCCGCACGCCACCCCGTCCCCCAGCTCCAGCTCGCCCGCCCGTACGCAGAGCTCGTCCGCGACCGCGATCGCCGCGTCCGCCGACGGGCCCACCGAGAGCAGGCAGAACTCGTCGCCGCCGAGGCGCGCGGCCAGCGCGCCCGGCAGCATCGCGCCGCAGACCGAGAGGACCGACCCGAAGCGTTCGAGCAGCCGGTCGCCGACCGCGTGGCCATGGGTGTCGTTGACCCGCTTCAGACCGTTCAGGTCGCAGACCATCAGGCTGACGACGGTTCCGTCCGCCAGGAACCGTTCCACCGCCGCGTCCAGCCCGATGTCGACCGCGCGGCGGTTGGCGAGCCCGGTCAGCGGGTCGGTGAAGGCCAGCTTCCTGACCTCCTCCAGGCGCTCGGTCTGCGCCAGTCCGGCCGCCACCACCGCGGCCAGCACCGTGGCGAAGTCCGCGTCGGCCCGGTCAAAGACAGGGGTCCCCACCGGCCTGGCCACATACAGCTCGCCCCAGGCCCGGCCGCGCAGCACTATGGGCGCGACCACACAGCTGCCGCGCCCGCGCCGGCGCAGCGCGGCCACCCGCTGGTGGCAGTAGCCGGCCGTGGACTCGGCCGGTCCGTCGGCCGTCTCGACCCAGGCGTTGGGTTCGCCGCCGCTCGCCCACCGCTCGTGCAGGAATTCGGCGATCTCCGGGAAGTGGTTGACCGGATAGGTCTCGGCGTCGGGGAACTCGGCCTCGCCCTCGACCCGCTCCCCCACATTGGCGAGCACCTTGAGCCGGCCCAGCTCCCGCTCCCAGACCGAGAGCGCGGCGAAACTGCCGCCCAGCGCCTCGCACGCGCCGAGCGTGGCCGCCCGCCAGGACGCACGCGGAGTCTGCGCCGACGCCATGGCCTGTGCCAGCGTCACCACTGCACGCAGCCGCACATCGTCACCCATTGCTTCAGCTTAAAGACGATGTGCGGCTTTTGAGTAGTTATGCGCTCACGCGCTGTGACATGCGGCTGTGGGATGCGGACGGACGGACGCTCCGGAGGACTCCGCGAGCCTCACTCCCCCGGCCACTGCGGCTTCCGCTTCTCGTTGAACGCCGCCACACCCTCCGCCCGGTCCCCCGAGAAGGCCACCGACCGCCAGGCCGCGTCCTCGACCTCAAGGCCGGCCCGCAGATCGAGACCGTGGCCCAGCCGCAGCGCACGCTTCGCCGCCCGCAGCCCGACCGGCGAGTTCGCCGCGATACGGTCCGCGAGCTCCAGCGCCCCGGTGCGGGCGTCGTCGGCCAGGATGTCGATCAGGCCCAGCTCGCGGGCCTCGGCCGACTCGACCCGCCGGGCGCTGAAGACCAGCTCGGCCGCGCGGGCCGCGCCGACGCGGCGCGGCAGCAGCTGGGTGCCGCCGCCCCCGGGGATCACCCCGACCGACACCTCCGGCAGGCCGACCACTGCCGTACCGTCCGCCACGATCAGATCGCAGGCGAGCGCCAGCTCGAACCCGCCGCCCAGCGCGAAGCCGTGCACGGCGGCCACGGTGGGCACCGGCAGCTCCAGTACGCCGGTGTACGCGGCGCGCGCCGTGGGGCGCTGGCGCACCAGCTCGGCGTCCGTGAGGGAGTTGCGCTCCTTGAGGTCGGCGCCCACACAGAAGGCCCGGTCATGGGTGGAGGTCAGCACCACGGTCCGCGCCGTGGAGTCCGCGGCCAGCGCCTCGCAGGCCGCCGCGATGGACCGTGCCATCTCCGTCGACACGGCGTTCATCGCCTTGGGCCGGTCCAGGACCAGTTCGGCGACATGGCCGTGGCGGCGCACGACGACGTACTCACCGAACCGCCGCTCACCCGCGTCCGTCCCGGCAGCCGTGCCCGTTCCAGTATCTGAGATTTCTGAGGTCATCCGCGCACGATAGGCCAGCGGGCACCGCGCGCGTCAGCCCCCGGCGGCCCCGGCCCGGCGTCCGGTCGGCAGCGCGCGGCCCGGCGCCCGCCGGAGCGTCGGCGGCCCCGGCGCCTCAGGTCGTACGACTCGTACGACGGGTGAGCAGCCAGGGCTCGACCACGCCGAGTCCGCGCACCGGCCGCTGCCACATCGGCTGGAGGGCGAAGCGGTAGGCGGGCGGCTCCTCGCCGTTCTTCTCGGCGCGCTCGGTCTCGGCCGCGGCCTCCGACTCGGAGACCGGCGCGTCACCGTGGCGCCCCAGCTCCTCGGCGAGCGCGCCGTCCACCAGGACCGTGTCCTTGGGCGCTATCGAGGTGAGCCGCGATGCCAGGTTCACGGTGGTGCCGAAGACGTCGCCCATCCGGGTCGTGACGGTGCCGAAGGCGATACCGACGCGCAGCTCCGGCATGGTCTCGTCGTTGCTCATGGTCTCGATGAGCCGCAGCGCGATCTCGGCGGCCGTGCCCGCGTCGTCCGCCGCGTACAGCACCTCGTCGCCGAGGGTCTTGATGAGCCTGCCGCCGTGTGCCGCGACCAGGTCGGCGCAGGTCGTCTCGAAGGCCTCGACCAGCTCGCCGAGCTCCTCCTCCTCCAGGCGCCGGGTCAGCCGGGTGAAACCGACGAGGTCGGCGAAGCCCACCGCGAGCCTGCGGTCGACCATCTCCTCGTCGTCCGCGGCCTGGACGACCCGCCCGGTGGCGGCCGCCAGCTGGCGCCGCCACACATAGCGCAAGAACTCCTCCAGTTCCGGAAGCAACAGCTCCACCAGCGGATAGGTGACCTCGGTGCGGGTCATCCCCGGCTCGGGCGGCTCGGTCAGGCCGGCCAGGAAGGAGTCGATCTGCCACTCGGCGAGCCGGGCGGTGGTCTGCCCGGTGGACCGGGCGACCTGCACCGCCATCGGCTCGCTCAGCAGCCCCGCCTCCACGAGCCCGGCCAGCCGGCGCAGCGCCAGCACATCGGCCTCGGTGAGCGCCTTGGCCTGGCCTATGTCGGGGAAGCCCATCGCCCGCCAGAAACGGGAGGCCAGCTCCATCGAGACACCGGCCGTACGCGCCGCCTGGAAGGGGGTGTAGCGCCGGTCGGCGCCGAGAATCAGGTGTTCGAGCCGGATCGCGAGCGGGTCGTTGCTCGGCTCCGCGGTGTGATCGACCTCATGGTGGGGGGTGCGGTACGGAGAGAACGGGGGCTCCTCCTCCGCGCCGGACGAGATGTTGTCGACGGTCACCTGCCGCCTCCTGCCCATTCCCTGCGCACTGCCCTGCCGATCTGGCTGACGCTCCGTGCTGATCTGCCCGCGGATCGCCTCAACCATACGGCAGGTGTGCCGTAGCTCACGTGCCCGGCGCTGTTCCGGCCGGTGTCGGGCGGGGCGCAGGTCCGGACGCCGCCCCGCCCCCGGACCGGTGTCAGACCGGGCGCAGGTGCACGATGTCACCCGCGCCGACCGGCCGCACGCCGTCCCCGGTTGCCAGCACCAGCCGCCCGTCGCCGTCGACGGCGACGGCCTCGCCGGTCAGCGAGGTGTCGCCGGGCAGCTCGGCACGGACGGTACGGCCCAGGGTCGAGCAGCCCGCCGTGTACGCCTCCTGGAGCCGTGAGGCGGCCGGGTCGCCGTCCTCGGCTCGCCACTCCCCGTACCACTGCTCAAGGGAGCGCAGCACGGCCCGCAGCAGTGGGTCGCGGTCGGTGGAGACCGCCCCGGCGAGGGCCAGCGAGCCCGCGGTGGGGACGGGCAGTTCCGCCGCGTGGAGCGAGACGTTGATGCCGACGCCGACCACCACGGCGCCGTCCGCGGTGCGTTCGACGAGGATGCCGCCCGCCTTGCGCTCGGCGCCGGACGGGGCATCCCCGGGGCCGGGCGGGCCGGAGTCCCCGGGAACCGTGACGAGCAGGTCGTTCGGCCACTTCAGCGCGGTGTCGACGCCCGCTGCCCGGGAGAGACCGGCGGCCACCGCGACCCCGGTGAGCAGCGGCAGCCACCCCCAGCGCTCGGCCGGGACCCGCGGGCCGGGCCGCAGGAGTACGGAGAAGAAGAGCCCGGAGCGCGCGGGCGCCGACCAGGTGCGGTCCAGCCGGCCGCGGGCCGCGCTCTGTTCCTCGGCCACCAGCACCGCCCCTTCCTCAAGTCCGGCGGCGCGCCCCACGAGGTCGGAGTTGGTGGACCCGGTGGCCGCGACCACGTCGAGCGAGGTCCACAGGGACCCCGGCCGCACCAGCGCGCGGCGCAGGGCCGTCGCGTTCAGCGGCGGGCGCTCCAGATCCGTCCAGCGGTTCCCAGGTACATCGGATGACGTCATGCAACCCACAGTAGGTGTGGCAAACGACGCACTGCCGAGGCGCATCAGCGCCGATACGCTACGTGTCTGTAGCCGAAACGCCCTGTCAGACGCCTGCGCACCCAGGGAGCCGCAACCCGATGTCCGAGCCGGAAGAGATCAACGTCCACACCACCGCGGGGAAGCTCGCGGATCTTCAGCACCGCATCGAGGAGGCGACCCACGCCGGTTCGGCGCGCGCGGTGGAGAAGCAGCATGCCAAGGGCAAGCTGACAGCCCGTGAGCGAGTGGAACTGCTCCTCGACGACGGGTCGTTCACCGAGCTGGACGAGTTCGCCCGGCACCGCTCCACCAACTTCGGCATCGAGAAGAACCGCCCGTACGGCGACGGTGTGGTGACCGGTTACGGCACGGTCGACGGCCGCCCGGTCTGTGTCTACTCGCAGGACTTCACCATCTTCGGCGGGTCGCTCGGCGAGGTGTACGGCGAGAAGATCGTCAAGGTCATGGACTTCGCCATGAAGACCGGCTGCCCGATCATCGGCATCAACGACGGCGGCGGCGCCCGGATCCAGGAGGGGGTGGCCGCGCTCGGCCTGTTCGCCGAGATCTTCCGCCGCAACGTCCACGCGTCGGGGGTGATCCCGCAGATCAGCCTGATCGTCGGCCCGTGCGCGGGCGGCGCCGTGTACTCCCCCGCCATCACCGACTTCACGGTGATGGTCGACCAGACCTCGCACATGTTCATCACCGGGCCCGACGTCATCAAGACCGTCACCGGTGAGGATGTCGGCTTCGAGGAGCTGGGCGGCGCCCGTACGCACAACACCACGTCCGGTGTGGCGCACCACATGGCGGGTGACGAGAAGGACGCGATCGAGTACGTCAAGTCGCTGCTCTCCTACCTCCCTTCGAACAACCTCTCCGACGCGCCCGCCTTCCCCGAGGAGGCGGATCTGGAGACCTCGGACGTGGACCGGGAGCTGGACACGCTCATCCCGGACTCGGCGAACCAGCCGTACGACATGCACACGGCCATCGAGCATGTGCTGGACGACGGTGAGTTCCTGGAGACCCAGGGCCTGTTCGCGCCGAACATCGTGACCGGTTTCGGACGGGTCGAGGGCCACCCGGTGGGCATCGTCGCCAACCAGCCGATGCAGTTCGCCGGCTGTCTGGACATCAACGCGTCCGAGAAGGCGGCGCGCTTCGTCCGCACCTGCGACGCGTTCAACGTCCCCGTCATCACCTTCGTCGACGTGCCGGGCTTCCTGCCGGGTGTGGACCAGGAGTACGGCGGCATCATCCGGCGCGGTGCCAAGCTGATCTACGCGTACGCGGAGGCCACGGTCCCGCTGATCACGGTGATCACGCGCAAGGCGTTCGGCGGCGCGTACGACGTGATGGGCTCCAAGCACCTGGGCGCCGACCTCAATGTCGCCTGGCCCACCGCGCAGATCGCGGTGATGGGCGCGCAGGGCGCGGTGAACATCCTGCACCGGCGCACCATCGCGGCCGCGCAGGACGCCGACGCGACCCGGGCCGAGCTGATCTCGGAGTACGAGGACACGCTGCTCAACCCGTATGTCGCGGCCGAACGCGGCTATGTCGACGCGGTGATCATGCCGTCCGAGACCCGCAGGCACATCGTGCGGGGGCTGCGTCAGCTGCGCACGAAGCGGGAGTCGCTGCCGCCCAAGAAGCACGGCAACATTCCGCTGTAGGAACCACTTCCGGACACTGCTTACGGACCGCTACCCACCCCATCCGCAGAAGGGCTCGACGATGATCAAGGTCGTACGGGGAAACCCGACCCCGGAGGAGCTGGCCGCCGCGGTCGCGGTGGTCCAGGCGCGCGCCGCCGCGGCGGCCGCCGCCCCGTCAGGAGCGCCGCTGCCACCGGAGGAGTGGTCGGACCCGGCGCGCATCGCCCGGCACCGGATACCGCAGCCGGGGCCGCGGGCGTGGGCGCGCACCTACTGGCCGGGGTAGGGCGGTACGGGCGGGTGCGGTCCCGCCAGGGCGTTGTGGCGGCCGGGTCACCACGGGCGGGTAGCTACGGGCGGGTCCCGGCCCGCCCCGGGGCGGGCCGTCCGGGTCAGACCGCCGGGGTCACGCCGCCGTACGTGTGCCGCCGCCCGGGTCAGGCCGCGCGTACGTGTGCCGCCGCCCGTTCCGCCGCGCGGACCACCTGTTCGGTGTCCACGTTCACCAGCTCCCCGCCGGACTTCCGCAGGTAGCCGTCGATGAAGACCTCACTGACGTTCGGCGGCTGGCCGTTGAGCACGATCTGGCTGACCCAGTCGAAGCGCGGGGCGAAGTTGAGGGTGCCGGGGTCCAGGACCAGAACGTCGGCGCGCTTGCCCGGCGTCAGTGAGCCGACCTGACCGGCCAGCCCGACGCATTCGGCGCCGCCCATCGTCGCCAGCCGCAGCACCGCCGGGATGGTCGGGTGGATCCCGGCGTCCAGGTGAAGCGCCCGCTGGAGGCCGACGGCCGCCTTCATCACGTTGAACATGTCGGATGTGTCGTTGGTGCCGCCGTCATGCCCGAGCCCGGCCCGGATGCCGCGCCGGTGCATCGCGGGCAGCGGCATGATGCCGGAGGCCAGCCGCATATTGCTGAGCGGGCAGTGCGCCACCCGTACACCGTGGTCGCCGGTGAGCGCTATCTCGTCGTCGGTGAGGTGGATCGCGTGGTTCATCAGCAGTCCGGGACCGAAGGCGCCGACCTCGCGCAGGGCGCGGATCTGCTCGTCCTTGCGGTCGTCGCGGTTCTCCAGGACATGGGAGTTGATCATCAGTCCGAGGTCCCGGGAGACCTCGTGCAGCAGCCGCAGATCCTTGATCCCGGGCATGCTCGCATGCACCGCCACCTGGGCGGATGCCAGCGGCAGCGGGTCCAGGAAGTCCTTCTTCACCTCGGGGATCAGCCGGCGGTCGGCGCCGCTCTGCGTCATCGCGTAGACGAACCTCAGCCCTGAGTCGTGCAGCGCCCGGACATAGCGCTCACTCGTCTCGTACGGGATGGCGTGCACCCAGTCCACGACGGTGGTGACTCCGGCCTGCAGCGCGTCCAGGGCCGCGAGATGGACGAATCCGTACATGTCCTGGGCGTCGATCTTCGGCAGCGTCGTACGGTTGCAGGCCGCGAGCCAGCCGGTCACGTTCTGGTCGGAGCAGCCGCCGCGGATGCTCGACTGCCAGAGGTGGTTGTGGATGTCGACGAAGCCCGGCATGACCAGCTTGCCGGTGGCGTCCACCACCCGCGCGCCGTGCGGGACGTCGAGTCCCCGGCCGACGGCGGCGATCCTCCCGTCCCGCAGCAGGACGTCGGTGCCGCCCTCCATGGTGCCGAGTTCGCCTTCGCCGACGCCCGGGTCCATGGTGAGGACGAGACCGGCGCCGCGCAGCAGGGTGGTCCGCCGCTCGCCCGGTTTCTCGCCGTGACCGGTCGGCCGTTCGTGGGCGGTGGCCGGTAACCCGGTGGCTGCCGCCAGCGGAACAGCACCAAGACCTGCGAGAACGCTTCGTCTGCTCATTTTCGGAAAGTTCATTCCATTTTTATATCCCGGCCCTGACGCGACGCATGAAGACGGCTTCCAGCCAACTGACGGGGCGTCAGCAATGGGGAGGTGTCCGACTCGTCCGGGCAGCCTGAGTACCCGTACTCAGGCGCCGGGACCCTCCCCGGCCGCACCATCGGGTGCATGCTGTGGTCCGATCCGGAGAACAAACCGCCCAAGGAGCTGCGGGACGCACAGGCGATGCTGCGCCGTGCCGGTCTCGTACTCGCCGCGGCGATGGTTCTCGTGATGGCGGTGCTCAGCCTGCGCTGAACGGGTCGCTCGTGCGGTCATACGATGGCCCGCATGACTGCACAGCGCCGACTCGTTCTCGGTTCCGCATCGCCCGCCCGTCTCGGACTGCTCCGCAACGCCGGACTCGACCCCGAGGTGATCGTCAGCGGCGTGGACGAGGACGCCCTCAGCGCCCCCACCCCCGCCGAGCTGGCTCTCGTACTGGCCGAGGCCAAGGCCCGGTCGGTCGCCGCCCGGGAGGCCGCGGCCGGCGCCCTCGTCATCGGCTGTGACTCCGTACTGGAGCTGGACGGCGAGGCGCTCGGCAAGCCGGCCGACGCCGATGAGGCCACCGCACGCTGGAGGGCCATGCGCGGCCGGGCAGGCATCCTGCAGACCGGTCACTGCGTCATCGACACCGCGACCGGCCGCACCGTGTCGGCCACCGCGTCCACCACGGTCCGCTTCGGCGAACCGACGGACGCCGAGGTCGCCGCGTACGTGGCGAGCGGCGAACCGCTCCATGTCGCGGGGGCCTTCACCCTCGACGGCCGCTCGGCACCGTTCGTCGACTCCATCGAGGGCGACCACGGCAATGTCATCGGACTCTCGCTGCCGCTGCTGCGCAAGCTGCTGGCCGAACTGGACGTGTCCCTCACAGACCTCTGGGTCTGACGGACCCCTGGGTCTGACGGACCTCTGGGTCTGACGGTCTCCGCATCCGAAACCGGTCAGACCTGGTCCGACCACGTCAGACCATGTCCGACCGCCCCGGGACCGGAACCGGCGCGGGCCCCTCGGCGCAGTGCAGCGGCTCCGGCGCCGCGCCGGGGACTCCGGTCCGTACGAAGCCCAGCCAGGTCGTCCGCAGTGCGGCGCCCAGCGCCTCGACCTCATCCCAGGGGGTGTCGCCCAGCATCGGGGCGCCCTCCCACGCCCCCCGGCCGCCGAGCAGCAGCGGCAGTTCGACGCAGTGGGTCGCACCGAGGGGCGAACCCGCGGGGCGCCAGTCGAGCCGGTAGGAGTGCACCCGGGCGCCCGCCCGTTCGAGCCGGGCGCCCAGCTCCGCGAGGGGTGCGGCGTACATCCGGGCGGTGAGCTCCGCCGGGTCGCCCGTCTCGCCCGGGAAGGCGGTCATGTCGTCGGCGTTCCAGCCGTACAGGACGTCCAGGCCGCGGACGTTCGCCGCGAAGGCGGCGCCGTCCCGGCCGATCACCCCTTCGACGGGGCTGAACGGCGGCTCCAGGGAACTGGCCGCCTCCCGGAGATGGGCCGCCGCGGTCACCCGCTGTGCGTCGAGCAGCGCCGCCGGGCCCGCAGTCGACGGGGACTCGCCCAGCGTGGCGAGGTGATCCGCGAAGATCCGCCCGAGCGCCTCGGCGTCCTCGCGGGACCGCTCGGTGAGCACCAGGGGGGCGCTCTGCAGAATCGCGCGGTGGAAGAGCCCCCGGGCCTCGGCCATCTCCATCAGCAGCCGGATCGAGATACCGCCCGCCGACTGGCCGAAGACGGTGACACTGCCGGGGTCGCCGCCGTACTCCGCGATGTGCTCCCGCACCCAGCGGAGCGCTTCGAGCTGGTCGTACAGGCCGAGGTTCCCCTCGCTGACGCCGTCGAGACAGAGATAACCCAGTGCGCCCACCCGGTAGTTGACCCCGACGACCACCACATCGCCCTGTGCGGCGAGCGCCCCGCCGTCGTACCAGTCCATCAGGCCGGCGCCGCTGCTGAACCCGCCGCCGTGGAACCAGACCATCACCGGCCGGGCCCCGCCGCCCCCGGCCGGGGCGGTGACCGTCAGATTCAGGCAGTCCTCGCCCTGGGGCCTGCGGTCGTGGGGCGGGCCCATCACCGCGTCGAGCCTGGACGGCGGCTGCGGGCAGATCTCGCCGCCGGCGGGGCGGGCGTCACGGGCCGCCACGGCACGCGGCCGTCCGAAGCGCTCGGCGGTCGCATAGCGGATGGGGCCCGTACGGACAGGCTCCGCACCGGCCGGGCCGGTGCCGCTCGTCCCGGTACCGGTCGGCCCCGTACCGGTCGACCCAGTGCTGGAGCCTGTCATGCCGTACCTCCTGTGCCGGTCAGCGGCCCACCGGGTACGGCGTCCGCGGTTCCAGTCTCCACCGGTTCCGGCGCCTGCGCCGGGGCGCTCTCCGGCACCAGCCGGAACAGCGCGACCGCACCGCCCAGGCTGACCGCGCAGATCACCGCGAGATACCAGGTCACCCCGGTGGACGTCCCGTCGGTGTTCAGCAGCGCGGTGGCGATCATGGGGGCGAGCCCGCCGCCCAGGATGGCGCCGCTCTGCAGGATCACCGAGGACCCGGAGTACCGGACCCGGGCCGGGAAGGTGTCCGCGATGAGGGAGCCCTGGACGCAGTGGGTCACGGGGATGATGAGCCCCATGCCCACCAGCGCGACCACGGCGAGCACCGGGCTGCCGGTGTCCAGCAGCGGGAAGAAGGCCACGCACCAGACCAGGATGGCGGCGGAGCCCGCGATGAACATGGTGCGCCGGCCGTGCCGGTCCGCGTACGTCGTCCACACCGGTATCGCCGCGAACCAGAGCACCGCCGCCGCCGTCACGCTCAGGATCAGGAACTGCTTGTCGTAGTGCAGGTGTTCGCTGCCGTACGAGAGCGTGAACACCATGAACACATAGGCGACGGCCGAGTTGGCGACCACCGCGAGCAGCGTCAGCACCAGCCGGGGGAATCCAACCTTCAGGGACTCGGCGAGCGGGAACCTGACCACCTCGCCATCGGCGAGCACCCGGTGGAAGGACGGCGACTCGGTGACCCGGAGCCTGATCACCAGGCCCACCGCGACCAGGACGAAGCTCAGCAGGAAGGGGATGCGCCAGCCCCACGCGGTGAACGTGTCGTCGCCGAGCAGCGAGTTGGCGGCCAGGAAGACGACGTTCGCCAGGACCAGTCCGGCCGGGGTCCCCATCTGCGGGAAGCCCGCGTAGAGGTTCCGTCTGGTCCCCGGCGCGTGCTCCATCGACATCAGGGTGGCACCCGCGCCCTCACCGCCCAGCCCGATGCCCTGGATGATCCGCAGGGTCACGAGCAGCGCCGGTGACCAGAAGCCGATGGACGCGTATCCGGGGAGGAGGCCGATGAGAGTGGAGCCGATCCCCATCAGGACCAGGGAGACCACCAGGGTCGCCTTGCGTCCGATCCGGTCGCCGAAGTGGCCGAAGACCAGGCCCCCGAGGGGCCGGGCGACGAAGCCGACGGCGAGCGTACTGAAGCTGGCGAGGGTGCCGGCCGCGGGGCTGAGCGACGGGAAGAACTGCTTGTTGAAGACCAGTGCGGCGGCCGTGCCGTAGAGGAAGAAGTCGTACCACTCCAGGGTCGTGCCGGCGAGCGTCGCGACAGCGGTCCTGGCGGGGGACGGGGGGTTCACGGGGGGATTCACGGACTGGTCCCCGGGGGTCGGATTCACCGGGGACGGGATCACGGGCTGGTACCCGGGGGACGGATTCACGGGCTGGTTCACGGGGGTGACCTCTCGCTTGTTCCGTGGATCGTGGCGCCGTGGGCCATCACACACAAATACTGAAAACGGAGTTCACCATAGCTGTTTCGGTATACCGGAAGCCTTCCCTCCGGCCACTCCGCACCAGGAGCAGGTATACCAGTTTACTTATACCGAGGCGCAGGAAGCGCATTTGTACGGTATGGGTCGGCGGCCCACAGTGGACGCATGACGGCAGATACAGGGCGGTGGATCCGCAACTTCGTAGAGGGACGGTTCGTGGAACCGGACGGGTCGGTCCGGGGCTTCGACGCGGTGGACCCGGCGACCGGCCGGGTGTACGCCCGGGTGCACGAGGCGGACGGACCGCTGGTGGACCGGGCCGTACGGGGGGCCAGACGGGCTCTGCACGACGGCTGGGCGGGTACGCCCGTCGGGGAGCGGACCGCGCTGCTGCGGCGGGCCGCCGACCGGATCGAGGAACGCTTCGAGGAGTTCGTGGCCGCCGAGGTGGCCGACACCGGCAAGCCGGTGGCCCAGGCCCGTTCGCTCGATGTCGCACGGGCCGTCGCCAACTTCCGTGCCTTCGCCGACGTGGTCGGGGCCGCCGGCCAGGAGTCGTTCGTGACCGACCTCCCCGGCGGCCGGCAGGCTCTCAACTACGCGGTGCGCAAGCCGCTCGGGGTCGTCGCGGTCATCGTGCCGTGGAACCTGCCGCTCCTGCTGCTGACGTGGAAGGTCGCCCCCGCGCTCGCCTGCGGCAACGCGGTGGTGGTCAAGCCGAGCGAGGAGACGCCCGCCACCGCGACCCTGCTGGCCGAGGTGCTGGCCGAAGTCGGCCTGCCCGCCGGGGTCTACAACGTGGTGCACGGCTTCGGCGGTGGTTCGGCGGGCGCGTATCTGACGTCCCATCCGGGGATCGACGGGGTGACCTTCACCGGCTCGTCCGCCACCGGCTCGCAGGTCATGCGGACCGTCGCACCCCGGGTGCGGCCGGTCTCCTTCGAACTGGGCGGCAAGAACGCCGCCCTGGTCTTCGACGACGCCGACATCGAGGAGACGCTCGACGGACTGGCCAGGTCCGTCTTCACCAACACCGGCCAGGTCTGCCTCTGCACCGAGCGGGTGTACGTACAGCGCTCGGTGTTCGCGGACATCGCGGACGGCCTGACCGCACGCGCCCGCGCCCTGCGCCTCGGCTCCCCCGGCGACGAGCGGACCACCACGGGGCCGCTCATCTCGCAGGCCCACCGCGCCAAGGTGCTGGGCTACTTCGACCTCGCCGAGCAGGCCGGGGCGAAGGTGCTCACCGGTGGCGGTGTGCCGGAGCTGGGCCCGGAGCTGGCGGGCGGTTCGTGGATCGAGCCGACGCTCTGGACCGGGCTGGACCAGACGGACCGGCCGGTACGCGAGGAGATCTTCGGCCCGGTGGCCGCACTGATCCCCTTCGACACCGAGGAGGAGGCCGTCGCGCTCGCCAACGACACCGAGTACGGCCTCGCGGCCTCCGTCTGGACCAACGACCTGCGCCGCGGCCACCGGGTGGCCCAGGCGATGGACACCGGGATGGCCTGGGTCAACACCTGGTTCCTGCGCGATCTGCGCTCCCCCTTCGGCGGTACCGGGCTCTCCGGCATCGGCCGGGAGGGCGGCGCGTCCTCGATGCACTTCTACACAGAGCCGACGAATGTGTGCGTACAGCTGTGAACGATCACCCCTCCCCCAGGACCGGCGCCGGGACGGCCGCCGAAGGCCCCGATGCCGACGCCGGTGTCGGCGCCGCTGTCGCCCGGCTCGCCGAGGCCGCCGCCACCCGCACCCCGTGCGCACCCGTCAGGGAGTTCATCGGCCGCACCGATCTGGACGCCGCCTATGAGGTGCAGCGCCGGCTCACCGAGGCCAGGAGCGCGGCCGGCGCCCGGATCGCGGGCGCCAAGATCGGGCTCACCGCCCCCGCCGTACAGCAGCAGTTCGGTGTCTACCAGCCGGACTTCGGGGTGCTCTTCGACGACATGGTGTACGCCCACACCGAGCCGCTGCCGTACGGCCGGTTCCTCCAGCCACGCGCCGAGGGCGAGATCGCGTTCGTACTGGGCCGGGACATCGACCGGCCGGGCGCGGGCGTCGCGGACGTCCTGCGGGCCACCGAGTTCGTGCTCCCCGCCATCGAGATCGTGGACTCGCGGATCGCCGGCTGGGACCTGTCCCTCACCGACACCGTGGCGGACAACGCCTCCAGCGGCGCGGTGGTCCTCGGCACCACCCCGTACTCACTGACCGGCCTCGACCTCGCCCGGGTCGGGATGACGCTCCGGCGCGACGGCGATCCCGTCGCGTTCGGCGCCGGTCACGCCTGCCTCGGCTCACCGGTCGTCGCGGTCGCCTGGCTGGCGCGCGAACTCGCCGCGCGGGGGCGGCCGTTGCGGGCCGGTGACGTGGTCATGTCCGGCGCGCTCGGGCCGATGGTGCCGGTCACCGGAGGGGGCCGGTTCCGGCTCGAACTGGACGGAATCGGCGAGGTCGACGCCGTCATCGAGGCGGCGGCACGGACCGCCGGCGAAGAGAGGACCCAGTGAGCACATCAGCATCGGCGTCCGGCACCGTCCCGGTCGCCGTCATCGGCTCCGGCAATATCGGCACCGACCTCATGATCAAGGTGCTGCGGCTGTCGAAGACCCTGCGCATGGGCGCGATGGCCGGGATCGACCCGGCGTCGGACGGCCTCGCCCGCGCCGCACGGCTCAAGGTCGCCACCACCCACCGGGGCGTCGAAGGGCTGGTGGAGATGGCGGAGTTCGCCGACATCAAGGTGATCTTCGACGCCACATCGGCCGGCGCCCATGTCCGTAACGCCGAACTCGCCCGCGCCCACGGCAAGTTGATGATCGACCTGACCCCCGCCGCGCTGGGTCCGTTCGTCGTGCCGTCCGTCAACCTGGACGAGCATCTGGACGCACCGGACGTCAACATGGTGACCTGCGGCGGGCAGGCGACCATCCCGGTCGTCGCCGCGGTCTCCCGGATCGCCCCCGTCGCGTACGGCGAGATCGTCGCCTCCATCGCCTCCCGCTCGGCGGGGCCCGGCACCCGCGCCAACATCGACGAGTTCACCGAGACCACCGGCGAGGCCATCCGGGTTGTCGGCGGCGCCGCGGTGGGCAAGGCGATCATCGTGCTCAACCCCGCCGAGCCCCCGCTCGCCATGCGCGACACGGTGCACTGCCTGGTCGAAGGGGCCGTACCGGCCGGTGTACGGGAGCGGATCGCCGCCTCCGTACGCGAGATGGCCGAGGCGGTACGCACGTATGTGCCCGGCTACCGGCTCAAGCAGGAGATGCAGTTCGAGGAGGTCACCGATGTCCTGGTCCCGGCGCTCGGCCGCCGGGTCACCGGACTCCGCGTCTCCGTCTTCCTGGAGGTCATCGGCGCGGGCCACTACCTCCCGGACTACGCCGGGAACCTCGACATCATGACCTCCGCCGCGGTCCGCACCGCCGAGAAGACCGCCGCACTCCGAGGATGGGTGACCCCATGAAGCTCTACATACAGGATGTGACCCTCCGCGACGGCATGCACGCGATGGGTCATATGTACACCGTCGACCAGGTGCGCCGGATCGTCGGCGCACTGGACCGGGCGGGGGTCGCCGCCATCGAGGTCGCGCACGGCGACGGGCTCGGCGGGTCGAGCGCCACCTACGGCTTCGGCGCGCACTCCGACGAGGAGTGGATCGAGGCGGCGGCCGACGTCCTGGTCCAGGCGAAGCTCACCACCCTGCTGCTGCCCGGCATCGGCACCATCGAGCATCTGCGCCGGGCGCACGCGCTGGGCGTACGGAGCGTACGCATCGCCACCCACTGCACCGAGGCGGATGTCGCGGCGCAGCACATCGCCTGGGCGCGCGAGAACGGGATGGACGTCTCGGGCTTCCTGATGATGAGCCACCTCAACTCCCCGCAGGGACTGGCCGGGCAGGCCGCGCTGATGGAGTCGTACGGCGCGCACTGCGTGTATGTGACGGACTCCGGCGGGCGGCTGACCATGCGGGACGTCGCCGACCGGGTCGCCGCGTACCGCGAGGTGCTCGACCCGGCCACCGAGATCGGCATCCATGCCCACGAGAACCTCTCGCTCTCGGTCGCCAACAGCGTCACGGCGGTGGAGCACGGCGCGCGCCGGGTGGATGTGGCGCTGGCGGGGCAGGGCGCGGGGGCGGGCAACTGCCCGGCCGAGCCGTTCGTCGCGGTCGCCGACCTGATGGGCTGGGAGCACGGCTGCGATCTGTTCGCGCTCCAGGACGCGGCCGACGACATCGTCCGGCCGATGCGCGACCGCCCGGTGCAGGTGGACCGGGAGACCCTGACCCTCGGGTACGCGGGCGTCTACTCCAGCTTCCTGCTGCACGCCGGACGAGCGGCCGAGCGGTACGGGCTCGACACCCGGGAGATCCTCCTGGAGGTGGGACGCCGGCAGCTGGTGGGCGGCCAGGAGGACCTGATCGTGGACATCGCACTGGACCTGGCCGCACGGCGCGGGTCCCTGACGGACGGGAGCGGCCAGTGACCGAGCAGGAGACCACCACGGGCCCGGGGCCCCTCGGCGCGGCCACCGTGGCGGAGCTGGCGGCGCGGCTCGACACGGCGCAGACGTCCGGGACCGACACCCCGAGCCTCGCCGACACCCACACCTTCGGCATCGATGACGCGTACGCGGTGCAGGCGGCGCTGCTGGCCCGCAGGCAGGCGCGCGGCGAGCACATCACCGGGGTGAAACTGGGCTTCACCAGCAAGGCGAAGATGGCCCAGATGGGCGTGTCCGACGTGATCGTCGGCCGGCTGACCGACGGGATGCGAATCGCGGACGGCGGCGATGCCGCACTGGACCGCTTCATCCATCCGAAGGCCGAGCCCGAGGTCGCGTACCGGCTCTGCCGCGATGTGGACCTGGCCGGCCCGCTGACGGACATCGAGTCCTGTGTGGACGCGATGGCGCCGGCGATCGAGATCATCGACTCCCGGTACCGGGACTTCCGGTTCACCTACGAGGACGTCGTCGCGGACAACACGTCGGCGGCCGGTTACGTGATCGGCCCCTGGCGCCCGTTCGGCGAAGCGGCCAACCGCGCGGTGCTGCTGCGCTCCGGTGAGGCCGAGGCGACCGGTTCGACCGCCGCCATCCTGGGCGACCCGGTCCACGCGCTGCACGCGCTGCTCGACATGTGCCGCCGCCGGTCCATCCCGCTGCGGGCCGGCCAGGTCGTGCTCGCGGGCGCGGCGACTGCGGCGCTCCCGCTCGCGGAGGGCGTGACCACGTGCGATGTGGCCGGGCTCGGCACGGTCTCGCTGAAGGGGATCCGATGAGCGGCGCACAGGTGATCAGAGGGCGGGCCACCCCACGCGGCCGGTTCCCGCATGTGAAGGTCGTCGGCGATGTGGTCTATGTGTCGGGCACCAGCTCGCGCAGGCCGGACAACACCTTCGTGGGCGCCGAGGCCGACGAACTCGGCACCACCCGCCTCGATATCAGGGCGCAGACCCGCGCCGTCATCGAGAACATCCGGGGCATCCTCGCCGAGGTCGGCGCCGAGCTGTCGGACGTCGCCCAGCTCACCACGTATCTGGTCTCCATGAACGACTTCGGCGGCTACAACGAGGTCTACGGCGAGTACTTCGACGAGCAGGGCCCGACCAGGACCACGGTCGCGGTGCACCAGCTGCCGCATCCGCATCTGCTGATCGAGATCCAGGCGGTGGCCCATCTGCCGCGCTCCGCCGGACCGCCCGCAGAACCGCCCGCCGCACAGACCACGGACACGGCACAGAACACGGACACGGCGCAGAACACGCACAGCACGACCAGCACGACCAGCACGCACGGCAAGAGCAGCAAGAACAGCACGATCAGCACGGAGGTGCTCCCATGACCGCCATCCCCCCGGTCATCGATTTCCAGGGCTGGATCACCGAGCACGAGCACCTGCTCAAGCCCCCGGTGAACAACAGGACCATGTCGCTCGGCGAAGACTTCATCGTCCAGATCGTCGGCGGCCCCAACGAGCGGACCGACTACCACCTCGACCCGTACGAGGAGTGGTTCTACCAGGTCAAGGGCGCGATGCAGGTGAACGTCATGACCGAGGACGGCCCGCGGACCGTGCACATCAAGGAGGGCGAGGCCTGGCTGCTCCCCGGCAGCCTCCCGCACTCCCCGCAGCGGCCCGACCCCGCCTCGATCGGCCTGGTCATCGAGCGGGTGCGCGAGGAAGGGACCCTGGAGCGGTTCCAGTGGTACTGCCCCGAGTGCGCGGCCCTCGTCCATGAGACCGAGCTCCAGGTCCGGGACATCGTCGCCGATCTGCCGCCGGTCTTCGCCGAGTTCTACGGCGACGAGAAGGCCCGGAGCTGCCCGCAGTGCGGCGCCCTCCACCCCGGGAAGGGCTGACCGTGGACCCGACGATCGACATCCACACCCACTATGTGCCGCGCGGCTGGCCCGATCTGACGGCCGACGGCGGGCCGGACGCGCCCTGGCTGCGGATCGAGTCCGAGTCCGAGGCCATGATCATGATGGGCAGCCGGGAGTTCCGCCGGATCCAGCGGGACTGCTGGGACGCGGAGACCCGGCTGCGCGACATGGAAGCGGACGGCGTACGGGCCCAGGTGGTCTCCCCCACCCCTGCGTTCTTCCAGTACGGCAGGTCCGGCGCCGAGGCCGCCAGGATCGCCCGGATCTTCAACGATCTGGCCCTGGAGATCACCGCCCCGGCGCCGGACCGGCTGATCCCCTTCTGCCAGGTGCCGCTCCAGGACACCGACGCCGCCTGCCGCGAGGTGGAGCGCAGTCTCGCCAACGGCCACCGGGGGGTGGAGATCGGCAACCATGTCGGGGACCTCGACCTGGACAGCGAAGGGGTCGTCACCTTCCTCCAGCACTGCGCCTCGCTCGGCGTTCCGGTCTTCGTGCACCCCTGGGACATGGCCAGTTCGCCCCGGCTCGACCGCTGGATGGCGCAGTGGCTCACCGCGATGCCGGCGGAGACCCATCTGTCGATCCTCGCGATGATCCTGGGCGGGGTCTTCGACCGGGTCGACGAACGGCTGAAGATCTGCTTCGCGCACGGCGGCGGTTCGTTCGCCTTCTGGCTCGGCCGGATGGAGAACGCGTGGCACGGTCGCAACGACGTCATCGGCACCTCGCTGTTTCCGCCGTCGCACTACATCGGCCGGTTCTCGGTGGACTCGGTGGTCTTCGACGACCGCGCACTGCGGCTCCTGGTCGACACGGTCGGCGCCGACCGCGTGATGGTGGGCAGCGACTACCCGTACCCGCTGGGCGAACGCCCGGTCGGCGACGTCGTACGCAAGAGCGGCTTCCTCAGCGAGGCGGACCGCGCGCTGATCACGCACGGCAACGCGGAGCGCTTCCTGGGGACGGGCGGCTGAGAGCGGCCTCCGGGGCGCGGACTCCGGGCCGGGTGCGGGCCCCGGGCCGCCCGAGGGTACGGACTCCGGCCGCCGGGGCGGGAACTCCGGCTCGGGAAAAGGGACTTCGCTTCCTGAGCGCCGGGAGCGGGCCCCGCTCAGGAGGAGCTGCCGCCGCCACCGCCCTGCCGGGCCATACCGGCGGCGACCTCCTCCAGGGCCAGGATCAGCGCCCGCGCGGACGGGCTGGGGGTACGGGCCGCGGGCAGGGTCAGTCCGACGCTGTGGCCGATCGGCTCCAGGGGGACGCCGAGGCGGACGATCCTGGGGTCGTCGCGGGCGATCAGGCTGGGCAGCGCCGCCACCACATCGGTCTCCAGCAGGAGTTGACGTACTGTCAGGAACGAGGTGGTCTCCACCCGGTTCCTCGGCAGGGCGATCCCGTGGCGGGCGAAGAACTCCTCGATCTCCCGGCGCAGCGCGGTCTCGGCACCCGGCAGGATCCACGGATAGTCCGCCAGCTCCGCGAGATCCACCGCGCCGTGCCCGGCGAGCGCGTGCGAGGCCCTGACGACCAGTTCGACCGACTCGTCGTACAGCTTGCGGCGCACGGTGCGCTCGTCGGACGGTACGGTCAGCCGCCCCACGGTGAAGTCGATGCGCCCGGCCTCCAGTTCGAGGAGCAGCGCCTCGGGCGATGCCTCCCGGACCACCACGGTGAGGTGGGGGCGTTCCTTCTTGACCGCCGCGATGGCGCGCGGGAGCAGCACGTTCGACCCGGCGAGGTGGGTGCCGACGATCACCGTGCCGCGGTCGGCGTCGGCCAGCTCGACCACATGGCGGCCCGCCTGGGTGACCTCGGCGAGCACGGTCCTGGCGTGGGTGAGGAACGCCTCTCCGAAGACGGTCGCGGTGACGCCCCGGGGGCCGCGCTCGAAGAGCGGTACGCCGAGGATGTCCTCCAGCTCGTGGAGGCTGCGGGTGGCGGCCGGCTGTGTCACATGGAGTTCGACGGCGGCGCCGACCACGCTGCCCCGGCGGGCGAGGGCGTCGACCAGGACCAGATGACGGAACTTCAGCCGGCCGTCGAGCAGGCGGGGGATCTTCACCCGGCCGACCTTAGGGCGTGCGTGCCGGACGCCGCGCGACGGGCGACACTTTGACGACGGGCCCCGGGGCCTGAGGTCAGGCCGCCGCGGGCGCCCCGTCCGCCGGGGTGGGCTCCGGGCGCTCCCTGTCGTACGCGACCAGGAGCAGGACGATCAGCCCGAGCACCACGATCATCGCGACGAAGGCGGGCCAGCCGACCAGGCCTAGGGTGAGCGCCCCCAGGACGCCGTGCACGACCGCGCAGGTGATCAGCAGGATCCGGCCGAAGCGGCCGGGCCCACGGTCCGTGAGGGATGCGCGCAGCGGGAAGTACGCGCAGAGCAGCAGATAGACGCCGAAGACGCCGCCGCCCACCCAGGAGCCGGTGCTTATCGCGCTCGGCTTCAGGCCCGCCAGGGACATGTGCTGGTTGTGGGCCACCTTGCCGAGTATCAGATTCACGAAGGCGATCCCGAACGCCTCAAGGACGAGGACGATCGCAGCCACCAGGGCCACCGGCCTGCGTGCCATGAGTCCACCCACCCCCAGTCGGATCCGGCAGCCGGACCCGACAGTCAGATCCGGTCGGATCCCGGTCGGATCGCTGTCGGATCACGCTTGTTACCGCAAGTACGTGCGACACGCGCAGGCTACTAACGGGTAGTCGCGGGGACAAGGGCCGGGGCGATGACGGGTCATCGACCAGGACAGGGACCCGGGCGGGGCCTGGCCGGGGACCCGGGCGGGGATCGGCACAGGGGCCCGGAACCGGCGGCAAAGAATCGCCCGCCCCTTCGTAGGGACTCCACAAAGAAACGCGAGCGGCAGCGGCCCTGACCGACAGAGACCTAACCCACATGACGGGGCTACTGTGGGTTTCGGGAACCATCCGTACCGTGGTGTGACAAGGGAATTCACGGCCCGCCCGAGGCCCGTGTCACACCGTGTGTGGGGAAGCTCACCCATGGGGACAGGTCGAAACACGGTGTCGGCAGTCCCTAAACTCAGCTTGTTTCAGCGAACTCTTCGGCACGATGACCTGCCGAGTAAACCCGGCTCGGGTGCGAGCGGGGAAAACACCGCAAGGAGGGAGCCATCGTGCACAAGGTGCTCATCGCCAACCGTGGCGAAATCGCTGTCCGCGTCGCACGGGCCTGCCGGGACTCCGGGATCAAGAGCGTAGCCGTCTACGCGGATCCGGACCGGGACGCGCCGCACGTACGCGCGGCCGACGAGGCGTTCGCCCTGGGCGGTGACACCCCGGGCACCAGCTACCTGGACATCGGCAAGGTCCTCCAGGCCGCGAAGGACTCGGGCGCCGACGCCATCCACCCCGGCTACGGCTTCCTCTCGGAGAACTCCGAGTTCGCCCAGGCCGTCCTGGACGCCGAACTCATCTGGATCGGCCCCCCGCCGCACGCCATCCGCGACCTCGGCGACAAGGTCGCCGCCCGGCACATCGCGCAGCGCGCGGGCGCTCCGCTGGTCGCCGGTACCGCGGACCCGGTCGAGGGCTCCGACGAAGTCGTGGCGTTCGCCGAGGAGAACGGCCTGCCGGTCGCGATCAAGGCGGCCTTCGGCGGCGGCGGGCGCGGCCTGAAGGTCGCCCGCACCCTTGAGGAGATCCCCGAGCTCTACGACTCGGCGGTCCGTGAGGCCGTGGCCGCCTTCGGCCGCGGCGAGTGCTTCGTCGAGCGCTACCTCGACAAGCCCCGGCACGTCGAGACCCAGTGCCTGGCCGACAAGTTCGGCAATGTCGTGGTGGTCTCCACCCGCGACTGCTCGCTCCAGCGCCGCCACCAGAAGCTGGTCGAGGAGGCGCCCGCGCCGTTCCTGAGCGAGGAGCAGAACGCCGAGCTGTACGCGGCGTCCAAGGCCATCCTCAAGGAGGCCGGTTACGTCGGCGCGGGCACCGTCGAGTTCCTGGTGGGCCTCGACGGCACGATCTCCTTCCTGGAGGTCAACACCCGCCTCCAGGTGGAACACCCGGTCACCGAAGAGGTGTCGGGCATCGACCTGGTCCGCGAGATGTTCCGCATCGCCGACGGCGAGGAGCTGGGTTACGACGACCCGAAGCTGCGCGGTCACTCCTTCGAGTTCCGTATCAACGGCGAGGACCCGGGCCGCGGCTTCCTGCCCGCGCCCGGCACCGTCACCACCTTCGCGCCGCCGACCGGCCCCGGCGTCCGCCTCGACGCGGGTGTCGAGTCCGGTTCGGTCATCGGCCCCGCCTGGGACTCGCTGCTCGCCAAGCTGATCGTCACCGGCGCCACCCGCGAGCAGGCCCTCCAGCGTGCCGCCCGCGCGCTGGGCGAGTTCACCGTGGAGGGCATGGCCACCGCCATCCCCTTCCACCGCGCGGTCGTCGTCGACCCAGCCTTCACCTCGGACCCCTTCCGTATCCACACCCGCTGGATCGAGACCGAGTTCGTCAACGAGATCCCGCCCTTCGCCCCGGCCGGCGGCGAAGCGGACGAGGACGAGTCCGGGCGCGAGACGATCGTCGTCGAGGTCGGCGGCAAGCGTCTTGAGGTCTCGCTGCCGTCCTCGCTCGGGATGTCCCTGGCCCGTACCGGTCTCGCGGCGGGTGCCAAGCCCAAGCGCCGGGCGGCCAAGAAGTCCGGTTCCGCCGTCTCCGGCGACACCCTCGCGTCCCCGATGCAGGGCACGATCGTCAAGATCGCGGTCGAGGAGGGCCAGGAGGTCAAGGAGGGCGACCTGGTGGTCGTCCTGGAGGCGATGAAGATGGAGCAGCCGCTCAACGCGCACCGCTCCGGCACCGTGAAGGGCCTCGCCGCCGAGATCGGCGCCTCCGTCTCGTCCGGCGCCATGATCTGCGAGATCAAGGACTGACGGCACAGCTGAAAGTTACGGGGTGAGCCCCGGCCGGACACCGTGAATTCTGGTGGTCGGGCCGGGGCTCACCCCGTAGCTGCTCCATGCGGCGGAACCGGCCACAGCCGCACAGCCGCAGCCTCACATCCGCAGCCGAACAGCGGCAGAGCTAGCGGCGCCGCATATCGGCCACCCGCGCCTGCTGTTGCTGCTGTTGCTGCTCGGCCAGCGAGACCGCGCTGCGCAGCGGCTGCGGCCCGCCCGGGTGGGTGCGCCGCTGACCGGGGAGCGGCATGTCCCGGCGCGGCGGCCGGCCGGCCGGGTGGGGCTCACCGCCCGGCCCGGGGCCGGCCGCAGTCCCACCCGGCCCGGCCACCGCGATCTGCACGCCCTGGTCGGCGAGCGCCTGCAACTCCGTTACCGCACGGTCGTCCTGGGGGGACGGCTCATCGGTGACCAGCCGGGTGATCACATCCGTCGGCACCGTCTGGAACATGGTGTCGGTGCCCAGCTTGGTGTGGTCGGCGAGGACCACCACCTCCGCCGCGGCCTGCACCAGGGCCCGGTCCACGCTGGCCGAGAGCATGTTGGAGGTGGAGAGGCCGCGCTCGGCGGTCAGCCCGCTGCCGGAGAGGAAGGCCCGGGAGACCCGTAGCCCCTGGAGGGACTGCTCGGCACCGCTGCCCACCAGGGCGTAGTTGGACCCGCGCAGGGTGCCGCCGGTCATCACCACCTCGACCCGGTTGGCATGGGCCAACGCCTGGGCCACCAGCAGGGAGTTGGTGACCACCGTCAGCCCGGGGACCCGCGCGAGCCGGCGGGCCAGCTCCTGCGTGGTGGTCCCCGCCCCCACCACGATGGCCTCGCCTTCTTCGACGAGCCCCGCGGCGAGATCGGCGATGGCCGTCTTCTCGGCGGTCGCGAGATGGGATTTCTGCGGGAAGCCGGATTCTCGCGTGAATCCACCCGGCAGCACGGCACCGCCGTGGCGGCGGTCGAGGAGTCCTTCCGCCTCCAGCGCCCGCACGTCCCGACGTACGGTCACTTCGGAGGTCTGGACGACACGGGCGAGCTCACGGAGCGACACGGCCCCATTGGCGCGCACCATTTCAAGGATCAATTGGCGACGTTCAGCAGCGAACACGGAACAGACAGTAACCCCACCGGCCCATCGTTCTCAGCACTTTGCGCCGAAAAACAGAAGGTGCGCACAGATGGGATCAGCAGGTGGTATACGGGGCACGAGCACCGACCGGCCGCACATCGACCGCTCCCCCGGCCGCACCCCCGCCGGACCCGGCGGACCCGCCGCTGCCCCGGTGCCGGCCCTCGCCGTCAGCCCCCGGCGTCAGTCCTCGCCCGCCACCTTCCGGGTGTGCAACTGCCGTGCCACCTCGGCGATCGAGCCGGAGAGGGACGGGTACACGGTGAAGGCATTGGCGATCTGTTCCACCGTCAGGTTGTTGTCGACGGCGAGCGAGATCGGGTGGATCAGCTCACTGGCCCGGGGCGCCACGACCACTCCCCCGACCACGATGCCGGTTCCGGGGCGGCAGAAGATCTTGACGAAACCGTCCCTGATGCCCTGCATCTTGGCGCGGGGGTTACGCAGCAGCGGCAGCTTGACGGTGCGCGCCTCGATCCTGCCCGAGTCGACGTCGGCCTGGCTGTAGCCGACGGTGGCGATCTCCGGGTCGGTGAAGACGTTGGAGGAGACCGTCTTGAGGTTCAGCGGCTGCACCGCGTCACCGAGGAAGTGGTACATCGCGATACGGCCCTGCATGGCCGCGACCGAGGCGAGGGCGAAGACCCCGGTGACGTCGCCCGCCGCGTAGACACCGGGGGCGCTGGTACGGGAGACCTTGTCGGTCCAGATGTGGCCGGACTCCTTGAGCCGCACCCCGGCCTCGTCCAGGCCCATACCGGCGCTGTTGGGGATGGCACCGACCGCCATCAGACAGTGCGAACCGGAGATGACCCGGCCGTCGGCCAGGGTGACCTCGACCCGGTCGCCGACCCTCTTCGCGGAGGCGGCGCGCGAGCGGGCCATCACGTTCATGCCCCGGCGGCGGAACACGTCCTCCAGGACGGCGGCGGCGTCCGGGTCCTCGCCGGGGAGCACCCGGTCCCGGCTGGAAACGAGCGTGACGCGTGAGCCGAGCGCCTGGTAGGCGCCCGCGAACTCGGCGCCCGTGACACCGGAGCCGACCACGATCAGCTCGTCGGGCAGCTCGTCCAGGTCGTACACCTGGGTCCAGTTGAGGATGCGCTCGCCGTCCGGCTGCGCGTCCGGGATCTCCCGGGGGTGGCCGCCGGTCGCGAGCAGCACCGCGTCGGCCGTCAGCGTCTCCTCGGTGCCGTCGGCGGCGGTGACGATCACCTGGCGGGAGCCGTCCATGGCCTGCTGCCCGGCGAGCCGGCCACGGCCGCGCATCACCCGGGCCCCGGCCCTGGTGACCGACGCGGTGATGTCGTGGGACTGGGCCAGGGCGAGCCGCTTGACCCGCCGGTTCACCTTGCCGAGGTCCACGCCGACCACCCGGGCCGCCTGTTCCAGCGGCGGGGTGTCGTCGGCGACGATGATGCCCAACTCCTCGTACGAAGAGTCGAAGGTCGTCATCACCTCGGCCGTGGCGATCAGAGTCTTGGACGGTACGCAGTCGGTGAGCACCGATGCCCCGCCGAGGCCGTCGCAGTCGACGACGGTCACCTCCGCGCCGAGCTGGGCGCCCACCAGGGCCGCCTCGTATCCGCCAGGTCCGCCGCCGATGATCACGATCCGGGTCACGAAAAATCCGCCTCGCGTTGTCACCCCGGCCGCACTGCCGCCCCGGCCGGGGGTCCGGGGGGAGCCCCCGGGGAATGCAGTACGTGCTTCATTGTCCCGCACTCTTCAAGATGCTTCACCCCCGGGGCTCCCCGGGCCCGCCGGGGCCGGTCCCGGCCCCTTCCGGACGGCCCGGTCCCGGCCCTCTTCCGGGCGGCTCGGTCGGCCCAGTGACCCGGCCCGGAAATGCCACTGTCGTACCCTCGACAGCATGTCGCTCTACGCCGCGTACGCCGGCAACCTCGACGCGCGGCTGATGAGTCGCCGCGCCCCCCACTCCCCCCTGCGCGGCACCGGCTGGCTCAACGGCTGGCGGCTGACCTTCGGCGGGGAGCAGATGGGCTGGGAAGGAGCGCTCGCCACGCTGGTGGAGGCTCCGCGCTCGCAGGTCTTCGTCGCCCTGTACGACATCGCCCCCATGGACCAGGACTCGATGGACCGCTGGGAGGGCGTCGGCCTCGACATATACCGGCGGATGCGGGTCCGGGTGGACACCCTGGAGGGCGAGGAGCCGGCGTGGCTCTACGTACTGAACGGGTACGAGGGCGGGCTGCCGTCCGCGCGGTATCTGGGCGAGCTGGCCGACGCCGCCGAGTCCGCGGGCGCCCCGCACGACTATGTGATGGAGCTGCGCAAGCGCCCCTGCTGAGGCGCGCGGATCCGTCCTGCCGGGCCCCCTCGGGGCTCCCCCGCGGCGTTCGTCGGAAACGACAAGACAACGATCGCAACTCCGTCGGCCAGAACATCTACGCGCGTAGGCCGTTTCCGGTTACCCTCTTCGGCGTGAACGCTTCTGTAAACCCGGACATCCAGGGCCCCGCCGACAACCCCACTGTCGCCGCCGACGCCGCCGCCACCCGCCTGCGTGAGCTCACCGGCGCAGAGACCCACGACGTGGCCCTCGTCATGGGCTCCGGCTGGGCCCCGGCCGTCGACGCGCTGGGCACGCCCGTGGCCGATCTCGCCGTGACCGAACTGCCCGGGTTCCCGCCGCCCGCCGTCGAGGGGCACGGCGGGCGCATCCGCTCGTACGCCGTCGGGGGCAAGCGCGCGCTGGTCTTCCTCGGCCGCACCCACTACTACGAGGGCCGCGGCGTCGCCGCCGTCTCGCACGGAGTGCGTACCGCGGTCGCCGCGGGCTGCAAGACGGTCGTGCTGACCAACGGCTGCGGCGGTCTGCGCCCCGGGATGCGGCCCGGCCAGCCGGTCCTCATCAGTGACCACATCAACCTGACGGCCACCTCGCCGATCATGGGCGCCAACTTCGTGGACCTCACCGACCTGTACTCGCCGCGGCTGCGCGCGCTCTGCAAGGAGGTCGACAGCTCGCTGGAGGAGGGCGTGTACGTCCAGTTCCCCGGCCCGCACTACGAGACGCCCGCCGAGATCAACATGGTCCGGGTGCTCGGTGGCGACCTGGTCGGCATGTCCACGGTGCTGGAGGCCATCGCGGCGCGCGAGGCCGGTGCGGAGGTGCTCGGCATCTCGCTGGTCACGAACCTGGCGGCCGGGCTGACCGGGGAGCCGCTCAACCATGAAGAGGTGCTGCAGGCGGGGCGCGACTCCGCCGCGCGGATGGGTTCGCTGCTCTCGAAGGTCCTGGAGCGGATCTGAGGCGCCGGACCACGCAGGGGGCGGCGGGGTTGGAGTCGTCCTCAAGCGCCGGACGGGCTGAAGGACGGTCTCACACGCCGGCCGGGCTCGAACGATGTCCTCAATCGCCGGACGGGCTGGAATCTGCCTCGTCGACCAACACCACACCCCCCGCGCCCGAGAAAGGCAGACCACCGTGGAGCAGGACCTGATCGCCCGCGCCAAGACCTGGCAGGCGGAGGACCCCGACGCCGACACCCGTGAGGAGCTGGCACAGCTCATCGAGGCGGCCACGGCCGACACCGGGGGATGCGGCATCGGGGGCGACGCCGTCGCCGAGCTGGCCGACCGCTTCAGCGGCACCCTCCAGTTCGGCACCGCAGGGCTCCGCGGCGAGCTGGGCGCGGGGCCGATGCGGATGAACCGGGCCGTCGTCATACGCGCCGCGGCCGGCCTCGCCGCGTATCTGAAGGCGCAGGGCCAGGACGGCGGCCTGGTCGTCATCGGCTACGACGCCCGCTACAAGTCCGCGGACTTCGCCCGGGACACCGCGGCCGTGATGACCGGCGCCGGGCTGCGCGCGGCCGTGCTGCCGCGCCCGCTGCCCACCCCGGTCCTGGCCTTCGCCATCCGCCACCTGGGCGCGGTCGCGGGCGTCGAGGTCACCGCGAGCCACAACCCGCCGCGCGACAACGGCTACAAGGTCTATCTGGGCTGGGGGTCCCCCCGGATGGAATCTGGGGGAGGCTCGCAGATCGTCCCCCCGGCCGACACCGGGATCGCGGCCGAGATCGACGCGGTGCGCAGCCTGCACGACGTACCGCGTCCGGAGAGCGGCTGGGAGACCCTCGGCGAGGACGTCCTGGCGGCGTATCTGGCCCGTACGGACGCCGTACTGACCCCCGGCTCCCCCCGTACCGCCCGCACCGTCTACACGGCGATGCACGGGGTCGGCAAGGAGACGCTGCTCGCCGCGTTCGCCAGGGCGGGCTTCCCGGAGCCGGTGCTCGTCGCCGAACAGGCCGAGCCCGATCCGGCGTTCCCGACGGTCGCCTTCCCCAACCCGGAGGAGCCGGGCGCGATGGACCTCTCCTTCGCGACCGCCCGCCGCGCCGCCCCCGACCTCGTCATCGCCAACGACCCGGACGCGGACCGCTGCGCGGTGGCCGTCCCGTACGAGGGCGACTGGCGGATGCTGCGCGGCGACGAGCTGGGCGCGCTGCTCGCCGCGCATCTGGTCCGGCGCGGCGTGACCGGCACCTTCGCCGAGTCGATCGTGTCGTCGTCGCTGCTCGGCCGGATCGCGGACGCGGCCTCGCTGCCGTACGAGGAGACACTGACCGGCTTCAAGTGGATCGCCCGCGTCGACGGCCTGCGGTACGGGTACGAGGAGGCGCTCGGCTACTGCGTCGACCCGGACGGCGTACGCGACAAGGACGGCATCACGGCGGCCCTGCTCGTCGCCGAACTGGCCTCCGTACTGAAGGCCGAGGGCCGCACTCTGCTCGACCTGCTCGACGAACTGGCCGTACGGCACGGGCTGCACGCGACGGACCAGCTGTCGGTGCGCGTCGAGGACCTGTCGGTGATCGCGGACGCGATGCGCCGGCTGCGTGAACAGCCGCCGGCGGAGCTGGCCGGTCTCAAGGTCACGAGCGCCGAGGACCTGTCCGCCGGCACGGAGCACCTCCCGCCCACGGACGGCCTGCGCTACCACCTGGAGGGCGCCCGGGTGATCGTCCGCCCGAGCGGCACCGAGCCGAAGCTCAAGTGCTACCTGGAGGTGGTCCTGCCGGTGGAGGCCGTCGCGGACGTCCCGGCGGCCAGGAGCCGCGCGGAGGGGATCCTGACGGCGCTCAAGGCGGACCTGTCGCGGGCGGCGGGGCTGTAGAGCCGCCCGTCACCCGCCACCCCAGCGCCCTGTGGGCCCCCTGCCGGGACCGTCGTCACCAGGGCAGGGGGCCCTCGGCGTCGAAGTAGCCCCCGGTGGGCCCGTCCGGGGACACCTGGGCCATGCGCACGATGATTCCGGCGCCCTGCTCGACGCTCTGGGTGCCGGTGTTCCCGTTCAGATCGGTCTTGGTGAAGCCGGGCTCCACCGCGTTGATCCGCATCTCCGGGAACGCCTTCGCGTACTGCACGGTGACCATGTTGACCGCCGTCTTCGACGCCGGGTAGGCGACGCCCGGGTAGGCGTACCCCGGGGAGTCAGGGGCGGAGGCCCCGGTCAGTGAGGCCAGACCGCTGCTGACGTTGACCACGACGGGGGCGGCCGAGCGGCGCAGCAGGGGGAGGAAGGCGTGCAGGACCCGGACCGTGCCGAAGACGTTCGTCTCGAAGGTGGCGCGCATCGTGTCGGCCGTCAACTCGGCCGGCCCGATCACGGAGTTGTCCGCGGCGCGCTCCTCGATACCGGCGTTGTTGACCAGGACGTCGAGCCCTCCCCGGGCGGCGACGGCCTCGGCCGCCGCCGCCACGGACGCGTCGTCGGTGGTGTCGATGACGACCAGCCGGGCGCCCAGCTCATCGGCGGCCCGGCGCCCGCGTCCGGCGTCCCTGCTGCCGAGGTAGACGGTGTGCCCCGCCGCGATGAGCCGGCGGGCGGTCTCGTGGCCGAGACCCTTGTTCGCTCCAGTGATCAGTGTGGTGGTCATGGCTCCACGATGCGGCTTCCGGGTGCGGTCAGCCAGGCGTCCCGTCTTCCTGTGACTGCCAGTACCAGGAAGATCCGCGCCGCCGGGGGCAGAGTGGTGCCATGACGGCCACGGAGTTCGGCAAAGCGGTACGGCGCTGGCGCGACCGGGTCTCCCCCGGAGCGGCCGGGCTGCCCGTCGGCGGCCACCGGCGCGCGGCCGGGCTGCGCCGCGAGGAGCTGGCTCTGCTGGCCGGGATCTCGGTCGACTATGTCACCCGCCTCGAACAGGGCCGGGCCGCCAACCCGTCGGTGCAGGTCGTCGAGGCGCTGGGCCGGGCGCTGCGCCTCTCGGCCGCCGAGCGTGAGCATCTGTTCCGGGCCGCCGGACTCGTACCGCCGGGGCGGGGCACGGTGCCCGCCCACCTCACGCCCGGCGTCCAGCGGATGCTGGACCGGCTGACCGGCACACCGGTCGCGGTCTTCGACGCGGCGTGGACGCTGCTGCTGGCCAACCCGCTGTACACCGCCCTGATGGGCGAGTGGCACGGCAAGGACCGCAACGCGGTGTGGCGCAACTTCCTGGGCTCGGGGACTCGTGCCCGCCACACACCGGAGTCCCGGCGCGCGCTGGAGGCGGCACAGGTCACCGGCTTGCGTACGGCGGCCGCCCGGTACCCCGCGGACCAGCGGCTGCGGCGCCTGATCGCGGAGTTGCGCGCCGGGAGTGAGCGGTTCGCTGAGCTGTGGGACTCCGGGGTGGTGGCCGAGTACGAGGCCCCGCACAAGACCATCGACCACCCGCAGGTGGGCGCGGTGACGCTCGACTGCGACCTGCTCGGCGTCACCGGCAGCGATCTGCGCATCATGGTCTACACGACCGAGCCGGGCACCCGGGATGCTGAACAGCTCGCGCTCATCGGGGTGTTGGGTACGCAGGCGCTAAGGGCTGTCCCGTAATCCCTGGTGGATCAGCGCGCGGCGTCAGATGCGGTGCATCGCAAGGCGGAGGGGCGTCCGCATACTGGCTGTATTCGGGCGTTCCGACAACGCGGCGAGGCGCCGTAACTGTCGTCGAGCGCCCGCCAGGGATTGCGGGACAGCCCTTAGCCGACGTGGCCGTCGGGGCGAATGTGTACCGTGTCGCCGTCCGCAGTGCCGTAGGCGGCGAAGGCGTGTCCTTCAGCGTCGATGACGTATGCGCCGGGCGAAGACTGGCCGGGGCGAAGGACCGCGTAGGTGTGGGGCTCGTCGGGAGCGGGTGCCCCGAACACAAGGCGGGTCGCGTGTGGACCTCGGCAGAGGTCGAACAGTCGGATCGCCTTGCCATCGGGGTCCCTCAACGGCGCGTCAGGGGCACGGTCGCCCGCGACGAGCCGGCCTTCGGAGGTCCGGTAGCTGACATCGAGTTGCCGGGTGTTCTCGCCGCGCTCGTACGCGTCCTCGACGCCGTCCTTGTGCCGCTCCAGGAGTTCCTCGCTGAGGGTGAGCGTCCTGGTCGCGACCGTGCGCCGTTCGCTCTCGTAGGTGTCGAGCAGTTCCGGCGAACCGTCAGCCAGCTTCCAGCCAAGGTTGTAGGCGTCTTGCACGCCCGTGTTCAGCCCCTGGCCTCCGGTCGGCGGATGCACGTGCGCGGCGTCACCTGCGATGAACACCCGGCCGATACGAAATCGCTCGGCCAGGCGGATGTTCGGCCGCCACACTGTCGACCACGCCAGATCGGCCAACCGCACGCCGGCATCAAGCGCGTCGAGCTTCTCCTGCAGGGTGCCCAGCGACGGCTCGGTGTCCTGCTCGGACAGCGGTGTGCCGAACTGGAACAGTCCGCCCCTGTTCGGCAGCGGGCTGAGCTGGATCCCGGAGGACACATCGGCGGCACGGGCGAACCAGTACCCGTACTCGTGGTCAAGTCCGTCCGCCGACACGTCCCCGAGCAGAACCCGCATCGATTCGTCCGTTGTGCCCTCGAACGCTATGCCCAGTGTCTTGCGGACGGTACTGCGCCCACCGTCGGCGCCCACCAGGTACGCCACCCGCACGGTCTCACCCGTGGACAGGTGAGCCGTCACCCCGTCCGGGTCCTGCTCGAAGCCGATCAGCTCCGTGTTCAGTTCCACACTCGCCCCGAAGGCGGCGAGCCGGTCGCGGAGTACGGCCTCCGTCTGGGACTGCCCGAGGATCCAGGCGTTCGGGTAGGGGACATCGGGCGTCGGCTGGAGGTGTTCGGCTGTCCGCCTCTCTCCCACGAACTCTCCGTCGAGGTGCACACGCGTCGTCGGCACGGATCGTCCCTGGTCGAGCACCGTGTCGAGGACGCCGAGGTCGTCGAACACTTCCAGCGTGCGCGGCTGGAGGGTGTCGCCGCGCGAGCCGGCGAAGTGGCAAGCCGCCTTGTCGATGACGCGTACGTCGATTCCGCGCCGGGCGAGGTCGATGGCCAGGGTCAGACCGGTGGGCCCGGCTCCCGCGATGAGGATCCGCATGACTGAACTCCAATTCACTGAATATGGATTCAGGTTGATCCCTTGGTACGGTTCGTGTCAAGGAGGTGCCGTGAAGCGCACGGAGATGGCGGCGGAGACCGAGGCCGCGCTGAAGGCCGCGGCGAAGCGGGTGTTCGCCGCTCGTGGCTACCTGAACGCGAAGATCACCGACATCACCGCCGAGGCCGGCCGCGCGGCCGGATCTTTCTACAACCACTTCGCGAGCAAGGAAGAACTGCTCGAAGCGCTCCTGGCCGACATGCTGGCGGACAGCGCCCTGAGAGCCTCCGCTCCCGACCACAAGCCGGACTTCACCGACCCCGACGCGATCCGCTGGCATGTCAGGGACTACGTCGGCTTCTACCGGGAGAACGCCGCGACTTTGCGCGCCATGCAACAGGCCGCACTGGTCAGCGAAACCTTCGCGAGGACGCTGGCCGAGTACGGCGCCACCGAGAGGGCCGACCTCATGGATCACGTCGAGCACATCACCCACGCCGGGCTCCGGTTGCCCGCCTCACCCGAGGTCAGCCTCCAGTTCATGCACGGGCTCCTCGACACCTGTCTGCAAACCGGGCAGCAGCTCTCGCCGGACCTCGACGACGAGGAACTGACCGAAGTGGTGACGCGTTTCGTCTACCGCGGTCTCACCGGCCGCGACTATTGAGCCGGACCCGGCCGGGCCAAGCCGGTCCGTGCGGGCAGCCGGGCTTGGCGATCAGTCGCTCATGCCGGGCAGCGTCCCCGCTCTGGTCCGGCTGCGGAGCAAGCGTGATCCAGTAATACAGCCGGTGGTTTCACGGTGAGTGAGCTCGTGCGGTGCGGGTGCGGTAGTGGCCGACTCGGGCTCGGGACTGGCGGCGGGTGCGCCAGCGGTGCCAGTGCATGACAAGGCAGGTCCGGGCGGTGCGGGCGGGGGCGGGGACGAACCGGTCGTACAGTCGGTGGATCTCGTTCACGGTCGCGGCGGGAGCGGCCGAGTGCATGATCGGCGGGCTCTCCCGGGCGGGCCTCCCCCCTCTTTGCGTGCCCCGGTTTTGCGTGCCCCGGCAGCGTGCTGGTGGGCCCGCACGACCGTGGAGTCCACCGACACCGTCCAGTCGAGGTCGTCGTCAGCGTCCGCCGCCGCCAGGACGGCGGCGAGGATCATCTCCCAGGTGCCGTCGACGGCCCATCTGATCAGTCGTTTGTGGGCGGTCTGGAACGGGCCGAGCTCGTCGGGCAGGTCCCGCCAGGGCGAGTTGGTGCGGTACTGCCACGCGATGGCCTCAAGGGTACGGCGATGGTCGGCCCACCGCCGCCCGTGGACCGGATCGGCCGGCATGAGCGGCTCGATCCGGTCCCACATCGCATCAGGGATCACTAATCGGACAGACCTATCCGATCAACTGACCAACCCACCAAAGAGACACGCCCTCGCCGAGCTGTGGCCGTCGGCGGTGACCGGACCTCGTGTCCGCTGAAACCCGTATGCCCTGATCCTCACGTTCCCCGACCCCGTGTCCCCGTGTCCCCGTGTCCCCGTGTCCCCGTGTCCCCGTTGCCCGTGTGTCACGGGAGTGTTGCGGTCCGGGCCGTCTGCAACCGCCGCAGGTCTCTCCTGCCTCCCTTTCACTCAGAAGGGTCCGCAAGGAGTGGGCCGGCATCCGACCTACGGAGAAGCAATGCGCAGCAACAAGAGGCTCTCGGCTCTCGGCATCGTCGTCGTGGCCGCCGCACTGTCCCTGACGGCCTGTGGACCCGACGACTCCAGCGCCTCCGGGACATCGTCGTCCGGTGCCTCCGACTCCGCCTCGGCGTCCGGCTCGTCCGGCGCGACGTCCTCGTCCAGCGCCACGGCCGGCCAGGACAGCTCGTCCGGCAACGGTTCCAGCAATTCCAGCAGTTCAGGTGGCGGCAGCAGCACCAGCGGCGGTTCCGGCTCGTCGAATTCCGGCTCCGGTTCCGCGTCCGGCAGCGCCTGCAAGACGGCCAACCTCACGGTCTCGACCCAGCACGGCATCTCGGGCGAGGGCCAGGAGATCGTCGACTTCAAGAACAGCGGCTCCATTTCCTGCACGATGCGCGGCTACGCGGGCGTCGACCTCAAGGGCAAGGGCGACTCGAAGGGCATCAGCGCCGAGCGCGGCGGCTCCAACGAGCGGCCCCTCGTCAAGCTGGCCCCCGGCGAGTCGACCCAGTTCGTCCTGAACTACCCGCTGAACAAGACCGGCGGCAGCGGCTACACGTTCACCACCATGGTGGTCACGCCGCCCGGCGAGACCCACTCGAAGACCCTGAGCACCTCCATCAACGTCGGCGTGGGCAACCCCGACGCGGGCTCCGACTCCCCCGGCATCGTCATCTACGCGGTCGGTACGGGCAAGTAGCGGCCCCACAAAAGGCGTTGAGCGGCGGCGCGGCGGGGCGGACACCGGCCGGGCCCCGGCGGGTCCGGCGGCCGCTCAGCCGCGCCGCAGCGTCGCGGTGGCGATCTCCAGGAAGTCGCGCAGCAGCCTCCCCCGCCGGTCCGCGACGGCGACCAGGCACGTCTCGATCCCGGGGGCGTCGGTGACGGGCAGATGGGTGAGATCGGGGCGGGGGTAGGAGCGCGCGACGCTCAGCGGGACGAGCGCGATGCCGTGCCCGGAGGCGATGAGCTCGAATTTTTCCTCAAGTGAGGACGTACGCCGCCTCGGTGCGTCGAGCATTCGCTCGCCATCGAGCTCCGCGGAGGTGAGCTGGTCACGGTGCGCGAGCGGGTGCGTCACGGGCAGGCAGGCGACCCTGGGCTCCTGGCCGATGGGGACGGTGTGCAGCCCCGAGTCGTCGAACGGCCGCCGCAGATATCCGGCCTGGGCCCGTCCGTCCCGCAGCGGCGCGTCCTGCTCCCACCAGCGCGTCGGTACGACATCGGTCTCGACCTCCGGGTGGCGCGAGGTGAACGCCCGGATCGCCTCCGACACATGGAGCCCCGGAGAGAAGGCGACGGCGATCCGCTGGATGCCCCGGTCGGCGTCCACCACCCGCCGCAGCGCCGATGTGGCGGCCGTGAGGATCCCCTGCGCCTCCTCGTAAAGCTGCTTCCCGGCAGCTGTCAGCTCCACGCTGCGGGTGGTCCGCTCAAGCAGCGTGCACTCCAACTCCTGCTCGAAGGCCCTGATCTGACGGCTTAGCACCGGCTGGGCGATGTAGAGCTGTTCGGCCGCGCGGCCGAAGTTCCGGTGCTCGGCCACCGCGACGAAGTAGCGGAGCTTGCGCAGATCCAGATCCATACCCCGAAGGTATCAATGGTCCGGAAAGGTATTGGACGGTTCCGGGTGACCGCGCCGAGACTCAGGGCATGATCGTGATCACTACTCCTGCCGGCAAGACCGGCAGTGAACTCCTGGGCGTCCTGCATGAGGACACCTTTGAACGCACCCCCGGGGCCGCCGGCCCGACCACCTTCCACCAGCGGTGCGAGGAGCTCATCAGGCCGGCGGTGCAGGCATGAGCGCCCCGACCGCACTCATCATCGGGGCCTCCCGCGCCCTCGGTCTCGGCCTCGCCACCGAGTTCGCACGCCGCGGCTGGGACGTCATCGGCACCGTACGGGGCAGTGAGCGCACCGGACTCCACGACCTGGCCGACGCCTCCGGGGGCCGGGTCACGGTCGAGTCTCTCGACATGACGAAGCCCGAACAACTGGCCGCGCTGCGCGAGCGCCTGGCCGGACGCACGCTCGACCTGCTGTTCGTCAACGCCGCCATCACCCGGGGCGACATCCCGGTCGGCGAGGTCCCGGAGGAGATGTTCACCGAGGTCATGGTCACGAACGCGCTCAGCCCGATGCGCGTGGTCGAGTCCCTGCGCTCACTGGTCGCACCGGCCGGGACCATCGGTGTCATGTCCTCGCGCCAGGGCAGCCTCACCCTGAACACCAGGGGCGGTCACGAGGTCTACCGGGCCAGCAAGTCCGCGCTGAACCAGCTGATGCGCAGCTACGCCGTCCGATACGCCGACGCCGCCCACACGCTGCTGCTCATGTGCCCCGGCCATGTACGCACCGAACTCGGCGGGCCTGACGCCCCCCTGACCATCGATCAGTCCGTGCCCGGTGTGGTGGACACGATCGAGAGCCACCGGGGCGAACCGGGCCTGCACTTCCTCAACTACCGGAACGAGACCGTGCCCTGGTAGCGCTCCCTGCCCTGACGGCGGGCGGTGGCCGGGCCGCGTCCTTTCGCGGCCCGGCCACCAGCCACCCGTCAACGGTCCTTATGAGAAAAGCTAGTTGAGCGGTACGCAACCGGGCGCACGGCCCACCAGCCTGATGGCCAGCCCCTTGACCGGGCCGCTCCCCGTGTCCGCGATGAACAGCAGATGGTCCCCCGGCTCGATGGCACTGGGCTTGAAGTCGCGGACCCCGTTGCTGTGGAAGCCCGACTGCGGCGCCACCTTCAGCAGGCTGCCGCTCGGCCGGTCGGTGGGGCCGGTGGCCCGGCAGGAGGCGGACGGGACCAGCACCTTCGCGGGGATACCGGCCTTGTCCAGCGCGGCCTGGAGACCGGGGACGCCCTTCGCGCTGAACAGCTGTACGGAGACCATGCCGCCCGGCTTGGACCGCACGGCGTAGTCGGCGTTGACGATGTGCAGGCCGCTGCCCGGTGGTGTCGTGGCGGCCGAGGGGCCGGTGCTTGCGGTGCTGTGCCGCAGGGGCTCGGCCACCTGCGCGCTGTGCGAACCGGACATCAGCGGGACGGCCACAGCCACGGCGGCTGCCGCGGCGGCGAGGCCCACAGTGGCGGGCACCCAGCGGCGCGACGCGGACGGCCGGAGCAGGGTCCGGTGCCCGGTGGGGGCGGCGAGAGAGGTCGCGTGGGCGTTCAGCTCGTCGGCGAGCTGCTGCTTGAAGTGCGCGGGGGCGTTCACTGGGCGGCCTCCAGAAGGGCGTCGGGGGTGGCGGCGTGGGTCTGGCCGGCGGTACGCAGGACCTTGCGGGCGCGGTGCAGCCGTACGCGGGCGGTGGCCGAGCTGATGCCCAGCGCCTGGGCGGCCTCGCGGACCGTGAGCCCGTCCAGGACGACCAGGTCGAGCACCTGGCGCAGTGGTTCGGAGAGCCCGGCGTGGGCCGAGGCGAGCTGCCGGGCGGCGCGGCCGGCGTCGATCCGCGCCTCGATGGCGCCGACGTCCTGCTCGTCCAGCAGCCGCCGCCCGCTGATCCTGGCCACCGCCCGCTGCTCACGGGCGGTGCCGTGGAAGTGGGCGTGGAGGACGTTGCGGGATATCCCGTACAGCCAGGCGACGGGTGCGCCGCGACGGGCGTCGTAGGTGTGCGCACCCTCCAGGGCGGCCACGAAGATGTCCGCCGTCAGGTCGGCGGCCAGGTGCGCGCTGTCGACGCGCCGGGTGACGAACCCGAGTACGGCGTCGAAATGCTGCTCGTAGAACGCGGCGAACCCGGCCGGGTCCCGCGTGGGTGGTGCTGTCGGACGCTCCGCCGGCATGGACGGCTCCTCAGGGCAGGTCAGGGGTGCGATGCCTTACACCCGGTACTAGTCCGAGGCGCCCGAAAGCGTTACATCCGGGCCGCGTCGCCCACCCGTCGCCCCCCGTGCGCGGGCCGGATCACTTCTCCCACGGGCCCAGGAGGCCCGCGACCTCGGCCGCCGGGCGGCCGGTGTGCAGGCCGACCACGTCGGTGATCAGGTCGTCCAGCGGCGGCCAGGGCATCGTGCCGTGGTCGTTGTAGAGGCTGACCAGGCCGTGCAGGGCGGTCCAGAGCATGAGGCCGGCCTGCGCCTGCCGTTCCGCCGTGGGCTCTCGGCGCTCGGGTGCGGCGGCAGCGGCGAGGGAGTCCGCGACGGCGTCGAGCGGTTCGGCGCCCTCGCTGTGCGCCGAACCGGGGACGAGGTCGGCGGGCATCCGGCCGCCGAAGAGGGTGCGGTAGTGGCCGGGCTGGCCGACGCCCCACCGCACATAGGCGGCGCAGCGTGCGGTGAGATCGGCCAGCGGGTCGGGCCCGGCGGCCTGCGCGGCTTCGTCCATCAGCCGGGCCAACTCCTGGTAGCGCAGCCGCAGTACGTGCTGGATCAGCGCGCTCAGGTCGGTGAAGTGGCTGTAGATGCTGGCCGGTGCCACGCCGACCTCGCGTGCGACCTGCCGGAGGGTGAGCGTCTCGGGCCGGTCGAGGGTGGCCAGCAGCCCGGCCGCCGCCTCCACGAGCTGGTCCTTGAGCACCTGCCCCTGCCCTCGTGGATTACGACGACGAGGCGCGGGCCGCTCCTCAGACGGCATCTTCGCCCCCCCCTCCTACCAGCGTGAACCGTTGGACAACACCCGTTCACCTTACCGGGCATCCGCACCTTGACAGCGCTGACCAACAGTCGTTTACCCAAGTTACCAACACTTGTTCAGTAAACACTTGTCCAGCGAGAACGGAAGATCATGCGCATCGCCATACTCGGAGCATCGGGCCGCACGGGCTCCACCCTCGTCGGCCAGGCGCTGGAGCGCGGCCATGAGGTCGTGGCCCTGGTCCGCACACCGGCCGGGACGACCGGGCCCGTTCCGGACCCCCGGCGGCTGGAGGTCCGGCAGGCGGATGTCACCGTTCCGGGCGGTTTTCCCGCCATCGGCGACGTGGACGTGGTGGTCGCGGCCATCGGCATCAGCAAGGGCGACGGCCCGGGCGCGCTGACCGCCGGGGCCCGGCGGCTGGCCGAGGCCGGTGTCCGCACGGTGTGGCTGGGCGCGCTGGGGTCGGGCGGCTCCCGCCGGTCGGGCGGGCTGATCTACGCGGGGGCGATGCGGATGTTCGTCGGCTCGGAGCTGGCCGAGAAGGCCGAGGCCGACGAGATCGCGCTCAAGGCCGACGCCACGGTCTTTCACGCTCCGGACGTGACGGACGGCCCGCTCAGCGCCACCCGCAGCGTCGTACCGCTGGCGGACCTGCGCCGCCCGCTGCTGCCGCCGCGGATCTCCCGGGCCACGCTGGCCTCGCTGCTGCTGGACGAGGCGGAGACGGGCGGGCCCGGAAACGGCATCGTCGTGCCCCTCACATGACCCCGGCCGTCACGGCACGACACCCCCTGCCAGGGCGCCCGAACGGGCCGGAGCCCCGCCGGGTGCGGCACAGCAAGCAGCCATCATCGGAGGATCACCATGCACGACTTCGCGGGAAAGGCCGGACTCGTCACGGGTGCGGGCAGCGGAATCGGCCGCGCGGCGGCGATCGAGCTGGCCCGCCGGGGCGCCGCCGTCACCGTCACCGACATCGACGGGGACACGGCGGCCGCTACCGCCGGGACGATCACGCAGAGCGGCGGGAAGGCGCTGGCGCTGCGCGTCGACATCGTGGACGAGGACGCGGTCCGCACGGCCGTGGAGCGGACGGCCGGGACGTACGGCGGACTCGACTTCGCCGTGAACAACGCCGGTCTGGACTCCCACCACCGGCAGTTGGACCGGATGAGCCTGGAGGAGTTCGAGCGGGTCACCTACGTCAACATGGGCGGGACCTTCCTGTGCATGAAGTACGAGCTGCCCGCGCTGGAGAGCCGCGGCGGCGGCGCGATCGTGAACGTGGCGTCCAACGGCGGCCTGTACGCGATCCCCACCGCCCCCGCCTACGTCGCCACCAAGCACGGCGTGGTCGGCCTGACCAAGGTCGCAGCGGTGGACTACGCGCGGCGCGGCATCCGCGTCAACTCGGTCTGCCCCGGCCCGACCCGTACGCCCGGCTTCGAACGGGTGGCGGCCGGTACCGACCTGATCGCGATGCAGGAGGCGATCATCCCGCTGGGCCGGATGGCCACCCCGGAGGAGGCCGCCGCTGCCGCGGTGTGGCTCTGCTCGGACTCCGCGTCGTACGTCACCGGCACCGCGATGTCGGTGGACGGCGGCCGACGGGCGTAACCGGGCGGAGCCCGCAGCGAGAAGCCCCACCGTGCACCGCTGCACGATGGGGCTTCTCCGAACCGATAGGCGGCGCCGGATCTCAGACGGCCCTGAACTCTCCGGTTTTGACACCGGCCACGAAGGACGCGAACGCGGTGGCGGTGAGGTCCACGACCGGGCCGCCCGGGTTCTTGGAGTCACGGACGGGGACCGCGCCGAGCGAGGCGACCAGGTTGGTGGCGACCTCGATGCAGTCGCCGCCGTTGTTGCTGTAGGAGGACGTGAACCAACGGGGGGATTCGGTCGTCATGTTGCGCCCTCTCGTGTTGTGCCGAGTCTGACGGTCAGATGGCGCTGAACTCTCCGGCCTTGACGCCGGTGATGAACGACGCGAACGCACCGGCGGCCACGTCCACCACCGGGCCACCCGGGTTCTTCGAGTCACGAACGGGGACCATGCCACTTGAGGCAACCAGGTTGATGGCGACCTCGATGCACTCGCCACCATTGCTGCTGTACGAGGACGTGAACCAACGGGGGGATTCGGTCGTCATGTTGTGCCCTTTCGCAACTGGTTGATCATGGCCACGGACGCCTCCTGAGACAGCGATACGGCCTGGAGTTGATGGTAGGCCGTCAACAGGGGCATCACCGAGCTGGGCTCTCGGTCCACATATCCCTGGGCCTGGGATTCGGCGTAGCTGACAACGGACCGATCCGGCAGCGTCAGGAGGATGACGGGCATGTCGAACGGGCGTCGCTCGCCTATCTTGTACGGCGCTACCTGCAAGAGCGTGTTCGGCAGCTCCGCGAACTCGGCCAGACGCCTCAACTGGGCCTCCATGACAGCAGTGCCGCCGACAGGCCGATGAATGCAGCTCTCATCGAGAGTCACAAACAGCATGGGCGGCCGGGAACGCGCGAGTGCCGCCTGCCGCTCGGCCAGGAATGCGACCCGCTCGTCAGCTTGATCGGGCGTAATGGCACCCCTCTGCGTGGCACCATCCACCACTGCCCGCGCGTACTCGGGAGTCTGGAGCAGGCCAGGAACGATTCCCAGGGTGAACATGCGGATTTCCACCGCGCGCCCCTCGTACCCGACGTACTGCGGGAAGCCCTCCAGCAGCGACCCGTTCCGCATCTCGCGCCACTCGCGCTCGAACGAATCAGCGGTGTCCACGGTCCCGAACGCGACATCGGTACAGCGCGTAAAACGCAGAGTTGGCGGTTTGCGACCAGTTTCAACTGCCGAAATGTGTCTGCCCGAGTAGCCGACCAGCGTGGCGAATTCGTCCTGGGTCCAGCCACGCGCCTCGCGCAATCTGCGTAACCGTGCCCCGAACGCCTCTGCCGGACTCGCTTCGGGGTTCAACTCCTTGCGGTTTACCAATGTGTCCTCCCCCAGCGGAACGTTGAAGACACCTCGACTCTAGGCCACTCTGAGCCGCCTTGGTAGTGGAATGACTACGGAGAGGAGCGGCAATGTCCGTACAGAACAGCCCGGATGGGGCGGAACCGCCGCACGTCCCGGATCTCGGTGCGCTCATGGTGGATACGGCGCACGGCAATCGCACCGGGGAGTTCCGCGGGCCGGCCGGGCCGTACTGGTCGCTGCGGCCGGTCGGCGGCGGGCCGGAGTGGGAGGCCGCGCCCGAACACGTACGACCCCCGACCAGCGCGGAACGCCTTACCGCCGAGAACGCACGGATCAACGCGCGCAGCCGGAACCGCAGGAGGCTGGAATCGTGACCTCCACGGGTACCCCGCCGGGCGACGAGCCAGAGGCCGAATCATGCAGGGAATGCGAGGAGTTCGACCTCGCCGAAGCGGTCGCCAGGGCCGAGCACGATCCGAGCAGGGAGACCGACTGCCGGGTCCTGCGCAGGCGGCACTGGCAGGCCCGGCACGGAGGACGGCAGCCGTGACGCTCTCCCTGGTGCGGCTGGTGTTCGCCGCAGGCGTCGTACAGGTCCACCTGCGGCGGCGGCTCCCCCGCCTCATGCGCGTACTGAACCCGCAACGACCCGGCCTGCCCGCCCTGTTCGCGGAACTGCAACGGATCGAGTCGGACCTCGCGTACCGCACCCGCTTCTTCGCGGGGCTGAACGCCGCGGTCGCCGAGCGGAACGCGGAGCGTCTGGCGGAGTTGGAAGCGCTGCGGACGGCCGTCGACCACCTGCGCGATCTGGTCGGTTCCGCCCACGGGGAGCGCGCCGTCTGATGCCAGTTGAGAAGATCGCCGACGCGCCGTGCCCCGGCGGGGATTTCCCGTCGGGGCACGGGCGGCCCGCCGCGACAGCCGGGCGAGAGCGTGCCGGTGGGTCAGCCTGCGGCCGAGGTGTCGTCGCCGCCCTTCTCCGGCACCATGCCGTGCTGGTCGACGATGCCGCTCTGGAGGATGGCCGTGGAGCCGGCCAGGACGTTCGCCTTACCGGGCTTCTTGTCCGCCGTGGTGTAGAAGCGCGAGCCGATGAGGGCCAGGCTGTGCTTGTCGAAGATCCACTCGTCGCGGCTCGCGGAGGAGTCGTCGTCGCGGGTGATGCCGATGCCGTGGCGGCCGGCCGTGTCCGTCACGTCGGGGACCTCCCGTACACCGGGTATCTCGGCCATGGCGCGGTAGAAGGCCGCGGCGTTCTCGGCAGGCATGAGGTTCTCGTTCAGCAGGTCCCCGATCAGCTCGAAAACCGCCTGGTCCTTGGACTCGTGCTCGCCCGCCCCGCTGTGCGAGGTCAGCACCTTCAGAAGCGCCTTGGGGTCGGTCGGCAGAGAAGCCAGCCACCGGTAGGTGGGCCGCTGGAAGCCGGGGGCCTCGGCGCCACTGCTCTTCGAGCCGTCGGGGACGGATGTCTCGATCGGGATGGTCTCACCGGACATCATGGCGGTCTTGCCGGTGCTGCGCATCCAGCCGGTAACGGTGACGGGGGCCGGGTCCTGTGCCATCCACCGCTCGCTCTTGTAAGGCTTGCGCAGCTTCACGGGGCCGTCGCCGAGGAGTCCGGTGTTCTCCTGGACGAGGGTACGGACGTAGACGAACTGGCTGTCCTTGACCGGTGTGACGTCGGTCCTCAGGGAGGCGTCGGCGATCCGGTGCAGCACGGTGACGGCCTGCGGGGCGCTCTGCGACGCCTGGGTGGGGGCGTTGCCTGCGCCGCCGCCCGCGCCGCCGGTCAGGGTGACGGTCAGGGTCGCGGCCAGGGCCAGCGAGGCGGCCGGTACGAGCACGGCGGGCCGCAGCAGCCTGCGCCGGAGCGGTGGGGCGAGCGGGGCCGTGGCCTGCTCGGCGTTGGCGTCGCGGTCGTGGTCGATGTGCTGCATCAGGATGTCCTTGTGATGGAGGTGACGCCCGGCGGGCAGGTCGAACTCCACGGACCGCGGCAGCAGTCGGGCCAGTTCCTCCACGTCGTCCGGCTGGGGGCCGGGACGGGGCGGTTCGGCGGCGTTCATGAGTTCTCCTCCCGAAGGGGCAGGGCCGCGAAGGCGGCTTCACTTCTTCCCTCTCCGCGGCCCTTCCGCGGTTCCCGCTGTTCCCGCCGTTCCTGACGTTCCTGATGTTCTTCGCTGAGCCTGCCGAGGCGGACGCGGGCCCGCGAGAGACGCGACCGTACGGTGCCCACCGGCACCCCGAGCGCCTCGGCGGCCTGCGCGTAGTCCAGCCCCGCCCACACACAGAGGGCGAGCACCTCGCGTTCCTGGCGGCGCAGTCCGCTCAGCGCGGCGTGGACCGCGGCCAGTCTGCGGGAGTCGTCGAGTCGGCCGGCCGCCTCCTCCGCGAAGTCGGGCACCGGGGGCGGGGCCGGCCGGCTGGCCAGGAAGGCCAGACGCCGCCGCAGTCCGCGGTTGGCGTTGTACGCCTTGTGCGTCGCGATCCCCAGCAGCCAGGGCCTGAGCGAACCGCCCTCGGGCTCCAGCCGTTCCCGGTGCGACCAGGCGGCCAGGAAGGTCTCGGACATCACCTCCTCCGCGGTCGACCAGTTGCCGGTCAGCCGCAGGGCGTGGTTGTAGACCGGCCGCGCGTGTTCCTCGTAGAGCTCGGCGAACGCCTGGCGGTCCCCCGCCCGGATGCGCGCACGCATACCGTCTCCGTTGCCGTCTCCGTCGTCTGTGTCCCTCACACCTGTTGTCTCTCCGCGGGCCATCAGGGGTTCCGCGGGGGATCCTGTGGCTTGCCTCACACCATCCTGCTTGTGACCGTCCTGGTCGGTGTGGAGGCCCCCACGGTATTGCGGCCGGGTGCAGAATGCTGACCGTGTGACAGCAAGGCCCCGGACAGTCACTGAGGCGTACCGGGCCAGGCCTCTGCCTCACCCGCCGGGCGAGGCAGGGACGAACCCACACGTAGAAAAGGGAGTTCATTGCCCGCGCAGCACGACATCGCAGCGGAGACCGAGCTGTGGAACACGTTCGCCGAGTCGGCGTTCAAGGACGACGCCCCACCGGTTTTTCACTGGACGCAGTACGCAGGTCATGGCCCCGGCCCTGAGTTGTTGGCAGACGCCGGGACCGTCCTGGAGATCGGTTGCGGCACCGGCCGCGCCCTCGCGTACCTCGCCCAGCGTGGGGTGACCGCGAAAGGTCTGGATCTGTCCCCGGTGATGGTGGAGAAGACCATGGAGCGCTGGGGACCGTTCGGCGTGGACATCGTCTGCGGCGAAGTGCTCGAACATCTGCGGGACAGCCCGGAGACGTACGCCGCCATCTATTCGATCTTCGGCGCTGTCTGGTTCACCGATCCGGCGAAGCTCTTTCCGCTGATTGCCCGACGACTGAGGCCGGGGGGTGTCCTGGTCTTCTCACAGCCCCCGGCCATTCCCGGCGCATACGGACCGCAGGGCATGTACAAGGGCGGCTTCGCAGGGAAGGCGATGTTCACCTACCGCTACAGCTACACCCCCCGCAAGTGGGAGAACCTGCTGCTGCGCGCGGGCTTCCGCGAGGCGACCGCGCACGTGCTCGACGCTCCCGAGCCCGGACACATCGGCACCCTCATCGTGCGGGCCGTACTCTGACCGGGGGTGCAGAACGCTGAGCGCCGCCCGCCCGCGATCGCCCGGCGGGGAAAGCCCGTTCAGGAAAGGCACGTTCGGCTTCGGCGCTCTCCTTGTAGTCTCCCGAGGATGACCGCGACCCCCGTACCCCGGAATTCCGGCGCCGACGCCGCCGAGTCGTTCCTGCGCGACTTCCACAACAGCGGCCCCGGGCGCCAGTCGGTCCACGCGGAGCGGGCACCGCTGGCCGACGGCAGGACCGGCTACCAGGTGCTGGCCGCCGAGGTCGCCGGAGCCAGCCGGGTGCTCGACCTCGGCTGCGCGGACGGGGCCCTGCTGGAGGTGCTGGCCACGGCCGGTGCCGAGGAACTGACGGGCATCGACCTGGCGGACGAGGAACTCGCACTGGCCCGGGTACGTCCAGCTCTCGCCCGCGCGGACCTACGGCAAGGGCGGGCCCAGGAACTCCCCTTCGCCGACGACTCCTTCGACGCCGTGGTGTCGCACATGGCGCTGATGCTGATGCACGACGTGGACCGGATCGCCGCCGAGACGGCCCGGGTACTGGCGCCCGGCGGGCGGCTCGCCGTCGCCGTCGGCGGCGGGGCCGTCGACGGCCAGGCCCTGAGCCTGTTCCTGGACCTCGCGCGCCCCTACTTCGAGGCGGCGGCTCCGAAGCGGTCCATGCCCCGGCTCGGCGACCGCAGGGCCCGCACCCGGGAGGGCCTGGACGAACTGTTCGGGCCTGCCGGGTTCGCGCCGGTGAGCTGGGAGACCGTCGTCATCGACATGGGCGGCACCCCGGAGGAGGTCTGGAATTCCGCCACCGAGACCTTCTACAACACGGTGGTGCTCGACCAGGAGCAGACCGCGAGCCTGCGCGCCGAATTCCTCAGCGCCGCCCCGGCTCTGCTGGACGCCGACGGCCGTATCCCGTCCGGCATGCACCTCAACATCGCCGCCACCCGCCTGTCCCCCACGGGCCACGGAGCCGACTGACCGCCACGGGATGAAAAATCCGGGTGGCCCGCGTGACCCGGTACTCCAGCGGAGACCGTGATGTTGCCGGTCAGGATCGCTGGCAAGGCCACGAGCGGTGACTGCCATGCCGTTGCGCAGCCCGGAGAACCCCGGAGAGCTGGGAGGCAGCCGATATTTGCTTGCGCACCATCGTCACGCGGGTCAACGTGGCCAGACACCTCACGAAGGCGGAGATGATGACCACGCAGACCGATCGCGTCGACCATGAACTCATCGAGGCCGCGGCCCACATCGCACGTACGCGCTGCCGGGGCGACAACCACACCATGGCAGCCGCGGCCCGTGTACCGGACGGCCGGATCGTCACCGGAGTGAACGTCTACCACTTCACCGGCGGCCCCTGTGCCGAGCTGGTTCTCCTCGGCACGGCAGCCGCCCAGGGCGCCTACGAGCTGAACACGATCGTCTCCGTGGGCGACCGCGACCGAGGAGTCGTCCCCCGTGCGGACGGTGCCGTCAGGTCCTTCTCGACTACTTCCCGGCCCTGCAGGTCATCGTCGGGACAGGCAAGCGGCTCCGGACCGTCTCCCTCACCGATCTGCTTCCCGAAAGCTACATCTGGGCCGACCACCAGCTCGAAACCGAGGAAACCGAACCACTCGGCACGGGCTGACACCAGCAGACATCAGCAGACATCAGCAGGGCGAACGTTGTCCGATGCGGCGCTAGCCTCGGCCCCATGAGCCAACACCCGTTCGTACCCGATGACTTCGTGGTCCCCTCGGACCTGACAACCCCGCAGTTCCGTCTGGAACCCCTGGGTCCCCAGCACAACGCCGCCGACCACGCCGCCTGGACCGGCAGCATCGAGCACATCCGGGCGACCCCGGGCTTCCAGGGCCGGGAGTGGCCTCCCGTGGACGGGATGTCCCTGGAGGCCAACCTCGCCGATCTGCGGGGGCACGCGGACGACTTCGTCCGGCGCCGCGGATTCACGTACACCGTCATCGAGCCCGCGAGCGGTGAGGTGATCGGGTGCGTCTACATCTATCCCGCCCGTGGCGACGACCACGACACCGATGTCCGCTCCTGGGTGCGCGCCGACCGGGCCGGGCTGGACGCGCCCCTGTACGCGGCCGTCACGGCCTGGCTGGCATCGGACTGGCCCCTCGGGAGGGTCGGCTACCAGCCCCGCTGAGCGCCCTGCGTGTTGCGCGTTTACTGGCCTCGCTGGGCGCCCCGCGTGTATCAGCTCCGCAGGGCGCCCTGCGTGTACCGGCCTCGCTGAACGCCCTGCGTGTACCAGTCCCGCAGGGCGCCCCCGCGTGTACCGGACCCGCTGGGCGCCCCGCGGTCCCTGTCCGGGCACCGGGCACCGGGCGACCGGCCAACCGGCCACCCTCAGCTCGACGCGAGCTGGTTGGCGATCTCCTTGTGCCATTTCTCGGCGTCGGCGGGGTCGTTCAGGGACGCAACCCACGCCTCCTCCGTCATATGCAGGTTCCCGGGGCCCGACTTCAGCGCGACGAGCAGTTCCCGGGCCGAGGTGCGCAGTTCGGGCGATGTGCCCTTGCCTGCCGGGACCTCGGGGCCCGCGGCGAGGCCGTAAATGGTGCGCGCCATGGCGTCGCGCTTGCTGTGTTCGGCCTTCTTCCAGAACTTCAGCGCTTCCTTGAGGGCGTCCCCGCGGGAGGCGGGCTCGGCGGCTGTCGCCTGCTCGCCCTCCTCCGTGGGCGGGGCCCAGCGCTCGGGGTGGCGGGCGCCCTCGTAGCGCTTCATGCCGGCACGCCCGGCCTTGTACGCGGTGACCGAGAGCAGCAGACCCGCCGCTGTCGCGGCCAGGCCCCAGCCGACCGGGTTGCTCGCCAGCGTTCCCGTGGCGGCCGCCGCGATCGCGACCGCGCCGCCGGCCGACCGTACGCCGTCCCCGAGCGCGCCGACCCCCTGCTTCCAGAGCTTGTTGCGCTGCTTCGCCAGCGTGTAGTCCCGGCCTGTGTTGAGGGCGTTGGTGTCCTGTGCCTTCTTGACGTCGTCGGCGGCCTTCTCGATGCTCGTGAAGGCCGCACTGGTCTGGTCCAGGGCGGCACCCAGCCGGTCCGCGAGGCTCTCGTCGTCGCCTTCGTGGGCACGCTCCAGCGCGACATACGCCTGCGCGAGCGCCCAGTGGCTCTCCACCTCCGCATCACGGAGCCGGTTGATCTCGGGCTCCTGCACCGGCGCGGGCACGTCGATCTTCTTGACGTTCTGGTACTTGCGCGTCGTCAGCCCGAACCGGCGGGCCGCACGGACGCTCTTGACGCCCGCGACGGCGCCGATCATCCCGCTCCCGGCCTCGGCGACACTCGCCGCCGTCACGAGGCCCTCCGCATGCAGAGCGTTCTTGGCGACGCCGATGAAGTCGGAGGCGTCGGTCGCCGTGTTCTGGATCGCGTCGAGCATCTTGGAGGGGTACTTCTTGCGCGGAGCGTGGGAGGAGGGACCCGTCGGGTTCTCCTTGGACTCCTTGTACGCCTTGCGTGCGTCGATGACGTTGTTGACCGCCGTGACCCCGTCGGTGAGCCCCATCTCGGCACCGGCCGCGGCGGTGGAGGCGCCGGCCTGCTCCGAGAAATGCGTGTCGGCGTTCGCGGACGACTTCCAGTTCATCTCCGCGTTGGCCGGGACCATGCCGCGCAGGACGAAGGTGTCGAGGACGTCGAGGTGCTTGTTGGCCTTCTCCAGCGCGCTGGCGATCCGCTCCCGGATGTGCAGCCCGGTACGGGACTTCTTCTTCGCCTCCGGCTTGGCCTGCTCATCGGCGGGCTTCGCCGTCTCGTCGTTCCCCGCGAGACGCTGGACGACGGCGGACGCGGCCTTGTTGCCGGCGAGCGCCTGTATGGACCCCATCATCGGTCCGATGCTGTGGCGGTCCGGCGCCCCCGCCAGATTCTCCGCGCCGCGTATGAGAGGCCGGGGCCGTGGAACGGCCGGCTGCGTCGTCCGGTCGTCGAAAGCAGTGTTACTACCCACCGGTGTCCTTTCCGTGCTCGTGCTGACACCGGGTGCGTGGCAAGTCGGGGCATCCGGCGGGGCCTTGCTCTCCCCACAGTATCGACTGCCCCATGACCCTCATGGAAGGTGTTTCTCGTCTCGCGTTCGTTCCGTGTACGGGTTCTGTACACCGGTTGGTGACCGTCGTGCCGTCCTGGCCGCTCCTCCGGGCCCCGGCATCAGCACCGCCGTACCGCGTCAGCCACCCTCGCCGGACGGCCCCGCTCCCCTCCCCGTCCCCGTTCCCGTCCCCGTTTCCGTTCCCAGCCACTCCAGTGCCGCGACCGTCAGCGCGGCCACCCCCGTATCCAGGGTCGGCTGCATCACCGGGGCGAAGTGCGGGCTGTGGTTGACCGGGATGTCCTGGGCCACCGTGTTGTTGCGGACCGCCGCAGCGAACTTCTCCGGGTCCGCGCCCCCGAAGCCCCAGTACGCGAACGGCACACCGAAGGCACGCGGAATTTGACTGAAATCCTCGCTGGCCGTCTGGAGATCGATCGTCCCCGCGTCGTCCCCGAAGTGCGTGGCGAACGCCCTGGCCAGCCGGTCCGCGACGTCCGCGTCGTTCACGGTGGCCGGGAACGAGGTGATGTGCTCGATGTCCGGCTCCTTCGGCGCGTTCGACGCGACCGCCTCCGCCCGTACGCAGCGCTCGATCGCGTCAAGGACCTGGCTCCGGGTCGTCTCGTCGTACGTCCGCACGTTCAGCAGGATGACGGCGCTGTCCGGGATGACGTTCGGGCTCGCGCCCGCCTGGATGCTGCCGACCGTCAGCACGGCGGGCGTGGTGGCGGCCAGTTCGCGCGAGACGACCGTCTGGAGCCGCACCACGCACAGCGCCGCGAGGACCACCGGGTCGACCGCGAACTGCGGCATCGAGCCATGGCCCCCGCGCCCGTACAGCGTGATGCGCAGACTGTCCGCCGCCGCCAGGAACGAGCCCGCGCGCACCCCCACATAGCCCGCCGGGTACGGCAGGACGTGCTGGCCGAGTGCCACGTCCGGGCGGGGGATCCGGTCGGTGAGGCCGTCGTCGACCATCGCGTCAGCGCCGTCGCCCTTCTCCTCGGACGGCTGGAACAGCACGGTCAGCGTGCCCCGCCACGCGTGCGGAGCTGCGGCCATCAGCCGGGCGAAGCCGAGCATGCAGGTGACATGGGTGTCATGCCCGCAGGCGTGCATCACCGGCTGTTCCGCGCCGTCGGCGTCCGTGGTGGTCTCCGTCGACGCGTACGGCAGCCCGGTGTCCTCCTTGACCGGGAGCGCGTCCATGTCGGCGCGCAGCAGCACGGTGGGGCCGTCGCCGTTGGCCAGCACCCCGGTCACCCCGGTGGAGCCGATCCCCTCGGTGACCTCGTACCCCCACTCCCGCAGCCGCGAGGCCACCCGCGACGCGGTCCGCCGCTCGGCCAGGCCCAGCTCGGGGTGGGCGTGCAGGTCCCGGTAGAAGTCCTCAAGATCGGTACGGATGCCGTCCAGTCCGCCGAGGACGGCGTCGGCGCCGGATGTGCTGGTCATGGGGCGGGTCCTTCCCGAAGGCCGAAACATCCCGAGACGTGACCGTGACCGGTACGGAGAGCGGGGCGCCGGCCGGACCGGTGTCCCCCACCATCGTGGACAGCCCCGGCCGGGCTGTCATCTTCAGCGGGACTCAGCCGGGCCTCAGCCGGGCCTCAGCGGGACCTCGGCGGAATCTCCGCGGGACCGACCGCCGTGCCGCCCCCGCCCGACCCGTCAGGCAGAATCGGTGCATGACCCCTGAGCACCCCACGCCGAAGCCCCCCGGTGCGGCCTACGCCGACCGTGTCTACCGGTCACTCGCCGGGCTGGCGGGTGGTGTGCTGCTGATCGCCCTCGCTCTCTGGCTGGGCATCGACGCCCTCGTCAACGGCCACGGCAACGCACCCTGGCTGGCGCTCGCCGGACTGCTGCTCGTGCTTCCGCTGGTGATCGCCTTCACGCTGCGGCCCGCCGTGTACGCCAACGACGACCGGCTCAGGATCCGTAACCCCTTCCGTTCGATCACGCTCCCCTGGGCGTGCGTCGACGACATCCGCGCCACGTACTCCACGGAGGCGTTCGCCGGCGGCAGCAAGTACCAGCTGTGGGCCGTGCCGGTCTCGCTGCGGCGCCGGAAGCGCGCCAACGTGCAGCAGATGCGGGCGGCCTCCGGTGCCGGGCAGCAGCGGAGCCGCAACCCGTTCGCACAGGGCGCCGACGTGGACCAGGGCCGTGCGCCGTCCGACCAGTCGGTCGCCGAGCTGCGAGAACTCTCGGAGCGCGGCAACGACCGCCCGACGGCGCAGGGCTCGCCCGAGGTCCGCTGGGCGTACGAGATCATGGCCCCGAGCGTGGCGGGCGCGGTGCTGCTCGCCGTACTCCTCGCCGTGGGCTGAACCTCGCCGTACCGCTCGGCCTGGACCGGACCCGCCGTAACGCTCGGCCTGGACCGGACCCCGCCGTAACGCCCGCCCCGGGCCGGGCCGAGACTGCGCCTCCCCTCTTCCGGTCTGCTCGCCGCCGGTGTGTCAGGTGGTGACCGTGGCGACGGGTTCCAGGCCATAGGTGCGCGCGTAGCCGTTCTCGGTGCCGACGAGGAGGTCGACGACCTCGAAGTAGCGGTCCCAGAACGGGGTTTCGCGCAGGGCGTCGATGAGGAGCTGGTAGGCGTGGTGGTCCTCCGCCTCCCACACCCAGACGTCGGTGACGCGCGCGGAGTAGAACTCCGTGTCGTAGAAGCGCGACCGCACGCCGCTGGTCCGCGCCTCGATCGCGGGCAGGACCTCGGTGGTGAAGGCGTCCACACGTTCCTGGACGGTCAGAGCGAGCCACTCGGGTGTGGTCTTGACGAGCATGAACGCCGTGACCGGCGGTTCGGTTGTCGCAGCGGGCATCGGGATGTCTCCAGAAAAGGTGTGCGTGACGGTCGGGCCGGGATGGGTGTGCGGGGTGTGCGTGACGGTCAGGAGAGGACCGCGGGCTTGAGGGTCCGGGCACACCACTGCTCGAAGCCGGTGGGCGACGCGGTCTCCGGGGTACGGGTGACACCGGCGTCCAGCCCCTGGTCCTTGGCCCGCTTCATGTCGACGATGCCCTGGACGAACGCCTCGTTGAGGCCGTAGCCGACGAGGGTGCTCCGCATCTCGTCGAGCGGCTCGCGTTCGTAGCGGACGGGGCGGCCGAACTGTGCGGTCATGATGCGGGCCAGGTCGTTGGGCGACAGGTCCTGCGGGCCGAGGACCGGGACGCTGTCGGTGCCGGTCCACGAACGGTCAAGGAGCAGGCCGGCGGCGACGGCCGCGATATCGTCCACCGCGACGAGGGGGGCCTTGCGGTCGGCCTCGACGTTGTCGGTGAAGACGCCCTTGTCGCGGATCGATCCGGCCTCCTCCAGGAGGTTCTCGAAGAAGGACGGGTTGGCCAGGGCCCGGTAGGCGACGCCCGTACCGGCGATGAGGTCGTCCATCGCGAGGGACGCGGTGACCAGCCCGGCGCGGCCGGCGAGCGCGGTGCCGCGGCCGAGCGCGGAGACGCCGACGACATGGCCCACGCCGTGGGCGGCGAGCGCCTTCACGGCAGGGCGGGTGAAGCCGCTGTACGCGTCCTCCGGGGTGAGCGAGGAGTCCGGCGGGACGAGCCAGAACACGGCGTCCGCACCCTCGAAGGCCCGGTCGAGCACCGCGGCGTCCCCGTGGGAGCCGGTGACCACGTCCACGCGTCCGCGCACCGCCTCCGGCAGCCGGGCGGGGTCGCGCACGATCACACGCAGCTCCTCGCCCGCGGCGGGGGCGGACTCCAGGAGCCGGGAGAGCAGGGAACGGCCGATGTTCCCGGTGGGAGCGGTAATGACGATCATGAAAACCTCGCTGGTCGTACGGGAGTGGGACCCCGTCCGGTGAAGGAGCGGGGACACCCCCATCCTGCGAAGGAGAGCGGTGTTGCCACAATGGGAACTTCAGCACGCAATCATTGACGGAAATGGAATAACCCTGGTGAGCAGCCCCGATCCGGTCCTCGACGCCAACCTCGCCCTCGCCCTTGACGCCCTGCTGGCCGAGCACAGCGTCACCCGCGCCGCCGCCCGGCTGCACACCTCGCCCGCCGCCATGAGCCGCACCCTCGCCCGGCTGCGCCGTATCCTCCAGGACCCCCTCCTGGTCCGGGCCGGGCAGACCATGGTCCCCACCCCGCGCGCCCAGGCCCTGCGCGACGAAGCCGCAGCGGTGGTGGGCAGCCTCAGAGCGCTGCTCAGCCCCGGCGCGGCCGTCGACCCCGCCGGCCTGCGCTCCACCTTCACCGTCCAGGCCGCCGACCTGATCGGCGCGGCACTGGCACCCGGGCTGCTGCGGCTGGCCAAGGAGGAGGCACCGGGGGTCTCGTTCCGGTTCCGGGCCGAGGAGCTGGAGGCCGGAACCGCCCTGCGCGACGGCCGGGTCGACCTGGAGATCGGATCCATCGACCATGTGGACCCCGAGACCCGGGTCGAAGAGCTGGCCGGCCTGCGCATGATGGCGGCCGTCCGGCCCGGACACCCGCTCACCGAAGGGCCGCTCACCCCGGCCCGGCTCGCCGCCGCCGACCATGTCGCGGTGAGCCGCCGTGGCCGGTTCACCGGCCCCCTGGACACCGCACTCGCCGAGCAGAACCTCCACCGGCGGGTCAGCGTCACCCTCCCCGGCCATCTGGACGCGATGGCTCTCGCCATCCGCAGCGACATCGTCTGTCTCGTACCGGCCGCGCCGCCCGGCGCCGCCCCCTCCCCTCTCACCGACCACGCCACCGCACTCGGGCTGCGCCTCCTCGACATCCCCCTGGCGCTGCCCCCGCTGACCGTGGGCATGGCGTGGCATCCCCGGCACGGAGCCGACGGGGCCCACCACTGGCTCCGCAAGGCCGTACGCCGGACCCTGCGCCGGACCGCCCGCACCCCCGGAAGCCCGACCGTGTGACCGTCCGCCCGGCCCGGCCGTCCGGGGCCGGGCCTCGCTCGCATCGTGACGCCGTACGGTCGCGGTCCGGTCGCCTTGGGGTCGCGGCCCGGTCGCCGTACGGTCATGGCCGCCCCGGCACCGACACCGACCGCCTCCGGGACCCCGGGGCCCGGCCGACGGAACCGGACCCCGGAACTTCCGCCACCCCGCCACCGCACGCCGTGTCCAGTACGACAGCGGCCTCCCCCTGTACAGGTCGCTACGCGCGTAGATATGCTCCCCTGGTGACCATGCCCACCACCGCCCCCTCCCCCGGCGCCCCCGGCGAAGGAGCTGCCTCCCGCCCGGGAGACGCCGCATCCGCCGCCGGTCTCGCCGACGTGACCGCATCCGACAGCGCGCTGCGCCGCTTCCTGCACGGGCTGCCCGGCGTCGACGCCGTCGGCCTCGAAGCGCGCGCCGCAGCCCTCGGCACCCGTTCGATCAAGACCACGGCGAAGGCGTACGCCATCGACCTGGCCATCTCGATGATCGACTTGACGACGCTGGAAGGCGCCGATACGCCGGGCAAGGTCCGGGCGCTCGCCGCCAAGGCCGTCCACCCCGACCCGACCGACCGTACGACCCCGATGACGGCCGCCGTCTGCGTCTACCCGGACATGGCCGCCACCGCGAAGGCCGCGCTGAACGGTGCGGACGTCAAGGTCGCGTCCGTCGCCACCGCCTTCCCGGCCGGCCGGGCCGCGCTGCCGGTCAAGCTCGCCGATGTGCGGGACGCCGTCGCGTCGGGGGCCGACGAGATCGATATGGTGATCGACCGGGGCGCGTTCCTCTCCGGCCGCTATCTCTCGGTGTTCGAGGAGATCCAGGCCGTCAAGGCCGAGTGCGCACGCCCCGGGGGCACGGACGCCCGGCTGAAGGTGATCTTCGAGACCGGTGAGCTGTCCACGTACGACAACATGCGCCGGGCCTCCTGGATCGGCATGATGGCGGGCGCGGACTTCATCAAGACCTCGACCGGCAAGGTCGCGGTGAACGCCACCCCCGCCAACACCCTGCTGATGCTGGAGGCGGTCCGCGACTTCCGCGCGCAGACCGGCGTCCAGGTCGGGGTGAAGCCCGCGGGCGGGATCCGCTCCACCAAGGACGCGATCAAGTTCCTGGTGCTGGTCAACGAGACCGCGGGAGCCGACTGGCTGGACAGCCACTGGTTCCGCTTCGGCGCCTCCAGCCTGCTGAACGATCTGCTGATGCAGCGTCAGAAGCTCAGCACCGGCCGCTACTCCGGTCCCGACTACGTGACGGTGGACTGAATCACCATGACACTCTCATCCGCGGCTCTGTCATCCGCATTCGAGTACGCACCGGCCCCCGAGTCGCGTTCCGTCGTCGACATCGCCCCCTCCTACGGGCTCTTCATCGACGGCGAGTTCACCGAGTCGGCGGACGGCAAGGTCTTCAAGACGGTCAGCCCGTCCACCGAGGAGGTCCTCTCCGAGGTCGCCCGCGCGGGCACCGCCGATGTGGACCGCGCCGTGCAGGCGGCCCGCAAGGCGTTCGTGAAGTGGTCGGCGCTGCCCGGCTCCGAGCGCGCCAAGTACCTCTTCCGTATCGCCCGGATCATCCAGGAGCGCTCGCGCGAGCTGGCCGTCCTGGAGACCCTGGACAACGGCAAGCCGATCAAGGAGACCCGCGACGCGGACCTCCCGCTGGTCGCCGCGCACTTCTTCTACTACGCGGGCTGGGCCGACAAGCTCGACCACGCGGGCTTCGGTGCGAATCCCCGGCCGCTGGGCGTCGCGGGCCAGGTCATCCCGTGGAACTTCCCACTCCTCATGCTCGCCTGGAAGATCGCCCCGGCGCTCGCCACCGGCAACACCGTGGTGCTCAAGCCGGCCGAGACGACCCCGCTGAGCGCGCTGTTCTTCGCGGACATCTGCCGCCAGGCGGGCCTGCCGAAGGGCGTCGTCAACATCCTCCCCGGTTACGGGGACGCGGGCGCCGCACTCGTCGGGCACCCGGACGTCGACAAGGTGGCCTTCACCGGCTCCACCGCCGTCGGCAAGGCCATCGCCCGCTCCGTCGCGGGGACCGACAAGAAGGTCACCCTGGAGCTGGGCGGCAAGGGCGCGAACATCGTCTTCGACGACGCGCCCGTCGACCAGGCCGTCGAGGGCATCGTCACCGGCATCTTCTTCAACCAGGGCCAGGTCTGCTGCGCGGGCTCGCGGCTGCTGGTCCAGGAGTCGGTGCAGGAGGAGGTGCTCGACGCGCTGAAGCGGCGGCTCGCCACCCTGCGCCTCGGCGACCCGCTCGACAAGAACACCGACATCGGTGCGATCAACTCGGCCGAGCAGCTGGCCCGTATCCAGAAGCTCGTGGAGACCGGCGAGGCGGAGGGCGCCGAGCGCTGGTCGCCCGCGTGCGAACTCCCCACGTCCGGCTACTGGTTCGCGCCGACGCTCTTCACCGGCGTCACGCAGGCGCACACCGTCGCCCGCGACGAGATCTTCGGCCCGGTCCTGTCGGTGCTGTCGTTCCGTACGCCCGACGAGGCCGTCGCCAAGGCCAACAACACGCAGTACGGCCTGTCCGCCGGTATCTGGACGGAGAAGGGTTCGCGCATCCTCGCGGTCGCGAACAGGCTCCGGGCCGGTGTGGTGTGGGCCAACACGTTCAACAAGTTCGATCCGACCTCGCCCTTCGGCGGCTACAAGGAATCGGGCTACGGCCGCGAGGGCGGCCGGCACGGCCTGGAGGCGTACCTCGCCCCGTCGAGCCCGGAGGGCAAGCGCTGATGAGCACCGAGCAGCAGAACCGGCTGAGCGTCTTCAAGACCTACAAGCTGTACGTCGGGGGCAAGTTCCCCCGCTCCGAAAGCGGGCGCGTGTACGAGGTGACCGACCCCAAGGGCAACTGGCTGGCCAACGCCCCGAAGTCCTCCCGCAAGGACGCCAGGGACGCGGTCGTCGCCGCGCGCAAGGCGTTCGGCGGCTGGTCGGGCGCGACCGCGTACAACAGGGGCCAGGTCCTCTACCGGGTGGCCGAGATGCTGGAGGGCCGCCGGGACCAGTTCGTACGCGAAGTGGCGGACGCCGACGGCATCTCGAAGTCGAAGGCGGGCGCCGTGGTGGACGCGGCGGTCGACCGCTGGGTCTGGTACGCGGGGTGGACCGACAAGATCGGCCAGATCACGGGCGGGGCGAACCCGGTCGCGGGGCCGTTCTTCAATCTGTCGACCCCGGAGCCGACCGGCGTGGTGGCGGTGCTCGCCCCGCAGGAGTCGTCGTTCCTCGGCCTGGTGTCGGTCGTCGCGCCGGTCATCGCGACCGGGAACACCGCGGTCGTCATCGCATCCGAGAAGTCCCCGCTGCCCGCGCTCTCGCTCGGCGAGGTCCTGGCGACATCGGACGTGCCGGGCGGGGTGGTCAATGTGCTGTCCGGGCGGACGGCGGAGATCGCCGCACCGCTCGCCGCGCACCAGGACGTCAACGCCATCGACCTGGCAGGTGCGGACACCGATCTGGCACGCGAACTGGAGATCGCGGCTGCGGACAACCTCAAGCGGGTGCTGCGTCCACAGGCTGTGGACTTCTCGGCCACGCCCGGCACGGAGCGGCTCACGGCGTTCCTGGAGACGAAGACGGTCTGGCACCCGACGGGCGCGCTGGGCGTATCGGGCTCGTCGTACTGAGCCGGTAGGGGGCAGCGGTACGGAGGCCCCGCCGCCGCGGAACGCCGAGTTCTGCGGCGGCGGGGCCTCTCCCGTACGCGGGCCTGCCGGGTGTGCGGGATTCTCCGGTACGCGGAACCTTCCGGTGCGCGGGCCCTGCCCGTACCCGGAACCCTCCGGTACGCGGCCCACGGGCCGCCCCTCCGCCCCTTCAGCGGCCGGGCAGCAGGTCCTTGAGCGCACCGCCGCTGGTCAGCGGAGAGGTGAGCAGGGCCGTGGAGACCGGCTTGAAGTCGGCGACCTGGGTGCCGACCGCGTTGTCGAGCGGGTCGACCCCGGTCTTGGCCAGCGGGTCGAGCTGGAGGCTGGTCACCGGCGCGGTGGCGTACCCGAGCGCACCGGTCAGGACGCGGACCGGCGAAGGACCGAGGCTGCCGAGGGCCGCGGTGGGGCCGCTCAAAGGGGTGGCCGCAGGCGTGGCGGCCTGGGCGGCCGCACCGCCCATACCGAGCGCCGCCCCGGCCACGGTGACGGTGAGACCGATACGGAGCAGGGAGTTCCGCCGGGGTGAGGGAGCTGCATGTGTTGCCATGGGATTCCTGACTCGCAGAGTAAGCGGATGCGCACAAAGAGTAGTTGCTGAGCGCTGTCCGCTCCAAAGACCGCGACAACCTCACTCCTGGGAGTGGTCAGGACCGCCCGATGCGGGAGAATGTCCTCCCGTGAGTTCCTCCCAGCCCATACCGGCCCGCGTCGTCCTGCTCGCGGGCCCCTCCGGATCCGGCAAGTCGTCTCTCGCGGAGCGCGCGGACCTGCCCGTGCTGCGCCTGGACGACTTCTACAAGGAGGCAGGCGACCCGACACTGCCGCAGGTCCCCGGCAGCCCCGACATCGACTGGGACTCACCGCTGTCCTGGGACGCGGACGCGGCGGTCACCGCGGTCCAGGAGCTGTGCCGGACCGGCCGTACGACCGTGCCGGTGTACGACATCGCCGCCAGTGCCCGCACCGGCCACGAGGCCCTGGACATCGGCCCGGCGGCCGTCTTCATCGCGGAAGGCATCTTCGCCGCCGACATCGTGCGGCGGTGCGAGGAGCTGGGTCTGCTGGCGGACGCGCTCTGTCTGCGCGGGCGGCCCTCCACCACGTTCCGGCGGCGGCTGATGCGGGATCTGCGCGAGGGGCGGAAGTCCGTTCCGTTCCTGCTGCGGCGGGGGTGGCGGCTGATGCGGGCCGAACGGGGCATCGTGGCACGGCAGACGGGTCTGGGCGCGTACCCGTGCGACAAGCGGGAGGCGTTGGGCCGGCTGGCGGCGGCCGGTGCGCCGTCCGGGGCCACGGGTCCGGCCGCCCGGCAGGCGGATGCGGCCCGGCCGTCCCCTGCCGCCCGGCAGGTCTGAGCGGCAGGGGACCGGCAGGTCCGAGCGGCGCTCCCAGCCGACCGGATCCCCCACCGGCCGAATCCCACATCGGCCAGTTTCCCCACCGGCCGGTTCTGCCACCGGCCGGTCCGGCCCGGCTGCGGTCCGGGCTGCGCTCCCCCGCCGACCCGCGTGGCCCGGCTGTGAACCAGCGCGGCCCCCTCCGGCCCGCCCGGACCCGTAACAGCCCTGCGGTCAGCTCTCCTTGATGGCGACGCCCACCCAGACCGGGACCTTGCCGTAATCGCCCGCGGCACCGTCGACCCCACCGGCCGCCCCGCCACCGGCACCTCCGCCGTCGGACGTGCCGACCACGGTCAGGAGGCGATCCGCCGTGCCGGTCTCCGCGCCCGGGCCGCCGCCCCCTTCCCCTTCCTCCTCCGGTTCCGGCCGCCACTGGTCCGGCACGACAATGCCCGGCTCGACCAGGGTCATGCCGTCGAAGAAGCGGGCCACCTCGTCCTTGGTACGGGCCTTCAGATGCGACCCCGACGCCCTGAAGTCCGCCTCAAGAGCGCCGGATCCGGCCCGGTCGAGGTCGCGCGCGAGATGGGTGATCACCACATGACTGCCCGGCGCCAGCTCCCGGGTCAGCCGCCGCACCACCGCGTACGGGTCGGAGTCCGCGGGCAGCCAGTGCAGCAGCAGACACATGCTCAGCGCCACCGGCCTGCCGAGGTCCAGCGTCTCGTGCAGCGCGGGGGAGGCGAGTACGGCCTCCGGGTCGGCCGCGTCGGCGTCCAGATAGGCCGTGCGCCCAGAGGGGTGGCCGACGTGCAGCGCCCGTGAATGCGCCAGCACGATCGGGTCGTTGTCCACGTACACCACCCGGCTGTCCGGGGCCACGCCCTGTGCGACCTCGTGCAGATTGGGTGACGTGGGTATGCCGGTGCCGATGTCCAGGAACTGCCGGACACCGGCCTCCGCGGCCAGATACCGCGTCGCCCGGTGCATGAAGGTCCGGTTGGCCAGGGCCGTCGGCCGCGCGGACGGCAGGTTCACGAGCACCTGGTCGGCCATGGCACGGTCCGCCGCGTAGTTGGTCTTGCCGCCCAGCAGGACGTCGTAGACGCGCGCGGGGTGCGGCCGGTCCGTCCGCAGGTCGACGGGCGCCCGTCCGTCCGCCTCCGTGATCCACCCCGGCACATCACCCATCGGGTTCCCCACTCTCGTACTGCGAAGCTCTTGTACGGCGAAGCTCCCGCTGCCGCGAAGCCAACTCCCGCCCGAGCCTAGACGGTTCGCCGTACGGCGACGGGTACCGCGGCGGGTACCGGCCACGGGTCGGCCGCCGCGTACATGTCGGCCGACCTGCTGTCGGGACCTCTGGACCCGGCCGGGCACGAGACCGCGGCCCAGACCGCCTTCCCGTCGATGTCGGGGGTGGTCCAGCCCCAGGTCTCGCTGAGGCAGTCGATGATGTGCAGACCACGGCCCGACTGGGCCAGGAAGTCCGGCTCCTTGAGCCGCGGAACGGCCGTGCTCGGGTCGCAGACCGCGAACAGCACCGTCCCGCGCCTGCGCAGCATGCCCAGCCAGACCGCCTGGCCGGGTGCGGACCAGGCCGGGAGTGCCCCCATTCCGTACCGCAGTGCGTTGCTGAGGAGTTCGGAGACGATGAGCGCCGCGTTGTCGACGAGCGGGCTCAACGCCCAGTCGTGGAGCAGGGATCCGGTGAACCGGCGGCCCTCGCCGACCGCCTGGCCGCCGGCCGGCAGCGCGCAGGCCGTGAAGCGGACGGATGTGGCATCCGTCTCCTCGTGCCGGAAGGCGTCGCGCAACGCACGGCCCAGCAGTCGGTGGACGGTGGGCCCGGGTAAGGCACCTGTTGGTCCGGTCGAGCGGGATGTCATCGCGATCTCCGAGGAGCAGCCAGACGTCACGAGCGGTTGATCGCCGCCCACTATCCCTCCCCGAGGGATGGTGCCGCAACTGCATCTGCAATTACAGTTCCGGCTGACGCAATTGCTCCGGCAAGTGCAGCTGCAATTGCATATGCATGATGCCTGGTCAGACGTGCGCACCGTAACGAGGAGTGGTCAAAATGCGACAGATCGAGAACGGAACCCGGTCCGACCTGATCAAAAATGCAAACTGGAGGAAGAGTCGGCACAGCGCCCCCGGAGGCAACTGCGTGGAGGTCGCCGCCCTCCCCGACGGCAGCGTCGCGATGCGCAACTCCCGCCATCCGCAGGGTCCGGCGCTGGTCTACACGCGTGCGGAGATCGCCGCGTTCCTCGCCGGGGCCAAGGACGGGGAGTTCGACGGCCTCTCCGCCTGAGGCCCCCGGTAGCGCCGGGCACCGTCCTGCTGTACGCACCCCGGGGTCGGATGGAACACTGGCACTCTTCGTGTCCGTCCAGTCGCCTCACGGGAGTTGGCATGACCGCCATACAGCGGCCGAGCAGTGAACAGCTTTCCATAAGGCGGTACCTGGACCACCAGCACATCGGGCCGACGGCGCTGCGCATCCTGCTGGGGGCGCGGCTGCGCAGGCTCCGGCAGGACCGCGATGTCTCGCGGGTGGACGCGGGCCGGGCGATCCGGGCGTCGGACGCCAAGATCACCCGGCTCGAACGCGGTCAGGTCGGCTTCAAACAGCGCGATGTCATCGACCTGCTGACCCTCTACCGGGTACTGGACGAGGAATCGCGGGCCGACTACCTGGAGATGACGCGGCAGGCCAACCTGCCGGGCTGGTGGCACCGGTACAACGACGTGCTGGAGAGCTGGTTCGAGATGCACGTCGGCCTGGAGGAGGCCGCGTCCCTCATCCGTACCTACGAGGTCCAGTTCCTGCCCGGCCTGCTCCAGACACCCGCGTACGCCCGGGTCGTCACCCGCCTCGGCTACCCGAGCGCGCCGGAATCCAGGGTGGACCGGCTGGTCGAACTGCGCATGGAGCGCCAGAAGCTGCTCACCCGGCCGGAGGCTCCCACTCTGTGGGCGGTCGTGGACGAGGCCGTCCTGCGCCGCCCCTTCGGCGGGGCCGAAGTGGTGCGCGGGCAGCTCGAATACCTCATGGAGGTGGCCGAACTGCCCAATGTCACGCTGCAGATCGCCCCGTTCAGCGTGGGCGCGATGGCGGCGGCCGGCACCCCCATCACCATCCTGCGGTTCAACGAACCGGACCTGCCGGACAAGGTCTATCTGGAACAGCTGACGGGCGCGGTCTACCTCGACAAGCAGGAGGAGATCGACCAGTACTCGCTCATCATGGACCGCCTGGTCACCGAGGCGGACCCGCCGCAGGACGCCGGCAGATTCATCAAGAAGCTCCTCGATCAGATGTAGCTCCGCGGACACGGACACCGGACACGGACACCGCGGACACGGGAGCGGGGCTGGACAAGCCCCCCCCGGCCTGTCCAGCCCCGTTCCGCTTCCCCCGTGCTCCCCCGTGTCTTCCCCCGTACCCCCGTTGCCCCCCGTGCTCTCCCCCGGGGCCCCCGCCCCCGTCGTACCCGCTGTCTCCCCCCGGAACAGCGGTCCCTCCCCCGGCCCCCCGGCCCTTCAGGCGACGAGCTCGCCGAAGGACTCCTGCTCGTCACGGCCGAAGCTGAGGACGTCGTCCTCGCGCAGCCGGCGCAGGGAGCGCCAGATGCTGGACTTCACCGTGCCGACACTGATGTCGAGAATCTCCGCGATCTCGGGATCCGTACGGCCCTCGTAGTAACGCAGCACCAGCATCGTGCGCTGCGTCTCGGGCAGCCCGGCCAGCGCCTGCCAGAGCACCGCGCGCAGCTCGGTGCCGCGCATCGCGTCCGTGTCGCCCACCGTCTCCGGGAGCTGCTCGGTCGGGTACTCGTTGAGCTTGCGCCGGCGCCAGGCGCTGATGTGCAGATTGGTCATGGTCCGGCGCAGATACCCGCCGACCGCCGCCTTGTCGCTGATCCGGTCCCAGGCGCGGTACGTGGAGAAGAGCGCGCTCTGGAGCAGGTCCTCGGCCTCGAAGCGGTCACCTGTCAGGTGATAGGCGGTGGCGTACAGGGAGGCGCGGCGTTCCTGCACGTAGGCGGTGAACTCCGCCTCCGACGCGGAGGGCCGCTCCCCCGCTGTCTCCCCGTGCGCCGCCGCCTGGTTCGGTACGGCCGCCTTGGCGACCGCCGCCGGTGCGTCAACGACCGTCATGTACGACGGATGCTGACGCCCGGTGCCACGAGAGCACCCCCGCCCTCCCGCGGCACCGGACTTCTCGGTGTTGCGTGCGGTCACCACGTCGTGGAGCCGCGTGATTACTGCGCCGGAGTTGTTGCTGTGCAGTGTGTTCATCTCGCGCCCCCCGCCGTGGAGTCGTGCTTCGGTCTGTTGGTGAAGAGCTTGCCTCCGCAGTTTCATGGCGGTGTCTGCCGACTGTCACAGGCGCGTTACAAGGGGTGGGGCAGGACGTGATCCGAGTGACAGCAGAGGCGACGGAAGGCCGGTCCCGTACCGCCTGCCGCCCGGTGACGGGAACCTCCACACAGAGTCACAGGAGCGCCCGCAACCCCTCCGGAGGTCGAACTCCCCTGTCCCATGGGCCAGAATGACCTCCGTGCCTTTCCTGTTGCTGATCGAGGACGACGACGCCATCCGTACGGCTCTTGAGCTGTCTCTGTCACGCCAGGGGCACCGGGTGGCCACAGCCGCCACCGGCGAGGACGGTCTCCAGCTGCTGCGTGACCAGCGGCCCGATCTGATCGTGCTGGATGTGATGCTGCCCGGAATCGACGGATTCGAGGTGTGCCGGCGGATCAGACGCACCGACCAGTTGCCGATCATCCTGCTGACCGCGCGCAACGACGACATCGACGTGGTCGTCGGGCTTGAGTCCGGGGCCGACGACTACGTGGTCAAACCGGTGCAGGGCCGGGTGCTCGACGCCCGGATCCGTGCCGTGCTGCGCCGCGGGGAGCGCGAGTCCACCGACTCCGCCGCGTTCGGGAGTCTCGTCATCGACCGCTCGGCGATGACCGTGACGAAGAACGGCGAGGATCTCCAGCTCACCCCGACCGAGCTGCGGCTGCTCCTCGAACTGAGCCGCAGGCCAGGACAGGCGCTCTCCCGCCAGCAGCTGCTGCGGCTGGTCTGGGAGCACGACTACCTCGGGGACTCCCGGCTGGTCGACGCCTGTGTGCAGCGGCTGCGGGCGAAGGTGGAGGACGTGCCGTCCTCGCCGACCCTGATCCGTACGGTCCGCGGTGTCGGCTACCGGCTGGACACGCCTCAGTGACCCGTCTGTCCTTCCACGGGCTGCGCCTGACCAGCCTGCGGCTGCGCCTCGTCGTCGTCTTCGCCCTGGTGGCCCTCACGGCCGCCGTCTCCGCCTCCGGTATCGCGTACTGGCTCAACCGCGAGGCGGTGCTGACGCGTACGCAGGACTCGGCGCTCAAGGACTTCCGGCAGGAGATGCAGAACCGGGCCGCCTCGCTGCCGGTGCAGCCGACGCAGAACGAGCTGCAGACGACGGCGGCGCGGATGGCCGCGTCCAGCAACCCCGGCTACAGCGTGCTGCTCGTCGGCGAGCGGGCCAAGGGCAAACCCGTCATCGGCTACTCCGACCTGGACGCCTTCACGCTCTCCGACGTACCGCACCGGCTCCAGGAGGCGGTGGCCAAGCAGCAGAAGGTCGGCTCGGACCAGCACTCCGCCTACCACCTCTTCTGGCAGCGCGTCACGCTGCACGGGACGCCGTACCTGGTCGGTGGCGCGAAGGTCACCGGAGGCGGCCCCACCGGCTACATGCTCACCTCGCTCGACCAGGAGCGGCAGGACCTCAGCTCGCTCGCCTGGTCGCTGGCGATCGCCACCGCGCTGGCGCTGATCGGCTCGGCGCTGCTCGCCCAGGCCGCAGCGACGACGGTGCTGCGGCCCGTGCAGCGCCTCGGCGAGGCGGCGCGGCGGCTCGGCGAGGGCAAGCTCGACACCCGGCTCAGGGTCTCCGGCACCGATGAGCTGGCCGAGCTGTCCAGGACCTTCAACAAGACGGCGGCGGCGCTGGAGAAGAAGGTCAGCAACATGAGCGAGCGGGAGGAGGCGAGCCGCCGCTTCGTCGCCGACATGTCGCACGAGCTGCGGACCCCGCTGACCGCGATCACCGCGGTATCGGAGGTCCTGGAGGAGGAGGCGGAGAGCCTCGATCCGATGATCGCGCCCGCCGTGCAGCTGGTGGTGAGCGAGACCCGCAGGCTGAACACGCTGGTGGAGAACCTGATGGAGGTCACCCGCTTCGACGCGGGCACGGCCCGGCTGGTGCTGGACGATGTCGACATCGCCGACCAGATCACCGCCTGCATCGATGCCCGCGCCTGGCTCGACGCGGTGGAGCTGGACGCGGACCGCGGCATCATGGTGCGGCTCGACCCGCGCCGCCTCGACGTGATCCTGGCGAACCTGATCGGTAACGCGCTGAAGCACGGCGGCTCGCCGGTCCGGGTCTCGGTACGGATCGAGGGCGGCGAACTGGTCATCGCGGTACGGGACAACGGCCCCGGCATCCCCGAAGAGGTGCTCCCGCACGTCTTCGACCGCTTCTACAAGGCGAGCGCGTCCCGGCCCCGCTCCGAGGGCAGCGGTCTCGGCCTCTCCATCGCGATGGAGAACGCGCACATCCACGGCGGTGACATCACCGCGGCGAACGCACCGGACGGCGGCGCGGTGTTCGCGCTGCGGCTGCCGCGCGAGCCGGTGGACCCGGCCGGGGACGGTCAGGAAGGCGGCGACTCATGAGGGCCGGGCCTTCGAGAGCCGCGGCGACAGCGGTGGGCCTCGCCGCACTGTGCGCGCTGGCGGCCGGGTGCGGCATCCGGAACACTTCCGTACCGGTGGACGCAGGGGCCGCGCCGTCGCGGGTGCCGTGCGACCTCCCCGCGGACGACGGCGCCTCCCAGGAGCCCCAGGGCATCCCGGTCCGGGTCTACCTGGTCTGCGGGAGCCGGCTGGTCCCCGTCGACCGTACGGTGCAGATAGCCGAGGGACGCACGCTCTCGGACGGGGTACGGGTGGCCGGAAAGCTCCTCGACGAACTGCGCGCGAAGCCCAGCGCGTCCGAGCGGGCGGCCGGGTTCAGCACCGATGTGCGGGGCTCCCTCTCGGTGGGTGCGGGACGCAAGGGCGACCCCGCCGGCACACTGCGGCTGAGCCGCGAGCCCGCGGACCTGCCGGCCAACGCGCTGGCCCAGATCGTGTGTACGTACGCGGAGAGCGCGGCGGCCGAGACGGACGGCTCGGTGGTGCTCGGCGGCCCGGAGGGCGACCCGCCGCGCGCGTACTCCTGCACCCAGCAGCTGAAGACCCGGCCGGACGCCGACCCGGAGCTGGGGGACGTACGCCGGTAGTGCGCCCCGCCCCGACCGGAAGGGCGGATGGCCGGAAGGGCGGCGGCTCTGGAGCCGGATGACCGGAAGGGCGGGCTGTCGTGGGGGCCTGGTGGAAATTCGGTGACGGCACGGTGACAAAGTCGGCGGAACCGATGCCACCGCTCACCGCGTCTTGTGGGGCGTGGGTCAAGGTAGGGGCGGTCGCTCCGTCATCCGTTCTCGCGTCGTGGGGGTTCTGCTCCTCGCCGCGCATCTTCTCGTTGTCGGCTGGCTGACCCTGCGCCCGCTGGATGTGATGTGGGTGACCGCTTCGAACTTCACCCCGTTCGCCGGGATCAGGGCGGATCTGGACCTGGGCGCCCTGGAGGCCACCCGCCGGATCGGTGAGGCGCTGCTGCTGCTCGCCCCGCTGGGGGTGCTGCTGCCGCTGGCCGGCGGGCGGCTGCGGGTCTCGCCCTGGGCCTCGCTGGCCCGTACGGTCGCGGCGGGTGCGCTGATCTCGCTGGCCATCGAGCTGTTGCAGACCGGGGTGCCCGGCCAGGTGGTCGATGTGGACTCGGTGCTGCTGAACACGGTGGGGGTCGCGGTGGCGCATGTGCTCGTGGTGCCCGCCGTGCGGTACCGGCTGCGGCGCAGGGGGGCGGAGCGGGCGGAGCGGACCGCCGTCCTCCGGGATGACACCCTCCAGGGGGCTACCCCGACGATTCCCAGGGTCGGGATCGCCCCGTGGAGCGATGCTCTGTACCACCGCCGCGCGTCATGATGGATATACAGGGAGCGCAACGGAACCGCTCCCGCGACGCTTCGCGAAGGAGCCCCACATGTCCGCACTTGTCCGCCCCCGTGAAGGCCGCGTCCTCGGCGGAGTGTGCGCAGCGCTGGCACGGCGCTTTGGTACCTCTGCGACCACGATGCGTGTGATCTTCCTGGTCTCCTGTCTGCTGCCGGGGCCGCAGTTCCTGCTCTATCTGGCGCTGTGGATCCTGGTGCCGGGCGAGAAGTCGCCGTCGGCCGCCTGGTAGTACGGCACACCGCCCACCCGCACACGACGGACGGGGCGCGCACCCTGGGGAGGGGTGTGCGCCCCGTCTTCGCGCGGACCGTCCCCGGCCGCGCCGGGAAAGTCAGCCGGAGATCACTGGCCGATGCCGCTCACCGCGTCCGTCACGGTCCCGGTCGGCAGGCCACCGAGCAGGCCCTTGTTGCCCTGGGCCCCGCTGCCGCCCTTGAGCGCGCGCTTCGCACCGCCGACCGCGTGCCGCCCGGACTGTACGGAGTTGTTCTTGCCGGCCGGGATCTTCGAGGTGACGGCGTTCAGCGGGAGTGTGCTGGTGACCGTACCGAGCGTGCCCGTGACGTCCGGGGTGGCCGGGACGACGGCGGCGGAGGCGGAACCTGCGGCGACCGCGGCGAAGGCGGCACCGAGAACGGCGACACCGAGGGTCTTGGCGGCAGACTGCTTCATGAGGAAAACGTCCTTGCGGGGGGAGGGGAATTGAGCGGCTACGCAAGGTAGCCAGCCGTCACCGCCGCCCGCAAACGCGGCGGGGCGGCCGGAAAGGGTTCATCCCGGCCGCCCCGCGAGGGGAGGGTCAGCGCGCCCCGGCCGCGGAACCACTGGTCACAGCGGTCTGACGGAAGAGCCACTCGGCCTTCAACTCCGCGTATCCCGGCTTGATGACGTCGTTGATCATGGCGAGACGTTCATCGAAAGGAATGAATGCGGATTTCATCGCATTGACTGTGAACCACTGCATGTCGTCGAGCGTGTAGCCGAACGCGTCGACCAGGTGCTCGAACTCGCGGCTCATGGTGGTGCCCGACATCAGCCGGTTGTCCGTGTTGACCGTCGCCCGGAAGTGCAGCTTCCGCAGCAGCCCGATGGGGTGCCCGGCGTACGAGTCGGCGGCCCCGGTCTGCAGGTTCGACGTGGGGCACATCTCCAGCGGGATCCGCTTGTCCCGTACGTAGGAGGCCAGCCGCCCCAGCTGCACGGTGCCGTCGTCGGCGACCTCGATGTCGTCGATGATCCGCACCCCGTGCCCGAGCCGGTCGGCTCCGCACCACTGGAGCGCCTGCCAGATCGACGGCAGCCCGAAGGCCTCACCGGCGTGGATCGTGAAGTGGTTGTTCTCCCGCTTCAGATACTCGAAGGCGTCCAGGTGCCGGGTGGGCGGGAAGCCCGCCTCCGCGCCCGCGATGTCGAAGCCGACGACGCCCAGGTCCCGGTAGCTGTTGGCGAGTTCGGCGATCTCCAGGGCACGGGCCGCGTGCCGCATCGCGGTGAGCAGGGCGCCGACCCGGATCCGGTCGCCGTTCTCCCTGGCCAGCCGCTCGCCCTCGCGGAACCCCTCGTTGACGGCCTCCACGACCTCTTCGAGGGTGAGACCGCCTTCCAGGTGCTGCTCGGGGGCGTACCTGATCTCGGCGTACACGACGCCGTCCTTGGCGAGGTCCTCGGCGCACTCGGCGGCGACCCGCACCAGCGCCTCGCGGGTCTGCATGACGGCGCAGGTGTGCGCGAAGGTCTCCAGATAGCGCTCCAGGGAACCGGAGTCGGCCGCTTCGCGGAACCAGATGCCGAGCTTGTCGGCGTCCGTCTCGGGGAGGGCCGTGTAGCCGGTCGCGCGGGCGAGCTCGATGATCGTGCCGGGGCGCAGGCCCCCGTCGAGGTGATCGTGGAGGAGCACCTTCGGGGCTCGGCCGATCTGATCCGTGGTGGGCGATTGTGTGGTCTGGCTCGTCATCTGGGCACTTTAGCCCCTACGCGCGTAGAACGCTCCCCGCCGATATGTAACAGTGACCGTTCGGAAGGGTGGAGTACACCTCCGCTTCTGAGACTGTTCCGTTATGGCACAGCAAGCACCCGCCCCGCCGGAGGCCAGGCTGGGACCGGCAGTTGGGGCAGGCGGGACACCGTCCGCGGTCAGCGGTGTGGTCCTGCTGCTCCCCGACGGCGACCCGGTCTCCACGCGCCGCTCCTCGCCCCTCCCGTACGTCTCCCTGCGCCCGCCCGCCCGCAGACTGGCCCGCGCGGGCCGCGGCGACGGGCTCGCGGCCCATGTCGTCCGCTACCGCTTCCGCGGCTGGAACGGCACGGACGCGCACCTCGCCGAGGACGCGTCCTGGGCCGTGGACGAGGCGCTGCGGCGGTACGGCGACGTCCCGGTCTGTCTGGCGGGCCACGGGATGGGCGGCCGGGCGGCCCTGCACGCGGCGGGCCACTCCGCGGTCACCTCGGTCCTGGCGGTCGCCCCGTGGCTGCCCGACGACGCCGTGGCCGCCGAACCCGAACCGGTGAAGCAGCTGGTGGGCCGCCAGGTCCTCCTCGTCCACGGCACCACGGACGCACGCTGCGACCCCGAACTCTCCTACCGGCTCGCGGAACGCGCCAAGAAGACCAACCGCGACACCTGCCGCTTCGAAGTCCACTCCGACGGGCACTCGTTGCGCCAGCACCGGTCCGAAGTGGTGGCGCTGGCATCGGACTTCGTACGGGGCGCGCTGTTCTCGCACGCGTACGCACGGCCGGTGGTGGACGCGTTCGCCGCGCCGCCGCCGCTGGGGCTGCGGATGCCGCTGGCCGCCGGGTTCGGCAGGACGCTGGGGTAGCGACCCGGGTCAGGTGCTCTGAGGACCCGCCCGGCCGCCCGGTGCGAAGGCCGCCGCGAGCTGGTCGAGCAGGGGCGCGGCCCAGGGGTGCGGGTCCCGGCGCGGGGTGAGCGTGTAGATGCCGCGGGTCGGGGGATCGGCCAGGGCCACCGTCGTGACGTCGGCCCGCAGCGCGCGCCTCAGCACCCCGGGTATCAGCGCGATGGCGTGACCGGTCGCGACCAGGGCCAGCTTGCCGGGCAGATCGGCCGCGGCGAGGTCGATGCGCGGGCTGACTCCGGCGCGGGCGGCGTGCCGGCGCAGCAGGGCCTCCGAGCCGTCGTTGTCCTCGACCCAGATCTGGTCGGCCAGCGCCCGCATGGGCACCGGGCCCGGCCCGGCCTGCGGATGGCCGGCGGGCAGGACGACGACCATCTCGTCCAGCCCGAGGAACCCGCGGGCGACCCGCGGGTCCTGGGGCAGTCCCGGCGGGGCGTCGGTGACGACGGCCAGGTCGAGATCGCCGGCGCTCACCCGGTGGTGCAGCTCTGCGCTCAGGCCGGGCAGCAGACTCCACCGGACGGACCCGGCCCGCTCCAGCAGGCCCCGGACTGCCTCGGGCACGATCCCCGCGGCGAGCGAGGGTGTCGCGCCGACGGCCAGCGGCCGGCCGGACGTGCCGTCGCCCGTCTCCCGTGCGGCGCGGACGGCGCGTCGGGCCTCGTCGAGCACGGTCCGGGCGTGCCGGTGGAACACCTCACCGGCGGGTGTGGGGCGCACCCCGCGCGCATGACGCTCCAGCAGGGCCACGCCGAGCTGCTGCTCAAGCCCGGCGATCTGCCGGGAGACGGCCGACTGGGTGTGGTGGAGCTCGGCGGCCGCCGCCGAGAGCGACCCGAGTCGGCACACGGTCACAAAGGTCCGCCAGACGGTCAGTTCCATCACTCCAGTATGGCGGAGAGGTATGCGGTCTCCGCAGGGCTTCCCTGCCGAATATGCGCTTGTCGCAGCTGTGGCGGTGCACGAGTCTTGCACTCATGACCACACCGCACACCGTTGCTGTACTCGGCCTGGGGCGCATGGGCGACACGATCGCGACACGACTGGCGGCCCAGGGCCTGGACGTCGTCGGCTGGACCCGCTCCGGGCGTGCCTCCGACGCGGTCAGGACGACCCGTGATCCGGACGAAGCCGTGGCGAAGGCCGATCTCGTACTCCTGGCGCTGTTCGACGGCCCGGCCTGTCTGGAGGTCCTCGACGCCGTCCATGACTCGCTGCGACCGGACGCGGTCGTGCTGAACACCAGCACCATCGCCCCCGCCGAAGCGTCGGCGCTGGCCCGGCGGATCGGCCGGCCCTACGTCCACGCGCCCGTGCTCGGCTCGGTGCCGGCCGTCGCCTCCGGCACCCTGCGGATACTCGCCGCCGCCGACCAGGACACACTCGACCGGGCCCGGCCGGTCCTGGAAGCGCTGGGCACCGTACTGCACGTCGATGACGCCCCGACTGCCGCCGCGCTCAAGCTGGTCGCCAACAACAGCCTGGCCGGCGCCGTCCTCGCGCTGCGCGACTCACTGCGGCAGGCCGATGCTCTCGCGCTGCCCCGCACCCGGGTGCTGGACGTACTCGAACTCGGCCAGCTCGGCGGGCTCGTGGCCCGTAAGCGCACCTTCCTCACCGCCCCTCCCGCCACCGGGACGGCCGACTTCACGATCGGCGCGCTGGCCAAGGACATGGCGCTGCTGGCCGCCGCGTCGGACACCCCGCTGCGCGGCGCGGCCGGCCTGGAAGGCACTCCCGCCGCCCCCGAAGCCGACATCGCCGTCGCCGCCACGGCCCCCGCGGTGGAGGAGGCGGTACTCGAACCGCTGCGCGCCTACATCCGCGGCCACGCGACCGGCGACCCGGCGCACTTCCGTGCCGCGTTCCTTCCCACCGCCCATATCGAGGGGCTCAGGGACGGCGCGTTCGTGTCGTGGCGCCTGGACGAGTACTGCGGCCTCTTCCACGGCCGGCCCGCCCCGGACGAGGCGGCCCGCCGGCGCCGGATCGATGCCGTCGACGTCCACGGCACCGTCGCGACCGCGACCATGACGCTCTCGCACGGCCCGGACACATTCACCGACGTCTTCCTGCTGGTCCACGCCGACAGCGGCTGGCGGATCGCCAACAAGGCGTATCGCAGGCACTTCTGAGTGCGCGTCACCTGACGTGGGGACCCGGCCGCCGGGCCCCGCGTCAGGTGGCGCAGGGCGTCGCTTCGGGAAGCCGGCCCGAGCGGAAGGCGGCCGGTGACACTCCCATCAGGGTCCGGAAGTCGCCCGCCATGTGGGACTGGTCGTAGTACCCGGTGTCGGAGGCGAGGCCGGCCCACTGCGCCGAGCCCGCCCCGGCCAGCACGGTACGGACCCGCTGGATACGGGCGAACCGCTTGGGCGCCAGGCCGATCCGGTCGGTGAACAGTTCGCGCAGATGGCGTTCGCTGACCGACAGCCGCCGGGCCAGCGCGGCGACCCGTTCGCCGGTACCCGACAGCGCATCGACGGCTTCCCTGATGAGTGGGGCGCGTGGGTCCGTACCGCCGTGCAGGCTTTCGAGCAGCGCGGCCTCGATGCACCGCAGGACCGGTTCGGCACCGGTCAGTTCGCCGAGCCGGCGTTCGAGTACGGCGGCTCGGCCGCCCCACAGATCGGTGAGCGGCACGGCCCTGTCCCGCAGTTCGCTGACCGGGACCCCGAAGAGCGACCTGGCGGCGCCGGCCCGCAGCCGGGCGCGCACGCACATCGGCAGCTCCTTGCCCGGATGGTACGAAGCGCGGCTGCGCGGGCCGACCACACGCAGCTCGCCGGTCCCGGGGCCGGTACGGCGGTAGACCAGCGCGGTGGCGGCGTCGGGCAGATGCACCAGCGGCAGAGCCCGGTCGGGCCGCGGCAGCGTCACGTCCGCGATCCAGGGGCGGAGCGCGGGTGCCGGGATCATCGTGTCCACACCGGCCACTCTACGACCGCCGGTTTTTCCTATATCCGCCCGGCGGTACGGCGGCAGAGTGCTCGTCATGATCCTTGTTACGGGTGCGACGGGCACCATAGGTACCGAAGTGGTCCGGCTGCTGGCCGAGCGCGGCGAGCGGGTACGGGCCATGACACGGAAGCCGGAAGGCGCGAAGCTGCCGGCCGAGGTCGTACGGGGGGACTTCGACGACCGTGACTCCCTCGACAGCGCGGTGGCCGGGGCCGACGCCGTCTTCCTCCTCGACGCGCCGGGGCCGTGGATCGAGCGGCACGACCTGGCGGTACTCGACGCCGTACGGGCCCATGGCGTCGGGCGAGTGGTCAAGCTGTCGGCCATCGGAACCGGCGAGCACACCGCACTCAGGACGAGCGTCTGGCACGGCCCCGGCGAACACGCGCTCCGGGCGGGCGACGCGGCCTGGACCATCCTCAGGCCGAGCAGCTTCGCCACCAACAGCCTGCACTGGGCCGCGACCATCAGGGCGGGACAGCCCATCGCCAATCTGACCGGGAAGGGCGCCCAGGGGGTGATCGACCCCCGGGACGTGGCCGAGGTGGCGGTCGCCGCGCTGACCACGTCCGGCCACTCGGGCAGGACCTACACACTGACCGGACCGGAGCTGCTGAGCACACCCGACCAGGCGGAGATCCTGCGGACGGCGCTCGGCCGCCCGGTCGAGACCGTCGACGTACCGCTGGACGTGGCGAAGGAGCAGATGATCGCCGCCGGGCGGGACCCTGAATTCGCCGAAGGCGCGATACTCGGCCAGCAGTTCATCGCCTCGGGCGGCAACGCCCGGCTGACCGACGAGGTGACGGCGGTCCTGGGCCGCCGGGCCCGCACCTACGCGGCCTGGGCCGCCGATCACCGGGCCGCGTTCGACTAAGGGCTGTCTTCCGTCCGGATCAGGCCGACCGGGCGGTCGCGGACGGTGTCGGACGGTGGCCGGTGCTCTGCGGCGATCCGGTGCCGGACGGTGGCCGGTGCTCTGCGGCGATCCGGTGCCAGACAGCTACGGGGGTCCCGCGGTCAGCCGGTGTCAGACGGCCAACCGCATCCAGCGACATCCACCGGCATCCACCGGCGGCACGGGCGGGCGCGTCCGTGCCGCTAATCCGGCAGCAGCCGCCCCCGCCGGGCCAGCAGGAACTGTTTGAACGCGGCCACCGGGACCGTGTCCGGGTGGCCGTCGAGCCAGGCCACCCCGATCTCCCGCACCGCACGCGGCGCGGTCACCGCCAGCTCCACCACCCCCGGCCTGGCCACCGCGGGCGGCGGCAGCAGCGCCACCCCGAGCCCCGCCGCGACCAGCCCGCGCAGCGTCTCCGCCTCCTCGCCCTCGAAGGCGATCCGCGGGGTGAAACCGGCCTCCGCGCACAGGTCGTCGGTGATACGGCGCAGCCCGAACCCCGGTTCCAGCGTCACAAAGCTCTCGTCGGCGGCCTCGGCAAGCCTGACCCGCCTGCGGCGCGCGAGCCGGTGGTCGTCCGGCACCACCAGCCGCAGCCGCTGTTCGTCCAGGCGCCGGGCGACCAGACCGGGCGCGTCCGGCACCGGGGAGGTCAGGCAGAGGTCGAGTTCCCCGGCGCGCAGCCGTTTGATCATCGCCTCGCCGTAGTTCTGCACGAGCTGGAACCGCACCCGCGGGTGGTCGGCCCGGAAGGCGCGGATCAGTCCGGGCACCGTCTCGGGGCCCAGGGTGTGCAGAAAGCCGAAGGTGATCCGGCCCGACGCGGGATCGGCGTCCGCCCGTACGGATTCCGCGGCCCGCTCGACCTCGGTGAGCGCCCGCTCCACCGTCGGCAGGAGCGTCCGGCCCGCGGGCGTCAGCGAGACGGAGCGGCCCCTGCGGGCGAACAGCGCCACCCCCAGGTCCGCTTCGAGCCTGACCATCGCGCGCGAGAGGGTCGACTGCGGCACCGCCAACTCGTGTGCGGCCCGGGTGACATGCTCGTGGCGCGCGACCGCCTCGAAGTACGCCAGCCGGGGCGCGAGCAGCAGCCGGATGTCTTCTTCGTAACTCCTGGATGACAGCCGCGGCTGTGAGCTGTGCTGATGCGCCATGGGAACGATTATGGCCAGTCCGTGCATTGGACGCATCAAAGGCCCGGACCTACGTTCGGAGCATGCCTCCTGCCAGTACCGGGGCACTCACCACCGTGGGTGCCTCCGCCGCGCCGTCCCAGCCCGAGCAGCTCGCACCAGGGCGCCCCGGCTACCGCCGCATGAGCTTCGCGCTCTTCTCCGCGGGCATGGCGACCTTCGCCCTGCTCTACTCCACCCAGGCCCTGCTGCCCGCGATCAGCTCCGGCCTCGGCGCCACGGCCGGACAGGCCAGCTGGACGGTCTCGGCGGCCACCGGCGGACTCGCCGTGTTCGTGCTGCCGCTGAGCGCGCTGTCCGAACGGTTCGGGCGGCGCACGATGATGACGGCGTCCCTCACGGTCGCGGTCGCCATCGGCCTGCTGGTGCCGTTCGTACCGGATGTGGGCTCCCTGATCGCGCTGCGGGCGCTGCAGGGCGCGGCGCTCGCCGGGCTTCCGGCGTCGGCGATGGCCTTCCTCGCCGAGGAGGTGCGGCCGAGGGCGCTGGTCGCCGCGATCGGGCTGTTCGTCGCGGGGAACTCCATCGGCGGTATGAGCGGCCGCATCCTGGCCGGCTGGGTAGCCCAGGCCGCGGGCTGGCGCATGGCGCTCGGCGCGATCGGTGTGCTGTCGGTCGTCTGCGCGGTCGTCTTCCGGCTGATGCTCCCCCGGGCCCGGAACTTCACCGCGGTCCCGCTCGACCCGCGCGCCCTCGGCCGTATCGTCGCGTCCCACGTCGGCGACCCACTGCTGCGCAGGCTGTACGCGATCGGCGCGCTCTTCATGACGGTGTTCGGGGCGGTCTACACGGTGATCGGCTACCGGCTGGTGGGGGCGCCGTTCAGCCTGCCGCAGGGTCTGGTCGGCTCGGTCTTCCTGGTCTATCTCGTCGGTACGGTCTCCTCCGCCACGGCCGGCCGCCTCGTCGGCCGGCTGGGCCGCAGGGGCGCGCTCTACCTCGCGGTGTCGACGACCGCGGCGGGGCTGCTGCTCTCGCTGGCCGACGCGATCGCGGCGGTCCTCCTGGGCCTCGTCCTGATCACCGCCGGGTTCTTCGCCGGGCACGCCGTCGCCTCCTCGTCCGTGAGCCACACGGCGAAGAAGGGCCGCGCGCAGGCGTCGGCGCTGTACCAGTCCGCGTACTACCTGGGCAGCAGCGCGGGCGGCGTGCTCGGAGCTGCGGCCTTCCACGCCGGGGGCTGGGCGGGGACGGTGGGGCTGGGACTGCTCGCGGTGCTCGGTGTCCTGTCGATCACGCTGTACGGGTCGCACAGCGCGCGGGCGGCGGGGCGGACACCGGTGACCGGCGCCTGACCGACGCCCCGTCCGCGCCCGGCCGGGTGCCCCATTCCCGCCCGGCAGATTCCCGATCCGCGCCCCGATCCCTGCCTGACCTGCCACGATCCGCGCCTGGCCGGTGCCTTGCCCACGCCCGGAACGGCGGTCGGCAGGCTGATCCGAGTGCCGTTGTCAGTGCCCCCCTGTAGCTTCGGAATCGCTGGTGCGGTTCGGGACGAGCCCGGGGATCAAGCCCGGGAAACAAGCAGGGGGCACCCTATGAGCGACCTGGCGACAACAGACCTCGACGTGCGTCTGGAGGCACACCGGACGGAGCTGGCCGGTTACTGCTACCGGATGCTCGGTTCGGCCTTCGAGGCGGAGGACGCCGTACAGGACACCATGGTCCGGGCCTGGCGGAGTTTCGACCGGTTCGAGGGCCGCTCGTCCCTGCGCTCGTGGCTCTACCGGATCGCGACCAACGTCTGCCTGGACATGCTGAAAGCGGACAACAGACGGGCCCGCCCGATGGATCTGACCGAGGCCACCCCGGTGGCCGCCGCCGCGCTGCACGCCCGGCCCGAGGCCGTCTGGCTTGAGCCGGTGCCGGACGGCCGGGTACTGCCGTCGCTCGCGGACCCGGCCGAGAAGGCGGTCGAGCGGGACACGATCCGGCTGGCCTTCGTCGCCGCGCTCCAGCATCTGCCGCCCAAGCAGCGGGCCGTGCTGATCCTCCGCGAGGTGCTCGCCTGGAAGGCGAGCGAGGTCGCCACGCTTCTGGAGACCACGGTCGCCTCGGTCAACAGCGCGCTGCAGCGGGCCCGTTCGACCCTCGCCGAGTGCGCGCCCGCACCGACCGACGCGGCCGATCCCCTGGACGAGCAGCAGCAGAAGCTGCTGGCCCGCTATGTCGCCGCCTTCGAGGGGTACGACATGGAGGCGCTGACCGCCCTCCTCCACGAGGACGCCACACTCTCGATGCCGCCGTACGACCTGTGGCTGCGCGGCCACGACGACATCGTCGGCTGGATGCTGGGCGTCGGCTCGGTCTGCCGTGGCTCCCGGCTGGTCCCGACGGTGGCCAACGGCACCCCGGCCTTCGGGCATTACCACCCGAGCGAGTCGGGCGAGGGGTTCACTCCCTGGGCGCTGATGGTCATCGAGACCAGGGACGGCCGGGTCGCCGGGATCACCTCGTTCCTGGACACCGAGCGCTGGTTCCCGCTCTTCGGACTGCCCAAGTCCTTGGAGGGGTGAGGGCGTTGGCCGCCCGCCGGGGGATATGCGGGTACGCAGGGGCTCCGGGGCCGGTGAACCCCGGGGTGCGGGCGTCAGGCGTCGGCGGCCGGGCGCAGCGAAGCCGCGTCCCGGGACGCCGCGAGCTGCTTCTCGATGCGGGGCAGTTGCTTCATGTCGCGTCGCTGCCGGACGAGTGCGGGCACCAGCAGCACGACGACCACCACCAGCAGCCCACCGAGCGCGAAGTTCCCCACCACCAGGAGGACGGCGCCCCCTACGGCGAAAAGGGTCATCATGACGGGCATCGCCCAGCGGTTCTGCTGCAACGCCCGCTGCTGTTCCCGTACGAGGGCGGTCATCGCCCGCCGGGCCTTCGGGTCCGCGGGAACGCGGCCCTTGCGCAGCCACCGGCCGACGACCATCACCTGCCAGGGGCTCAGCCCCGACTCCTCGGCAACCTGCCGCCGGACACGCCGGGACCTCCACAGCGCGACAGTCAACCCGCCGATTCCACCGGCCACTCCCCCTGGGTTGGCATGTCCCCACACGGCATACAACGAGAGATTCACGACGACGACCGCTCCGACCGCGATCGCCAGTATGAGCGTCACCTGCACCCATGGCCGGTCGTTCCAGCGTCGCTCGGCCTGCCAGTCGACCGGATCATCCCCGCCGGAACCTCTGGGCGCCGTACCCCGCTCCCGACCCCCGCTTGTGTCCTCGCTCATTGTCTCCCCTGAAGGACGCTCGGTGACAGACCGGTCTCTCCCGGTCATCGCCGATGTCGTGTACCCGACGGGGTCCTTCACATGTGTGAACGACTTCCTCCGCATGTGAATGTGAAGGCAGCCACCAGGGCCGGATCACCGCCGGGGAGCCGGGGGCTCATGGCTCCTCGGGGGACTCCGCGAGGCCGGTCAGACCGGTCAGGGCGAGCAGCTCGGTGAGTTCGGGCCCCACGTTGCGGAGCCGTAGCCGGCTGCCGTACCGCAGAGCGGTGAGCCGGAGCCCCGCGAGCGCCTCCACCGCGGCCAGGCCGGGGCGGACGACACCGCCCACGTCGCAGTCGACGACGGGCACCCCGGCACGGGCCGCCCGGCCCGCCGCCCCGGCGCCGTGCAGCAGCAGCCGTAGCTCCTCGCACAGGCGCGGGACGTCGGCCCGGCCGACCGGGCCGGTGACCACCAGGACGAGCGGCTCGGTGACATCCACACCAGGGAGACCGGCGCGGCACCCGGAACTCATCGCCGCCACCGGCCCGCCCCGGTTCTCCCCGGCCGGACCGTCGGGCCCGCCGGGCCCGTCCGGCCGAGCGGGCCAGGCAGATCAGGCGGGTCAGACAGGTCAGGCGGGTCAGGCAGGTCAGGCAGGTCAGGCAGGTCAGGCAGGACAAGCGGAGGCAGCTCAGGCAGATCAGGCGATGCGGTCCAGGACGATCGGGTCCGGGGTGAACGCGGTGCCCGCCGGGGCGATGTCGTACGCGGCGGGCAGCGACTCCAGCGCGTACGCGAACTTCTCCGGGGTGTCCGTGTGCAGGGTGAGCAGCGGCTGCCCCTCGGTCACCGTGTCACCGGGCTTGGCGTGCAGCTCGACACCCGCGCCCGCCTGCACCGGGTCCTCCTTGCGGGCGCGGCCCGCGCCGAGGCGCCAGGCGGCCACCCCGATGTCGTACGCGTCCAGCCGGGTCAGCACCCCGCTCGACGGGGCGGTGACGACATGCTGCTCGCGGGCGACCGGAAGCGCCGCGTCCGGGTCGCCGCCCTGCGCCGCGATCATCCGGCGCCAGTGGTCCATCGCGGAGCCGTCCGCGAGCGCCTTCGCCGGGTCGGCGTCCTTCAGACCGGCCGCGTCCAGCATCTCGCGGGCCAGCGCGAGGGTCAGCTCGACGACGTCCGCGGGGCCGCCGCCCGCGAGCACCTCGACGGACTCGCGTACTTCGAGTGCGTTGCCCGCGGTCAGGCCGAGCGGGGTGGCCATATTGGTGAGCAGCGCGACCGTACGGACCCCGTGGTCGGTGCCGAGGCCGACCATGGTGGAGGCGAGTTCGCGGGCGTCGTCCAGGTTCTTCATGAAGGCGCCGGAGCCGACCTTGACGTCCAGGACGAGTGAGCCCGTGCCCTCGGCGATCTTCTTGGACATGATCGAGGAGGCGATCAGCGGAATGGCCTCGACGGTGCCGGTGACATCGCGCAGCGCGTACAGCTTCTTGTCCGCGGGGGCGAGACCGTCGCCCGCCGCGCAGACGACCGCGCCGACCGACTCCAGGACGTCCATCATCTCGGCGTTGGAGAGCAGCGCCCGCCAGCCGGGGACGGACTCCAGCTTGTCGAGCGTGCCCCCGGTGTGGCCGAGGCCCCGGCCGGAGAGCTGCGGTACGACGGCCCCGCAGGCGGCGACCAGCGGAGCGAGCGGCAGCGTGATCTTGTCGCCGACGCCGCCCGTGGAGTGCTTGTCGGCGGTCGGCCGGGAGAGCGCCGAGAAGTCCATCCGCTCACCGGAGTTGATCATCGCGGCGGTCCAGCGGGCGATCTCGGTGCGGTTCATGCCGTTGAGCAGGATCGCCATCGCCAGCGCCGACATCTGCTCATCGGCGACCGCGCCGCGGGTGTAGGCGTCGATCACCCAGTCGATCTGCTCGGGGCTCAGCTCGCCCCGGTCCCGCTTGGTGCGGATGACAGAGATGACGTCCATGGAGTTGGCGTTCCTTCCGGCAGGGGTTGGTGAGGTGATGCGTAACGCGCGACTCTACGCGCATAGAGGAATCGGAGAGAAGGGCCGGGGCCCGCCCGCGGGTGCGGGTGGGCCCCGGCGCGGCTCAGTTCAGATGCTGCGGGCCGAACGCCTGCGGCAGCATCGCGGAGAGCGGCAGCACCCCGTCCGGGGTTTCGAGCAGCAGCTCGGGCCCGCCGAACTCGTACAGCAGCTGCCGGCAGCGCCCGCACGGGACGAGCACCGCGCCCGCGCCGTCGACACAGGTGAAGTGGGTCAGCCGGCCGCCGCCGGTCGCCTGGAGCTGCGAGACCAGACCGCACTCGGCGCACAGCCCGATGCCGTACGAGGCGTTCTCGACATTGCACCCGACGACTGTGCGTCCGTCGTCCACCAGGGCCGCGACGCCGACCGGGTACTTCGAGTACGGCGCGTACGCATGGGCCATCGCGCCGCGCGCGGCCTCCCGCAGCACGTCCCAGTCGACCTCTGTCACTTGCCCTGGCCCTTCCGGTAGCGCATACCGTCCGCCTTGGGCATCCGCAGCCGCTGCGCGGAGAGCGAGAGCACCAGCAGGGTGACCACATACGGGGTGGCGCCCACGAAGTCGGACGGGACATCGTCGGTCAACAGGTACCAGACCAGGATGAGTACGGCCATGACCGCGCTGATCGTGCCCTGGAGCACCGCCTTGCGGTAGAGCTTCCAGACCGCGAGCAGCACGAGCAGCACCACGATGAGCAGCAGCAGCGCATGGACGGTCTCGCCGCCGTTGCGCAGCTGGAGCGCGTCGGAGAAGCCGAACAGGCCCGCGCCCATGGCGAGTCCGCCGGGCCGCCAGTTACCGAAGATCATCGCGGCGAGACCGATGTAGCCGCGCCCGCCGGTCTGGTTCTCCAGATAGATGTGTGTGGGGACCATCGCGAGGAAGGCCCCGCCGAGCCCGGCCAGACCGCCGGAGACGGCGACCGCCGCGTACTTGTACGTGTAGACGTTGACGCCCAGCGACTCGGCGGCGATCGGGTTCTCGCCGCAGGAGCGCAGCCGCAGACCGAACGCGGTCTTCCACAGCACCCACCAGGTGCCGATGAAGAGCAGCACGGCGATGATCGTCAGCACCGACACATCGGTGACCAGACCGCCGAGTACCCCGGCCAGGTCGGAGACGAAGAACCAGTGGTGCTTCTCGACGGACGCCAGCCCGTCCGAGAGACCAGGCACGGTGAAGTCGGGCATCGAGTCGATGGGCGGCGACTGCTTCGGGTTGCCGCCCGCGGTCTCGGCAGCGCCGTGGTTGAAGAAGATCTTCGCGAGGTACTGGGTGGCGCCCAGGGCGAGCAGGTTGACCGCCACACCGGAGACGATGTGGTCGACGCCGAAGGCGATGGTGACGATCCCGTGGATCAGCCCGCCGAGCATGCCGAAGGTGATACCGGCGAGCAGCCCGAGCCAGGGGCTGGACTGCCAGCCGATCCAGCCGGCCCCGAAGGTGCCGAGGATCATCATGCCTTCGAGGCCGATGTTGACCACACCGGCCCGCTCGGACCAGAGCCCGCCGAGACCGGCGAGCCCGATCGGCACGGCAAGACCGAGCGAGGCGCTGATCTGCCCTTCGGATGTCAGCTGCTCGGCGCCGGTCACGATCCGGACCAGCGAGAGCAGGACCAGGCCGACGGCGACGATCAGCAGGATCTTGGGGAGCGAGAGCCCGGCACGGCCGGACCTGGCGTTCGCCGCCTTGGGAGCCGCTGGCGGCGGGGTCTTGGTCATGGTCGCGGTCATGCCGTCACCTCCTGCTGGTTCGAGTGGGCGGCGGCCTGCGCGGCGAGTTCGGCGCCGACCTTTCGCTGCTGGCGCTTGAGTCCGTAACGGCGTACGACTTCGTAGGCGATGACCACGCACAGGACGATGACGCCCTGGATGACGCCGAGGATCTCCTTGTCGTACCCCTTGAACTCAAGGTGGTTGGTGGTGCGCTCCAGGAAGCCCCAGAGGAGTGCGCCGAGGGCGATACCCACCGGGTGGTTGCGGCCGAGCAGCGCGATGGCGATACCGGTGAAGCCGACGCCCAGCGGGAAGTCGTTGCTGTACATGTGGCTGTCGTTGAGCAGCGTCGGCATCCCGATCAGACCGGCCATCGCACCCGAGATGATCATGCTGGTCGCGACCATTTTCTTGACGCTGACCCCGCTCGCGGAGGCCGCGGACTCGGACTGGCCGACGGCCCGCAGGTCGAACCCGAAGCGGGTGCGGCCGAGTACGAACCAGTACGCCACACCGGCCAGCGCCGCGATGAAGATGAAGCCCCAGAGCTCTCCGGCCGGGCCGGTGTTGATGGAGAAGAACCAGGAGGACTGCGGGAGCGGCTTGGTGGAGACCAGCGTGCCCGCGTCGTCGAGCTGGCCGAGCCGGCCCGGCTGCATCAGATAGGCGATGACAGCGGTGGCGATCGAGTTCAGCATGATCGTCGAGATGACCTCGCTGACGCCCCGGGTCACCTTCAGCACACCGGCGATCCCGGCCCACATCGCGCCGACCAGCATGGCGGTGACGATCATCAGCGGGATCTGGACGGCGCCCGGCAGCGTCAGCGCGCCGCCGACGACGGCGGCGAAGAAGGCGGCCATGCGGTACTGGCCGTCGACCCCGATGTTGAACAGGTTCATCCGGAAGCCGACGGCCACCGCGATACCCGCGAGGTAGTACGTCGTCGCCTTGTTGAGGATGTAGATCTGGCTGTCGCTGGCCGATCCGTACGTCAGCATGTCGCTGAACGCGGAGAAGGGGTCCTTGCCGGTGGCGAGGATGACCAGCATGGTGACGACGAGGGCCGCCACCACGGCGAGCAGGGGGGCCGCTATGCCGAGGAGCAGCCGCTCCCGGTCGATGCGTGCGGTGTACTTCTTCATCGGTCCTCTCCCCCGGCTTCGCCGCCGGCGGTGTCCGGGGTGTCCGAAGTCTTCGGGGCCTCCGGGGTGTCCGGGGTCTTGCGGGGCTTCGGGACCCCCGGCTTCCTGCTGCTGCCCGAGGTCTTCGGGAGGGTGGTGTCGTGGGCGGCGGTGGTGCCGTCCGTAGCAGCGGTCCCCGCCACAGCGGTGGTCCCGTCCGTGTCCGCGGTCCCGTCCGTGTCCGCGGTTCCATCCACAGCGGTGGTCCCAGCCGTCTCGGCGGTCCCATCAGCAGCGGCGCCACCCGAAGCGGCAGCCCCGTCCACCGCAGCGCTCTCGTCGTGTTCCAGGTGGCCGGTCGCGGCTCCCGTCATCGCGGAGCCGAGTTCCTCGGGGGTGATCGTGGCGGGGTCCGCGTCGGCGACGAGCCGGCCGCGGTACATCACCCGCAGGGTGTCGGACAGGCCGATCAGCTCGTCCAGGTCCGCGGAGATCAGCAGGACCGCCAGCCCTTCACGACGGGCCTCCTTGATCTGGTCCCAGATCTGCGCCTGCGCGCCGACGTCCACGCCCCGGGTGGGATGCGCGGCGATCAGCAGCTTGGGCCGGTGGCTCATCTCGCGCCCGACGATCAGCTTCTGCTGGTTGCCGCCGGAGAGTGAGGCCGCGGTGACGTCGATACCGGGCGTACGCACGTCGTAGTCGGCGACGATCCGCTCGGTGTCCGCGCGCGCCGCCTTCGCGTCGATCAGCCCGCGACGGGAGTTGGGCCGCTCGGTGACATGGCCGAGTATCCGGTTCTCCCAGAGCGGAGCCTCCAGGAGCAGGCCGTGCCGGTGGCGGTCCTCGGGGATGTAACCGACGCCGCTCTCCCGGCGCCTTCGGGTGGGCACATGCGAGATGTCGGTGGTGTCCAGCGTGATGACACCGCCGTCGGGGTCGCGCATCCCCATGATCGCCTCGACGAGTTCCGCCTGGCCGTTGCCCTCCACGCCCGCGATGCCCAGGACTTCGCCCCGGTGGATGGTGAAGGAGATCCCGGAGAGCACTTCCCGTACGTCGCCGTCGGCGTCGACCGCGGTGAGCCGCAGATCGTCGAGGGTGAGCATCGGCGCGTCGGTGACCGTCGACTCGCGCGTCTCGGGCGAGGGCAGCTCGCTGCCCACCATCAGCTCGGCGAGCTGCTTGGACGTGGTGGTCGCCGGGTCGGCGGTGCCCACGGTCGTACCGCGCCGGATGACGGTGATCTCGTCGGCGACGGAGAGCACCTCACCGAGCTTGTGCGAGATGAAGATGACCGTCAGGCCCTCGGACTTGAGCTCGCGGAGGTTGTCGAAGAGCGCGTCGACCTCCTGCGGGACCAGAACCGCGGTCGGCTCGTCGAGAATGAGCGTGCGGGCGCCGCGGTAGAGGACCTTGAGGATCTCCACACGCTGGCGGTCGGCGACGCCGAGGTTCTCCACGAGGGCGTCGGGGCGGACGCCGAGGCCGTACGCGTCCGAGATCTCCCTGATCTTGTTACGGGCCCTGGTGCCGATCCCGTACAGCTTCTCGCCGCCGAGGACCACGTTCTCCAGGACCGTGAGGTTGTCGGCGAGCATGAAGTGCTGGTGCACCATGCCGATGCCGCGGGCGATGGCGTCGGCGGGGCTGGCGAACACGGCCTGGTCGCCGTCGACGGCGATGGTGCCCTCGTCCGGCTTCTGCATGCCGTAGAGGATCTTCATCAGGGTCGACTTGCCGGCCCCGTTCTCACCGCACAGGGCGTGCACGGTGCCCTTGCGGACGGTGATGTCGATATCGCGGTTGGCGACGACACCGGGGAATCGTTTGGTGATGCCGCGCAGTTCGACGGCGGGAGGGCTGGACGCGTTGATGGCGCACTCTCCTCGGAGAAGGAGCGGTGGAGGTCCCGGCGGAGGCGGGAGGATGCGGTGACACTGGGGCTTCGTCCGGACCGGGCCGGGCCCGCGGGATGTGGCCTGATCCGAACGGAAGACGGTAACCCGTCAACTCCGCGCTACACGCGTAGAGTTGACACATTGTTATGGGCCCGGCGGAAGGTACGCACCCTCGCACCGGGCCCATGCGGGGCCGGTCAGGGGGTCGTCTTGACCTTGACCTTGCCGTCCACGATCTTCTTCTGCGCGGCATCGAGCTGGGACTTGATGTCGTCGATGAAACCACCGCTGGTGGCCAGCGAGACACCGCCCTCGGCGAGCGAGTAGGTGTGCGTACCGGTCATCGGCTTGCCGGAGCGGACCGACTTGACCAGGTCGTAGACGCCGATGTCGACGTTCTTGACGACCGAGGTCAGGATCGAGGACTTGTACTTCGCCAGCGAGGCGATGTTGTACTGGTCCGAGTCGACGCCGATCGCCCAGGCGCCCTTCTTGCCGTTGACAGCCTCGATGGCACCGTTGCCGGAGGAGCCGGCCGCCGAGTAGACGACGTCCGCCCCCTTGTCGAGCATGCCCTGCGCGGCTTCCTTGCCCTTGTCGGGGCTGGCGAAGCCGGAGGTGTCCGAGCCGTGGCTGAGGTACTGCCGGTCAATCTTGATCTTGCTGTTGGTGTCCTTGACGCCCTGGACGTAACCCGCCTCGAACTTCTTGATCAGCGGGACGTCCACACCGCCGATGAAGCCGACGTGGTGCGTCTTGGACTTCAGCGCCGCGGCGACACCCGCGAGGTAGGAGCCCTGCTCCTCGGTGAAGACGATGTTGTCGACGTTCTTGGCGTCGACGACCGAGTCCACGATGCCGAAGGTGACCTTCGGGTACTTCGCGGCGACCTGCTTCATCGAGTTCGCGTACGCGTAGCCGATGCCGACGATCGGGTTGTAGCCCGCGTCCGCGAGGTCGGTGAGCCGCTGGACGCGGTCGGCCTCGGTGTCGGTGGTCTTCGCGGTCAGCTCCTTGATGCTGCCCCCGAACTCCTTCTTCGCCTTGTCCATGCCGCGGGCGGCGGAGTCGTTGAAGGAGTGGTCGCCACGGCCGCCGACGTCGTACGCGACACCGACCTTGACGCCCTTGGAGGACCCGGACGACGAAGACTTGGAGTCTTCCTGCTGGGTCGACGTGCTGCCACAGGCGGATACGGAGAGAGCGAGGGCCGCGGTGGCTATGCCAGACGCAGCGATCTTGGTTACCCGGCGCAAGAGGAGGTCCCTTCAAACCAAACCTGGAGCGCCTCTTCCGGCGCTGGTTTTCGCGAGGATCGTAACGCGCGTAGATGTCAGGTAAAGGCCTGTTCGGAACCTGTTATCGGATCGACGCGAACGGGGCGGGCCCGCCCGGTGACCCGTCCCCCTACATCCGGTGTCCATCCAGCAACGCGGCCGCGGTGAACAGCTCCACACCCACCTCGATCGACGCCTCGTCCGGGTCGAAGTCCCCCCGGTGCAGGTCGCCCCGGGCGCTGTCGCCGGGCGTCCGCACCCCGAGCCTGGCCATCGCGCCCGGCACCTGCTCCAGATACCAGGAGAAGTCCTCGCCGCCGAGGCTCTGCTCGGTGTCCTCGATCGCGTACGGCCCGCGGCGCGCGGTCATCGCGTCCCGCAACAGCTCGGCCACGGCACCGTCGTTGACGACCGGCGGCACCCCGCGTACGTAGTTGATCACCGACTTGGCCCGGTGCAGGTCGGCCACCTCGGCGATGGCCGCGTGCACCAGGTCGGGGGCGGCCCGCCAGGCGTCCAGGTCCAGGCAGCGCACGGTGCCGGAGAGTTCGGCGTGCTGCGGGATGACGTTGCAGGCGTGGCCGGCCTCGATCCGCCCCCAGGTCACGGCGAGCCCGGCCCTGGCGTCGATCCGCCGGGCCAGCAGCGCGGGCACATCGGAGACGACCTTGGCGGCCGCGGTCACCAGATCGGTGGTGAGGTGGGGGCGCGCGGTGTGCCCGCCGGGTCCGTCGAGGCTGACTTCGAGCCGGTCGCAGGCGGAGGTGATGGGCCCGGTACGCAGCCCGATCCGCCCGGCGTCGACCTTGGGGTCGCAGTGCACACCGATGATCCGGCCGACCCCTTCGAGCACCCCGGACTCGATGGCGTCGGGGGCGCCGCCCGGCAGCACCTCCTCGGCTGGCTGGAAGATCAGCCGTACGGGATACGGCAGCTGCCCGGCCCGGTGCAGCCGGGCGAGCACCAGACCTGCCCCGAGGACGGCGGTGGTGTGCACGTCGTGCCCGCAGGCGTGCGCCATACCGGGCACGGTGGAGCGGTAGTCGCAGTCGACCTTGGTGTCCGGGATGGGCAGCGCGTCGATGTCGGCGCGGAGGGCGAGCATGGGGCGGGGGGCGGGAGCGTCGGCCTCTCCGCCCCTCCCGGTGCCACCGGCCTCCACGGTCCCGTCGACACCGATGTCACAGACCAGGCCGGTCCCGGTATTGAGCACACGGGGCGCGAGCCCGGCCAGCTCCAGCCGCGCCTTGAGGGCGGCGGTGGTACGGAACTCGTGATTCCCCAGCTCCGGGTGGCGGTGCAGGTCACGCCGGAAGGCGATCAGCTCGGCACGGAGATCGGCGGGCAGCACACCGGGCAGGGCCGCACCGGCGGCACCGGGACGACCGCCGTCGGGGGCCTCACCGGCACCGTCGGAGGGACCGGGCTGGTCGGCATCGGACTCACGGGACATCAACTGGTTCACCCGTTCAAGGTTAGGCCCCTTCACTGCTCAACTAACCATCGATCAACAAAACTTCAGCCGCTTAGGCGAAAAAATCATGGCGGCACGGGCTTCAGGTGAAGGTTTGGTGGGTATAGCAGTGTGCTGCGCGCGGGAGCCGAGGCGCAGGGGGAACGAAACCTGTTCCCCCCCCTCCCGGATGCCACCCACTGCAACCATCACCCAAATATTAGCTCGTGCTAATATCAAGCAGTGGACGGACCGTACGAACTGAGATTTTTTGCCGATGTCCTGGGACTGGATCCAGGGTCTCGCCAAGGAGGATCCTGATAGCCACGACCACGTCATCGCCGCACTCGAACGGCTCCAGGAGTCGGGCCCAGCACTTCGGCGCCCCACCGTGGGAGCTGTCGAGAAAAGCCAGTTCCGCAACATGCGCGAGTTACGCCCGCGCAATGGCGGCACCATCAGCATCCGCATGCTGTTCGTCTTCGACCCCGTGCGCAGAGCGGTCTTCCTTGTCGCGGGCAACAAGGCGAGCAGACGCCAGTGGGCAACCTGGTACCCCAAGGTGATCAGAGAAGCGGACGCCAAGTACACCTCTTATCTGGAAGCACTGAAGGAGGAGAACGAGGGATGAAGCTCGGCAGCATGGCGGATCTCACCGCCGACATCGGTCCTGAGAAGCGCGCCCGTATCGAGGCCATCAAGCAGGACATGGTCGACGCCGAGCGCGGTCATGAACTCTCGGCGCTCCGCAAAGCACAGGGAATGACACAGGTACAGGTCGCGGCAGCGATGGGCTTGACGCAGGGCAGGATCAGTCAGATCGAACGGGGTGGTGTCCGCCTCGATACGTCGACCATGGCGGCATACCTGCAGGCCATCGGGGGCGAACTGACGATACTGGCGACCGTGGGTAACGTCTCGGTGCGACTCTGATCACCAGGGAACACAGGGCCCCGTACACAGGACCCGCAACCGCGAGCCGGGACACGACCGGGTGGCAGACATGAGGTGGCTGAGCGTGACGAATCCGGTGCCGGGCGCGGAAGAGCAGGCGGAAGCAGAGCGGGAAGTCCAGGAAGGACCAGGACAGGGCGCACGCGGCAGACGGCGGACGACGCTCCTGCTGGTCGTCGCGGGCATCGCGTACGCGCTCGACCTGGGCAGCAAACTGGCCGTGGTCGCGAAGCTGGAGCACCACGCCCCCGTGAAGGTGATCGGCGGCTGGCTGGAGCTGAGCGCGATCCGCAATCCCGGTGCGGCGTTCGGGATCGGCGGGGCGACGACCATTCTGTTCACGGTGATCGCGGTGGCCATCGCCCTGGTGATCATCCGGATGGCGCGCCGCCTGTACAGCGGCCCGTGGGCGATCGCCCTGGGCCTGCTCCTCGGCGGCGCCCTCGGCAATCTGACCGACCGCCTCTTCCGCTCCCCGGGCGGCCTGCAGGGGGCCGTGGTCGACTTCATCGCGGTCCGCGACTTCAGCGTGATGAACCTGGCCGACTGGGCGATCTCCTGCGGGGGCGCCCTGATGGTGGTTCTGGCGTTCCGGGGGCGGGGACTGGACGGGTCGGTCAGCGGCAGCGAGCGGCCGGCCCCGGAGGACGAGGCCGGCTGACGGGCCTGTGCCTGGCCGGCCCATCGCCGACCGGCTCCAGCCGGGCTTGAGTGCACCCCCCCCAGCTTTCGAAGTCCGGCAAACCCTCCGCCCCGCCGACAGAGGATGGCTACTGCGCGACCGGGCTGGGCTCACCCGAACTGGCGGCCGGAGCCCCCGCACCGCCGGGCCACCGCACCACCACCGTTCCCGCCGCCCGGTCGAACTTGCTCTGCCAGTACGGCCGGTTCGAGAGCAGCTGTACGAGAAGGGCCGCCCCGATCAGGACATTGGCGACCGGGACCACCGTGGCCAGACAGAGCGCAGCCTCCCTGACCGCGGCCTCCCGACGGGTGAGTGGCACCGTTCCATCGGTCCACAGCGGGACGACCCTCAGCCCGCACAACCGCTTGCCCAGCGAACGGCCCCACCGCTGCACCACGCGTACATGCACCCGGATCGTCACGAGGGGAACACCCACGAGCAGAAGAACACAGAGCAGGAACGCCGCACCGTCCGAAGCATCCGGAGAGATGCTGTCGAAGACGACAGCCGCCACGACACACAAGGCACCGGCGAACACCGTCAGCACGACGAAGTCGACCAACCGCGCCACGATCCGCCGAAGCGGGCCCGCCAGCGCCAACGTGCCCGGACCAGCCGCTTCACCGACCGCGACGTAGTGGACAGTTGCCGCTTCCGGAGGCGCACCAAAGAGCACCTGATCCATCACATTTCCCCTATTTCGGTCGACCGATTCAATGGCGGATTCGTCCACACATCGAAATCGGCCGGACCTTCGTCCTGCATTGCCATGAAGGGCACTGTTCGCACGTTACGGGGCGCGAAATATGGCCGCGCCCATAGCCCAGAGGCGCCGACTCGCCCCGGTCATCGCCGTCAGGCGCCGGGCGGGGCGTCCCGTCCACTCCGGGGCGCCCATCTGCACTCCGCGGGGCCCCATACGCTCCGGACCCCCATCCGTTCTACAGAGGGACCGGAAGCTCGTTCACATACATCTGGCTGATGTCAGGCGCGCCCATCACTCCGGTCCAGACCCGTACACCGTCCACCAGACCTGCCGTCGCGTCGCCATAACCGCCACCCGGCACGTGTCCCCGGCCGATGGCGAAGTCGCCGGTGGCCTGCCACGGTGAGTCGAAGGTGACACCGTCCTCCCCACCCTGACGGACTCCGTCCACATACAGCTGCAGCTGACGGTGCGCGCTGTCGTAGACCCCCGTGAGCAGAGTCCACTCCCCGGGAGTGACCAACTGCGCTGCTGCCGTACTCGTCGGATCCGTCACCGTGGTGGCGTCGGCGGCGTCCTCGCTGGTACGCCCGAACGTCCACATGCCCTCCGACACACCGGCGCTCTGGGTGTACCAGAGGCCCCAGGAATCGCTGTGGGCGCCGCCCTGCCCGGCGATCCGCATCGTGTGGGCCCTGCTCGTGTCACTCAGCGCCGACGGATCGAGTTTCACCCAGGCGGCGATGGTGAAGTCGCCCTGCGCGTCGACGAGCGGGCCGTGCGCCGTGGCGTGCCCGGTCGTGCCGTTCAGGGAGAGGACCCCTCCCTTGCCTCCGTCGTCGTCGGTGGCGAAGGCGGCACCGGTGGACAGGGTCGCGGGGTGCCCGTAGCCGGAGGCATCAGCGGCAGTGCGGCCCGAGGGCTCGTCCATCTCCCAGTCCGCCGCGAGGGCGGGACGCGGGTTTCCGGTGGCCGGGTCCTCCTCGGCCTCCAGGCCGGCGGCCTCGTCCGGCCTGAGCGCCCGGCTCCAGGTCTGGATCTCGTCGAGTTGCCCCGGGAAGTAGTCGGTGTACGCGGAGCCGTACTGCCCCCGTCCGATCTGCAGGTCTCCGGTCGCCTTCCACGGCGTCGTGAAAGCGACCGCGTGCCCCTGGGGTACGCCGTTGACGTACAGCTGAATGGTGCGTGCGCTCGCGTCGTACACGCCGGTCAGATGGGTCCACACCCCCGCGACGGGGGTCGCCTTCGAGACGGAGCGGACGATGGTGGGTGAGGCCGAGTCCGATGCGTACCGGTTGAAGACCCACGCTTTGGAGGAGGCCGAGTAGTACAGCGCGAACGCCGAACCCGCTGTGCCTGCCTGGGCCGCCACCACCGCGTTGTGAGAGGTACCGGTCAGACGCGCCCAGCCCGAGACGGTGAAGGAGGCGGAGGTGTCGGGGCCGGCTCCGGCAACCGAGGCGTAGCCCTTCGCGCCATCCGTGTCCAGCGCCTTGCCGAGCCGGGCACGGCTGGACCAGCCTGCTCCGCCGAGGAGGGTCGCGGGGTGCGAACCCGCGCTGTCCGCCGCCGCGTTGCCCTTGCCCTCGTCGAACGACCAGACGCCGGTCGGCGGGCTGGGTGGCGCGACGTTGAAGTTGTAGGTCGCGCCGGCCGACGTGTGGCCCGCCGCATCCCATGCCGTCACCACCAGATGGTTGACACCGCGCCCGTCCGGTACGAGCGAGAGGTCGGTGGCGGTGGCCCCGGGCGGAACCGTTCTGGTGTGCTGCGTACCGGAGTTGAGCGTATAGGTGAGCTTCACGACGTCAGCGGACGTGGTCGTCACGGTGAACACACCGGGTGCGCCGACGCTCCCGTGTGCGGTGCAGTCGTCGGCCCCGCACTCCGGGTAGTCGGTGGACGTGACCCTCGGGGTGTCGAGCGTGACACCGGCTCGGCCCTTTCGTGCGGTCACGGTGGGGTGGGACGCGTGCGCGGTGCCTCCCGTGCCCGCGAACGCCGGTGTGGCCCCGAGGCCGCTCACCAGCAGTGCGGCACTCAGCAACCACGCGCATCTGGTCCGTGCGGACCCCTGTCTGTCATCGCGTCCGGATTTCCCCACAGCCCCGCTCCACCCCTGTACGCCAAGCTAGTTGGCCCCCACAGCTATCGCCTCTGGATCTTGTCAGGGCTTCGTCAGTGGCAGGGCAAGGAAATGACCAAGAAAAGATCATGTGAAGGTAATAAGGTCTGAATGTGACCGGACTTCACATCTGGTGCGCGGTGTGCGCAGGACGCTCACACTCCGGGCGCCAGCCGCTGCACGTCACGTGCCGTCCCCGTCACCCCCGCCAGGAATCCCTGCGCCCGCGGGGACGCCGTCTCCGTGAGCCAGGCCGGGTCGATGTCGCAGACCGCGACGCGGACCTCCGTACCCGTCAGGGCGAGCGGGAGGGTGTGGACGACCGTGGACGGGAAGCTCACGATCGTGCGGCCGATCGGGCCGCGGCGGGCGATCAGTTCCAGGGGGAGGTCGGGGCGGACGATCTCCAGGCCCGTCTCCGCGTGCAGGCGGTGGAGCTTCTCGGTGGACTCGCGGCGGTGGGCGAAGTACCGCGTGACCTGGTGGGTACGGGCCAGCCCTGCCACCGCCGCGATATAGCGGTCCTGGTCCACCACCCCCGTCTCCACGAGTGAGGTGCCCACCAGGTCCGATGTGCGGGTGATCCTCGGCGGGCCGAAGCGGGCGCGGGTCCAGGCGAAGTCGTTGGCGGTGACGGTCAGTCCGGGCGGCGCGTCCGTCACCGGCATCGAGCTGAAGACCTCGACCGCGCGCCGGCCGGACGGGGTGAGGCGGCGGCGGGCCACGGAGGCCATGGGGGCGAAGAGCAGATCGCGGGGGCCCCGGCGGCCACGCCGGTGCCAGCGGACCAGGGGTGTACCGGAGGCGAGTTGGGCGATGAACTCCATGGTGGCGGTGCCGTCGTCCACCACCGTCAGGTCGCGGGCGCCGGTCAGGGCGAGGAGGAGCTGTACGTACCGTGAGAACGGGTCGCCGATGACGATCCGGTCCGCCCTGCGCAGCAGGGGTGCGAGGCCGCCGATGGTCTGGAACGGCGCCGCCATCCCGCCACGCGCCTCCTCCCAGCGCACCGTGACGCCCTCGCCCCGGGCCAGTTCGGCCATCCGGCGCAGCTGGCCGCGGGACATGGGGTCGAGCGGTGAGAGGACGACCACGGTCAGGTCCATGGTCGTCGTGTGGGCCCACTCCAGCAGGTTGAGCAGCTGGACGGGGCTCTCCACGAAGGCGAGCGTGGTGGGGGCGCTCTTCACAGTGGCGGTTCTCCGGTCTCGGTTCTCCGGGCTACGGGACTCCGGGCTACGGGACTCCGGTCGCCGGGCTCCGGGTCAGGGGCCTCCGGGGTGCTGGAACTCCGTTTCGCGGGACTCCGTTTCACGGGACTCCGTTTCACAGAACTCCGGTTCACAGAACTCCGGCCCTGGGCCCGGTCCTGGGCGCGGGGATCAGACGGACGCCGGCTCGCGGTCCGCGCCCTCGGCCACGACACCGGCGACCCGGCGCAGCTTCTTCATCGGGGCCAGCTCCGACTCGTAGACCTTCTTGACGCCGTCACCGAGCGACGCCTCGATGGTGCGGATGTCTCGCACCAGCCGCTGAAGACCCTGCGGCTCGACGGACGCCGCCTGGTCGGAGCCCCACATGGCGCGGTCCAGGGTGATGTGGCGCTCGACGAAGGACGCGCCGAGCGCGACGGCGGCGAGGGTGGTCTGGAGGCCGGTCTCGTGGCCGCTGTAGCCGATCGGGACGTTCGGGTACTCACCCTGGAGCGTGTTGATGACGCGCAGGTTCAGCTCGTCGGCCTTGGCCGGGTACGTCGAAGTGGCGTGGCAGAGCAGGATGTTGTCGCTGCCGAGCACCTCGACCGCGTGCCGGATCTGCTTCGGCGTCGACATACCGGTGGAGAGGATCACCGTACGGCCGGTGGCGCGCAGGGCGCGCAGCAGCTCGTCGTCGGTGAGCGAGGCGGAGGCGACCTTGTGCGCCGGTACGTCGAACTTCTCCAGGAACGCGACGGCCTCGGTGTCCCACGGCGACGCGAACCAGTCGATGCCGCGCAGGGCGCAGTGCTCGCCGATCGCCCGGTACTCGTCCTCGCCGAACTCGACGCGGTGCCGGTAGTCGATGTACGTCATCCGGCCCCAGGGGGTGTCGCGCTCGATGTCCCACTGGTCGCGCGGGGTGCAGATCTCCGGGGTGCGCTTCTGGAACTTGACCGCGTCGCAGCCCGCTTCGGCGGCGATGTCGATCAGGGCGAGCGCGTTGTCCAGCTCGCCGTTGTGGTTGATGCCGATCTCGCCGGTGATGTAGACGGGGTGGCCGGGGCCCGCGGTCTTGGCGCCGAGCGTACGGAGGCGGGTGGTGCTCATGAGGGGGTTCCTTACTTGTTGAGGGTGGGGCCCAGGAGCCAGGCGGCGATCTCGCGGATCGCGCCCTCGCCGCCGGGGGTGGTGGTGACCGCGCGTGCGGCGCCGCGTACGGCGTCGTGGGCCTGGGCGACCGCGACGGGCCACCCGACGAGGCCGAAGCACGGCAGGTCGTTCACGTCGTTGCCGACGTAGAGCACGCGCTCGGGCGCGACACCCTGTTCTTCGCACCACTGCTTGAGTGCGAGGTCCTTGCGGTCGATGCCGTGCAGCACGGGGATCCGCAGCTTGCGGGCGCGGGCCGCGACGACCGGGTTCTGTTCGGTGGAGAGGATGAGGAGCTTCAGGTCCGTGGAGTCGCGGAGCGCCGCGATGCCCAGGCCGTCGCCGCGGTGGACGGCGACGAGTTCGCGGCCGTCCGAGTCGATGAGGACACGGTCGTCGGTCTGGGTGCCGTCGAAGTCGAGGACGACGGCGTCGACTTCGTCGCGGGTGGGCAGCGTACGGACGTCCAGGAGCGGTGCGAGGGCGCGGGCGCGGGCCAGGTCGTGCGGGTCGTCGATCTCCAGGACCCGGGCCGGGTCGGTACGGACCAGCGCGGTCTCACCGAAGAAGCGGTGCCGGACGGCACGGAAGCCCCGGGCGTCCATGGCGTAGGCCGCGCCGGTCTCCAGGTAGTCCTGCGGCCGGTCCTGGCGGCGGGGGCGGAACGCCTTGTCGTGGTTGACGCCCATGGTGTCCGTACCGCCGCCGTCGGCGTCGGCGCGCTGTTCCTCGCGCCAGACGAAGCCGTGGGTGGGGGCGACGGTGAGCGCGGTGTCGGCGCCGCCGGATGCGACCGCGTCCGCGACGCCGTCGATCTCCTCGCTGGTCAGGAAGGGGCTGGTGCACTGGACGAGGAGGACGACATCCGTTCCGGGGTAGGCGTCGAGCGCGTGCAGCACGGCGGCCTCGCTGGTCGCCGTGTCCCCGGCGATCTCGGCGGGGCGCAGCACCACATCGGCGCCGGCCTCGCGGGCCGCCGTCGCGATCCGCTCGTCGTCCGTGGAGACGGCGATGTCGGTGACCTGGCGCGCGCCCCGGCAGGCGCGGACCGCACGGGCCACCAGCGGTACACCGCCGACCGCTTCGAGGTTCTTGGCGGGGACGCCCTTGGATCCGCCCCGGGCCGGGATCACGGCCAGCACCCGGGGGGTACGGGCGGCTCCGGCAGGGGCGGACCCGGCGGCGGTCGCGGTGGCTCCGGCCGGTGCGGTTCCGGTGGTGACTTCGGTGGTGGTGGTCCGGTCGGTGGCCTCGGTGGGCATCACAGTTCTCCCATACGGCGGATGACGGGGGCCACGCGCTGGACGCCGTGGCGGTACGCCCCGCGCGCCGCGTCCCGTACGGCGTCGCGCACCACCCGCCGCACGCCGCCGGGCTCCGCGGCCGGGGCCGCGTCCAGGCGGTAGCGGGCGAGGATGCCGGGGAGGTACCCGGGCGCGGTGGTGAGGGTGTAGTAGGGCTCGATCGGTGGCAGCCGGGGGTCCAGGAGGAGCCGTGCGACCCGTTCGCGTACGGCGTCGAAGGCCGTGTCGTACGAAGCGCCCGCGGAACCGTACGAATCTCCCGCCGCGGCGGGGCCCCCCGCCGCCACCCCCTGCCGGGCCAGCCAGGCGGGGTCGGGCTCCGGGCTCGTACCGGAGTCCAGCTGGTCCCAGGAGACGAGGCAGCCCGAGCCGAGGAAGTGGTGGTTGCCGAGCGCCTCGCGGATGCCGAGGTCGGTGAGGACGGCGGTGGGGATGCGGCGGTGCAGGGACTCCAGGGCGGCCGTCGACGAGACGGTGACCAGCAGGTCCGTGCGGTCCAGCACCTCGCCCATGTGCCCGTACACCAGACGGAGGTTGGCGGGCAGTCCGCCGGGGAGCTTCTCGGCCAGCTTCTGGTACGGCAGCTCCTCGATGTGCGTGGTGTGCTCGCCGGGCTGCGAGCGGAGCTTGAGCAGCACCTCGCGGTCCGGGTGCAGCCGGGCGTGCTCGGCCAGACGGCGCAGGAGGTAGGTACGGCCCTCGCGGGATGCGGGGACCGAGGGCTGGGCGGCGAAGACCACGGTCCGCAGCGCTCCCCCGGCGTACGGCGCCCCGCCGAGGAAGGGCAGCGCGGCCCCGGTCACGGCGGACGCGTCGGCGCCCACCCCCTCGTACACCGCGCGGAAACGTTCCGCGTCGTGCAGCGAGTTGGCGAGGACCACATCGGCGCCGTGCCGCAGCAGGAGGCCGTCGGCCAGCTTCTCGTAGACCACGCCGACATAGCCGGTGACGACGACGGGCCGTCGTCCCGGGCCGGACAGACCCTGTCCCAGTGCGGCGAGGCCGTGCAGCATCGCCTGGACAGCGCCGCCGACGAGGGCGAGGACCACCACGTCGTAACCGTCGCTCTCGACGGCCCGCAGGAATTCCGCCCCGGTCACCTCCCGGACGGCGCCCGGGTCCACGCCGGACCCGGCCTCGGCGAGCTGGCGCGGGGTGGGGGTGGCCCGGCCTCGCAGCAGAAAGCCGCTGAGCCGGGTGTCCCCGACGGAGAGACGGCGTGCGGTGAGCGCGCCCCATTTCCAACGGGTGTCGGAATCGGCGATCACGGCTACGCGGAGAACATCGCTGGTACTTGCTGGCACACCGACGAAGGTAGAAAGGCATTCCGTTCGGCGGCCCAACTCAGCCGCAACAAAGGGTTAACAGCGGGCCGACGAAGAGAGAAGCGGTACGCGGGGCCGACCGGTTCACCATTCCGCCATACTCAGTTCACCTGCCATCCCACCGCCCTTCAGGGCGAATGCCGGGGAGCCTTTTAGCGTCGCGCAGGTGGTCAAGCTCTCCGTCATCGTGCCGTTCTACAACGTGCAGACATACGCCCCCGACACCCTCAGAAGCCTGCGCGCGAACGCACGCGACGACTTCGAGTTCCTGCTCGTCGACGACTGTTCGACGGACGGGACTCCGGAGATCCTCGAACGTGCGGCGCGCGAGCTTCCCGGGGCCGTCCTGCTGAGACACCGGGAGAACGGAGGACTCGCCACCGCCCGCAACACCGGGCTCGAAGCGGCGAACGGCGAATACCTCACCTTCCTCGACGGCGACGACTGGCTCGCCCCCGGCCACTACGAGCGGCTGCTCGCCGGCATGGAGGCCCTGGGCTGCGACTTCGTCCGTACCGACCATGTGCAGTGCACCGGCAGCACCCGTACGGTCCACCGGGTCCCGTACGGCAGAAGGGGCCAGGTGATCCGTCCGCGTGAGGTGATCCTGCCCGCCGACCGCTCCACACCTGTCGACTACGCGTACGCCTGGGCCGGTATGTACCACCGCAGACTGCTGGACCGGGGGCTGCTGCACTTCACCCATGGGCTGCGCACCGCGGAGGACCGCCCGTGGATCTGGCGGCTGCACAGGGAAGCGGATTCCTTCGCCGTGCTCGGCCTGCTCGGAATTTTCTACCGGCGTGGTGTCGCCTCGTCCCTCACACAGATCGGCGATGTACGCCAGCTCGATTTCATCCGCGCATTCGACCAGGTTATCGATGAGACATCGAAAGACCCGGAAGCCGATCTTCTTCTGCCCAAGGCCGTGCGCACCTATTGCGCGATCATTTCGCACCATCTGGGCTCCATCGAAAGGTTCGAACCTGCCGTGGCACGTAAATTGCGGACGCTCAGCGCGGCCGCGCTGAAACGGATGCCGCAGGATCTGCTGAGCGACGCGCTCGACTCGATGGACACCCCGCGCGCATCGCGGCTGCGGCGGTTGCGCCGCCGCCCGGCCCCGCTGACGACGGAGGCCGCAGCGTGACACCGCCGCCCGCCCCCGACGCCCTTGCGCCCCTCACGCCCGCCGCATCCACTGCGTCGAGCGCACCCCGTACGACGCAGATCTTCTACGCCTCCACGCTGTACGGGGCCGCCACGCTGGCCGCCGCGATCGACAGCGGCTGCTTCGGGGCGGCCGACCGGCGGCTGCTGCTGGTCAGCAACAACGCGGCGATCCCGGAGACCACCCCGGCGCTGGACGCGATGCCGGGCTTCGCACCGCTGCGCGACCGGTTCGACGGAGTGCTCTCGTGGAACGACACCATCGCCCCGCTGCACCCGGGCGGCTGGTCGCCGCGCACCGACGACATCCCGCTGTGGGAGCGGCAGTTGCGGCTGCTCTGGGATCTCGGTGACGACCTGATCGAGCTGGCGGTCGAGTCCGTGCAGGTCAACCCGGCGCAGGCGCTCGCGCTGCTCTTCCAGGACGCGCCGGTCACGGTGTACGCCGACGGGCTGATGTCGTACGGCCCGACCCGCAACAAGATCGATCCGCTGGTCGGCACCCGGATCCGGCGGCTGCTCCATCTGGATCTGGTGCCGGGGCTGAAGCCGCTGCTGCTCGCCGAGTTCGGGGCCGTGCCGGAGGTGGTGCCGGATGCCGCCTTCCGGCGGGTGCTGGGCGAGGTGGCCGCGTCGGCGGACGGGCTGCCCGCGTGTGCGGAGCCCCCGGCGCTGCTGCTCGGCCAGTACCTCTCGGCGCTGGAGATCCTCACCCCGCAGGAAGAGGAGGAGCTGCATGTGCGGATGCTGCGGGGTGCGGTCGCGCTCGGCCACCGCACGGTCGTGTTCAAGCCGCACCCGACGGCCCCGGCCCGCTGGTCGCGGCTGCTGGAACGGGAGGCGGAGGCGCTGGGCGCCGAACTGACCGTGGTGGAGAAGCCGTTGCTCGCCGAGACGCTGTACGAGCGGATGCGCCCCGCGCTGGTGGTCGGCTGCTTCTCGACCGCGCTGCTGACGGCGCACGCCTTCTACGGGATCCCGGTCGCCCGCACCGGTACGGAGCTGCTGCTCGACCGGCTCGCCCCGTACCAGAACAGCAACCGCGTCCCGGTCACCCTCGTAGACGCGCTGCTGCCGGATCTGGAGGGTGCCGGGAGCGCGCCCGCCGATGATCTGCCGGGGCTCGTCGCCGCCGTGGGCTTCGCGATGCAGCCGCAGCTGCGAGCCGATCTGCGCCCGGCGGCCGAGGCATACCTGACCCGCCGTCTGGACGCCCACACCTGGCGCTACTTCAAGCGCCGACGGCTGACCGTGCTGGGGCTGCCGGGTGCGCTGCCCGCGCAGCTCGCCTTCATCCCGCGCAACGCGACGGTACGGCGGGTGGCCCGGCGGGCCCGCACCCTCAAGAGAGTTGCCCTGGGATGACCGCCCCAGGGGTTACCCCACGGGCCACCGCACCGGCCCCGCCGGCCGTCTCTCCTGTCCCGCCGGCCGTCTCTTCTGCCCCGGCTGCCCCGCTCACCCCGTCCGTCCCGGGCGCCCCGTCTGTCCCGGGCGGCTCGGGCGCCCCGGGCGGCTCGGGCGGGTCCGAGGCGGCCGACGCACCGCCGCTGCCGATATCCGACGCGCGTACGGGGGCGGGACGGCCCGTACGCGCGAGGGGCGCGGCGCATACGGGCGGCCCGGCACGCACAGGCGGCCGGCTGCGTGCGCTCGACGGGCTGCGGCTGGTCGCCGCCCTGATGGTCGCCGCGTACCACTACGGCGGCCGGGGCGGCGACATCAGCGCGGCCTGGGGCGGGTCGGCCCGCCACCAGTTCCCGACGCTCTCCGAGTGGTTCGCCTACGGCTGCCTCGGTGTGCAGATCTTCTTCGTCATCAGCGGTTTCGTGATCTGTATGAGCGGCTGGGGCCGGCCGCTGCGCTCCTTCTTCGCGTCCCGGGTCTCCCGCCTCTACCCGGCGTACTGGGCGGCCATCGTGATCGTCACGGTGACGTTCGCGCTGCCCTGGGTCGCGTACCGGACGGTCTCGCCCAGCGACGCGCTGGTGAACCTCACCATGCTCCAGCAGCCGATCGGCGCCGACCGGGTCCTCGGCGTGTGCTGGACCCTCTGGGCCGAGTTGCGCTTCTACGCGCTCTTCGCCCTCTGTGTGGTCCTGCCCGGCGCCAACCGGCAGCGTGTACTGGTCTTCTGCGGGGTCTGGACGCTGGCCGCCGCGATCACCGACGCGGTGCACCAGCCGATGCTGAGCATGGTGCTGATGCCGGAGTACGCGCCGTTCTTTGTCGGCGGGATCGGTCTCTACCTCCTGCACCGCGACCGGCGCGACGCCACCGCCTGGGGTGTGGTCGGGGTCAGCTGGGCGATCGGGCAGCACTACGCGGTCACCGGCCTGTGGCACCGGGCCGATCCGGCGTTCTTCTCCTACCGGCACACCTCGGTGATCATCGCCGTGGTCACGCTGGGCTTCGTCCTGGTGGGCGCGGTGGCACTCGGCCTCTTCCGCTGGGCCGACTGGCGCTGGCTGACGGTCGCCGGAGCGCTGACGTATCCGTTCTATCTGGTCCATGAGCATCTGGGCTGGGTGGTGGTGGCGGTGCTCCACCGGAAGCTCGGCATCCCCTCGTACGGGACGCTCGTACTGACCGTCGTGCTGATGCTCGGCCTCGCCCAGCTGCTCAACCGCTGCGTCGAGAACAGGCTGACGCCTCTGCTGCGCGGCGCCCTGTCCGGAAGGGCCGGGGTGTCCGGGAGCCGGTGACGGGTCGGCGAGGCCCGGGGCGCCGTACGGCGAACGCTCCGTCAACAGCGCTCTCCGACAGGCTGGTTGGGCACCCCGGCCGGTCTGTCGGGGCGCGGACCGGCACGCTGCTCGGGTGGCCGGAGACGCGCCTTTACTTATCCGGGAACACAGGTGAAACTGATACGCCTTGTTCGGCCCGGCGCACGTGTGCCGCCCCACGTTCCACCGTGGAAGCCGCCGGTCCGTACGGAGGCGCGTTCCGCGAGACGGTCCCCACCCCGGCTCCCCCGCCCCGGTGAGGACACCCATGCGACGCTCCACCCTGATCACCCGTGCTCTCGGCAGCACGGCCCTGGCCTGCGCGGCTCTGGCCCTGGCTCTGGTCTTCGTACGTTTCGACGCGCCCGCCCCGCGCTGGGACATCCTGTCGGCGCTCGGGGCGGCCGCTGTCGCCGCCGGAGGATGGGCACTTGCCTGCCGCGTGGCACCCCGCCTCACCGCGGCGCCCTTCGCATCGCCCTCTGCGGCGCAACAGCCTTCCCCGATACCCCCGTTGCCGGGCAGGCTCCCGCTTCCGGCCCGTGACAGGGGCCGTACGATCGGGGCGGTCGTCCTCCTGCTGACCCCGGTGTCGCTCGCCCGGCTGGTCGCCGATTCCGGCGGCGTGCTCGGCGGGATCGTGATGCTCCTGGTCATCCTGGCGACACTGAAAGCGCTGCTCTTCGCCCGTCGGCAGGCGAGCGAGGCCGAGGCGCACAGCAAGTTGCGGGTGCTGGCCGCCGATGCCGCCGGGGGTGAACTGCACGCCGCGCGCGTCGTGGCGGGAGAGCCCGTCCGGATGCGGTTCCTGGAGCGGGGCGACAAGCCGGGCGAGCAGGACGTCACGCAGTTCCACTGGCTCGTGCTCCGGGACGGTGACCACGAGATCAGGCTGTCCGGTCCTCCCGGCGATGTGGGCCGGGCGGCGGCGCGCTTCGCGGGCCAGGAGGGATGGATCTGCTGGCCGCTGCGGTGGAAGCTGATCGAGGCGGAACTGCCTGCCGCCTTCGTCGCCGACAGCGGCGAGGTGTTCCTGGGGCTCTCGGACCCGGATGAGGCACGCCGCTATCTGAGCGGCACCGAGCCGCTGCGTTCCGGCGGCCGGCGCCGGTCCCGCACCGTCCGGCGGGTGCCCCGCACCGCCAAGTTCTCCGCGCCCGTGCACGGTCCGATCCTCGGCGGCGCCCTGCTCGCCGCGCTGCTGGCCTCCCCCGTTCTCTACTGGGGCCAGGAGAATCTGCCGACCGCGCTCGACTGGCTCCTCTGCGCGCTGGCCGCGGTCGCGGTCGCCATGTCCGCACTGAAGGGGGTCGGAGTGGCGAGCCAGGCCCTCCCGACCGGCCCTGCCTGGACGGTGAACGAGGAGTCGGACCCGTCGATCGCGTGACCGGAGGCCGGCGGGTACGGAACGGTGACCCACGCCCGCACGGGCAGGGCGGACGCGTTGACCGGGAGGAACAGGAGGCGCGGCCCGGACGGGCCGGGACCGGCCTGGAGGGGGCCGGCCTGGATGGGGCCGGCCTGGATGGGGCCGGCCTGGATGGGGCCGAACCAGCCAGAACCAGTCAGAAACAGCCAGAACCAGCCTGAATCATCCCGGACCGATGCGGTCTGGCCGGACCGGTTCGGGCCAGCCGGGCCGGTTCGGGCCAGCCGGACCGGCGCGGCCGGCCCCTTCCGCCTCGCGGCCGACCCTTCCGCCTCGCGGCCGGTCCCTTCCGCTTCATCCGCCGCGCGGCCCGTACACCGCCTCGATCCCCGCGACGATCAGCCGCAGCCCCTCGTCGAAGCGCCGGTCGTAGTCGGTGAAGATCTCCCAGCCCGCCGCCGCCGTGAGCGGGTAGTCGGCGAACCGCCGGGCGCGCTCCTCGATCTCGTACCCCTCGCGGCGTTCGCCCGGCATGGGCTGGACGCCCTGCTCCTCGATGACGAACCCCACCGTGTACGCGTACGCGGTGGTGCCCGCCTGGACCGCCTGCGTCAGCTCGAACCCGCGTGAGGTCATCCCGCCCAGATGCCGTTCCAGCGATTCCGCGTGGTCGGTACCGGTGAACCGCGCGCCGCTGTAGACCCTGGCGCCGTCGCGGTGGCGCAACAGCATGGCGCGCAGGGCCCGTTGCTGGGCGACCAGCTCCTCCTGCCAGCTCCGGCGGCCCTGTTCACCGCCGCCGTCCGGCAGGTGACCGGCGAGCATCCGCCCGTACATCAGCGTCGCCATCTCGTCCAGCAGCGACTGCTTGTCCTTGAAGTGCCAGTAGAGCGCGGGCGCCTTGACGTCCAGCTCCCTGGCGATGGCGCGCAGCGACAGCCCGTCGAGCCCGACCTCGTTCAACAGCCGCAGCGCGGTCTCCGCGACGCGCGCCCGGTCGATCTTCGTTGTACCCACCTTGACAATTTAACAGCGTTAAGGGCAGGCTCGGAACCATGGAACTTAACAGCGTTAAGGAAGTTGGCGGTGTGATGGAGACCAGCGGCGTGCGGGAGACCGATGTGCTGATCGTCGGCGCGGGCCCCACCGGGCTCGCGCTGGCCACCGATCTGGCCAGGCGCGGAGTGCGCACGGTCGTGGTCGAGAAGACGGACCGGCTCTTCCGCGGCTCACGCGGCAAGGGCCTCCAGCCCCGCACGCTTGAGGTCTTCGACGACCTCGGGGTGATCGACGCGGTGCTCGCGGCGAGCGGGCCCATCCCGGTCCAGATGATCTGGAAGGACGGGGAGCGGCAGGGCGAGCACCTCATGGTCGACCCGGTCGAGTCCACCCCGGCGGCGCCGTACGCGGGACTGCCGCGCATCCTCCCGCAGTGGCGCACCCAGGAGATCCTGTACGAGCGGCTGACCGAACTGGGCGGCGGAGTCTCGTTCGACACCGCACTGACCTCCCTCACCCAGGACGCGTCCGGGGTCACCGCGACGCTCTCCACCGGGGCCACCGTCCGCGCGGCGTACGCGGTCGCGGCCGACGGGGGCCGCAGCACGGTCCGCGCCGCGCTCTCCATCACCATGACCGGTGAGTCCGTCGACCCCTCGTCCATGCTGGTCGCCGATGTGCGCATCCCGGCCCTGGACCGGCTGAACTGGCATGTCTTCCCGGTCGACGAGGGATTCCTGGTGCTCTGTCCGCTGCCCGGCAGCCAGGACTTCCAGCTGGCCGCGCGCTTCCCCGACGGGGAGCGCCCCGATCTCTCCCCCGACGCCGTACGCGCCCTGATCGCCGCCCGCACGCATCTCGAAGCGGCCGATGTCACCGAGGTGCTCTGGGCCTCGGACTTCCGCCCGCGCGCGGCCCTCGCCGACCGGTTCCGCGACGGCCGGATCTTCCTGGCGGGCGACGCCGCCCATGTCCACTCACCGGCCGGCGGGCAGGGGCTCAACACCAGCATCCAGGACGCCTACAACCTGGGGTGGAAGCTCGGCCGGGTGCTGCGCGGCGGAGCGCCCGCCGCGCTGCTCGACTCGTACGAGGAGGAGCGGCGGCCCAACGCGGCCGAGATGCTGAACCTCTCCACCCGGGTCCACCGCGGCGAGCAGCGGCGCGGCGCCGCCACCCAGCAGCTGGGCATCGGCTACCGCGGCGGGCCGCTCTCCGAAGGGGCGGCGGGCGCACTGGAGTCGGGCGACCGCGCACCCGACGGACCGCTGGACGGCGGACCGCTGGACAGCGGGCGGCCGGACGGCGGGCGGCTCTTCGACGCCTTCCGGGGCCCGCACTTCACCCTGCTCGTGGTGGGCACCGACGCCGAACTGCCGCCCCTGGACGCCGGTACGGTGCACGTCCACCGGCTCGACGCCTATGAGCCGTACGGCAAGGGGCTGTTCCTCGTCAGGCCGGACGGGTACATCGGCTGGGCGGGCGACGACGCCACCGGGCTGGCCGGCTACCTCACACGCTGCTGAGCGAGAGCTTCACCGCGAAGCCCAGGAAGAGCGCACCCGCCGCTGTCGTCACCCCGGCCGAGAGGCGCCTGCGGCGGCGGAAGGCGGCAGCGAGGCGGGTGCCGCCGAATATCAGCAGGGTGAGATAGAGGAAGCTCAGCAGCTGCGCCATCGCGCCGAGCACCACGAAGGAGAGCGCCGGGTAGGCGTAGTGCGGGTCGACGAACTGCACGAAGAACGAGATGAAGAAGAGGATCGCCTTCGGGTTGAACAGGCTGACCACCAGGGCCCGTCGGTAGGGCCGCTCCGGCGGCGACGCCGGCTCTCCGGCGGCCCCGCCGACCGCACCGCCCGCCGCCCCGCCGGTGCTCTCCGCGGTCCGGTCGCCACGCTCGCCCCCGTCACTGCGGTCACTGCGGTCACTGCGGTCACGCCAGAGCGCCCGGGCGGTGCGGACCATGCCGAACGCCAGATAGGTGAGATAGCCGGCTCCCGCGTACTTCACCAGGCCGAACAGCAGCGGGTTGGCCTGGAGCAGCGAGGCGACCCCCGCGGCGGAGAGCGTCATCAGCACGGTGTCCCCGCAGAACACCCCGGCGGCCGCCTTGTATCCGGTGCGTACGCCGCGCCGGGCGGCGACCGAGAGCACGTACAGCGAATTGGGGCCCGGCAGCAGAACGATCAGCACCAGGCCGGCGAGATAGGTCGGGAGATCCGTGACACCGAGCATGGACCGAGTCTCGCACGCGGGTACGACACTCAGGGGGTGACCCTGGGCACCCCGCCCTCGGCGCCCAGACCTCGGCGCCCAGACCTCAGTGCCCGGACCTCAGCACGCGGGGGCGGCCCGGGACCGAGTCCGGAGGCTACGCGGTGTCCCCCGGAGAGAGCCACGGGAGGGTGAAGTGAAGGGGGCGCGGGTGGGTCCGGGGGAACGTAACCCACCCGCGCCGGTGCGCGGAGCCGAAGGTACGGGGGGAACCCCGGCTCACGCGCGGCCGATGACCAGTCGGCTCACTCTCTACTGCGCCGGGCCCCCGGAAAGTGTCACACCCACGCCGCAGCCACCGGACGAGGCCGGATCCGGGCGGACATCTCAGCCGTCCACACCTGTCGCGGCGCCGTTCCCCGCGTCCGGTGACGGCGACGCGGGCGAGTTGAGCGACGGCGAAGGCGAGGCACCGGCCGACCGCGAGGGCGAGGGTCCGGCGGGGGAAGCCGGGCGAAGAGGGGACGAGGGTACGAAGGAGATGCGGTGGTTGCCGTCGGAGCCGCTGCTGCCCAGCACCCGGCCGCAGAACTTCTCGATGTTCTCCGCGCCTCCGGCCTTCGCCTCCAGACTCCGTCTGCGCTCACCGACGATCCGGCCCGCGCGGTAGTCACGGCAGGCGGCGGTCACCTTGCGGAGCACATCGGCGGCCGAGCGGCGATCGTGGCCGGACGGCGTCGGCCTGTCCTGGCTCCCGGCACCGGCCCCCGCGCCCGCTGTCGGCTGCCGGTCCGCGCCGCCCTCCCCGCTGCTCCGCCCCCGGTCGCTGTCGCGGTCGCCGACGTCGCCGCCGGCCTCGCTCGCCGGGGGCGACATCCGCGGACTGCGCGCGCCGGGGCCGGGCGTCACATCGGCGGGGGTACGGCCGTCCGGTCCCGGCGAGGCGCTGCCGGGCGTACCGGAGGGGGATCCGGAGGCGAGCGGACGCGGCGTCGCGGCGGACGACACGGACGAGGCGGGCATCGGTTCGCTGCTGCCGAAGGGCGAGGGCAGCATGCCGGCGCCCGCGGCGACCGCCACCCCGCTCAGCGCACAGCCCGCCACCACGGCGGCGACGCTGAACCGCACCGGCCGCCCCCACCGTCCGGCGCCGGGCGTCCCCTCCGTACCGCGCACCGCCCGACGCGTACCGAACACCGACCGACGCGTACCGAACACCGCCCGACGCGTACCGAACACCGACCGGCCCGTACCACGCACCGAAGGGCCCGTACCGAACACCCGCCGCTCCGCACCCGGGGCCGTCCCCTCCGTACCGAGCGCCGCCACGAGAGGCTCGGCGTCGCTGCCGTCCCTGGCCAGCCGGAATGCCTCCAACGCCGCTTTCTCGCCGGGCAGTTCACTGTCATCGGACCAGCCGGCCGAGGGGACGGCACCGTCCAGCGCGGCGCGCAGCCGGGCAGCCTGCGCCCTCGCGTGACCGTCGACGGCACCGACAGGCCCACCGCTCAGCAACCGGTCCGCGGTGTCCTTGTCAAGCCATTCGCACTGCTCGTCGGCCATCACATGTCCTTCTGCGTCGAGGGACGCGAATGCGTCACACCGACCGCGGCTTCCGCCCCCTCGCGCGAGCGCTGCGACGGGACGGCGTCGAGTCCGTGCGGACCCGCTTCGGGGCCGAGCAGTTCGGCGAGTCTTTTCAGCCCCCGGTGCGCCGCGGTCCGTACCGCACCGGGCCGCTTGCCGAGCGTCCTGGCCGCGCTCTTCGCGTCGAGCCCGACGACGACCCGCAGCACCACCGCTTCGGCCTGGTCCTGCGGGAGCTGGGCGATGAGCCGCATCGTGCGGCCGGTGGCCAGAGCCTCGATGGCTTCTCCCGCGGTGTCCGATTCGCCCGGCTCCGCGGCCAGTTCGGACTCGTCGCCGCCGCCCGCGGGGCGCCTGCCCCGCATCCGTATGTGGTCGAGCGCACGGTTACGGGCGATCCGGGCCGCCCAGCCGCGGAACCGGTCCGCGTCGCCGCTGAACCGCTGGAGATCGCGGGCGATCTGCAGCCACGCCTCGGACGTGACGTCCTCGGCGTCCGGATCGCCGACCAGCGTCCGCACATACCCGAGCAGTCGCGGGTGCACCGCGCGGTACACAGTCCGGAAGGCGTCCTCGTCTCCGTCCTGCGCCGCGAGCACCGCGGTGGTCAGCTCCGCGTCGTCCCCCAGCACTTCCCTAACCTGTCCCGCCGCACCGCACCCCCGCTGTGCAACTGGTCGCCACTGCCGCGCCACTGTGCGCAGTCCGTCACGCTACGGCCTGCGCCCGCCCGCGTCCATGTCTTGTACGACCTGCGACAACGCGCTGACTCTGCGCGGTGTGACAGAAAACGCACGCCCGGCGCTGAGAGAGATACGGGGCCGTACCGCGGCTCCCGCGGACGGCGACCGGGGCCTCTCCTGTGGGGGGTGGCGGCCCCGGTCGTCGCCCCGTCGCTCCTGGCTCCGCCTGCGATACGCGGCACACAGGGTTTCCGCATGACCAACGCGTCGCTCGAAGCGACGCGCGCACCGCGTCGGCCCCTCAACGTACGGAAGAGGCCCCGCCCGCCCCGGGCACGCCGCCCGAGCCACCAGGGCGTACCTCCCTACCGGCTGCTGCGGTGATCCTTGCCCCCCTCCCGCGGAGACCGGCCGCTCTCTTGGTTTCAGTCACCGTAGAGGGCGGCCAGATCGACCAGAAGGAGGTCATCACGACGATCTGCCAGATCGATCAGGTCGGGGTAGAACCCGTGCAGGGAGTACAGGGCCAGAGTGGTGGCAGCGGTGTCGTACCCCTGGTCGGCAAGCAGAGCACGGATACGCTCCAAGCGCTCCAGATCGCCGGTCCCGCGGCGGGCAGCCGTCGCCTTGGCCTCGCCCAGCAGCGCGATCCTTGCGCGAGGAGCCTGCGGGCGCTCACCAGCGGCCAGGGCGATGACATCGACCTCGTGCTTGGTCCGGGCAGCCTGGTCGGCAACCTCGGTGGTGCCGACTGGGCCAGGCACTCCGTCAGGCAACAGAGTGTGGGCGTAGCGGCGGGTGAAGTCGCGGGCCAGATCCTCGAAGTGCGGTCCAAGGATCTTGGAGTTGAAGGTCGGAGCGGCCTGCCGCCACACTTGCTCGGCGAACCCCTGCTCCACTGCGGCGGCTTGCGGGAGAGTGATGAGCTGATTGAAGCGGATCACGGGGTCGGCGAGCGTGATGACGGGGTGCCGGGAGCGGAGGATGTCCTGATCCCGCCGGATGTAGCCAGTGGATTCCAGCACTCCGAGCGGGTGGGCGACGGCATTGCGCGGACGTTCCAGGGCGGCACCGATCTTGCTGGGGGTGGAGGCGCCCTGCGCGATCGCGGTGAGGATGTCGTAGTACAGCGTGTGCTGCGTGATCCTGGGGTCCTCGCGCAGCAGGTACTCGGTTTCGGTACGCGAGTACACCGCTCGCCCCGGGTCGAGCAGCGTCCGGGTGAGCCAGGTGTCGAAGCCGTCGTCCGGGTGCGGCCGGGCAGCCACCGGTCGGTAGCCCGGGGCTCCGCCCAGGACGGCGTGCACCTTCAGCGCGGTCAGCGGATCGGCGATCTGCCAGAAGGTCCGGCTGTCACGGTAGTTGAAGGCACCCAGCCGCAGATCGACCACCGCACGCCCCCGCAGCGGCTTGGTACCCGAGAGCAATTCGTGCATGACACTCATCGCGGAGCCGCACAGGATCAGCCTCGGCCCCGGCCCGGCACCGGAACGGGCACCCCGCTGACGTTCGTCGTAGAGCTGCTGCAGTAGCCCCGGGACTTCAGGCGAGTGCTGAAGCAGGTACGGCAACTCGTCGATCACCAGGAGCGGGCGGGCCGAACGGGCGGTCACATCAAGGGCATTGGACAGGACGTCACGCCAGTCGGTCAGACGCAGGCTCCCAGGCCGGAGGCCGGCGTGGACGGCGACAGCGTCACTGAACCGCTGGATCGCGGGCAGCCGCCCCTCCTCCCGGACCGCTGTGACGTAGAGGCCGCCGACCTGCTCGGAAAGGGCCTGCAGAAGGTACGACTTCCCGTGCCTTCGCCGCCCCGACACGATGCCGAGCCGCATCGCCGGGTCCGGATCCGTAAGGAACTCCGCGAGCAGACCCCACTCCCGGTCGCGGTCGACCACGTCGTCCGGCTTGGACGGCAGGCTTTTCACCACTCACGCTCCTACGTGCTGTGGGCAACGGAATGTGTCTAAGTCTACTTCGACAGAATGCGTCCTACTCGATTTGGCTCCCGTGGCGCCCGAGCGAGCGGATCCGGCGTGATGTTCTGGCAGACAGGATGACGAGATCTGGCACCCACGCCGTAAAGCGCCTGGCCAGAGGAGCTTTACGGCCGAACCGGCCAGGGGCGGCGACCCTGGTACTCGTACACCTGCTGAGGGGTGCGGTACCGCGCCGGTCAGTGGACACGTCGGCTGAGCGGACACGTCTGCGGGCCCGCCGGGAAAGCCCGTTGCGAGTGGCCCGCATCGGATGTCTGATTGACCGGTCGCCGATCACCGGGGAAACATGAACACACTGCTGCCCACCCCCTTGTTGCACACCGCCCGCCTTCGGCTGCGCCCCTTCGAGGACACGGATGCGGACGGCCTCTTCGCCCTGCACAGCAACGCCCACGTGCTGCGCTACTGGGACGCGCCACCGTGGACCGAAAGCGTGCGCGCCGAGAGGTTCATCACGGCCTGCCGGCAGATGGCGCAGGAGGGCACCGGGGCGCGGCTGGCCGTCGATCGTGTCTCCGACGGAGCGTTCATCGGCTGGTGCGGCCTGAGCAGATGGAATCCGGAGTACCGCAGCGCGTCACTCGGCTACTGCTTCGACGCCGCGGCGTGGGGACACGGCTACGCGACCGAAACCGCGCGGGCTCTGCTGCGGTGGGCATTCGGCACACTGGACCTCAATCGCGTCCAGGCCGAGACCGATACACGCAACGTGGCCTCCGCCCGCGTGCTGGAGAAGCTCGGCTTCGTGCGGGAAGGGACGCTGCGGGAAGACTGTGTGGTGAACGGCGAGGTCTCCGACTCATGGGTCTTCGGGCTGATCGGGCGGGAGTGGCAGCCGTCGTCCGAGCCGGTTCCCGCCCGCTGAGCCGCCTTCCCTCCCACCCGCTGAGCCGCCTTCCCGTCCACTGGGTCACCGGCCTCGTCGGCGCCACCCGCCACCGGGAGGCGTCAGCCGACGCCCGCGTGGACCGCGTCGGTCGGCGTCAGGCCGTGAGCCGTACGTCCGGGGCAGTGGCAGCCGGGTCGGCCGACGAGGCGCGCAACTGCTGCTCCGCGGCCACGAGCGCGTCCTCGACGGTGCGGGTGCCGGTGGTCACGCACAGCGTGTAGGACACGTCCTCCCTCTCCTGCTCCGTCTGCGGTGTGCGCCGCTCGGACGGAAGAAGCTGGAGCGCCTCGTACCGGTCGACGAGGTTCCGCAGGACCATGGGGTGCGCGATCAACACAGAAGTCCCTCTCGATTTATGGGGTGTCACCGTCCTCGTGCCCCCGAAGGCGTAGACCAATCGCACCGCATTCGGCCACCCGCGAGAGCCACAGGGAGCCGTGGGCGCTCCGGCCGGGCGCCGGACGCCCTCTCCGCTCGGCGGAGGGTGGTGGGAGACTGCCGGACATGGATATCCGCAGCCGGAACAACGTCGCTGTCACGGGCCGTACGGACGGGCCCGTGCTTCTGCTGGCGCACGGGTTCGGATGTGATCAGAACATGTGGCGCCTGGTGGTCCCGGCGCTGTCCGCACACTTCCGGGTGGTTCTCTTCGACTATGTGGGATCCGGCCGTTCGGACGTGTCGGCCTGGAACGAGCGGCGCTACAGCTCGCTGGAGGGGTACGCCAGCGATGTGCTGGATGTCTGCGAGGAGCTGGATCTGCGGGACGTGATCTTCATGGGGCACTCGGTCAGCGCCATGGTCGGGGTGCTCGCGGCGGCCAGGGCGCCGGAACGCTTCTCCCGCATGGTCATGGTGGCTCCGTCACCCCGGTACATCGACGAGGACGGGTACCGGGGCGGGTTCAGCGCCGACGACATCGATGAGCTGCTGGAGTCCCTGGACTCGAACTATCTGGGCTGGTCGGCGGCGATGGCCCCGGTCATCATGGGCAACGCGGACCGCCCGGAGCTCGGCGAGGAGCTGACGGCCTCCTTCTGCGCGACCGACCCGGACATGGCCCGGGTCTTCGCCCGCACGACGTTCCTGTCCGACAGCCGGGAGGACCTCGGCACCGTGGCCGTACCGACGCTCGTGCTGGAGTGCGCGCAGGACGTGATCGCACCCCGCGAGGTCGGCGCCTATGTCCACGCCGCGATCCCCGGCAGCCGGCTGGTCACTCTGGAGGCGACGGGGCACTGCCCGCAGCTCAGCGCACCGCAGGCCACCGCCGCAGCGGTGATCGACTTCACCGGAGCAGGCCGGTGATGTGCCGCACGGATCAGGCACCCGAGCCCGGCCAGGAGCGGGGGAAGGCCGCCATGGACGCGGCGTTCACCTCACTCCTTGAGGACAGCGCCGAGGAGCTGTACGAGCAGGCGCCGTGCGGCTATCTGTCGACGCTGATGGACGGCACCATCGCGAAGATCAACGAGACTCTGCTGGACTGGCTGGGCCTGGAGCGGTCCCAGGTGGTCGGGCGAAAGCGGTTCACCGATCTGCTCACCGTGGGAGGCAGGCTCTACCACGAGACCCACTTCGCGCCGCTGCTGCAGATGAAGGGCGAGGCCAGCGGTATCGCCCTGGACCTCAGGGCCGGCGGAGAGCGCATGCCGGTGCTGGTCACGTCGAAGGTGAAGGTGAGTGCGGACGGCGAGCCGCTGCTCATCCGCACTTCGGTCTTCGACGCCCGTGACCGCCGTGCCTACGAGGCCGAGCTGCTGCGCGGCCGCAAGGCGGCGGAGGAGGCACGCCGGCAGGCCGAGGCCGACCGCGAACGGCTCCAGGAGGCCCTCGCCGTCCTCCAGCAGAATCTGCTGCCCGCCGAACTGCCCGCGATTCCGGGCCTGGAGGCCGACTCGTACTACCACACGGCCTCCCCCGACCTGCTGGGCGGAGACTTCTACGACCTGTTCCCGCTGGGCGCGAACCGATGGGCGTTCTTCCTCGGCGACGTGTGCGGCAAGGGCCCACGAGCCGCCGCCGTCACCTCGCTGACCCGCTACACCCTGCGCACCGCCGCCCTGCACGATCCCGACCCCGTCACGGTGCTGACCACCCTGAACACGGTGCTGCACGAGCGGTACACCAGCGGCGACCCCCGCTACTGCACGGCCATATTCGGTGTCCTGGAACCCGGCAGCGACGGTGTCGGCGTACACCTGGCCTCCGGCGGACACCCCTCGGCACTGATCCAGCGCGCGGACGGTACCGCCGACTACCTCCCCACCCCGGGCGGGATGCTCATCGGCATCCTTCCCCAGGCCGAGTTCAGCGCCGCCCGCACCCAGTTGCTGCCCGGCGACACCCTGCTCCTCTATACCGACGGCCTTACCGAAGCCCGTACCGGGCCCGAGCGCGAGCTGTACGGCGACGACGCCCTGCGCGCCTTCACCGCCGGCCGGCCGCCCGCCGGGCCCCAGGCCCTGATCGCCGCCCTGACCGCACTGATCGCCGGGTTCGGCGACGGACTCGACGACGACACCGCGCTGCTGGCGCTCGGCGTACCCGCCCCGCCTCCGGCCTCCGCTCCCGTTCCCGTTCCCGTTCCCGTTCCCGTTCCCGTGAGTGAAACCTGAGATGGCCCCGCTGACGATCACCTCCCGCGACGCCGCCACCGGACCCGTACTGGAGATCGCCGGTGACCTCGACCACGTGACGGCATCCGAGCTCCGCACGCTCCTGGACGACCTCACGCTGGACGCGGGTCAGGTGCTGGTCCTGGATCTGGCCGGCCTGGAGTTCTGCGACTCCAGCGGCATCACCGCTCTGCTGGCGGCCCGCAACCTGGCCATCGAACAGGGAGCGGAGATCGCCCTGGCCGCGATTCCCGCCAACACCGCCCGCGTCCTGCGCGTCGTGGGCCTGGACCGGGTCTTCACCATCCACCCGTACGCCTCAGCGGCCACCTCCCGGGACGCCGCCTGCTGATCGGGCCCCTGAAGCGCACGACCCCCGAATGCGGGCATCCCCGTGCCCGGCTCATGAATCCGGGAGGTCGATGAGATTCACGCGCATGCCCAGGGAAGTCCGGGGCACATGGTGGGTGCAAGACGGAATCAAGAAACCGCCGGAAGCGCGGTCAGCCGGAATTTCACCCGGTCCGAATTACGCAGTAGACCGGCAAGCGTGCCGCAGGTCCGATACAGGGAATCCTGCGCGCACGAAGAGACTTGAAGATCGGAATCATAATGATCATCCTCGGCGTCATCCTGCTCCTTATCGGACTGTTTGTCGGAGTCCCGTTGCTGTCGACGGTCGGCGGGATTCTCCTCGTGGTCGGCGCACTGCTGTGGATTCTCGGCGCGAGTGGACGCGCGGTCGGTGGACGTAAGCACTACTTCTGAGTAGTCGGTGAAACTTTCAGGATTCGGCGGAAAAACGTGCGTGCTCGCCCATGCGAACGCACCCCCGACCCAGTTGCGGCCGGGTCCTGCGGACAATGATCCTCCGCAGGACCCGGCCGCATTTTCTCGAACCACCGGCGCAGCGCCGGAAGGCAGGGCTCCAGGACGAGTGCACATACGGGGAATTCACGCTCCCCGGCGAGACAAGTCCTTTCCGAATGCACTCACTTCTGGCCGCCGCGTTTCCATGTCGGGGCACCGGAACGCGCACCGGCAGGCAACTCCCCGGGAACACGGCGATGCGCCGCGAGCGGGCCCACTCGCGGCGCATCCGATGTCATGTCAGCCGTCAGTGGTGACGGTGCCCCAGGCGCTCGACGTCCACGACCCGGCCGCGCGCGTCGCGCAGGGTCGCCGTGTCGACGCGGTCCCAGATCGGCGCGCGCCGGTTCTGGTAGACGTCGGTCCAGGTGTTACGGCCGTGACCGGTGTGGACCTTGACCGACTTGTGGGCACCCAGCCGCAGCGCCGGGAAGCGGTAGGAGTGGTGCTGCGCGTCGGTCAGCGTCCAGCCGCGCAGCTCCACCGCCCTGCGGGACTGGTTGGTGACGGTGATCCACTCCGCGTTCGCCCGGTTGTCGCGGTGGTGCCCGCGGCCGTGGCTGTCGACGTGGTGTACGGCGCCCACCACCACGGCCGAGCGCTCAGGGCGCGGGGCGGGGTGGTGGTGACCGGTGGCCGCCGCCGGGAAGGCAGCGGCGGCCAGCAGGGCCCCGGAGGCCAGAACAGCTGCGGCGAGACGGGAACCTGAAGACAAAGACGACATGGAACCCCCAGATCAGGGCATGCGCGGACCGTTCGGCCACGCATGGTGCAGATGAACTTCCGGCTCTGTGCCGGACATCCACACTCTGAACCGAGCTGGTTCCGATGTCCGGAGAACCTTCGCGACTTTACCGAAACCGGACAAAACACACACCGTCAGATCATCCGGCGCATACGCCCCCGCGCGCCCGCCCGGACGGCGCGCTCCTCGCGAGCCCCGCCCGCACCCCCTGACCCCCACCCCCGCGCCCCCGGTCGTCGCACAGCGGGCAACACCGGCATTCCGCCCCGCATTTGGTGACCGGTCGGCTACCGTGCGTAATGCGGCCCAGCCGGGCCTCAGGACACGACTCAGGACACAAGGGGACCTTGAGTGAACCGAACGCGCACCGTTCTCGCCGCGCTGACCGTCGCGGCGGCAACCGCCGCGGCGCCCGCCGCCGCGAGCACCGCCCCACCGGAGCACCAGGACCGGACAGCGGCCTCAGGACCTCAGCACGCGCCCTGCTCGGGCGAGTTCCGGGGTGACGCCCGGCTCGGGCCGCAGTGGCTCCCGTCGAAGCACGAGAAGCCGGTGGGGCCCCTGCTCAAGGGCTACCACCGGACCGGGAAGCTGTCGTCCGCGGACTTCCTCAAGAAGTACTGGGACGGCCCCGCGGAGTCGGGCGGCTGGAAGTACCCGCCGAACGACGGCTTCAAGGAGGTCAACGGGCAGGTGGACAAGGAGCCCGAGAAGCTGCGCACCGGTGAGCGCCTGGACCGCTTCGGCTCCGAGTACGGCGCCTATCTGGCGCCCGCCGGCGACGCGTACGCCAAGCGCGCGCTGCCCCCGCAGAGCCTCAGCACCCGGGACACCGCGGTGCCCTGCGACTACCACGTCTACCGGGTGGCCAAGCCGTTCTGGGTGTGGCAGGGCGGTATCGCGCCGTGGTTCGAGCAGCCCGGCAACGGGCAGCAGATCAAGCTCGACCCGGTCTTCCTGAACCCGGGCGAGGGCCAGCGCCTCAATGTGAAGTGGCTGCTCGACCACCACTACCTCGCCCAGGCCGCCGCCCCGGCAGGCGAGTAGCGCCGCCCATGGACCGCCACGAACTGCGTGCCGCGCTGCGCGACGCCGGAGTACCCGACGGCTACTACCGGATCGAGGGGGTCCATGAACCGGCCCCCACCCCCACCGACTTCCTCTATCTCAAACGGACCGAGGACGGTGGGGCGTGGGAGACCGGCGCGTACGAACGCGGCCTCTCCGAAGTCATCGGCCGGTACGCATCGGAACCGGAGGCCTGCGCGCATCTGCTGCGGCTGCTCGTCTGACCCCGCCCCTCCCCCGGGCCCGGGGCAGGCGCCGTGCGGGCCGCCGGTGACCAGGTCGCCGCCTACTGATCGCCCACGTCCCGCCGGTTGGACAGCGCCGACTCCGCGAGGGACGACAGGCCCTCGACGTAGACCGTGCCGTCCGGCGAGGGCCGTACGACGAGCCAGCCACGCGCGCCCAGGCTGCGCACCTGCCCCCGCACCTCGTCGCCGAGCTCGGCCGCGAGGTCGTCCTCCCGGGGCACGCTGCCCGCGTGCAGCTGCTCGCGGAGGTGGAGGAGCAGTGCCTCTTCCCGCGCGGTGATATTGAAGTCCATCCCTGGACGCTACGGCCCTCCGGGCGCCACCGCCCCCGGAGGGGGTGAACCCGTCCCGGTTCAGCCGGCCGGGTGGTCCAGCTTGGCCGCCAGCGCGGTGAACTGCGTCCATGTCAGCTTCGGCTTGCCCGGGTCCCAGAGCTTCTGGGCCGTCGCCCGCAGCGGCATCCTGATCCCCGCGGCGACCTGCGCCGGGGTCTGGGCGTTCGGGAAGTCGCCCCAGACGGCGAAGCCCCCGCCCACGATGAGGTGCGCGTACTTGGCGGGGACCGCCTTGGTGCCGCGCACCACCAGCGGGGTCCACTGTTCGTAGATCCGCTTGCCGGTCGGGTAGGTGAAGTCGTTCGGCTGGCCGAGCACGTAGTACAGGTACTCGTCGTTGAGGTTCACCACCTGGCGCCCCTCGCTCAGATACTCCTCGGGCGGCCGGGCCCCGAACTCCTTGCCCGTCCAGTACTCCACCTGGATGTTCTTGTCGGCCTTGGCCACTCCGCCGCGGAAGAACCCGTCGTTCCACGCCTGCGGTGTCCTGCCTGCCTTGCGGACGACCGCGGCCCGGTCGTTCAGCCAGGCCACCGCCAGGTCCTGGACCGTGCCCTTCGCGCCGTACTTCTTCCGGGCGAGTGCGGCCAACTGCGGGAAGGACGCCTCCGGGTTCTTCACCGTCAGCGCCTGGTACTCGTCGCCGCCGACGTTCCAGTACTGGCCGGGAAAGAGCTTCATGTACTCGCGCAGCAGCGAGTCGACGATCTGCGCGGCCTTCGGGTTCGACACGTCGACCGCACCCTTGACCGGCGTGCCGTCCGCCGTCTTCAGCTGGAGGTCCGGGTGCGCCTTGATCACCGCGCCCAGGTGCCCCGGCGAGTCGATCTCCGGGACGACCGTGATGTGCAGGCTGGAGGCGAGCGAGACGATCTTGTGGACCTGCGCCGTGGTGAGGTGGTCGGGCGAGACCACCTCGGGGTGGGAGGTGGAGGCGATACGGAAGCCCTGGTCGTCCGAGAAGTGCAGCCCCAGCTGGTTCAGCTTGAGGTCGGCCATCTCGTGCAGCCGGTCCTCGATCCAGGCGGCGTCGAACGGCTTGCGGGCGATGTCCAGGTTGAACCGCCGCTGCGCGGTGGCCGGCTGGTCGTGGACGACACCCTCGGGCACCTTCCCGTCGGCCTGCACGGACTGCTTGACGGTCCGGGTGCCGTAGAAGACGCCGGCCTCGTCGGGCCCGGTGATCAGGACCCGGCTGTCGCGGGCGCTGAGCGTGTACGACTCGGGCGGGGCCTTCTTGTCCGGCTTCAGCGCCAGTTCGATGTCGCCCGCGCGGGCCTTGCCCCCGTACGCGTAACCGATCTTCAGCTCGTGCGAGAGGAGCTTGCCCTCGTCGGTGAGGCCCTTGCAGCCCTTGTCGACCAGGACGCGGGAGCTCTTCCCCGGGTGCCAGCCGGGGCCGCGGGCCGGACCGTGCCGGCGTACCGCGGGGATGGCGCGGGGCGCGGCCGAGAGCGGGTAGTTCTTCGCCGACGGGTCGGACGACGGAGAGGTCACCGCCGAGCCGCGGCCCACCGGGCCGCTTCCCCCGTACGTGTCATCGTCCGGCCAGACCGTGACGGCGAGCGCGACGGCGGCGGCCGTGACGGTCAGGCCCACGGCGATGGGGACCGGTGCGTTGAGTTTTTTCATCAGTCCGAAACCTCCCGTGCACGGCTGAGCCGGGGTGACATGCCAGCCAGATCGTCCATCACGCGCCTTGAAACTCTCCCTTCCGGGTGAAAATCGCGCACCCGTCGGACGCTCCAGTCTGCGCCTCGATAACGTTGCGGCTCATTCACCGCCGTCATCCGACCCTCCTGTCGTGTTCGAGGAGCTCACGCTGTCCAGCGAGTCCCACGCCGGCCCTCCGAAGCGACCGCCGTCACTCCACCACAGAACGGACGGTCCGGCACGCCCAGCCATACCCGCGCAGAAGCGGGGCACCTCCGGACTCCACCGGTTCAACTCCGCACCCGCCGGCCATGCAGAGAGCGCCCTGCTGGGCTGCTGCGCCAGTCCCCGCTGGGCCCGGCGGCTGGCGGCCCACCGCCCCTACCCGGACCTGACGGCGCTGCTCGCCGCCTGCGACGAGGCGAGCTACGACCTGTCACCGGCCGAGCTCGCCCAGGCCCTGGCGGGGGAACCGGCCGCCGGGCCGCTGCACGGCCGGGCGCCGCGGGCCGCGCACACCGCACTGAGCGCCGCGCACACCGCGTACCGCAGCCGCTTCGGCCACGCCTTCGTGATCTGCCTGGACGACGTCCGCCCGTCGGAACACCTGGACCGGATGCTCGCAGGCATCCGTTCCCGGCTCTCGCACGAGCCCGACGAGGAGCGGTCGGTCGCCGCCGACGAGCTGCGCAGACTCGCCCGGGGGCGAATCGCCCGGCTTGTGGCGGATACGGGCCATGCCGGTAGCCCGTCCGTGGCTGTTTGATTGCCTGTTTGATCACACCGGAACCCCCCGGGCGAAGGAACCGACAAGTCGTCGCTACGATGGCCGGGGCCGGTGGACCGTACCCGGCCGGGCCAGACCGACACAGTTTCTCCCAGCGGGAGAGCTGGCGGCATGACCCCCGTCCCCCGCTCCCGGAGGGTTTTTCCGTGCCGGCTGGAACGCTGTACCGCGGCCGGGAAGGTATGTGGTCCTGGGTGGCTCATCGAGTCACCGGCGTCCTCATCTTCTTCTTCCTGTTCGTACACGTCCTGGACACTGCTCTCGTCCGTATTTCCCCCGAGGACTACGACAAGGTCATCGCTACCTACAAGACGCCGATCGTCGGCCTTCTTGAGTACGGCCTTGTCGCAGCGATCCTCTTCCACGCTCTGAACGGCCTGCGCATCATCGCCGTGGACTTCTGGTCCAAGGGCCCGCGCCACCAGAAGCAGATGCTGTGGTCGGTCGTGGGCATCTGGGTCCTGCTGATGATCGGGGCCATCTACCCCGTACTCGGCCACGCCGCACGCGAACTGTTCGGGAGCTGAGGACTGAATGTCTGCTGAGACCTCTTCCGCTGTCGGCCCCGTCGAGGGCGTCTCGCTCTTCGACGCCGACCACCCCGCGCCGCTCATCGAGGCCCCGCGCCAGCGCACCAAGAAGACGCCGAAGTCCACGCGCGGCAACTTCGAGATGTACGCCTGGCTCTTCATGCGCCTCTCCGGGATCGTCCTGGTCGTGCTGGTCCTCGGTCACCTGCTGATCCAGCTGGTGCTCGACGGCGGTGTGACCAAGATCGGCTTCGCCTTCGTGGCGGGCCGCTGGGCCTCGCCGTTCTGGCAGGGCTGGGACCTGCTGATGCTGTGGCTGGCGATGCTCCACGGCGCCAACGGCCTCCGTACCGTCATCAATGACTACGCGGAGCGCGTCGGTACGCGCCTGTGGCTCAAGGGCCTGCTGTACACCGCCACGGTGTTCACCATCCTGCTGGGCACGCTGGTGATCTTCACCTTCGACCCGAACATCTCCTAGAAGCCCGGGACCGAGGCGCTTTCATCATGAAGATCCACAAGTACGACACCGTCATCGTCGGGGCCGGCGGGGCCGGTATGCGCGCGGCCATCGAGTCGACGAAGCGCAGCCGCACCGCCGTGCTGACGAAGCTCTACCCGACCCGCTCCCACACCGGTGCCGCCCAGGGCGGCATGGCCGCGGCCCTCGCCAACGTCGAGGAGGACAACTGGGAGTGGCACACCTTCGACACGATCAAGGGCGGCGACTACCTGGTCGACCAGGACGCCGCCGAGATCCTGGCGAAGGAGGCCATCGACGCGGTCCTCGACCTGGAGAAGATGGGCCTGCCGTTCAACCGGACGCCCGCCGGGGAGATCGACCAGCGCCGCTTCGGCGGTCACTCCCGCAACCACGGTGAGGCCCCGGTCCGCCGTGCGTGCTACGCCGCGGACCGCACCGGCCACATGATCCTCCAGACCCTCTACCAGAACTGCGTCAAGGAGGGTGTGGAGTTCTTCAACGAGTTCTACGTCCTGGACCAGCTGCTGGTCGAGGTGGACGGCGTCAAGACCTCCGCGGGCGTCGTGGCCTACGAGCTGGCGACCGGCGAGATCCACGTCTTCCAGTCGAAGTCCGTGATCTACGCGTCGGGCGGCACCGGCAAGTTCTTCAAGGTCACGTCGAACGCGCACACCCTGACCGGGGACGGCCAGGCCGCCTGCTACCGCCGCGGTCTGCCCCTGGAGGACATGGAGTTCTTCCAGTTCCACCCGACGGGCATCTGGCGCATGGGCATCCTGCTGACGGAGGGCGCCCGCGGTGAGGGCGGCATCCTCCGCAACAAGGACGGCGAGCGCTTCATGGAGAAGTACGCGCCGGTCATGAAGGACCTCGCCTCCCGTGACGTCGTCTCCCGCTCCATCTACACGGAGATCCGGGAGGGCCGCGGCTGCGGTCCCGCCGGCGACCACGTGTACCTCGACCTGACGCACCTCCCGCCGGAGCAGCTGGACGCCAAGCTCCCGGACATCACGGAGTTCGCGCGTACGTACCTGGGCATCGAGCCGTACACCGACCCGATCCCGATCCAGCCCACCGCGCACTACGCCATGGGCGGCCTCCCGACGAACGTCCAGGGTGAGGTCCTCGCGGACAACACCACGGTCGTGCCCGGCCTGTACGCGGCCGGCGAGGTCGCCTGCGTCTCGGTGCACGGCGCCAACCGCCTGGGCACCAACTCGCTGCTCGACATCAACGTCTTCGGGCGCAGGTCGGGCATCGCGGCCGCCGAGTACGCGGCGAAGAACGGTTTCACCGAGCTTCCCGAGAACCCGGCCGCGCTGGTCGAGGCGCAGGTCGAGCGGTTGCGTGACTCGACCGGCACCGAGCGGGTCTCCGTGCTGCGCACCGAGCTCCAGGAGTGCATGGACGCCAATGTGATGGTGTTCCGTACCGAGCAGACGATCAAGACGGCCGTCGAGAAGATCGGCGAGCTGCGCGAGCGCTATCTGAACGTGTCGGTGCAGGACAAGGGCCGCCGGTTCAACACCGACCTCCTCGAAGCGATCGAGCTGGGCAACCTGCTGGACCTCGCCGAGGTCATGGCGACGTCCGCCCTGGCGCGCAAGGAGTCCCGCGGCGGTCACTACCGCGAGGACTTCCCCAACCGCGACGACGTCAACTTCATGCGCCACACCATGGCGTACCGCGAGGTGGGCGACGACGGCTCCGAGTCGATCCGGCTCGACTACAAGCCGGTCGTCCAGACCCGCTACCAGCCGATGGAGCGTAAGTACTGATGGCTACCCCGACCATGGACAAGGCCGAATCGGCCGGCAAGGCGGAGGCCGGTTTCGCCGACTCCCCCTTCATCACGGCCACCTTCCGGATCCGCCGGTTCAACCCGGAGATCTCGGACGAGGCGCAGTGGCAGGACTTCGAGGTCGAGATCGACCCGAAGGAGCGTGTGCTCGACGCCCTCCACAAGATCAAGTGGGAGCTCGACGGCACGCTGACCTTCCGCCGCTCCTGCGCGCACGGGGTCTGCGGTTCGGACGCGATGCGGATCAACGGCAAGAACAGGCTCGCCTGCAAGACGCTGATCAAGGACATCAACCCGGAGAAGCCGATCCTGATCGAGGCCATCAAGGGCCTCACGGTCCTCAAGGACCTCGTGGTCGACATGGACCCGTTCTTCCAGGCGTACCGCGATGTGATGCCCTTCCTCATCACCAGCGGCAACGAGCCGACGCGTGAGCGTCTGCAGTCCGCCGAGGACCGCGAGCGGTTCGACGACACCACCAAGTGCATCCTCTGCGCCGCGTGCACGTCGTCCTGCCCGGTGTTCTGGAACGACGGCCAGTACTTCGGCCCGGCCGCGATCGTCAACGCGCACCGTTTCATCTTCGACTCGCGTGACGAGGGCGGCGAGCAGCGCCTGGAGATCCTCAACGACAAGGACGGCGTGTGGCGTTGCCGTACGACGTTCAACTGCACGGACGCCTGCCCGCGCGGTATCGAGGTCACCAAGGCGATCCAGGAAGTGAAGCGCGCGCTCATCACCCGCCGCTTCTGACCCTTCCGGCCGCCCTCAGCGGCCACCACGAGGGCCCCGTCACCCGGTTTCCGGGCGGCGGGGCCCTCGGGCTTTCCGCCGGGTGTCCCGTCGCCGTGTGCGGGTCCCCTGTCGCCGGGCGCCCGGCCGGCGCCCCGTCGCCATGTGCCGTCCCGGCGGAGTGAGTTCATCGGTGCCTTCTGCCGCACACCCCTGTGTTGAACATGTTCAAAAGCAGGTCTACAGTTCATGACGTCAGCTTTTGAACGCGTTCAAGGGAGGGTGGGGCATGGACCTCACAGTTGTCGCGTACGTCGTCTACCTCGTCATCAGCGTCGCGCTGACCGTCTGGGTGGCCCGCACACTCAGCCACCACGGCCGGATCTTCCTCGCCGATGTGCTGAAGGGGAACGAGAAGCTCGCCGAGGCCGTCAACCACCTTCTGGTGGTGGGTTTCTACCTGGTGAACCTGGGCTTCGTGGCCCTGTACCTCCAGGACGGCGGCACCGTCGCCGACGCCCGGGGGGTCTTCGAGGCGCTGTCGACGAAACTCGGCGTCGTACTGCTCGTACTCGGCGGGATGCACCTCGGCAACGTCTACGCGCTCAACAAGTTCCGCCGGCGCGGGATCATGGAGCGCGAGCAGACTCCGCCGGTGCCGCCGCAGGGGTGGGTCGCGCCGGGCGCCGGGGCCTGAACGGCGATGAGTCAGCCCCATGACCTCTCCGTCAGGCGCCTGACCGTGCTGTACGACGCACAGTGCCCGCTCTGCGCCCATCTGCGGCACTGGCTGGGCGGACAGCGCCAGCTCGTCCCGCTCGATCTGGTGCCCGCCGCGTCGGCCGCGGCCAGGGAGCGGTTCCCCGGACTCGACCACGGCAGCACCCTCCGGGAGATCACGGTGATCGGCGACCGGGGCCAGATCTACCGGGGGCCGGCCGCCTGGATCGTCTGCCTCTGGGCGCTCGCCGCCCACCGGCCCAAGTCCTACTGGCTCGCCACCCCGGCAGGGGCGCCCTTCATCAGGGCCGCGATGCTCACGGCCGCCAAGTACCGCGAGGCCACAGCACCGCCCTGCGAGGAGCGGTGTGCGGTGCCCGGTTAGGCTCGGGCACCGTGACTGATGCGAAGCCCCCGAAGAGCGAGCAGACCCGGACGCTCATCCTCGAAACCGCGCTCCGGCTCTTCCAGGAGCGCGGTTACGACGGGACGACGATGCGGGTCATCGCCCGCGAGGCCGGGGTCTCCGTCGGGAACGCGTACTACTACTTCTCCGGCAAGGAACACCTGATCCAGGGGTTCTACGACCGTATCGGCGCCGAGCACCGGGCCGCGGTGCGCCCTGTGCTCGACCACGAGACCGATCTGGAGAAGCGGCTCACCGGGGTGCTGACGGCCTGGCTCGATGTCGCCGCCCCGTACCACGAGTTCGCCGCCCAGTTCTTCAAGAACGCGGCCGATCCGGAGAGCCCGCTGAGCCCCTTCTCGGCGGAGTCGGAGTCCGCCCGCGAGCTGGCCATCTCCCTCCACCGGGAGGTGCTCACCGGCGCGAAGGCGAAGATCCCCGGCGATCTGGCCGACGTACTGCCGGAGTTGATGTGGCTGTCGCAGATGGGGCTGGTCCTGTACTGGGTCTTCGACCGGTCACCCGAGCGGGAGCGCAGCAGGCGGCTCGCCGCGCGCGGGGCACGGCTCACCACCCGGGGCATCGCGCTGGCCCGGTTCCGGGTGCTGCGCCCGCTGGTCCACGACGTACACGAGCTGTTCACGGACTTCCTGCCGGGGATGGCGGAGACAGCGACGGCCCGCAAGAGGTCCTGAAGGGGCGCCCCGCCCGGGCCCCTACAGCCAGCCCAGTTCCCAGATCCGCCAGACGCCCGTACCGTCCGACAGATACTGCCCGCCCGACACGTCGTCGCTGGTCAGCACGTAGTCCTTGCGCTGCCAGAGCGGGATCAGCGGTACGTCCTGCGCGACGTCGTCCTGGAGCGCCTTGAAGTCGTCGGAGGTACGGCCCCGGTCGGTGAACTGCTGGGTGTGGCTGATCAGTCCGTCGACGGCCTTGCTGCTGTAGCCGTTGAAGAGGCTGTTGCCGGTGCCGACCAGGGGCTGCGCGTAGTTGTCGGCGTCCGGGTAGTCCGCGATCCAGCCGACCGCGTACGCGTCGAACTTGCCGAGCCGGTAGTCGTCCTGGAACTTCGTCCAGTCCGTCATCCCCTTGAGCTCGACCTTGAAGAGGCCGCCCTTCTCCAGCTGCGTCTTCAGCATCCGCGCCTCCTCGTCGGTGACGTTCGTGCTGGAGTACGCGTAGGTGAAGTGCACCGGGGTCTGCACACCGGCCTGCTGGACCAGCTGCCGGGCCGCCGCCACATCGACCTTCGGGTAGGCGTCGAAGAAGGCGGTGGTGTGGCCGGTGAAGCCCTGCGGGATCAGCGAGTAGAGCGGTTCGACCGTGCCGTTGTAGACCTTCTCGGACAGCTGCGCCCGGTCGACCAGGTCGGCCGCCGCCCGGCGGAGCCTGGTGTCGGCGAGCGCCGAACTCTTGCGGACGTTGAAGACCAGGTTGCGGGTCTCGCTGCCGGTCGCCTCGCTGACATGGGCGTCCGGGTCACTGGGCGAGAGCTTCGCCAGCGTGTCGGGCGTCATCACCCGGTGCGCGACGTCGATGGTCTTGTGCTTCCAGGCGGCGTCGAGCTGCGCGGGCTGCTTGAAGTAGTGGATCTCGACCGGAACGCCGGTCTTCTTGATCAGGCCCTTGTACTTCGGGTTCGGTTCCAGGACGGCGCTGACGCCGCTCTTGTAGGACTTCAGCACATAGGGCCCGGAGCCCACGACCGTACCGCCCTTGCGGCCCTTGTCCGCCGGGTACGCGGTGTGGTCGACGATGGCGCCGCCGCCGGTCGCGATCTTCGACGCGAAGGTGGCGTCACGGGACTTGAGGTGGAAGACGACCTTGTCGCCCGACGCGTCGACGTTCTTGAGCGTGGGGTACAGCGGGGCCGGGCCGTTCCCCTTCATCCGCAGCACCCGGTTGAAGGAGAATGCCGCGTCCTCCGCCGTGACCTTGTGGCCGTTCGAGAACGTCAGGTCGTCACGCATGGTGCAGGTGAAGGTACGCAGCGCGTCATCGGTGAACTCACAGCTGCGCGCGGCATCCGGGACCGGGGTGGAGGAACCGACGTTGAACGACATCAGCGACTGGAAGAGCCCGCTGTAGAGGGCCCAGGAGCCGGCGTCGTACGCCTGGGCCGGGTCCAGCGAGGAGACGACGTCGGTGGTTCCGATGACAATGGGTTTCTTCTTGCCGCCGTCGTCGGGAAGCAACTGCCAAGCGCCGACACCGGCACACGCCAGAACGACGCATATCGCCAGAATCCGCATTCGGATCGAACGCATTGTGCTGTACCCCTCAACCCACCCGTGGACGCGCGGACCGGCGCACGTCAGACCCAAGTCGGCGCCAACCCAACCACACGACTTTCACACGTGGAAGAGAAAATCTTCACGTAGGCCAAGTTGTTAGGCAACTTTCATCAAGGGCCGCACCTGCTCCGGCCTGCAGGTCCGGGCCCGGCGGGACGTGCTCCGTACCCCCGGGCGTACCCCATCGGCCGGCCGCTCGCGGCGGGGTCACATACTGGCAGGAACACCCCCACCGGCCGCGAAGGACGACGCCCCATGAAACTCAACCGCACCGCCTCCTGGTTCCTCGCAGCGTTCGGCGTGTGGTCGTGGGTGGTCTGGATCACCTTCGCGAAGAACCTGTTCAAGGACGCGAGCGGGCTCGCGTTCGACGACGGCAAACCCACCGCCTACCTCTGGATCCACCTGGCGCTCGCCATCGTCTCGTTCATCCTGGGCACGGTCATCGGGGTGCTGGGTCTCCGGGGTGTCCGGGCGCACCGGCGGGCCGCCGCGTAGGGGTTACCCGCGCGCGGCCGGGCGGGCCACCCCACGGTGTCGGTCCCCTGTGATCTGCCTGTAATTTCACCACCGTGCCTGCCGCTGAGAAGTCCGTTGACAATTCCGTTCAGAAATCCGCCGGAAAGAGCGCTGGAAAGAGCGCGAAAAGGACCGTACTGACGCTCATATCCGCCGCGTTGCTGCCCGCCCTCTGCGCCGTGCCCGCGTCGGCCGCGACCGCGACGGGCCCGAAACCGTCCGCCACCGGTACGCCGAAGACCTCCGGGGACGCGAAGACCTCCGGGGACGGAAAGACCTCCGGGGACGCGAAGACCGCACGGTCGGAGATCGGCGGGGCGCGGCTCGCCAGGACCGGCACCCAGGTGGAGCCCGGCCCCGGCGCACCTGCCCTGCCGAAGAAGCTCTCCGGTGAGTCCTGGATCGTGGCCGACGCCGAGTCCGGCGATGTCCTCGCCTCGCACGACGCCCACCGGCGGCTCGCCCCGGCGTCCACCCTCAAGATGCTGCTCGCGGACACCCTCCTGCCGAAGTTCCCGGCGGACATGACCCACAAGGTGGCGCCGTCCGACCTCGCGGGCATGGGCGAGGGCAGCAGCCTGGTCGGCATCAAGGAGAACCTCACCTACACGGTCCACGACCTGTGGCTCGGGGTCTTCCTCCGCTCCGGGAACGACGCCGTCCATGTGCTGGCCGCGATGAACCACGGCGTACCGAAGACCGTCCGCGACATGCAGGCGCACGCCGACGACCTCCGCGCCCTCGACACCCATGTGGTCTCGCCGGACGGGTACGACGAGCCCGGCCAGGTCTCCAGCGCGTACGACCTGACGCTCTTCGCCCGCAGCGGGCTGCAGAAGAAGGACTTCCGTACCTACTGCTCGACGGCGACCGCGCAGTTCCCCGGCGAGCAGAAGAAGGGCAAGAAGCGCGAGACCTTCGGGATCCAGAACACCAACCGCCTGCTGACCGGCGCCGACGGCGTCACCCAGTACAAGGGCATCGCGGGCGTCAAGAACGGCAACACCACCCACGCGGGCGCCACCTACACCGCGGTCGCCGAGCGCGGCGGCCATGTGCTGCTCGTCACCGTCATGAAGCCCCGTCCGACCGAGAGCCAGGCGGTCTACAAGGAGGCGGCCCGGCTGCTCGACTGGGGCTTCGCGTCCGAGGGCAAGGTCACGCCGGTCGGCGAACTGGTCGCGCCCGGCAGCTCCGCGGCGGGGCAGTCCGGTGGCGCGGCGAAGAGCGGCGGCGCCGGACACGACGGCAGGGACGGCGCCGGGACCGGGGGCACCAAGGGCTCCGCACCGGCCGCCGGAGCGCAGAAGGGCGGCTCCAGCGGGATGGGCACCGCCCTGGCGATCAGCGCAGGGGCGTTGCTCCTGTTGGCGGCCGGGGTGTTCCTGGTGAACCGCCGCTGGCCGCTGCCGGATCTGGTACGACGTTTTCCACGTCGCTGATCTCCTCGTCGTCGGAGTGCCCCGTCGCGGTCCAGGCCGCGCAGTAGAGGAGCAGTTTCACCGTGAAGCTGATCCACAGCAGCAGCGCGACGGGGACGCCGAAGGCGCCGTACATGCTCTTCGACGCGACGCCCTGGATATAGCCGCTGAGCAGCAGCTTGAGCAGTTCGAAGCCGAAGGCGCCGATGAGTCCCGCGGTGATCAGCCGGCGGCGGGGCGGCTCGACCCCGGGCAGCAGGGTCAGTACGTACAGGAGCACCAGGAAGTCGGCGAGTACGGCCAGTGCGAACGCCACGCCCTGGAGGAGCACGCTGCCCCAGCCGGTGTCCGTGATGCCGATGTGCCGGGCCGTCCAGTGGACCGCGCTGGAACCGACGGCCGACGCGCCGAACGAGACGAGCACGGCGCCGCCCGTCCCGAGCAGGATCCCCCCGTCCTTGAGCTTGCGCACGATGACGTTGCCCTCGTCCGCGTTGTCCAGCTCCCACACCGCACGCAGACAGTCCCGCATCGAGCCGACCCAGCCGATACCGGTGAAGAGCAGCGCCGCTCCGGCGACCACTCCGACCGTGCCCGCGTTCTGCACCAGCGTGTTGAGGTCCAGCTGGTCCGAGATCCCGGGCACCTGGCGGGCCAGCGCGCTCTGCAGGGAGTGCAGCCGGGAGGGGGTGAGCAGGGCGGCGCCGATCGCGGCACCGACCGTGATCAGCGGGAAGAGCGCCAGGAAACTGGTGAAGGTGATCGCGGCCGCGAGCCTCGTCCAGTGCACCCTGCCGAGGGTCTCGTACGAGCGCCACGCATGGGTGCGCGTCGCCCGTGCCACCCATGGGCCGATTCCGGGGAGCTTCGTCAGCCAGTCCATGGCGTACGCCTACCCTCACCACCGAAAACCAGCGTCCTCGTCCCCCAGAAGCGCAGGCAGGTGGCGAGTGCCATGCCGACGACCGCCCCGGAGACGGTGTCCGCGCGCGGGGACGTCAGCCCGAGCACGTAGTGCGAGACGGCGAGACAGAGCAGCTGGACGGCGGCGCCCGCGATGTTCACCCCGAAGAAGACGGTGTACTCGCGCCAGCCGACCCGCCGCCCGCGGTAGGTGCCGAAGGCGTTGCCGAGGTAGGCGACCGTGCAGCCGGCCAGGAAGGAGACCGACTTGGCGCTGATCGGCCCCCATCCGGCGCCGCTCCGCAGGGCGACGAAGAGGCCCAGGTCGGCGGCGTACGCGCAGAGTCCGGCGAGCGCGAAGCCCGCGATCTCACGGCGTCCGACAGTCATGGCGCACCCTTCCGGTCATGGTCCACCCCTCCCGTACCGCCTCACGTCCGGCTGGCCGTCCGGGCCGTCCCTCACAGACGGGCGACCGCGAGCGCGTACATGGCGATCCAGGCGACTGCGATCACGGCGAGCGCGCGGTCGCCCAGGATGACGTCCTCGGGGGCTCCGGCGGCGCCGCGGTCGGCGAAGACGGCGTACCGCAGGATGGAGAGGATGAAGGGGACCATCGACAGCTGGCGCCAGGGCAGCAGACCGGCGCCGGGCGGTCCGCTGCTCTCCATCGCCCAGAGGCAGTAGGCGAGCACGGCGACACCGGAGGCCAGCTGCCAGACGAAGCGCAGATATCCGGTGGTGTACTCGGAGAGCAGGGCGCGGGTCCGTCCGTCGCCCTCCATCTGGACGGCCTCGGAGTAGCGCTTGGCGCCGACCATGAAGAGCGCGCCGAACCCGGCGGTGATCAGGAACCAGCGCGAGAGCGGAATGCCGAGCGCCACCCCGCCGATCATGGCGCGCATCAGGAATCCGGTGGTGACCACGGTCAGGTCGACGACCAGGATGTGCTTCAGGCTGACGCAGTAGGCGAGTTGCATCACGATGTACGCGCAGAGCAGCGCGGCCGTCATGCCGTTGCAGAGGACGGCGGCTGCGGTGGTGGCCGCCACGGCGAGCAGGGCGCCGGCGGCGTAGGCGACGGGTACGGGCACCTGTCCGGCCGCCACCGGGCGCAGGCACTTGACCGGATGGGCCCGGTCGGCCTCGGCGTCCCGGGCGTCGTTGACCAGGTACACGGCGGACGCGGCGGCCGTGAACAGCACGAATATGAGACCCAGTTGGGTGACGGCACCCCGGGAGAGCGGCTCTCCGGCGGCGGCGGGCGCGGCGGCGACCAGGACGTTCTTGACCCACTGCCGGGGGCGGGCGGTCCTGAGCAGCCCCAGCGGCAGCCCGAGCGCCCCGGGCCGGCCGGGAACGGCGAGCGGCGGAGGTCTCGGCGGGCCCTCGGCGACGGGGCCGCCCTCGGGGAGCGGCGGCAGCTGGGCGACGGGCTCGCGCTCGGGGAGCAGCGGCAGCTGGGCGACGGGCTCGCGCTCGGGGAGCAGCGGCAGCTGGGCGACGGGCTCGCGCTCGGGGAACTGGGTGATCCGGGAGACGTCAGAGAGGTCGGACATAGGTGCCTCGCATCCATTTGGCGCCGAGCCCGGCGGTGACCCCGCCGAGCAGTGCCCCCGCGGCGACATCGGTCGGGTAGTGGACGCCGACGACCAGCCGGGAGACACACATCGCGGCGGCGAGCGGCGTGACGAGACGGCGGCCCGCGGGGCGCAGCGCGCCGAAGGCGACGGCGGCGGCCACCGCCGACGAGGCGTGCGAGCTGGGGAAGGAGTGCCGTCCGGCGGTGCGGACGAGGGGCGGCGGCCCTGCCGCGGGCCGGGGGCGGGGTCTGCGCACCACCCGCTTGACGCCCATGCTCACGAGATGGGCCGTGCCGATCAGCGCGGTGGCCCGTAACCAGGCGGTGCGCCGCTCACGGTCGGCGACCGCGCCGGTGAGTCCGGCGGCGAGCCAGAGCGCGCCGTGTTCCCCGCTGAGGGAGAGGGCGCGCGCGGCGCCGCCCACCCGTGGATCAGTACCGCAGTCGCGTATCGCCGACAGAAGCCGGCGATCGGTTTCTATGGACCGCACTGCCTCACCTCTCTCCGCTGATGGTTCCGCTGACTTCCGCACAGCCCTCTCCACGACGGGAAGGCTCTTATATGACATTGCCCGATAATCACGGCCATACTGGTTGACACTCCCTCAATCACCCATTTCCCCTCGCATCCGGGCGATACGGTCTCTTCCATGTCTGCCGAAACCACCGCGTCAGCGCGCGGCACCACGCCCGCGAGCCCGGCGAGCCCCACCAATCCGGCACACTCCGTGACCGCGGTGCGCGGAGGGAGCCCGGCGCGCGGAGGGAACCCGGTGCGCGGCGGGAGCCCGGTCCGCTCCCTGGGGGCCATGAGTTCGGTGGGCTCGGTGACGGGCTGGGGCCGTACCGCGCCGACGACGTCGCTGCTGGTCCGCCCGCGTACGTACGAGGAGGCGGCGGCAGCGGTGCTCGGCTGCGGGGCACGCGGCTCGATCCCGCGCGGGCTGGGCCGGGCCTACGGTGACGCCGCGCAGAACGCGGGCGGCGCCGTGCTCGACATGACAGGTCTCGACCGGATCCACTCCATCGACGCCCACACCGGCACCGTGGTCTGCGACGCGGGGGTGAGCCTGCACCGGCTGATGGAGGTGCTGCTGCCGCTGGGCTGGTTCGTGCCGGTGACCCCGGGGACCAGATATGTCACGGTGGGCGGCGCGATCGGCGCCGACATCCACGGCAAGAACCACCATGTGTCGGGCTCCTTCACCCGCCATGTCCGCTCGCTCGAACTGCTCACGGCGGACGGCACGGTGCACACGGCCGTACCCGGCACCGCGCTGTTCGACGCGACGGCCGGCGGGATGGGGCTGACCGGCGCCATCCTCACCGCGACGGTGCAGCTTCTGCCGGTGGGCACGTCCCTGATGTCGGTGGACACCGAGCGGGCCACCGATCTCGACGACCTGATGGCCCGTCTCACGGCGACCGACCACCGCTACCGCTACTCGGTGGCCTGGATCGATCTGCTGGCCCGCGGCGCCGCCACCGGGCGCTCGGTGCTGACCCGCGGCGACCACGCGCCCCTCGACGCGCTCCCGGCCCGCCTGCGGCGCGCGCCGCTGGCCTTCCGCCCCGCCACACTCCCCGCGCCCCCCTCCTTCGTCCCGGAAGGCCTGCTGGGCCGTACCTCCGTCTCGCTCTTCAACGAACTCTGGTACCGCAGGGCGCCCCGGCTGCGCACCGGGCAGATCCAGCGGCTCGCCTCCTTCTTCCACCCGCTCGACGGGGTCCCGCACTGGAACCGGGTCTACGGGCGCGGCGGCTTCGTCCAGTACCAGTTCGTCGTCGGGTACGGGCAGGAGGAGACCCTGCGCCGCATCGTGGGGCGTATCTCCCGGCGCCGCTGCCCCTCGTTCCTCGCGGTGCTGAAGCGCTTCGGCGAGGCCGACCCGGGCTGGCTCTCGTTCCCGGTGCCGGGGTGGACGCTCGCCCTGGACATCCCGGCGAACCTCGGCGGACTCGGGGCGTTCCTCGACACCCTGGACGAGGAGGTGGCGGGGGCGGGCGGCCGTGTCTACCTGGCGAAGGACTCCCGGCTGCGCCCGGAGCTGCTGGCCGCGATGTACCCGCGGCTCGGGGAGTTCCGGTCGCTGCGTGCGGAACTCGACCCGGGTGCGGTGTTCACATCCGACCTCTCCCGCCGCCTGGGCCTCTGACGGAGCGCCACGCCCTGCCCCGCCCCTCAGCCCCTGCCCCACACCCTCCGACCGCGAGCCCGAACCCCGACTCCCGAACCCCGACTCCCGTAACCCGTAACCCGACCCGAGGAAGCAGCCATGAAAGACGCATTCGGTGCCCCCCAGTCCCTGCTGATCCTCGGCGGTACGTCCGAGATCGCGCTGGCCACGGCCCGCCGCCTGGTGACCCGCCGTACCAGGACGGTCTGGCTGGCCGGCCGCCCGTCCCCCGCACTCGACGCGGCGGCCGAACACCTCCGCACCCTGGGCGCGGAGGTCCGTACGGCCGATTTCGACGCCCTGGACCCGGCCTCCCACGAGGAGACGCTGGGCAAGGTGTTCGCGGAGGGCGACATCGACATGGTGCTGCTCGCCTTCGGCCTGCTGGGCGATCAGGCACGCGACGAGAGCGCCCCGCTGTCGGCGGTCAGAGTCGCGCAGACCAACTACACCGGTGCGGTCTCCGCCGGCCTGATCTGCGCGAAAGCGCTCCAGGGACAGGGCCACGGCTCCCTGGTGGTGCTCTCGTCGGTGGCGGGCGAGCGTGCCCGCCGGGCCAACTTCATCTACGGATCGAGCAAGGCGGGCCTCGACGCGTTCGCCCAGGGACTCGGCGACGCCCTGCACGGGACCGGTGTCCATGTGATGGTGGTGCGCCCCGGCTTCGTCCGCTCGAAGATGACGACGGGGCTTGAGGAGGCTCCGCTGGCCACCACGCCGGAGGCGGTGGCGCTGGCCATCGAGACGGGGCTGCGCCGCCGGTCGGAGACCGTCTGGGTGCCGGGTGCGCTGCGGCTGGTGATGTCGGCCGTCCGGCACGTCCCGAGGCCGCTGTTCAGGCGGCTCCCGGTCTGAGCGGAGCCCGTCCGTCCGGAGCCCCGGCCGGAGCGGACCTCAGGAAACGGGCGGCGCGGGCCTCAGGGGATGGACGGCGCGGCGGGTGCTTCGCGCGAGACGCTCGGCCCGGGGACCACACCACCCCCGCCGCCGAACACGTACTCGCGCAGCTTCCGCCACACGCCGTCCGCCCCCTGCTCGTACAGCGCGAAGGAGCCGCAGGTCCAGGTCGCCTCGAAAGCGGCGAGCGCCTCGTACGCCCGGTCCATCTCCTCGTCCGAGATGGCGTGCGCGACCGTCACATGCGGGTGGTACGGAAACTGCAGCTCACGCACGAGCGGCCCCGAGGCGTCCCTGATCTGCTGCTGAAGCCAGGAACAGGCCGAACCGCCCGTCACCACCTGGACGAAGACGACCGGTGAGAGCGGGCGGAACGTGCCCGTCCCGTACAGCCGCATCGGGAACGCCCGGTTGGCGGCGGCGACCGAGGCGAGATGGGCCTCGATCGCGGGCAGCGACGCGGCGTCGGCCTCCGTGGGCGGGACGAGGGTGACGTGGGTCGGGATGCCGTGCGCGGCAGAGTCCCCGAAGCCCGCGCGCTGCTTCTGGAGCAGGCTGCCGTACGGCTCCGGGACCGCGATCGAAACGCCGAGCGTTACGGTCCCCACGTCGTTCTCCTCCGCTGTCGGATGCGCTGCCTGATGCTTCCGGATGCCTGCCGGACCATTATGCGAGCAGTGTGGCGGGCCCCCGACCCTCTGACCAGAGTCCAAGGTCACAGGCCCCGGGGTCAGTGCTTGGCGGGCAGGAACCCCAGTCGTTCGTACGCCTGGGCCAGCGTCTCGGCGGCGACCGTACGGGCCTTCTCCGCCCCTTTGGCGAGAAGCGAGTCCAGCGTCTCCGGGTCGTCCAGGTACTCCTGGGTGCGGGTCCTGAACGGTGTGACGAAGTCGGCGACGATCTCGGCCAGATCGGTCTTGAGCGCGCCGTACATCTTGCCCTCGTACTGCTGCTCCAGGTCGGCGATGCTCGTGCCGGTGAGCGTCGAGTTGATGGTCAGCAGGTTCGACACGCCGGGCTTCGCCACCGGGTCGTAGCGGATCACCGTGTCGGTGTCGGTCACCGCGCTCTTGACCTTCTTCACGGAGACCTTCGGCTCGTCGAGCAGGCTGATCAGGCCCTTGGGCGAGGCAGCCGACTTGCTCATCTTGGCCGAGGGGTCCTGGAGGTCGTAGATCTTCGCCGTCTCCTTGAGGATGTACGGCTCCGGAACCGTGAAGGTCGCACCGAACCGGCTGTTGAACCGGTCGGCGAGGTCCCGGGTCAGCTCGACGTGCTGGCGCTGGTCCTCACCCACGGGGACCTGGTTGGCCTGGTAGAGCAGGATGTCGGCGACCTGAAGGATGGGGTACGTGAAGAGGCCGACGGTCGCACGGTCGGCGCCCTGCTTGGCCGACTTGTCCTTGAACTGGGTCATCCGGCTGGCCTCGCCGAAGCCGGCCAGGCAGTTCATGACCCAGCCGAGCTGGGCGTGCTCCGGCACATGGCTCTGCACGAAGAGCGTGCACCGCTCGGGGTCGATACCGGACGCGAGGAGCTGGGCGGCGGCGAGCCGGGTGTTCGCCCGCAGTTCGGCGGGGTCCTGCGGGACGGTGATCGCGTGCAGATCGACGACCATGTAGTACGCGTCGTGCGACTCCTGCAGGGCTACCCACTGGCGCACGGCGCCGAGGTAGTTGCCGAGGTGGAACGAGCCTGACGTGGGCTGGATCCCGGAGAGCACCCGGGGACGGTCTGAGGCCATGTACAGCATTCTCTCAGGTGCGGAACCGATCTCCGTCGCGCGGTGTATGAAAGATGTGAGAACGCGGGAGGGGAGCCACGTCGCCGTTGCCGACGGGGCCACAGAGAGAGACACGGCCACGGACACGGCGGTGGACGAGGCCGGCACGGACACCACAGTGGTGGACGGGACCGGCACGGACACCGCAGCGGTGGACGAGGCCGGAGTGATCGCGCGCGTGCGGGCAGGAGACGCCCAGGCGTACGCCGAGCTGGTGCGCGCGTACACGGGGATCGCGTTACGCGCGGCGACCGCGTTCGGGGCGGGCGCGGAGGCGGAGGACGTGGTGCAGTCGGCCTTCTTCAAGGCCTACCGGGCACTGGCGGACTTCAAGCCGGGCGCGTCGTTCCGTCCCTGGCTGCTACGGATCGTCATGAACGAGACGCGGAACACACTGCGCTCGGCGGGACGACTGCGATCAGCCGCACGCCGCGAGGCCGCACTGGCGGAGGCGGAGCCACTGATACCGGAGTCGGCGGACCCCGCAGTGGCCGCGCTGCGGCAGGAGCGCCGTGCGCTGCTGCTGGCGGCACTGGACCGGCTCAGCACCGAGCAGCGGCTCGCTGTGACGTACCGCTATCTGCTGGAGATGGACGAGGCGGAGACGGCGCAGGCGCTGGGCTGGCCACGGGGCACGGTGAAGTCCCGGCTGAACCGAGCCCTGAAGAAGCTGAGCAAACTGCTTCCGCCACCGGAGAGCAGCCGTCCGCCGGACGAGGAGGGGAACGGGCACGGGAACGGGACGGTGCGTGGGAACGGACGCGGGAGCGAGCGGAGGAGCGGCAGCGCGCGAGGGGCGCGAAGCACTTGAAGGGGGTCCGGGACGTAGAGGGGTCCCGGGACGGACGACTGAGCGGGGACGTGGACGGAGTGGTGGACGTGGACGGAGTCGTGAACGTGAAGGGAGCCGTGAACGTGAAGGGTGTCAGGGATGCCAGGGCGTGAAAAATGTCAGGGCGTGAGGCGGTGTCAGAAGTGACGCGGGACATGCGCGACAAAGGTGCGTGCGGACGGCGTGATCCGGATCCGCGGCTCACCGCCGAGTTGCGGGCCCTGGGCCGCACGCTCGACGGCCGGAACGGAAGCGGAGAGCCCGCCGGGCCGGGCGGTGTGTCGGACGAGCGTGGGCGGACAGGGCCGGGCGGATCGCGGCGGGTCGAGTCGGACAGGGTGCCGGGCAGGCCGGGTGGACCGGGTGGGGCGTGGCCCGGGGAGTCGATGGCGGAGCGGGTGCTGGCGCGGATCGTGGCCGAGGGGGTGCCGGTCCCGGGCCGGGAAGAGGCCCGGCCTCCGGAGCCGGGCCTCTTCGGAAGGGCCCGTGCCTGGGCCCGCGGCCGGTTCGACTGGTTCGACGGGCCGGGCGGGCCTGGCGCCGGCACCGACGGAATCGACGTGCGGTACGCCCCGGCGCCTCACACCCACCCGGCGCGCCGGTCCACCAGGTTTCTTCCAGCCCGCCGTGGCCGACGATAGGAATGAGCACCCGATGAGCCGAACGCCGTAGGACCCGCGCCGGTAAGGCCGGTACGCCGTAAAAGCCGTACGCCGTATGAACGGAGAACCCGTGTCAGTTACGGAAACATCGATCTCGTCCGCCGAAGCGCACAGCGCGCACAACTACCACCCTCTGCCCGTGGTCGTCGCATCTGCGGACGGGGCGTGGATGACCGACGTCGAGGGGCGCCGCTACCTCGACATGCTCGCCGGTTACTCGGCACTCAACTTCGGCCACGGCAACCGCCGGCTGATCGACGCGGCCAGGGCCCAGCTGGAGCGGGTCACACTCACCTCCCGGGCCTTCCACCACGACCGGTTCGCCGACTTCTCCACTCAGCTCGCCGACCTGTGCGGCATGGAGATGGTCTTGCCGATGAACACCGGGGCCGAGGCGGTCGAGACAGCGGTGAAGACCGCCCGTAAGTGGGGCTACCAGGTCAAGGGCGTACCGGCCGGGCAGGCGAAGATCGTCGTCGCCGAGAACAACTTCCACGGCCGGACGACGACGATCGTCAGCTTCTCGACGGACACCGAGGCCCGCGCGGACTTCGGCCCGTACACCCCCGGATTCGAGATCGTGCCGTACGGGGATCTGGCCGCGATGGAAGCGGCCGTCGACGCCAACACGGTGGCGGTGCTGCTCGAACCCATCCAGGGCGAGGCCGGCGTGCTGGTGCCACCGGCCGGCTATCTGCCGGGCGTACGGGAGCTGACCCGCGCCCGGAACGTGCTGTTCATCGCCGACGAGATCCAGTCCGGACTGGGCAGGACCGGGAAGACGTTCGCCTGTGAGCACGAGGGTGTTGTGCCCGACATGTACATCCTGGGCAAGGCACTCGGCGGCGGGGTGGTTCCGGTGTCGGCGGTGGTGTCGTCGGCGGAGGTGCTCGGCGTCTTCCGCCCCGGCGAGCACGGTTCGACCTTCGGTGGGAACCCGCTGGCGTGCGCCGTGGCCCTGGAGGTCATGGCGATGCTGCGGTCCGGCGAGTTCCAGCAGCGGGCGACCGAGCTGGGTGACCATCTCCACCACGAACTGGGGCTGTTGGCGGGCGGCGGCGCGGTGCAGGCCGTACGCGGACGGGGGCTGTGGGCCGGTGTGGACATCGCCCCGGCGCTCGGCACCGGCCGGGAGATCTCGGAGCGGCTGATGGATCTCGGAGTGCTGGTGAAGGACACCCATGGATCGACCATCCGGATCGCCCCGCCGCTGGTGATCAGCAAAGAGGACCTGGACTGGGGGCTCACTCAGCTCCGGAGCGTCCTGAACCCCTGACTGAACCTCTGAACCCCTGAACCGATGGACCGCTGTACGGCCAGGGGTGGCTGGGTGCCGCACAGCACCCGGTGACGTGCGCACCGGGTGCTGTGCGGGGGCCTCAGGCGGCTTGGGTGAGTTCGGCGCGGCCGAACAGGAGGGCGTAGCCGGTGGGGAGTTGGTCCAGGATGCGGGTGAGGAGGTCGGGGCCGGCGATGGCGGCGACGGCGGACAGGGCGGCGCCCGTGTCCCAGCGCGTGGTGGCCAGGGAGGCACCGTTGCGGGCAGCGAGGTCCTTGACGAAGGCCCAGCCGGTGAGGGGCTCGATGGCGGGGGCCTGTCCGGTGAGGATGCGGGCGGCCTCGAAGGGCAGGCGGGCCGCCAGTTCGACCCGTTCGTCACCGGTCAGCTGGCGTCCGAGTCCGGAGAGGACCAGCCGGACAGTTTCCTCAGCCCGTTCCCGGGTCGGATAGGCCGCTTCGTAGCGGACCTTCTCCAGCATCTGATCGAAAGTCATCGCTCGAAGGTGCGGGAGCGGTTCACGCGGGTCGGACATCACTGCGAAAGTCGCCTCTCTCGTCTTGAGCACATCGTGCGTGTGCCCGGCAAGGCCGAGCGCACACCAGGTTGGGTGGGCCAGGTTGGATGGCCAGGTTGGATGGACAGGTGAGTGGGCCAGGCAAGTGGACCAAGCGAGCGGGCCAAGCGAGTGGGCCAAGCGAGTGGGCCGGTCGGACAGGCAGTCAGGTGCGCGCGGGCCGGAGAGGAAACCGTGGCCTGCGGGTGGCTGAAGCCGATTCCGCCTTACGAGGGGCCGCTTGAGCTTGCTTCAGATGTGCTGTCCGGCGGGCGCAGAACGGGCGGAGGGGGATCGGGGCCCGTTCTGCGCCGTAGGCCGGCTCGGGTCGCCGGCTGCTCAGCCGGAGATCTCCTTGCGGGAGGACTCCCCGCCGACGGAGATCTTCCGGGGCTTGGCGCGCTCGGCGATCGGGATGCGCAGAGTCAGCACTCCGGCGTCGTAGTCGGCCGCGATGCGTTCGGTGTCCAATGTGTCGGCCAGCACGAGCTGGCGGGAGAAGACGCCCAGAGGCCGTTCCGACAGTTCCATCTGCACGTCGTCGCTCTTCGCCATGGGCCGCCGCTCGGCCTTGACGGTCAGCATGTTCCGCTCGACGTCGATGTCGATCGCCTCCGCGTCGACACCGGGGAGGTCGAAGGCCACTACGTACTCGTCACCCTCGCGGTAGGCGTCCATCGCCATCGCGGAGGGCCGCGTCCAGGTGCCGCTGCCGGTGCCGGTCAGCTGCTGGGCGAGACGGTCGAGTTCGCGGAAAGGGTCGGTGCGCATCAACATCGCGAAACACCTCCAGAAGGTTCGGGTTGTACCCGCCAATGCGCTTCACTGACACTGTTGTAACATGTCATCCAATGGATGACAAACAAAGTGTCGTCGAAAGGATGACAACCCGGAAGGGGTTCTCGTGACAGCCGCCGACCAGCCGCCCCACGCCGACGCCGACGCGCGGAGTCCAGCCTCGTTCCTGGCCGCGGCAGCGGCCCTGGAAGTCATCGACCACGCCGTGTGCGACGCCCATGACCGAGCTGCCGACCCCGCCGATGCGGACGCTGGCCCGCAACAGGCCCTCGCCTCTCTCCTGCTGCTGCGCGAGATCCGCGAGCAGCTCGCCGGATGGGAGACCGGCCTGATCGAGACCGCCCGCCACGCGGGGGCCAGTTGGGCCGATCTGGCCCACCCTCTCGGTGTCGCCAGCCGCCAGGCCGCCGAGCGCCGCTATCTGCGCAACCGCCCCGGCTCCGCCGGAACCACCGGAGAACAGCGCGTACAGGCCACCCGCGAAAGCCGCGCGGCCAACCGTGCCCACACCGCCTGGGCCCGCGACAACGCCGCAGCGCTGCGCCGCCTGGCCGGACAGATCACCGCTCTGACCGACCTCCCCCGTGCCTCCCGCGCCCCCCTCGGCCGGCTCGACGCGGCCCTCGCCCACAACGACCCCGCGGCCCTGGTCCCCCCACTGACGGCGGCCCGCCCCTATCTGAGCGCCCGCCACTCCGGTCTCGCCACCCAGCTCGACACCCTCATCGGGCAGAACGAGCAGCACCCTGGCCGGCCCGGCCCCGAGTGAGGGCGGGAGGGGGCTCAGGGTGTTCCGGACCGTGCGAAACGGGTCCGCACGTGCCAGTGCGGGGCCATGCGCAGGAGGCGCGACGCAACGAGGGTTACAGGATGACGTGGGGCAGGAAGCGGGCGTATTCGTCGGTCACCGGCCCCGCCGACTCCCTGATGCCGAGCCCCGCCGCTTCGTCCTCGACGACCCACGCGCCGAGCACCACCCGGTTGCCGTCGAAGTCAGGGAGCGGTGCCAACTCCTGGTAGCAGCAAGCCTCATCGGTCCGGACACCAGCGACGGAGCCCACTGTTCCGCCCCAGGTACCGGCACCACCTCCGGTGCCGGTACCTGCACCACCAGGTACCGGCACCGTGCCTGTGCCCAGGGCCGGGCCCGGGGCAGCGTCCACGCCCGCGGTCGGCTCGTGGAGCATGACACCCGCACCCTCGCGGCCGAGCAGCGGCTTGGAGACGTACCCCCGGGACAGGGCGAGTTCGCGTGGCCCGTCGAGATAGGCCGGAAGCAGGTTGGGGTGGCCGGGGTACAGCTCCCAGACCACTGCGAGCAGCGCCTTGTTGGAGAGCAGCATCTTCCAGGCCGGCTCGATCCAGCAGGTGGAGCCGGTGGAGCCACCGTTGTCGAGCGTGTCCAGGACATGCGGACCGAAGCTGTCGGTCGTCAGCCACTCCCACGGGTAGAGCTTGAAACAGCTGCGGATGAAGCGCATCCGCTCGTCGATGAAGCGCCCGGAGAGGGGGTCCCAGCCGATCCGTTCCATCGAGAGCGCCTCGGTGTCGATCCCGGCCTGCTGGGCGGTCTCCCGCAGATAGGCGGCGGTCATCAGATCCTCGCCGAGTTCGTCGGCCTCGGAGTGCGCGAAGTGCAGCGGTCCGGGCGGCAGCAGCCGGGCCTGCCGTTTCCAGGCGGCGACCAGCCGTTCGTGCAGGGAGTTCCACTGGTCGGCGCCGGGGAAGCGGTCCTCCATCCAGAACCACTGCGGGCTGGCGGCCTCGACCAGCGAGGTGGGGGTGTCGGCGTTGTACTCCAGCATTTTCGCCGGACCACTGCCGTCGTATCGGAGGTCGAACCGGGCGTAGACAGAGGGGAGTTCATCCCTGCGGTGCCAGGATTCGCCGACCAGCCTGGCCAGCCTGGGATCGGTGATGCCCAGCTCCACGAAACGGTCCCGTGCGACGATGTGGGCGGCCGCGGCGAGACACATCGCGTGGAGTTCCTCGACCACCTGCTCCAGCGCCTCGACCTCGGGAAGGGAGAACGAGTAGTACGCGCTCTCGTCCCAGTACGGGCGCAGGGAGTCGTCCGGATAGCGGGTCAGCGGATAGACCAGCCCCTGCTCCTCGACGATCTGCTGCCAGCCGGGGCGCGGTTCTATGGTGTGCCGCTGCATGATGTCCGCCCGTTCCCGTGGGTACCCCTGCTCGGTCCGTGTCCGGTCAGCCGCCGCTGGAGTGGAAACCGCCGCCGGAGTGCGAGCCGCCGCCGAACCCGCCGCGGTGCACCGAGGGCTTGCTGAAGCTGCCGCCCGAGACCTTGCCGTGTTTGGAAGAACCGCCGTAGTAGTACGTCCCGCGGCCGTTGCTGTGGGTGCACTCGTACTTGGGCAGCTGCTTGTGCGTATCGGGATCGACGCACCGCTTGTCCACATCGGAGCCGCAGGCGGTGAGCGTCGCCGCCAGTATTCCCATACCGCCGAGCACCACAGCGCCCGACCTCATCTTGCGCATCTGCCGGTCTCCCCCGTCGTACCGGCTCTTCGCGTGCGTCAGCCGGTGGTTTCGTCTGTGGGTGTACAGACTGAATCTGTCGGTGTACAGCCTGGATACAGAGTAGATGCCGTTCTGACGGGTGGCCGGTGCTGGGCCCTTCCCGGCCCAACTAGAGTCCTTTCGTGCTCCTTGGAATGATCTGCGCCCTCGGTTCAGCGGTCTGCTTCGGCACGGCCTCCGTGCTCCAGGCCGCCGCGGCCCGCGCCTCCGCACCGGGAACCGGCTCGGGCGTGGACGCCGCGCTGCTGCTGCGCGCCCTGCGCCAGTGGCGCTACATCGTGGGGCTCGGCCTCGACGGCCTCGGTTTCGTACTCCAGATCGTCGCCCTGCGCACGCTCCCCATCTACGCGGTAGGCGCCGCACTCGCCGCGAGTCTGGCGGTGACCGCTGTGGTGGCATCGCGCGTACTCGGCGTCCGGCTCTCCGGCACCGAATGGGGCGCGGTGGCCGTCGTCTGCGCGGGCCTCGGCATGCTCGGCCTCGCCTCCGGGGCCGAGGGTCACACCGCGGGGTCGTCCGCCCTGCGCTGGTCGATGCTCGGGGTCGCGGTCGGGGTCTTCCTGGTCGGCACGGCGGCCGGCCGCCTCAAGGGCAGGGCAAGGGCCCTGGTGCTCGGCCTCGGTTCCGGAGTGGGCTTCGGGGTGGTCGAGGTCTCGGTCCGCCTCATCGACTCGGCCGACTTCACCAACCCGGCGCTCTACGCACTGCTCGTCGGCGGTGGTTCGGCCTTCCTGCTGCTCACTTCGGCGCTGCAACGCGGTTCGGTGACCACGGCCACGGCCGGCATGGTCATCGGCGAGACCATCGGCCCCGCGCTCGTCGGCGTGGTCTGGCTCGGGGACCGTACGAGGGAGGGGCTGGCCCCTCTGGCGGTGGCAGGCTTCGCGGTGGCTGTCGCGGGAGCGCTCGCGCTGGCGCGGTTCGGAGAGGCCCCGACCGAACCGACACCGGCCGAAGGCTGAGGCGGGGCCAGGGGCCGGGAGGCCCCGTTCGGGCCCACCGCCCCCTACGGCAGCACCCGGCACAGCGCGTCGAGCGCCCCCGCCCATGCGCTGTCGGACGGCGTTCCGTACCCGACGACCAGCATGTCGCGCCCGTCCCGCACGCCCTCGTGCCGGAACCGCGCGCCCCCGTCCAGCGCGAGCCCCTGCCACGCCGCCGCCTGGACGACGGACTGCTCGGTGCCCGGGGGCAGTTCCAGGACGGCGTGCAGCCCCGCCGCGATCCCCGACACCCTGATGCCGGGCGCCCGTTCGGCCAGAGCCGCCACCAACTGGTCGCGTCTGCGCCGGTAGCGCAGCCGCATCGAGCGGACATGCCGGTCGTACGCACCGGAGGCGATGAACTCCGCCAGGGTCAGCTGCTCCAGCGAGCTGGACATCCAGTCGGCGTTCCCCTTCGCCGCCAGGATCTCGGCCACCATCGCATCGGGCAGCACCAGCCAGCCGAGCCGCAGCCCCGGAGCAATGGACTTGCTGGCCGTCCCGCAGTAGACGACCCGCTCGGGATCCAGCCCCTGGAGGGCCCCGACGGGCTGGCGGTCGTACCGGAACTCCCCGTCGTAGTCGTCCTCCAGGATCACCCCGCCCGTGGTTCTGGCCCACTCGACGGCGGCCGTGCGCCGGTCCGGATGGAGCGGTACGCCCATCGGGAACTGGTGCGCCGGCGTCATCAGCACCGCACCCTCACGCCCCAGCTCGCCGGTCTGCGAGCCGGACCCGTCCAGCGGGAGGGCCCGTGTGCGCAGCCCGGCCTCGGTGAGCAGGTCCCAGTGCAGATCGAGACCGTACGACTCGACGGCCACCTCCCGCACGCGTCTCCCCCGCAGCACCTTCCCCATCAGCATCAGCGCGTGGGCGAACCCGGCGCAGACCACGATCCGTTCGGGCCCCGCGTGGACACCGCGGGCCCGCGCCAGATAGTCCGCGAGGACGGTCCGCAGCTCGGGGCGGCCCCGCGGGTCGCCGTAACCGAACGCGTCGTGGGGTGCGGCGGTCAGCGCCTTCCGCGACGCCCGGAGCCACTCCGTACGCGGGAAGGACGCGACATCGGGCGTACCGGGCCGGAGGCTGTACGTGGGGCCGCTCCGGCGCGGCCGCCGGGCCGGGGGCGGCGCGGGCGCCCCCGGCGGTACGGAGCGCGGGGCCACCTTCGTCCCCGAACCCTGCCGGGCGGTGAGCCAGCCTTCGGCCACCAGTTCGGCGTAGGCGTCGGCGACCGTATTGCGGGCCACGCCCAGGTCGGCGGCGAGCGTACGCGAGGAGGGCAGCCGGGTCCCCGGCGCCAGCCGCCCGGTGCGGACGGCCCGGCGCAGCGCGTCCGTGAGGCCGACCCGCAGGCCTGGACCGGTGAGTTCCAGATGCAGGTCTACACCGAAAGTGGCCCATGAATCCGTCACGGAAATGGACCATACCCCTGCGCCATATCCGACGTAGCGTCGTACTCACACGACGAACAAGGCATGAAGGGGCAGAAACGACATGACGGACAAGACTTCCACCACGGACAGCGCATCGGCCGCGGCGCCGGAGTACCTCCCCGAGCACACCCCGCGCCTCGATATGGCGAAGCTCGCCCCCGAGGTCTACAAGGCCATGGTCACTCTGGACGCGGCGGCCAGGAGGGGCGTCGACCCGACCCTGCTCGAACTGGTCAAGATCCGGGCCTCCCAGATCAACCACTGCGCCTTCTGCCTGGACATGCACACCAAGGACGCCCTCGCGGCGGGCGAGTCGGTCGAGCGGATCGTGCAGCTGAGCGGCTGGGAGGAGTCGAAACACTTCTACACCGCGAAGGAGATCGCGGCGATCGAGCTGACCGAGGCCATCACGGTGCTGACCGACGGATTCGTACCGGACGAGGTGTACGCACACGCCGCCGAGCACTTCGACGAGGGCGAGCTGGCCCAGCTGATCGCGGCGATCACCGTGATCAACGCCTGGAACCGCTTCGCCGTCTCGACCCGCATGGTGCCGGGCCACTACACACCGGGCTCGCTCGCCCACCGCCACTGACCCGGCCGGTTCGCCGCGATCCCCACCACTGAAGGGCCACTCCATTGAAGGGCCGCTCCATGACGGACTTCCGCAGTCTCCATCTGGGCCGGCCGCCCGGCGACCCGCTGGTGCTCCCCGGCCCGTGGGACGCGGCCAGCGCCCGCGTCCTCGCGGAAGCCGGCTTCCCGGCGCTCGCCACCCCCAGCGCCGGAGTGGCAGCCGCACTCGGTTACGCGGACGGCGAGACCCCGGCCGACGAGATGTTCACCGCGATCAGCCGGATCGTCCGGGCCGTCGAGAGCTTCGGCGTGGCCGTCTCGGCGGACATCGAGGCCGGTTACGGCCTGCCGCCGGAGGAACTCGCCGGGCGGCTGCTCGACACCGGCGCCGTCGGCTGCAACCTGGAGGACTCCTCGGGCGGAGTCCTCAACGACCCGCGGGAGAACGCGGACCGGCTGGCGGCGTTCCGCGCGGCGGCGGGAGCCGGGCTGTTCATCAACGCCCGCGTGGACACGTACATCCGCGGCGTACGGGACCCGGCGCAGGCCGTCGACCGTGCCCGCCGGTATGTGGCGGCGGGCGCCGACTGCGTCTACCCGATCATGGCGCCGCCGGACCAGCTGTCCGGCCTGGCAGCCGCGATCGGGGCGCCGCTCAACGCGCTCTTCCTGCCCGACGGGCCATCCCCGCGGGAGCTGGGCGTTCTGGGCGCCACCCGCGTCACGTTCGGCCCCGGGCTGCACCGGCAGTCGATGGAACGGCTGCACCAGGACGCGAACGCGCTGAAGGCGCTGACGAGCTGAGAGAGCCCGACGAGCGGGGAGCGCCCGCCCGGCCGCACACACACCACGCCTGACGGAATGCCGTCAACGGAACGTCCCCGGCGACCACATGGTCACCGGGGACGTTCCGTACAGACGGACGGGGATCGGCTCGGATCAGATCAGGCCGAGCTCGCGGACCGCGTCGCGCTCCTCGGCGAGCTCCTTCACGGACGCGTCGATGCGGGCACGCGAGAAGTCGTTGATCTCCAGGCCCTGGACGATCTCGTACTTGCCGTCCTTCGTGGTGACCGGGAAGGAGGAGATGAGGCCCTCGGGGACACCGTAGGAGCCGTCCGACGGAATACCCATTGAGGTCCAGTCGCCGTCCGCCGTGCCGTTGACCCAGGTGTGGACGTGGTCGATGGCGGCGTTGGCGGCCGATGCGGCCGAGGACGCGCCACGCGCCTCGATGATCGCCGCGCCGCGCTTGGCGACGGTCGGGATGAAGGTGTCGGCCAGCCACTTCTCGTCGTTGACGGTCTCGGCGGCGTTCTTGCCCGCGACCTCGGCGTGGAAGATGTCCGGGTACTGCGTGGCGGAGTGGTTGCCCCAGATGGTGAGACGGCGGATCTCGGAGACCGGAACGCCGGTCTTCTGCGAGAGCTGCGAGATCGCACGGTTGTGGTCGAGACGGGTCATCGCGGTGAAGCGGTCGGCCGGTACGTCCGGGGCGGACGCCTGCGCGATGAGCGCATTGGTGTTGGCCGGGTTGCCGACGACCAGGACCTTGATGTCGTCCGCGGCGTTGTCGTTGATGGCCTTGCCCTGCGGGCCGAAGATGCCGCCGTTGGCCGCGAGCAGGTCACCGCGCTCCATGCCCTTGGTACGCGGACGGGCGCCGACCAGGAGCGCGACGTTGGCCCCGGCGAAGGCGACGTTCGGGTCGTCCGTGATCTCGATGCCCTGGAGCAGCGGGAAGGCGCAGTCGTCGAGCTCCATCGCGGTGCCCTCGGCGGCCTTCAGCCCCTGCGGGATCTCCAGGAGACGCAGCTTGACCGGCACGTCCGAGCCGAGCAGGTGGCCCGAGGCGATGCGGAAGAGCAGCGCGTAGCCGATCTGGCCGGCCGCGCCGGTGACGGTGACATTCACAGGAGTGCGGGTCATGGCGTTCTCCGTAAGACAGCTGGCGGTGGGGGTCCCTGCCCCTGGTGCGGGAAGTCCCCGAAGCTCACATCCGGAACTGAATCTTGATGTGAAGAGACTTCCGACGTCAGGCTATCGGACCCCACACGCCCCCGGTTCCCGCCCCCGTGTGGCACGCCGCACACCGGCTTCGTCCCTGCCCACCTGCAGCGGCGGTGGCCGCCCGCGCCAGGGGGGGGGGAGGCGCCGGCGGCCACCGCCGGGTGCAAGCACCCGTGGGGGGATAGGGTCCGCTTGCCCCGGGAATCGCGGGCCACTCCCCCTGATTCCCATTTATTTTCCGGCGGCGTCCCGGAGCGGCCCGGCGGCGTCCCGGCGGCCTCTCGTACGCCTCCGGTATCCGCCCGGGAGGCGTACGGCCGGTCAGCGGCCCGGCGGGCAAGGGGAGTTCGGCGTCACCGCACGGTGAACCGCATCAGCCCTTCGAGGAACGGCAGCTCCAGCCACGGCTTCGGCTGGACCATGAGCGCCAGCAGCGTGATGAGGAAACCCAGTACGCCGTACGTGACCATGTCGGTGAAGCGTGAACGCACCGCGAGCATCCCGACGGAACGCACCCATCCGCGCATCACGGCACCGCCGAGCAGAGCGATTCCGACCAGCAGCAGCCCCACCCGTGTCACGTCGAAGGCAACGAGCAGCAGTCCGACGCCGATGGTGACGAGCACCGTGAGCAGCGGCCACTGCCTGGCGGGGGCCGGCGCGTCACCGGGGGCCGCCCGGCCGCCGCCCTCGGGCCGCGCGGTGTCCCGCGTCACGCGGGGGAAGCGCCGGGTCGTCCGGACCGGCTCACCGTCCGGGCCGGGCGCGCTGACCGCGTCCCGCCCCTCCGGCGCACCGGCCTCGCCCGGCTCGGGGCCCTCGGCTCCAGCCTCCTCCTGCGGAGTGGCCGGATGCGCCCCGGAACGCCCGGACTCCCCGGCCCCGGAAGCCTCGGCTTCGGAGGCTCCGGCCTCGGCGCTCCCGGCCTCGGCTGCCTCGGGGCCCCGGGGCTCAGGGCTGCCGGGCTCGGCGGGAGTCTCCGGCGCACCGGACTGCCCGGACGCGGCGGACCCGGCGGGCTCGTCGGACTGCCCGGACGCATCGGACTGCCCGGACGCATCGGACCTCTCCGGCCCGGCGCTCCCGGAACCAGCCGGATTACCGGAAGCCGCCGACTTACCGGTGGCCGCCTGCTTCGCACCCTCCGGCTCGGGCTCAGCCCCAGGCCCCGTCGACTTACCGTCCCCAGGCCCCGTCTGCCCCACCGGCTCCTCGGGCCCCGGCCCCATCAGCGCGGCCGCGTCAGCCGACACTGCGCTCCGCCGCCTCCACGACGTTCACCAGCAGCTGCGCGCGGGTCATCGGGCCCACACCACCCGGGTTCGGCGAGACCCAGCCGGCCACATCGGCGACACCGGGGTGCACATCCCCGGCGATCTTTCCGTTCTCGTCCCTGCTGACACCGACGTCCAGGACAGCGGCCCCCGGCTTGACGTCCTCGGGGTTGATGATGTGCCGCACACCGGCCGCGGAGACGATGATGTCCGCCTGCCTGAGCAACGCGGGAAGGTCACGGGTGCCGGTGTGGCACTGGGTGACGGTCGCGTTCTCGGACTTACGGGTCAGCAGCAGCGGGATGGAGCGGCCCACGGTGATACCGCGGCCGACGACCACGACATGCGCCCCGGCGATCTCCACACCGTGGTGGCGGAGCAGCTGGATGATGCCGTACGGGGTGCAGGGCAGCGGGCCCTCCTCGTTCAGCACCAGCTTGCCGAGGCTGGTGGGGTGCAGCCCGTCCGCGTCCTTGGCCGGATCCATCAGCCCCAGGACACGGTTGGTGTCGATGCCCTTGGGGAGCGGCAACTGCACGATGTAGCCGGTGCATTCGGGATTCTCGTTGAGCTCCCGGACAACCGCCTCGATGTCCTCCTGCGTTGCGGTGCCGGGGAGTTCGCGCTGGATGGAACCGATACCGACCTCGGCGCAGTCGCGGTGCTTGCCGTTGACGTACCAGCGGCTGCCGGGGTCGTCGCCGACGAGCAGAGTGCCGAGACCGGGGGCCACTCCCTTCTCCTTGAGGGCCGCCACGCGGACGGTCAGATCGGACTTGATCGCGGCCGCGGTGGCCTTGCCATCGAGAATCTGGGCTGTCATACGAGCCATTCTTTCAGGGGCGGCGTGATCGCCCAAGTTGCACTTGCACAACGCATACGGTCTCCGACTGGACAAACTTACGCGGCATTGAGAACGATGTGGATCGCAGTGTCGCGGCCAGTACCGGGGGGCAGACCGCTCTGTCGTTTCTTCACCAATCCTCCGCTCGAACCGCGCCGTCCCCGCAGAACCAACGGAGGAATTCAGCCATGAGCTTCGGCGAACCGAACCCGAACAACCCCTACGGCCCGCCGCCGGGGCAGCAGCCGCAGGGCCAGCCCCAGCAGCCGGGCTACGGATACCCGCAGCAGGCTCCGCAGGGCGTGCCGCAGCAGCCCGGTTACGGCTACCCGCAGGCCCCGCCGGTCCAGCAGAACTACGGCGGCGGCTACCCCCAGCAGCCCGGCGGTTACGGCAGCATGCCCCCGTTCGCCGGCTGGTGGAGCCGGTGCGGCGCCATGTTCATCGACGGCCTGGTCATCGGCGTCCCGTACGGCATCATCGTCGGCATCGGTGGCGGCGTCGGCGGTGGCGCCGGTTCCGCGCTCGTCGTGATCGGTGTCCTCGTCGGTATCGGGCTCGGGCTCTTCAAGCTGTACAAGGAGGGCACCACCGGCCAGTTCATCGGGAAGAAGGCCCTGGGCATCAGCCTGCGGCGCGAGGCCGACGGCCAGTACCTGGGCTTCGGCATGTCCTTCGTCCGCTACCTCGCCCACTTCGTGGACAGCCTCGCCTGCTACCTGGGCTGGCTGTGGCCGGCGTGGGACTCCAAGAAGCAGACGTTCGCGGACAAGATCTGCTCGACCGTGGTCGTCAAGGTCGGCTGACCCGCACCCTGCTGAGCCCCGAGGGCCGCAACCCGGCGCATATCGCGCGGAGTTGCGGCCCTCGGCCGTACGGCCCCACATCGCTGGTAATCAGCGGCCCAGTGGCGTGGCCCAGTGGTGTCGCTCAGTGGAAGAAGTGCCGCGTCCCCGTGAAGTACATCGTCACGCCCGCCTTCTTCGCGGCCTCCACGACCAGCTCGTCACGGACCGAACCGCCCGGCTGCACCACGGCCCTGACCCCGGCGTCCGCCAGGATCTCGAAGCCGTCCGGGAACGGGAAGAACGCGTCCGATGCGGCGTACGCCCCCCGCGCCCGCTCCTCGCCCGCACGCTCGACGGCGAGCTTCGCGGAGTCGACCCGGTTGACCTGGCCCATCCCCACACCGACGGACGCGCCGTCCTTGGCGAGCAGGATCGCGTTGGACTTCACAGCCCGGCACGCCTTCCAGGCGAAGGACAGCTCGGCCAGCTCGGCCGCACCGAGCGCCTCACCGGACGCCAGCGTCCAGTTCGCCGGGTCGTCGCCCTCGGCCTGCAGCCGGTCGGTGGCCTGGAGCAGCGCGCCGCCGTCGATCTGTTTGACCTCGGTGGCGGCCGACGGCCCCTCGGGACAGCGCAGCACCCGGATGTTCTTCTTGCGCGCCAGCACGTCGACCGCGCCGTCCTCGTATGCCGGAGCGACGACGACCTCGGTGAAGATGGGGGCGATCTGCTCGGCCAGCTCCACGGTGACCGGACGGTTGACCGCGATCACACCGCCGTACGCGGAGACCGGGTCGCAGGCGTGCGCCTTGCGGTGCGCCTCCGCCAGGTCGTCACCGACCGCGATACCGCAGGGGTTGGCGTGCTTGATGATCGCCACACAGGGCTCGGTGTGGTCGTAGGCGGCCCGGCGCGCGGCGTCGGTGTCCGTGTAGTTGTTGTACGACATCTCCTTGCCGTGCAGCTGCTCGGCCTGGGCGAGACCACCCGTACCGGAGACGTACAGCGCGGCGCCCTGGTGCGGGTTCTCGCCGTAGCGCAGGACGTTGCCGCGCTCGTACGTCGCACCGAGGAACTCGGGGAAGCCGCTGTCGTCGGCCGCCGCGTAACCGTCGGCGAACCAGCCGGCGACCGCCACGTCGTACGCGGCGGTGTGCCGGAATGCCTCGGCCGCGAGCCGCTTGCGCGCGGTGAGGTCGAAGCCGCCGCCCCTGACGGCGGTGAGGACGTCCGCGTACCGGCCGGGGCTGGTGACGACCGCCACCGACGGGTGGTTCTTGGCAGCGGCGCGGACCATCGAGGGGCCGCCGATGTCGATCTGCTCGACGCACTCGTCCGGTGTGGCGCCGGACGCGACGGTCTCGGTGAAGGGGTAGAGGTTCACCACGACCAGGTCGAAGGGCTCCACCTCCAGCTCGGCGAGCTGCCTGCGGTGGTCCTCCAGGCGCAGATCGGCGAGGATCCCGGCGTGCACCCGGGGGTGCAGCGTCTTGACCCGGCCGTCGAGGCACTCCGGGAAACCGGTGAGCTCCTCGACCTTGGTGACCGGCACACCGGCAGCGGCGATCTTCGCCGCGGTGGATCCGGTGGAGACGAGCGTGACGCCCGCCTCGTGCAGCCCGAGGGCCAGCTCCTCCAGACCCGACTTGTCGTAGACGCTGACGAGCGCGCGCCGGATGGGCTTAACGGTGTTCTCGGTGTGCACCGACCTGAACCTTTCGTCCCTCAATGCGGTAGCCGTTACGGGCCAGACGCCCCACGACATCGACGAGCAGCTTCCGCTCGACTTCCTTGATGCGCTCATGAAGAGCGCTTTCGTCGTCCTGCTCCCGGATCTCGACCACACCCTGCGCGATGATCGGACCGGTGTCGACGCCGTCGTCGACGAAGTGGACGGTGCAGCCGGTGACCCTGGCCCCGTACGCGAGCGCGTCGCGCACTCCGTGAGTGCCGGGGAACGCGGGCAGCAGGGCCGGATGCGTATTGACGAACCGGCCCCCGAAGGCCGCGAGGAACCGCTTCCCCACGATCTTCATGAAACCGGCCGACACGACCAGGTCGGGTGCGTGGGCGGCGGTGGCCTCGGCCAGCGCCGCATCCCACGCGTCGCGGTCCGCGTACTCCTTCACCCTGCAGACGAAGGTCGGCAGTCCGGCGTCGCGGGCGCGGTCGAGTCCGGCGATGTTGTCGCGGTCGGCGCCGACCGCGACGATCTCGGCTCCATAGCCGGCCGGATCGGCGGCGATGGCATCGAGCAGGGCCTGCAGATTGGTTCCGGAACCGGAGACCAGCACGACCAGACGGGCGGGAGAGGACGGGGAGGCCACGGCGGGGCCCTTTCTGGATACGACTTGTGCGGTCGTACGAATAGAGCGCAGCCCCCGATACGGGGAACTCTACGAACGCGCCGACCGTCGGCAACGATACCGGCACACCGAAAGGCCCCCACGGGACGGGGGCACGGCCGAGAGGTAGCGTCTGGGGACAGGACCTGTCTCCCGGGCAGGAACCGATCGAGGGGAAGACGTTCACCAGATGCAGGACCGACGCCACCGCGCGACTCTCCGCACCCCGCTGCACGGGCAGGGCTCCATGCTGCTGCGGGAACGCCGGCCCTCCTCGACGGAACCCGACGACGACAACCCGTTCGCACCGCCGCCCGCCGACCGGCCCGAGCAGCCGTGGCGGCCCCGGCAGCCGCAGCACCCGGCGGGCGGTGACGGAAACGGCGGCGGGAGCGGGAGCGGCGAGGGGGATGGCGGCGACGGCTCGTCTCCGTCGGATTCGTCGTCCCACGGCCGGGGAGGCCAGTGGAGCCCGGTTCAGCCGGGCCGCCATGACGGCGGGTTCGGCGGCGGCCCTCAGCGACCGGCGGGCGGCCCGGACGACCCGGGAAACGGGCGGAACGGCGGCCAGGGCGGCCCTGGTCCGTCCCTGCGCTGGGATCCGAAGGACCCGGCCCAGCGCCGGGCGCGCTATGCGCTGCTCGCCGGAATGTGGGCGTTCTTCTTCGCCCTCTTCAACCTGCCGGAGATCGGCCTGCTGCTCGGCGCACTCGCGGTCTACTGGGGCGTCAGCGCCCTGCGCGCCAAGCCGCAGACGGGCTCCGGCGCGCACCGGGGCGCCGCCTCCTCGACAGCGCCGCAGCAGGCGGCGCCCCCGATGCCTCCGACGCCCCCGCCTCCGGCCGACGGGCGGCAGCCCAGTCCTGACGTCCCTCCGGCGCCGACGGCACCGCCTGCCCCCGGTGGGCAACCGGGTCCGTACGGGGGCCCGTACACCGGTCCGTACGCCGGTGCGTCGGCCGCCTCGTCCAAGCAGCAGATCACCGCTGCGGTGAGCGGCCTGGTGACCGCGGGACTCGCGCTGCTGATCGTGATCCTGACGTTCTCGGCGCAGCTCGTGTACCGGGACTACTACACCTGTGTGAACGACGCCCTGACGAAGCAGGGCCAGATCGCCTGCAACAAGAAGCTGCCGCACTCACTGGTTCCGGTTCTCGGCACGAAGAAGTAGGTACGAGGGCGTACGCGGGCGGAAGCCGGCGGTCGCGCTGAGGGTTGTGCGGCTCAGTCCTCGTCGGTACGGGGCACCGGCGGCCCGATGTCCGGGCCGGTTCCGGTGCTGGAACCGGCATCGTGACCATCGTGACCAGGGCCGTCACCACGCGAAGGCTCACCCTCGGCTCCGTCGGACTGTGCGGGAAGGCCGGCCGGGCTGACAGCTTCCGGGCTCTCGGGGGCGTCGGCACCGCCCTCGTCGGCATTCTCGGCCTCCTCGGACCGCTGTAGTTGCTCGGACCGGCGGGGCTGCTTGACAGCGCCCGCGTCTCCGGATGGGAGCGGCGATGCGGCGGGGGGTTCGGAGAACCCGGGAGATCCGGCCGATGAGGACGTGGAGGTGGAAGTAGGGGTGGAGGTGGAAGTAGAGGTGGAGGACGGGAACGTGTCCTGTGCATCCGTGAGAGGGAACTTCGCGAACAGCCGCCCGGACAGGGCCCGCAGCGCAGCCCACCGCCCCGCGCGCGCTCCGTCGTCGCTGCCGCCGTTGCTGTCGCCGCTGCTGTCGCCTGCGGGAACATCCCCCTTCCCCTCGGCCTCTCCAGAGGCACCCATGCCCCCGCCTTCGTGCGCCTCCGGCTCCACCGGGGCCGGGTCTCCCACCGGGCCCGGGGCCATGGCTTTCGCGGAGGCCGGGGCCTCCGCCGGAGCGACGCCCATCCGGGCCTGAACTTCCGCCGGAGCCTGCACCCCCACCCGCACCGCTGCCACTCCGTCCGCAGTGGCCTCTCTGTCCGCAGGGGCCTCCACCCCAGCGGCCCCGGACCCGGCAGCGGCACCGGCCCGGCTGCTGCGCAGCGCCCACCAGCGCCGGAGGAGTGCCACGGGAAGGCCGGTTCCCACGGTCCAGGCGAGCGTGGCCACGCTGGTGTGCCACCACACCGGGCCGAAGGACGTCAGCCTTCCAGTACCGAGCGGTCCGCCGGACAGAGCAGCCAGACCGGCCATCACCGCCGCACAGACGACTGCCGCCGACAGGGCCATGAGCGCGGTACCGCCGAAGGTCCCGGCCCGGCCGTCGTCCCGTACCCGTGTCACGAACCAGCCGAGCACGGCCCCCGCTGCCACCGGCACACCCGCGACCGCCCAGGTCAGCGGCGTCCCGCTGCCCGGCCCCGGCAGAGCGGCCAGCAGCGGGAAGTAGGGCAGCGCGGCATTTCCGGTGACCACGAGCGGTGTCACCACGGAACCGGTACCGAGGGTGAAACCGGGACCGAGTGCGTACGAAGCCCCCCACAGCGCCGCGTTGGGTACGAGCGCGGCGGCCAGCAGCAGCACGGTGAACCGCCCCGACCAGGCGCCGGTCAACCGCAGGAACGATTCCTGCGCGGCGCCCCCGTGCCACACCAGTGAACCGCCGACCAACAGCGCACCCCCACCCGCCAGCACAGCGACGGCAGCGACTCCGGCCCGCAGCGCGGTCGGCACCCGGGGGTCGCGGAGTGCACGTCGCACGCCGGCGGGAAGCGCCCCACCACCGGCGTACGGTGCGCGCCCCCAGCCACTGAACGGCTCACGCGGGAAGGCCCGCGCCCGCCACACGCCCACCCCGGCCGCGACTCCGGCGACGAGCGGCAGATGCCACAGTGCGCTCAACGGCCGGACGGACAGCGGCCCGTCCGACGCGTACCACGTCACCAGGGCGGCCACCAGGAGATAGCCACTGGTCACCGCCGCGAGAGCGCCGTGCACCGAGGGACCCGGGCGGCCGTTCGCCGGGTCGAACGCGGCACGCGCGGCCCGCTGGACCAGCCATACCGGCAGGATCACCAGCAGCATCGGCACCAGGCCCAGCGGGGCAGGCACCCCGGATGTGGTGTCATGCCTGGTCAGCTCGGTGCCATGGGCGAGCAGCCACAGCGCGGCCGTGACATGCAGTGCGCCACCGGGCCCGCTGTCGGGATAGGGCGAGCTGATCCACAGCAGCATCACCAGCACGGTCAGCGAGCCGAGTCCGAGCGCCGCCGCGAGTCCGCCTCGCAGCACACAGTCGGCCAGCACGGCGGACCGGCTCCGCACGGGGGCGAGCGACGGGCTGCGTTCGGTCATCTGAATCACGCGGGCCATGCTGCCAACGACACGCGCTTTCACCGCGTAACAGGCAAAGGCCGGTCGTGTCACTCAATATACGTTTATGCACTTTTCGGACTCGCTCTCTGCCGTGAGCAGCGCCGGGGGCACCGCATGACGGAACTGCGCTCCCCGAAGAAGCGGCGCCGAGCACGCCGGGCGAAGCCGCCGGGCGCCGGGCAGCCGGCGCAAGGCCAGCACGAGGCAGCACCGCCAGAGGCACCTCGCGCGAAGGAACAGCCGTCAGAAGTCGTGCCTCCTGATGGGGCACCCGGAGAAGCGGCACCTCCCGACTCAGCACCCGCGGACACGGCGCCCGCGAACACGACGCCTACGGACACGGCACCTACGGAAGCGGCAGTCCCTGTTGCAGCACCTGCGGACGCGACACCGTCAGAGGCCACGACCGCAGAGCCAACGGCCGCGGACGCAACGACCGCGGACGCAACGGCGACAGACGTAACGGCCGCGAAGACGACAAGCGCGGGAGCGACGGACACGGGAGCGACGGACACAGAGGCAACGGCCGCCGAGGCAAGCACCGCAGAGGCAGCGAGCGCGTCCGGCCCGGAAGATTCGTCCAGCGCCCCCGCTCTCACCCCTTCCGAAGCCTTCGACATGCTCTACGCCCAGGCCGCACCCGGTCTCGTACACCAGACCTATGTGCTCACCGGTCGCCGCCGTCTCGCCGGGCAGGCGGTCGAGCGCGCGTTCCACCTGGCGTGGCAGCGATGGCCGGAGGTCGCGACGGACCGCGACCCGGCGGGTTGGGTACGCGCTGCGGCGTACGAGTACGCCGTGTCGCCCTGGCGCCGGCTGAGCCGCAAGGGCGCGCGCCCCGACCCCCGCACCACGGACCCCGTACAGGGCCCGCTGCGCGAGGCCGTGCTCCGCCTGCCGCCCGCCTACCGGCGCACCCTGCTGCTGTACGACGGACTCGGTCTCGACCTCCCCGAGACCGCGGCCGAGACAGAGGCGACCACCCGCGCCGCCGCGAACCGGCTGCTTTACGCGCGGGCCGCCGTGGCCCGGTCCCTGCCCGGGCTGGAAGAACCCGGGCAGTTCCGGGAACGCCTGGGTGCCCTCGCCCTCACCGGGCTCGAAGCCGCGCTCCCGGAGGCCCGCGCCGTACGGACCGGGAGTGAGCGCAGAACCCGGTTCTGGACGCGGCTCACCATCGGGAGCATTGTCCTGCTGACGGCCCTGACGGCGTTCACGCTGGTCACGGCCCCCACTCACTACGCACGGCCGACCGGGGCCCCGCACCGCGTGCAGGGTGTCCCGCCACGCGGGGGCCCGCAGCGGCTGACCGCCGAGGACAAGAAGCTGCAGCAGAGGCTCCGGACGCTCCCGGCGAACGGCCCGGAACGCCTGGTGCCACAACTGCGCTGACCCGGCCGGGCCTCACCACACCCGCCCGGTCAACTCCGAGGCTTCCCGCCCCAGCACGCACGAGCGGGCCCGCACCCCCTGAAAACCAGGAGGAACGGGCCCGCTCCGCAGTGCTGGGACTGTCCGGGAAACCCGGGTCCGCTACGCGCCGGCGAGGATCGCCCGAGCCAGCTTGGCCGTCTCGGTCGGCGTCTTGCCGACCTTGACGCCCGCGGCCTCCAGCGCTTCCTTCTTCGCCTGGGCGGTGCCGGAGGAGCCGGAGACGATGGCGCCTGCGTGGCCCATGGTCTTGCCCTCGGGCGCCGTGAAGCCCGCGACATAGCCGACGACCGGCTTCGTCACGTTCTTCGCGATGTAGTCGGCCGCACGCTCCTCGGCGTCGCCGCCGATCTCACCGATCATCACGATGAGGTCGGTCTCGGGGTCCGCCTCGAACGCCGCGAGGGCGTCGATGTGGGTCGTACCGATGACCGGGTCGCCACCGATGCCGACGGCCGACGAGAAGCCGATGTCACGGAGCTCGTACATCATCTGGTAGGTCAGCGTGCCCGACTTGGAGACGAGACCGATACGGCCGGGCTTGGTGATGTCGCCCGGGATGATGCCGGCGTTGGACTGGCCGGGGGTGATCAGGCCGGGGCAGTTCGGGCCGATGATCCGGGTCTTGTCGCCCTTCGACTTGGCGTACGCGTAGAACGCGGCCGAGTCGTGGACGGCGATGCCCTCGGTGATGACGACCGCGAGCGGGATCTCGGCGTCGATCGCCTCGACGACGGCGGCCTTCGAGAAGGCCGGCGGCACGAAGAGGACCGAGACGTCGGCACCGGTCTTCTCGATGGCCTCGGCGACCGTGCCGAACACGGGGACGTCGGTGCCGTCGAAGTCGACGGAGGTGCCGGCCTTGCGGGGGTTCACGCCGCCGACGATGTTGGTGCCGTCAGCGAGCATGAGCTTGGTGTGCTTCATGCCGGTGGCGCCGGTCATCCCCTGGACGATGACCTTGCTTTCCTTGGTCAGGAAAATAGCCATGGTGTTGGTGACCTGTTCCCTTACTTCGCAGCCGCGAGCTCGGCGGCCTTGTCGGCCGCGCCGTCCATGGTGTCCACACGCTGCACGAGCGGGTGGTTGGCGTCCGACAGGATCTTGCGACCCAGCTCCGCGTTGTTGCCGTCGAGACGGACGACCAGCGGCTTGGTGACCGCTTCGCCCTTCGACTTGAGGAGCTCAAGCGCCTGGACGATGCCGTTGGCGACCTCGTCGCACGCGGTGATGCCGCCGAAGACGTTGACGAACACGGACTTGACGTCCGGGTCGCCGAGGATGATCTCCAGGCCGTTCGCCATGACCTCGGCGGAGGCGCCGCCACCGATGTCGAGGAAGTTGGCGGGCTTCACGTTGCTGTGCTTCTCACCGGCGTACGCGACGACGTCGAGGGTGCTCATGACGAGCCCCGCGCCGTTGCCGATGATGCCGACCTCGCCGTCGAGCTTGACGTAGTTGAGGTTCTTGGCCTTGGCGGCAGCCTCGAGCGGGTTGGCTGCTGCCTTGTCCTCAAGCGCCTCGTGGTCGGGCTGGCGGAAGTCGGCGTTCTCGTCGAGCGAGACCTTGCCGTCAAGGGCGATGATCTTGCCGTCGCCGGACTTGATCAGCGGGTTGACCTCAACGAGGAGCGCGTCCTCCTTGATGAAGACGGTCCACAGCTTCTGCAGCACGTCGGCGACCTGGCCGGCGATCTCGGCCGGGAACTTCGCCGCGGCCACGATCTCCGCGGCCTTCTCCGGGGTGCAGCCCTCGTTGGCGTCGACCGGGATCTTGGCCAGCGCGTCGGGGTTCTCCTCGGCGACGACCTCGATCTCCACGCCGCCCTCGACCGAGGCCATGGCGAGGAAGGTGCGGTTGGTGCGATCGAGGAGGAAGGAGACGTAGTACTCCTCCGCGATGTCCGCCGTCTCGGCCAGCATGACCCTCTGGACCGTGTGGCCCTTGATGTCCATGCCCAGAATGGCGTCGGCCTTCGCCACGGCGTCGGCCGGGTCGGAGGCGAGCTTCACACCGCCGGCCTTGCCACGGCCGCCGACCTTGACCTGCGCCTTGACGACGGCCTTGCCGCCCAGACGCTCGGTCACCTCGCGCGCCGCCTCAGGCGTATCGATGACTTCACCGGCCAGCACCGGTACACCGTGCTTGGCGAAGAGGTCCCTCGCCTGGTACTCGAACAGGTCCACGCGCGTCCGTCTCCCTTTGCTTAAATCGTCGTCGCAGTAGTGATCGCGGTTACTTGTCTGCGTGGGCGTGCCGCGAAGGGCAACGTGACTGCGCTGTCACTGGGGAGGCGTAGACGGTGTCCGAGTACGCGGCATGTCCGTCTCGCAGGTTATCCCCGTGGGCGCCGGGTCCCTAAATCGCAGATCACACCTGCGCGGTGATTACGGTCACAAACCCCCGTCCCGGACAGCGCGGCCCCACCGCCCCGGGAAACCGCCCGGTGAGCTGTGCCGACGCGGCGAGGGAGCGGTCAGGAACGCGGTACAGCGCCGGTGAGGAGTGCGTCCGCCACGTCGCCGAGGGTGACCGATGACACAGCGGACGGGGCGCCATGAACGGCCGCCCGCCCGGCGGCCCGGCCGTGCGGCCTCCTGCGGGTGCACCGCGGCGTCCGGGCACCGGTGCACCGCGGTAGCCGGTTACTGATGCAAAGCGGAGTCCGGTCACTGGCGCATCACGGTGTCGGTCACTGGCGCATCGCAGTACCGGTCACAGGCGCATCGCCGTATCCGGTACGGGCAAGGGCCTCCTTTCGATCGCTGCGGCCATGACGTCCGGGAAGAGATCAGGCGTACAGGCGAAGGCGGGTGCCCCCAGTGCGGCCAGCCCCTCCGCATGGGCGTGGTCGTACGCCGGTGCTCCCTCGTCCGACAGGGCGAGCAGCGTGACGAACTGGGTGCCCGACGCCTTCATCGCCGCGACCCGCTTCAGCATTTCGTCCCGTATCCCTCCCTCGTACAGGTCGCTGATCAGCACCACCACCGTGTCCGTCGGCCGGGTGATCTGCTTCTGGCAGTACGCCAGGGCCCTGTTGATGTCCGTGCCGCCGCCGAGTTGGGTGCCGAAGAGGACATCGACGGGGTCATCGAGTTGTTCCGTCAGATCGACAAAGGCCGTGTCGAAGACGACGAGGCGGGTGGAGAGGGAGCGCATCGATGCGAGAACCGCGCCGAACACCGACGCATAGACCACCGATGCGGCCATCGAGCCCGACTGGTCGATGCAGAGGATGACGTCCTTCTTCACCGAGCGGGCCGCGTGACCGTAGCCGATGAGCCGCTCGGGAACGACCGTGCCGTACTCCGGCAGATAGTTCTTCAGGTTGGCGCGGATGGTGCGGTCCCAGTCGATGTCCCGGTGGCGCGGTCTGCTGATCCTGGCGGAACGGTCCAACGCACCGCCGACCGAGGTCCGCATCTTCGCCGCGAACCGCTTCTCCAACTCCTCGACCACCTTGCGGACGACGGCTCGCGCCGTCTCCCTGACCGTCTCGGGCATCGCTTTGTTGAGCGAGAGCAGCGTCCCGACCAGGTGCACATCCGCCTCGACGGCCTCCAGCATCTCCGGTTCGAGCAACAGGGCGGACAGCCCTGTGCGTTCGATGGCATCGCGCTGCATCACCTGGACGACCGAACTCGGGAAGTACGTACGGATGTCACCCAGCCAGCGGGCGACGGACGGTGCGGATGCCCCGAGCCCGGCCGTCCGGCCGCCACTCCGTCCGCCTCCCTTCTTTCCGTTGCCGTACAGCGCGCCGAGCGCCCCGTCCATCGCTGCGTCCCTGCCTCCGAGCGACACCCCGGCGCTCTCCGCCGCATCACCCCCGAGGACGAGCCTCCAGCGCCGCAGCCGTTCCTCCACCGTGTTCATCTGCGCTCCCCCATCGGATCGTTGACACCTGTCAGGCCGCCGGCCGGCCGTCGGCTCGGCCCTCCACCTACCCGGCCGTCTCTCCCTTCCCGTCCGGCCCCCGGGCTGCCGGCGAGGCCGCTGAGCCGCCGAGGAGCAGCCGCACCACCGGCAGGACCGCGCCAGCCCGCCCCGCATCGAGCCCGGCCCCGAACCCGGGCAGCGATTCTTCGGCCCTCCCGCCGACCCGCCCGGCCCCGCTGTCCCCACTGGCCCCACTCCTTCCGCCGGTCCGGCCGCCCCCACCCGGGCCGGTTCCGCGTCCGACGAGCTCGCCGAGTGTGCGGCGAACGCCCGGCTCGTACGCCGAGAACGTACGGCGCAGCAACGGAAGTACGCCGGTGAACGCTTCCGCCGGAACACCCGTCAGCCACGCGTCGACCAGCCCGAGCAACCGCTCGTCGTGGACCAGGAGCGTGCCCGCCCATGGGGCCCCGCCGACAAAGCCCTCGATCCAGGCGGCGGCATCGGCGGGCGGTGCGCCCGGCGACAGGGCGAGTCCCATGAGCCGTGCTGTCTCCTCTTCGGCGAGCTGCCCGTCGTCCAGCAGGAGGCGGACAGCCCGCCCGCGTATCAGCCCGGTGACGGATTCGCGAGTGGAGAGTCTGCGCAGCGCCTCGGTCCACCGCTCGCGCAGCCCCGCGGCATCCGGCAGCAGCCCGATCGCGGCGTGGACCCCCTCCACATGGGTCCGCATCTCGTTCGCCCCGTCCGTGTCCAGCCCCGTACAGGCCGATGGCAGACCGACGCAGATCCGCTCGGCCAGGCCCACCGTCACCTCGGCGAGCGCCGCCGTACCGGTGGAGCGCACATTTCCGTACCGCAGGGAACGGGCCAGCGTGGGCAGTGCACCGGCGAGATGCCCTACATCGGTATCGAGCGCGGCGCGGTCGGTGAGGGCCCGCATCACCACCGGGAGCGCATCGGGCAGTTCGGCCAGGAGACACTGCTCGGCAAGGGCGGTGACGGAGGCGAGGGCGGTCGCGGACACGGCCTGGGACGCGGCTCTGGCAGTGGCGGCGGAGAGCACGGTCGTCCCCCACATGCCGGCCTCCGCAACCCGCAGGGACAGCTCCGGTTCCCAGCGCAGCCGCCAGCTCTCCCGGAACGTGCCCGTACTCGCCCGGCCCCGGCCTGGTTCGCCCCAGGCGACCCCGAGAAGCCTCAACCGGTGCAACAACCGGGACCGCCCGGCATCCGTCTCCTTGCGCAGGTCGAGGTCCAGGTCTCGTCCGGCACCTTCCGGACGCAGCCGCAGTGCACGCTGGGCCCGGGTCAGATCACGCTGGAGAGGTACGGCAGGAGCGGCATCCGGGACCTCTCCGAGCACCTCGCCGACGACAAGCCGGTCCTGGACGAGCCCGAGCGGTACGTCGGACCCTTCGCACATCACCGCCTTCACCGCGTCGGTCGTCTCGGTCAGCCCCGGCAGCGGGCGCCCGCGCAGTGCGGCGAGCGTCACCGCGAGCCGTACGGCTTCGATGACATGGGCGGAAGACACCTGCTGGTCCTCGTCGCGCAGCAGGCGTGCGACCTTGGTCATCCAGCGCTCGACCGGGCGGTCACCGGCACCGAACAGGTGCCCGTACCAGCCGGGCGACTCGATACCCGCGCCGTATCCGCTGCGCCGGGCGAGCCTCCGGTGGGTCCACGGCACCCAGGTCATCTCTGCTTTCACCTTGGGCAGTGCCTTGAGCAGGGCCCGGTCGGCCGCGACGGTGGTCTTCACCGCCAGGGCAGGAACGTGCCAGGCACCGCAGACGACCGCCACCGGGCCGTCGAACTCCCGCCTCGCCGCTCGAAGTTGGATCCGCATATACGCCTCGCGGACCCGGTCCCGGGGAAATCCCGCATCCCCGTAGGTCTCACGGAGCGCCGCCATGGCTTCGGAGAGTGCGGCGAACGGCGCGAGAGGATCATTCCCCGGGCCGCGCCCACCGGGGCCGCCGCTCCCACCGTGGCTGCCGGAACCGCCGGAACCGCCGGAACCGCCGGAACTGCCGGAACCGCCGGAGCCGCCGGAGCCGCCGGAGCCACGAGCGCCGCCCGGGCCACCGGAGCCGCGGTGCTCCACGACGTCCTCCCACCAGCGCTCGGCGTCGTCATAGCCTGCGGTCTCGGCCAGCACTCCGATGGGGTCGATCCGCACACCGGCGGAAGTCCCCTCGGCCCCGCTGTCACCGGGCCCGTCCGCAACCGGATCCACAGGTTCATGAGCGGGGTCCTCATCGGCCATCGCCAGGGAGTGGGCCGAGGGCAGATCGATGAACCGGACCGGCACTCCACGTCGCTGCGCCCAGCGGATCGCCACCCACTCCGGGGAGAACTCCGCCAGGGGCCAGAACGCCGCCCGGCCCGGATCGCCCACCACATGGGCGAGGAGCGCCACCGGTGGCCTCATGCCCTCGTCCGCTGCGAGCGGCAGCAACGCGTCCCCCTCCGGCGGCCCCTCGACCAGCACGGCGTCGGGCACCACGGCGTCCAGCGCGGCCAGTACCGCACGGGCCGAACCCGGACCGTGGTGCCGGACGCCGAGCAGCAGCGGGCCGGCCGGCACGTGGTGCGCGGTGCGCGCGGACAGCTCGTGCGCTGCCGGGGAACGGCTCTGCCCGGTGACGGCGGACTCCCGCGCGCGGTGCGCACCGGGTACGGGGCAAGCCGTGGTCCCGGTCATACCGAGACCTCGCGGCACGCCCGGTAGAAGTCCTTCCAGCCGTCCCGCTCCCGTACCACCGTCTCCAGATACTCCTGCCAGATCACCCGGTCGGCGGCCGGCTCGCGTACGACCGCGCCCAGCAGACCTGCGGCGACATCGGACGGACGGAGCACCCCGTCACCGAAATGGGCGGCGAGAGCGAGGCCGTTGGTGACGACGGAGATCGCCTCGGCTGTGGACAGCGTGCCCGAAGGGGACTTGACCTTGGTGCGCCCGTCGGAAGTGACCCCGCCGCGCAACTCGCGGAAGACGGTCACCACCCGGCGGATCTCGTCCATGCCTTCGGCAGCGGCCGGCAGATCGAGCGACCGGCCGATCTGATCGACGCGCCGAGAGACGATGTCGACCTCCGCATCGGCGGTGGAAGGCAGCGGCAGGACCACGGTGTTGAAACGCCGGCGCAGCGCGCTGGACAGCTCGTTGACCCCGCGGTCGCGGTCGTTGGCGGTGGCGATCAGGTTGAATCCGCGGACCGCCTGTGTCTCCTGGCCCAGCTCCGGGATGGGCAGGGTCTTCTCGGACAGGATCGTGATCAGGGTGTCCTGCACATCGGCGGGGATCCGGGTCAGCTCCTCGACGCGTGCGGTCGTCCCGTCCGCCATCGCCCGCATGACCGGGCTGGGCACCAGGGCCTCACGGCTCGGCCCGTGGGCCAGCAGCCGCGCGTAGTTCCAGCCGTATCTGATCGCTTCCTCCGGTGTCCCGGCCGTGCCCTGGACGAGCAGGGTGGAGTCGCCGCTCACGGCCGCCGCGAGATGCTCGGAGACCCATGTCTTGGCGGTGCCCGGAACTCCGAGCAGCAACAGCGCACGGTCGGTCGCGAGGGTGGTGACGGCGACTTCGACGATGCGCCGCGGTCCGACGTACTTGGGGGTGATCACCGTCCCGTCGGGCAGCGTGCCGCCCTGGAGGTAGGTGGCCACGGCCCAGGGCGAGAGCTTCCAGCGCTCGGGACGCGGGCGGTCGTCGGCGGCTGCGAGCGCGCGCAGTTCGTGGGCGAATGCGTCCTCGGCATGCGGCCTCAGAACCTCTGCGGCGGTGCTTTCGGGCGTGGTCATGGATCCCCCTCCAGATCGGCGACCTGATGTGGTCCCCACCGTGCACCATGGCACTGACAATCGACTGTTTACGCAGCTCAGAGCCTGTTGTCAGTGGCAGCACGTACCTTCGGAGCCATGAATCAGCAGGGGGTTCGGCAGGACGTTCGGCGGGGCGTTCGGCAGGGGGTGCGCTGGTCCGCGGACCAGGTGCTGGCACTGGCTCCTGACGTGGCGTCACGCAAGGCGGGGAGCAGGCTCGGGGGCTCGTCCGGGCCGTGGTCGGAAGCGGGGTGGACGAGCGGTCCGGAGGCCGTGTGGGGGCTGTGCAGCGGAAGCGGAAGCAAGCCGTACCGGACTGTGGTCGACATAGCGGGTGTGGCGTACAAGTGCACTTGCCCCAGCCGGAAGTTTCCGTGCAAGCACGCGCTGGGGCTGCTGTTGCTCTGGGCTGCCGCGGACGTGACGGTGAGGGAAACGGTGACGCCCCCGGGGTGGGCCGCCGAGTGGCTCGAAGGCCGCAGGACAGCCCGGGAGAAGGGGAGTTCCGTCAGTGGCCCGGGTGCGGGGGCCAGGAATCAGCCGGACCCGGAAGCGGCGAGACGGCGGGCGGAGCGCCGGGCCGAGCGGGTCACCGCGGGCACCACTGAGCTGGAACAGCGCCTGGACGACCTGCTGCGGAGTGGGCTGGCCGGCGCGGAGCAGGCGGGGTACGGACTGTGGGAGGAGACCGCGGCCCGCATGGTCGACGCCCAGGCCCCCGGACTCGCCGCCAGAGTAAGGGAGTTGGGCGCCATCCCGTCATCCGGCCACGGCTGGCCCGCCCGGCTGCTGGAGGAGTGCGCGATGCTGCATCTGCTGGACAGGGCCTGGCTCGGGCGTGACCTGCTGCCGGAGGCGCTGGCCACGACGGTGCGTATGCGCGTCGGACTGCCCGTACCAGCCGGGGGTTTGCCGGTCCGGGACAGGTGGCTGGTCCTCTCCCAGCAGGACTCCTCCGACGAAAGACTCACCACCCGCCGTATCTGGCTGTACGGCAGCAGCTCGGGACGCACAGCGCAGCTGCTGGACTTCGGCGCAGCGGGCAGGGCACCGGGGACAGCTCTGCCCGTGGGCCTGACACTGGATGCAGAGCTGACGCCCTACCCGGGAGCAGGTCAGCTACGGGCCGCGCTGGGCGAGCGGTTCGGCCCAGCGGGACGGGCAGCCGGCCCGCCCGAGGGGATATCGACCGGCGCCGCCGTCAGGGCGTACGGGCTGGCGCTGCGTGACGACCCCTGGCTCAGTTCCTGGCCGGTAACCCTGTCGTCCGTCATACCGGTCCCCGGCGCCGGAGGCAGCAGCGGCTGGCAACTGGCCGACGCCGAGGAAGGGACTGCCCTGCCCCTCACGCCGGGCTCTTCGGCCAGGTCCGGACTGTGGAGGCTCACCGCGCTCTCCGGCGGCGGCCCGGTCACCGTTTTCGGGGAGTGCGGCCACCGAGGCTTCACTCCACTCACGGCCTGGACGCCGGGTACGGCGGAAGCCGTACCGCTGACCTGAACTTGGCAGATGGGGCCAGCGCGGACTGGTGCGGGCCGCTGCGCCGTGCGTCGGCTCGGTGGCGGCTCGGTGCACTGCACACCAGGCATCGGCACAGCGGCGTATCGGCGCATCCATCTCATTCTGATCCACGTTCACATTCCTGCTCACGCCCATGCCCATGCCCACGCCCATGCCCATGTCCATGCTCACGGAGTCCACGCTCAAGGAGGGAACCGATGACCAGCACGCACACCATGACCTGGGAAGAGCTTGTGACCTCGGCTCTGCTCGGCACCGATCGCAGGCCGACGTCGGCAGGAGACTTCCCGCTGCTGGACGCCGCAGCGCTGCAGACCGTGCGACGCAGGGCGGGGCTGCTTCCCGCTGTCGCAGCCGTGCCACCGCCTCCTGCCCCGGACGACCCACGGCCCGAGCCGCCCGAACCGGCCAGGCGGAGACTGGCCCAGCTGCTGGCCGGCCGGTCCGGGCCGCAGGGCTCCGGTGGACGGCGCGGCGCCGCACCCGATCTCACCGAGTTGCTGCCCCAGTGGCTCGCGGTAGCGCTCCGGCACGGATACCGTGCGCCCGCCTCGCAGTTGGACGCACTCCTCGACGCCGCACGGTCACGTACGGATCTGCGTCCGCAGGCGCTCGCCTTCGCCGGAGCGCGAGGCCTGTGGCTCGCCAGGCTCAACCCTGAGTGGAAGTTCGCGCTGCGCAGCACGCCAGGGGGCGCTGGACTGCCCGCGCCCACGGACACGGAGGCCGTCCGGAACCTCTGGGAGGAGGGGCTGTTCGCCGAGCGCGTGGCGCTGCTCACCGCTGTACGGTCCGACGCACCGGCGGCCGGGATCGATCTGCTCACCACCACGTGGTCCACGGAGCGTGCCGAGGACCGTCTGATGTTTCTCGACTCGTTGCGCACCGACCTCGTGGTCGAGGACGAACCTTTCCTGGAGCGAGCCTTGGCCGATCGCAGCCGCAATGTCCGCTCCACTGCGGCCGAGCTGCTCTCCGCACTTCCTACGTCCGCACTCGCCGCCCGGATGGCCGACCGCGCGATGACGTGCATCAGTCTGGACCTGTCCGAGGACCAGGCCCGGATATCGGTCGAAGCGCCGCACGAGTGCGATGCGGCGATGCAGCGCGACGGCGTCTCCGCAGTGCCGCCGGGCGGCCGGGGCGAGCGGTCCTGGTGGCTCGGCCAGCTGGTGGAGGCGGCTCCGCTAGGCGTGTGGAGCAGCAGGCTGGGAGGCCGCCCGCCCGGCCGGATCGTCGCCCTGCCGGTGGCGGACGGGTGGGGCGAGGAACTGCATGCGGCATGGTGCAGGGCCGCGGTGCGGCAGCGGGACACCGCATGGTCGCGCGCCCTGCTCTCGGGTCCCGGCACTGCCTCCCTCGCTGAGCGCGCGAAGCTGCTGGCCGCACTGCCGGAGGGCGAACGGGCGTGCTGGGTGGCCGAGTTCATCGCCGGGAACGGACTGTCGGAGGCGTTCCAACTGCTGGCCGTCTGCGATGTCCCCTGGTCGGAGCCGCTGGGCCGCGCCGTAATGGACGCATTGGAGATCGCCCGTGATGCGGGGAGCTATCCGTGGAGCTTCAGCGGCGTCATGGGGCTGGCCGAACGGTGTCTGAATCCCATGGAAGCGTCACGCCTGGAGGCCCTCACCGCGATCCCGGATGAACCGGAGGGCGCATCACCCGGGGCCGGTGGCTACTGGTCGGAGGCATTCCAGCGCCTGGTGTCGACATTGCGCTTGCGGGCGGCGATGGCCGCAGAACTGTCAGGGGAGGTGACTTCGCCGGAGGAGATGAATGCTGGAGCGTGAGGCCGCACGACCGGTTCCACAGCGCGCCGCGGCTCCCCACAGACCGCGCCGGGCACTCCCTGGGAGGGCGAAGGGGGGACTATAGCCGCAGCCCAAGCGGCCCTGCTGCCCCGGGCTGCACGGATCGGACGGCCTGCCAGGCCCCATGGGTCACCTCGGATGCCCTGCCGGGTCCCCAGGGGCCACCCACCCACCGCCGGGTCTCACAGGTTGCCTGGGGCGCAGGGCAGGCCGGGTTACGGGGCTTCTGAGCCGCCGCGCGTGGATGACCACCGGGCTGCACGGGCTGCAGGGCTGCACGGACTGCCAGTCGGTTCGGACTGGCAGTCGGTTCGGACAGCCAATCGGTTCGGACAGCCAGAGGGGCAGGGCAGACGACAGGCCGCCGACAGGCCAGGCGCCGGGCGGTCAGAAGACGATCCGGGGTTGGCCAAAGGGCCGACATTGGGACGGGGCCGAGGTCGAGATCGACGTAGGGCTCGGCACAGCCGACCGCGCAGCCACACAGCAGCGCAGCCATACAGTCGCCAGCCAGCCGGTCGACGGCCGTACAGCCACACAGTCGAGGGCCGCACAGCCACTACCCGTACGGTCGACGGCCGCACAGCCACTACCCGTGCGGTCGACGGCCAACAGCCACACGGTCGCCAGCCGTGCGGTCACCGTCCGTACAGCAAACGGTCAGCCGTGGGCTGTCAGGCGCCTGCGGGCTGGCGTACGTTCGCCTGGACCCAGTCCACGATGGAGGTCGTCGTCGCGCCCGGGGTGAAGATTTCAGCGACACCCAGCTGCTTCAGCGGTGCGATGTCCGCCTCCGGGATGATTCCGCCGCCGAAGACCTTGATGTCCTCCGCTTCGCGCTCCTTCAGCAGTTCGATCACCTTCGCGAAGAGCGTGTTGTGGGCGCCGGACAGGATGGAGAGGCCGATCGCGTCGGCGTCCTCCTGGATCGCGGTCCCCACGATCTGCTCGGGCGTCTGGTGGAGGCCGGTGTAGATGACCTCCATGCCGGCATCCCGCAGCGCACGCGCGATGACCTTCGCCCCGCGATCGTGCCCGTCGAGACCCGGTTTGGCGACCACTACGCGGATCGGACCGACCACACCCATCACTGCCTCCATGCACGATGCGAACGAACGTGAACGAACGTTATCCACAGCATCCCGCAACCAGCCGTTTCACGGCGGTCAGGGAGGGGGAAATCACACACGGGACACATTCACTGCGCGCCACACCCCACGCCGCGCCGGATGCGCGGCAGCCAGATCCCGGCGGCCGCCCGGCAGCCTGGCGAGCGTGCCGGGCACCGAGGCACACCCCCAGGTGGCGCGTGACGGGAGCCGCAAGGCGAGAGAGCCGCATCACCCGTACCATCGGCTGCACGGTGGATGGCACGGAAAATGACATGCCGGTTATGTCAGTCAGGGACTCTTCCGTGGCACCCATGAGTGCGTGCGGGGACAAGGTCGCCCCCGTTCGCGGTTCGGGAGGTCGCCCCATGAAGGTGCTGCCGGATTTCCTCTCCCCCCAATGGCTGCTGCATCAGCTCCAGGTCTCCTCCGTACCACTGCGCGCCACAGCCCTCGACCTGGCGGTACTGGCGGGGCATATGCTCCTCTACCCGTCCGGCATCGCCGATGAGCGTCGGATCGACCTGTCACTGAGCGCCCCGCCCGGCGGAACCACAGGAACCACAGGAACCACAGGCGTGAGCGGCACCGACGGTGGCTCCGACAGCACCGATAACCCCACAGGGCCGCCCGCCGGCGGAACCTTCGGTGCTCCGTTCCACAGCCCGCCCGGGCGGCCGCTCGGGCAACCGCGCTCCGGACAACCGGGCTCGGGACGGCCGGGCTCCGGACAGCCACGTTCCGGAAAGGGCACGGTCAAGCACCTCCCACCTTCCGACCAGGGACATCGCCCCGTCGTGCTGCTCCACGGCTTCGTGGACAACCGTTCCGTCTTCGTCCTGCTGCGCCGGTCCCTCCTGCGGCACGGCTGGCAGCATCCGGAATCGCTCAACTACTCGCTGCTGACCTGCGACATCCGGGCGGCGGCCGAGCTGCTGGGAGAGCACATCGAGGAGATCTGCGCCCGTACGGGGCACCAGGACGTCGACATCGTCGGACACAGCCTCGGCGGCCTGATCGCCCGGTACTACGTACAGCGACTGGACGGTGACAGAAGGGTGCACACGGTCGTCACGCTCGGCACGCCGCACGAGGGGACCCAGATCGCTCAATTGATGAGCGCCCATCCACTCGTACGGCAGATGCTGCCCCACTCGGACGTGATTGAGGAATTGCGCAGCCCGGCGCCCGGGTGCCGTACCCGGTTCGTGAGTTTCTGGAGCGAACTCGACCATCTGATGATTCCGGTCGAAGCCGGCTGCATCAACCACCCCGATCTGATCACCACCAATGTCAGGGTCAGCGGCATCGGACACCTCGCCCTGCCGGTGCACCCGGCCGTGGCCGCCGCCATCAGGCAGGCACTTGAGTCGTCCGGCGAGGCTTCCGACGGTCCACCGGAAAACGTCATTTCAGTCGCCTGACCCGTGGCGGGAAAGGGTGACCGGAAGCGTGAAAGAGCGAGCGAAAGAAAGTGAGCACGAACAGTCAAAAGACGTGGGTACGTCGAACGCTTCCCGAACGCCCGGCCAAGGGTGTGCACATGGAGCCTCGAAAGACGGCCGAATGCCCGTTTTCCGCTCGTCCGGTACCTGCCGAAGATTGTCGCCGCCATGTACCGCCGGGTACAGTCGCGCCACTGCTTCCCCTGGGGGTGCCCCCGAGGCAGGGCCCCTGCCGCCGAGGCGAGAGAGACGTTGGTGAACGACCAGCACACCCACGCCGGGTACGTCGGAAACGACGGCTACGCCACCGGCAGCCCCACCGGCACGTTCGCCGTCGACCCGCTCTTCGGTGAGCTGACGGACGCTTACCCGCCCGGCAGGCACGAGGCCCCCCAGGCCCCCCAGGCAGGACACAGCGGGGAGTACGACGCCACGCAGTGGGACACCGGTTCCCACGGAACGCTCGGATATGACGCGACGTACCAGCCGACCGGCCAGTGGCCGCTCCAGCCTCAGCCGCAAGCACAAGCACAGAGCTACGGCTTTCCGGCACAGGCCCTGGCCGGTCATGACACGGGCAGCTACGACACGACGGGCCAGTGGGACGCGGCAGCCTGGAACTCCAACGCCGTTGCGTACACCAGCAAGTTCGAGAACGGTCAGGCCGCCACTCAGCAGTGGCTCGCGCAGCCGGACGGCTACAGCAACGCCGGCTTCGGGACGGCTGACCACGACACGACCGGCTACGGCCCGGCCGGTTACGGCACCGGCACCGGCACCGGCACGTACAGCACCGGTCCGATCGCCAACGGCGCTCATGGCCCGGACACCGACACAGGTGCTCACGACGCCACCGCCTGGAATTCCGCCGGTACGGCCGCCCCGCACGCGCCTACGCCGACCCCGCACGCAACACAGCAGTTCGCCGCAGTCGACCTCGCCGATGTCACCGGGCCGGAACACACCGCCGAATTCCCGGCGTTCGCCGGCCACGACGGCCCGGGCGGGTTCAGCGAGCCCGAACTGCCCCACGAAACCGGCACCGAACCCCGCAGCACTGACCCCGGCACCGAACCCGGCAGCACTGGACCTGGTACCGGCTTCGGAGTTGGCCCCGGCACCGGCTTCGGCACTGAACCCAGCTCCGTACCCGTACCCGGCCCCCTGGCGCGCCGCGCACCGGGTGGCCGGGGAGGCCGTCGTCGTACGCCTGCCAAGCGCTCCGCGCTGCTGACCATCGGGGTCCCCTCCGTCTGTGTGATGGGGGTGGCCGGAGCCGCAGCCGCCACCGTCGGAGGCATCGGCGAGGGCAACACGGACAGCGGCACAGCCACGCAGGCGGCCGCCGACACGTCGTCCGTCAAGCCGGTGGCCGCCAACAGCAAGCTGGACGGCCAGCTCGCGGACCTCAGCCACGGCGCCGACGACTTCGCCGACCGCGCCAGCCGTACGCAGGAGCGCATCGACCTGAAGGAGCGGCAGGCCACGGCGAAGAAGAAGGCCGAGGATGAGGCCGCGCGCAAGGAGGCCGCGCGGCCGAAGTTCGTCCTGCCGGTGACGCAGAAGGGCCTGAGCGCCTACTTCGGGCAGGCCGGGGTCAACTGGATGTCCGTGCACACCGGTATCGACTTCCCGGTCTCCTACGGAACACCCGTCATGGCCGCGACCGACGGCACCATCCGTACGCAGTGGAACAACGCCTACGGCAACATGGCCATGGTCACCTCGTCCGACGGCACCGAGACCTGGTACTGCCATCTCAGCAGCACCAAGATCCGGTCCGGCTCCGTCAAGGCGGGTCAGGTCATCGCGTACTCCGGGAGCTCCGGTAACTCGACCGGTCCGCATATGCACTTCGAGGTGCGGCCCCACAGCGGCGCTGCGATCGACCCGCTGCCGTGGCTCCGCAGCCACGGCCTCGACCCGACCTGAACCGACCCGTCCGGGACACGGACCGCAGGGACACGGACCGCAGGGATACGGACCGCCGGGACACGGACTGCCACACCGCGCACCCCTGGCCCGTAGCCTCCGGCCCTGACCCGTAACTCCCGACCCTGACCCGTAACCCGCCCCCTACAGCTTCTCGACCGGTGCGTAGCGCAGCAGCAGCTTCTTCGGGCGCTCGTCGCCGAAGTCCACCGTGACCTGGGCATCCGAGCCCGATCCCGTCACCTGCATCACGGTCCCCAGGCCGAACTGGTCGTGCGTGACCCGGTCCCCCACGTTCAGCGTGATGACCGGCTTCTCACCGGCCCGCCGCGTAGCGAACCCCGAAGCTCCGCCGGAGCCCGCGCGCGCACGCGACGAGGACAGCGAGGACGACAGCGACGAGGTGATCCCCGACGTCGGGCCCGCCGGGGCCGACGTCGCGCCCAGGCGCTTCCACTCCAGATGCTGCGCGGGGATCTCCTCAAGGAAGCGCGACGCCGGGTTGTACGAGGGCTGGCCCCAGGCGCTGCGCAGCGTCGAGCGCGTCAGATACAGCCGCTCGCGGGCGCGTGTGATCCCCACATAGGCGAGCCGCCGCTCCTCCTCCAGCTCCTTGACCTGCCCCAGCGCACGCATGTGCGGGAAGACACCGTCCTCCATACCGGTCAGGAACACCACGGGGAATTCCAGCCCCTTGGCCGTGTGGAGCGTCATCAGGGTGATGACTCCTGAGCCGTCCTCGTCCTCGTCGGGGATCTGGTCCGAGTCGGCGACCAGGGCGACCTTCTCCAGGAATTCGGCGAGCGTGCCCGTGCCCTCCTCGTCGCTGCGATCCTGCTCGAACTCCAGGGCGACAGCGGCGAGTTCCTGGAGGTTCTCGATGCGGGTCTCGTCCTGCGGGTCGGTGGATGCCTGCAACTCGGCCAGATAGCCGGTCCGTTCCAGAACCGCCTCCAGCACCACGGCGGGCCCCGCGCCCGACTCGACGACGGTGCGCAGCTCCTCCATCAGGACGTTGAACCGCTTCACGGCGTTGGCCGAGCGGGCCGCCATGCCGTACGCCTCGTCGACCCGGCGCAGCGCCTGCGGGAAGCCGACCTTCTCGCGCTGGGCGAGTGCGTCGATCATGGCCTCCGCGCGGTCGCCGATACCGCGCTTGGGCACGTTGAGGATCCGGCGGAGCGGGACGGTGTCCTCGGGGTTGGCCAGCACCCGCAGATAGGCCAGCACATCACGGACCTCCTTGCGCTCGTAGAACCGGACCCCGCCGACGACCTTGTACGGGAGACCGACCCGGATGAAGATCTCTTCGAAGACACGGGACTGAGCGTTGGTCCGGTAGAAGACGGCGACGTCACCGGCCTTCGCATCGCCCGCGTCGGTCAGCCGGTCGATCTCGTCGGCGACGAACTGCGCCTCGTCGTGCTCGGTGTCCGCGACATAGCCGGTGATCTTCGCGCCCTCGCCGGCCTCGGTCCAGAGGTTCTTGGCGCGGCGGTTCTCGTTGCGCTCGATGACCGCGTTGGCGGCGGAGAGGATCGTCTGCGTGGAGCGGTAGTTCTGCTCCAGGAGGATCGTGGTCGCGTCCGGGTAGTCCTCCTCGAACTGGAGGATGTTGCGGATCGTGGCCCCGCGGAACGCGTAGATGGACTGGTCCGCGTCACCGACGACGCACAGCTCGCCCGGGGCCCTGCCCTCACCGGACGGGCCGACCAGTTCGCGTACCAGCGTGTACTGGGCGTGGTTGGTGTCCTGGTACTCGTCGACCAGGACGTGCCGGAAGCGCATCCGGTAGTGCTCGGCGACGTCCGGGAACGCCTGGAGCAGATGAACCGTCGTCATGATGATGTCGTCGAAGTCCAGCGCGTTGGCCTCGCGCAGCCGTGCCTGGTAGAGCGTGTACGCCTCGGCGAGGGTCTTCTCGAAACCTCCCCCGGCCTCCGTCTGGGATGTGCCCCCAGCCTGCCCCGCGAAGGTCTCCTCGTCGATCAGCTCGTTCTTCAGGTTCGAGATCTTGGCGCTGAAGGACTTCGGCGGGAACTTCTTCGGGTCCAGGTCCAGATCGCGGCAGACCAGGGCCATCAGCCGCTTGGAGTCGGCGGCGTCGTAGATCGAGAACGATGAGGTGAAGCCGAGCTTCTTCGACTCGCGGCGCAGGATGCGCACACACGCGCTGTGGAAGGTCATGACCCACATCGCCTGGGCGCGCGGGCCGACCAGCTCCTCGACGCGCTCCTTCATCTCGCCCGCGGCCTTGTTGGTGAAGGTGATCGCGAGGATCTGGCCGGGGTGCACCCCGCGCGAGCCGAGCAGATGCCCGATCCGGTGGGTCAGCACCCGGGTCTTGCCGGAACCGGCGCCGGCCACGATGAGCAGCGGGGAGCCGGCGTGCACGACGGCGGCGCGCTGCTCGGCGTTCAGCCCTTCGAGCAGCGCGGCAGGGTCCACGGCGGGGCGCGGGGCGCCGTCGCGGTAGTACGCCTCACGCCGGGGCGCCGCCCCCTCGGTGGCGTGCCAGGCACCACCGAAGAGGTCGTGCGGAACCTCCTCCGGGGGGTGGCCCCCTCCGGTGTGGCCGCCGGCGGAGTCCTCGGCGGGCGGCGGGGGCTCTTCCTCCGGGGGCTGGAGGTTCGCCAGGAAGTTGTCGTCAAAGAGGCTGCTCATCGTCTACCGAGTCTAGGCCGAGCCAGTGACAGTCCGGGGCCGTACGCCCGACCGGAAAGCGGGCCGGGGGTACGGCCGCCCCGCGCCCCGGCCGCCGTAGCTGCCCGGCCACAAGGTCACGAAAACGTATCGGGCATATCGAACATCAGTCTTCCCCCGGGTCACGGGAGTTGGCTATCTTGCTCGCTCAGGACCGCACGTACCTCGTCGCTCAGGACCGCACGTACCCCTTCGGCGAACCGCGCCGGAGCGAGTGGTCCGCGCCGAGTCCGTTCTGCCGTACCGGTGCGCCGCGATGTGTGACGTACGACGCACGGCAGGCAGAGCCGGGATCCACCGACCCGGCAGGCGGTCCACGGAAGGAACGGCCCGTCTTGGCAACGCACCGCAGACCGCGTCCCCGCGTACGCAGTACCGCCCCCGCCATCGGCATCACCACAGCGGCCCTTGCCTCGGTTTCGCTGTTCGCCCAGAGCGCCGGTGCCGCGCCCGCGCCCCTGGCGAAGCCGAAGCCCGGCATCGAAAAACCGGGCATCGAAGAGGTGCGGAAGAAGGTCGACGGGCTCTACCGCCAGGCCGGAACCGCCACCCAGCAGTACAACCAGGCCCGGGAGGCCACCGCTGCCCAGCGCCGAACGGTCGACACCCTCCTCGACCAGGTCGCCCGGCGCACCGCGAAGCTGAACGACTCCCGCCGCACACTCGGCACCTACGCCGCAGCCCAGTACCGCGAGGGCACCCTCGCCACCACCGCGACCCTGCTCCTCGCCGACGACCCCCAGTCGTACTTCGACCAGGACCAGCTGATGAAGCGGCTCGGCAACCGCCAGGAGAAGGCCGTCGCCGACTACCGGACCCAGCAGCGGTCGGCGGCCGGGAAGCGCGGGGAGGCCGCGCGCAGCCTGGAGGGCCTGACCGAGGCCCAGGCGGCGCTGAGGACGAGCAAGGAGTCCGTGCAGTCGAAGCTCGCCGAGGCGCGCGGGCTGCTCTCGAAGCTGACGGCCGAGGAGAAGGCGCGGCTCGCGGCGCTGGAGAAGAAGAAGGAGGACGAGGCCAGACGCAAGGCCGGGAAACTCGCGCAGGAGCAGGCCGCGGCGGAGAAGAAGCGCAGGGCGGCGGAGAAGGCAGGCGGCGCGGGGACGGGCGACGGCAGCGGTTCGAAGACCGGTTCCGGATCGGGCTCCTCCGGTTCCGGTTCCGGTTCCGGTACGCCGTCGAGCAAGGCCGCGACGGCCCTCGCGTTCGCGCGCGCCCAGATCGGCAAGCCGTACGTCTGGGGCGCCACCGGACCCAGCTCGTACGACTGCTCGGGCCTCACCCAGGCCGCCTGGAAGGCGGCGGGCGTCGACCTCCCGCGGACCACCTGGGACCAGGTGAAGACCGGCACCCGGGTCGCGACGAAGGACCTGCGCCCCGGTGACCTGGTGTTCTTCTACGACGACATCAGCCATGTCGGGATGTACATCGGCAACGGGATGATGATCCACGCCCCTAAGCCCGGCGCGTATGTGCGCGAGGAGTCGATCTACTACATGCCGATCTACGGCAGCGTCCGGCCCGCGTAGTGGCAGGGCACCCCGCGTAGCGGCAGGGCAATTCACGTAGCAGCAGGCCAACAGGCTCCCAGCCTCCGCGGGGTCGCTCCGCCCCCGCAGGGTCCGTCGCTCCGGGCGCGTACACTCCTGGTATGGGACATGAACATGCGGTGACGGAGAGCCCGGTCCGGGCCCCGCGCGCACTGGGTCCCGTCGCGCCCCGGGCGCGCTGCTGCCGTGCGCTGCACGGCCACGGCTAGCAACTCCGGGCCCCTCCTGAGCCCCGCGGTGGGCTCACGCGAACGCGCCTGTGAAGCGCCTCCGACGCGACTCCGCGTCTCCGCCCCACCACCCCCGTAGCCCCACCACCCCCGCAGCCCCGCGCCCCCGGGCGTACCGCCGGTGTCGCTTCCCGCGACCGCCGGCGGGCCGGCCGCACCCTGAGAGGACCCCTGTGAAGTTGAGCGAGTTGCTGGCCGGGCACGACCACGAAGTACTGCTGGGCGATCCGGGGACGAGAGTCACCGCGGGAGCGTGCTTCGATGCCCACCGCGTCTCGCCGGGTTCGCTCTTCGTCGCGGTGCCCGGACATCGCGAGGGCGGGCCGGAGGCCGTCGGTTCCGCGCTGGCGCGGGGCGCCGTGGCGGTGCTCGTCGAGGAACCCGCGCCCGGACTTCCCGCCGCGGTACGGCCGTCGGCGGACGGTGCCTGCGTCGTCAGGGTGGCCGATACCCGTAAGGCCGCCGCGCTGATCACCTCGCGGTACTACGGAGAGCCCGGCCGGGCGATGGACATGGTGGCCGTCACCGGTACCAACGGGAAGACGTCCGTCTCGTACATGGTGGAGTCCGTGCTGCGGATCGCCGAGGGCGCGAAGGTGGGTGTGATCGGGACGGGCGGGAACCGGATCGGGGACGAGTCGATCCCGATGCCGCGCTCCGTGCTGACCACTCCGGAGTCACCGGACTTCCAGTATCTGCTGGGGCACATGCGTGACCACGAGGTGGGCACCGTGGTCCTGGAGGCCACCTCGATGGGCCTGCTGAACCACCGGATCGACCATTCCTTCATCGACGTGGGCATCTTCACCAACCTCACCCAGGACCACCTGGACGACCACGGCACGATGGAGCACTACCGGGACGCCAAACTCAGGCTGTTCGGGGGGCTCTGCCGGCGCGCCGTGGTGAACGCGGACGACCCGGTCTGCGCGCTGGTCCCGGCGATGATGCCGGGGCTGGTCCGCACGTACGCCCTGGACGCCGAAGCGGACTACCGGGCGACCGACCTGGACATGGACGCCTTCGGTACCCGGTTCACGCTCCACCACGACGGGCGCAAGTATCCGGCGGCGATCCCGGTGCCGGGCAGGTTCTCGGTCGCCAACGCACTGGCCACCCTGGCCGCGTGCCACACTCTGGGCCATGACCTGGCCGGTCTGGTGGCGGCGCTCGACCGGATGCCTCCGGTACCCGGGCGGCTGGAACGGTTCGAGGCTCCGCAGGGCGCGTCCGTGATCGTGGACTACGCGCACTCGCCCGACTCCCTGGACAAGGTGCTCGCCGCCCTCAGGGACTTCGCCGCCGCCCGCGTCATCACGGTCTTCGGCTGCGGCGGCGACCGCGACGCCACCAAGCGGGCCCGGATGGGCGAGATCGCCGGGACGCACTCCGATCTGTGCGTGCTGACATCGGACAACCCCCGTGACGAGGACCCCGAGGCGATCATGGACCAGATCGCTCCGGGGCTGACGGCCACCGGTACCCCGTTCGAGCGGATCGCCGACCGCCGGGACGCCATCGCGTTCGCTCTCTCCGCCGCCGGGCCGACCGACATCGTGCTGGTCGCGGGGAAGGGCAGCGAGCCGTACCAGATCGTCGGCGACCGGCTGATCCCGTTCAGCGACATGGCTACGGTGCGCGAGCTGTCAGCCGTACGGAGGTAGGGCGCGGCCCTTCGGCCGGACCTGGCCGGGCGAGCCCGCTCAGGTCCGGAGCGCCGCCGGGGTCCGCAGCACCGCTCAGGTCCACAGCACCGCGATGAAGATGTTCACGATCGTCAGGCCGCCGACCGCCCCGAAGAGGCCCTTCTCGATCCGCTCGTCGTCGCGCTTCACATAGACGAGTCCGAGGATCACCACCAGGACCGCCAGCTTGATCCCGATCTTGACGGTGTTGATGGTGTTGCCCTGCGCCTGGTTCAGGCCGACCAGCGCCACCCCGGTCACCAGCATCGTCAGCGCGCCGTGCAGCATCGCGGGCCCGAACCGGGCCTCGCCCGTGCGCATCGCCTTCATCTGGGTCAGGAAGCCGCCGAGCAGTGCGGCGATACCGATGATGTGCAGACCGACGAAGGCGTTGATGAGTACGTCCATGGGATTCGACCTTAGCCACCGCCCTTCGGCCGCCCGCCACCGGTACGGCAGCGGTACGCCACGGATACGGCAGCGGTCCGGTCCCATCCGGTCACCCCCGGCCCCATACAGCAGAAGGGCGGCCAGATTCGGTCACTATGTCCCATAGGGTCTCGTTCCCATAACGCCAGGCCTAGCGTTCTTGCCCAGATGACCGGCTCCCCACCGCCGTCCCATGACCGGGCGGCCACCGGGCATCACCGCCGAGACCTCCGGCGGCGGCCCGCTCCCCCTGTGCGGGCCGCCGCCGGACACGTATCCGCTCCGGGGCCCCGGGCCCGTCAGTACGGATGGACAGCAGTACGGACGGATACGGCACGGCGGACACGGCAAGGACGTACGGAAGGACGTGACCGCCCTCGTGGCCGCTCACCGAAAACCCAGGCAGCACCCGCTCACCGGCCCCGCGGCCCGGACCGCCGCGACCCTCACCCTCGCGGGTGCCGCATCCGCCACCGCCTTCCAGGGCGTCGGCCACGCGGCACCGCGCCTCACCCCGGCGCAGGTCAAGGCGCAGGTCGACAGGTTGTACCGGGAGGCGGAGACCGCCACCGAGAAGTACGACGGGGCGAAGGAGAAGACCGCGGCGTCGGAGAAGTCGCTGCGCTCGCTGCGCGACCAGGCGGCCCGCCGGACGGCGCAGCTCAACACCGCGCGCTCGGCCCTCGCCTCGACGGCGTCGGCCCAGTACCGCGACGGAGCCGTCGACCCGTCGCTCCAGCTGTTCCTCTCGTCCGACCCGGCGCACTACCTGGACCGGGCCGCGTATGTGGAGCGGATCGGCGACCGGCAGGCCGCCGAGGTCGGCGGGGTGCGCAGGCAGCTCGGACAGCTCGCCCGGCTGCGCTCCGAAGCGGACGCCACGCTGGGCACGCTGCGCGGCCGGCAGGCCGATCTGAAGAGGCAGAAGACCACCGTGCAGAGCAAGATCCGCGCGGCCCGCGCGCTGCTCTCCCGGCTGTCGGCGCCCGAGCGCGCCTCGTACGAGTCCGGGGGCACCGGCCGTTCCGCCGCTCCGCAGGCCGCCGGCCGGTCGGCCGTGCGCACCCCGGTCGCCGCCACCGGCTCACGGGCCGCGCGGGCGGTCGCCTTCGCCTACGGCGCGCTCGGCAAGCCGTACGTCTGGGGAGCCACCGGGCCCTCGTCCTTCGACTGCTCGGGCCTGACCCAGGCCGCGTACCGCTCGGCGGGGGTGTCGCTCCCGCGCACCACGTACACCCAGATCAACTCCGGACAGCGGGTGGGCCGCTCCGAACTGGCCCCCGGCGACCTGGTGTTCTTCTACTCCGGGATCAGTCACGTCGGCATCTATGTGGGCGGTGGGCAGATGATCCACGCCCCGCACCCCGGCGCGCCGGTCAGGCTGGCGCCGGTCGGTCAGATGCCCTTCGCGGGCGCGACCCGGCCGGTGGCGGGCACCTGACCGATCGGCGCGCCCGTGCGCACCCCTGGTCGGAACTGTGCGCTCAGCCAGGTGAAGACATCAGGCACCTGCTTGCGCCAGACCGCCAGGCTGTGTCCGCCCGTCACCGGGATGACCTGCACCGATGTGGGCGGTTTGGCGGCGCGGCGCAGGGCGAGTCCGTCCCGGTAGCCGTCGCGGGGCGCACCGGAGAGGAAGAGGGAGACGCGCGGCGGGGTCTTGGCGTGGCGCAGGATCCACAGCGGGTTGTTCGTGCGCCGCAGCGCCGGGTCCTTGGCGGTGATGGAGGCCCGCTCGGCCGCGGGGTCGTTGTATCCGGAGAGCCCGGCGGCCGTGTGGTACCGGTCGGGGTGGGCGAGCGCCAGCTTGACCGCGCAGTGCGCTCCCGCCGAGTAGCCGGCGACCGCCCACCCGGCGGCCCCGTGCTTCGCCCGGAAGGTGTCGGTCACCATCCTCGGCACGTCGACGCTCAGCCAGGTGTCCGCGTTGATCACCCCGGAGACATTGGCGCAGCCGGTGTCCTGGCTGCCGAGGAGTGAGGTGCGCGGCGACACCAGGATGAACGGGGCGACCTCGCCCCGCTTCATCATCGGTGCCAGCTGCTTGCCCGCGTCGAGGCTGGAGAACCAGGCCTTCGCCGTGCCGGGGAAGCCGGAGAGCAGTTCGACCACCGGGAAGGAGTGGTGGCGGTAGGCGGGTTCGTTGTACTCGGGCGGCAGCCAGACGTACACCTCACCGCGCACCCCCGACACCTGCCCGGTCATGACCGTCTTGCGTACGCCGCCCATGCGCGGGTCGGCCACCGGCTTGAACACGGCCCGCTGGTGCGGCTCGGAGGCGAGCTGGCGCCCGCCGAGGCCGTCGGCACCGAGGTCGGGGGCGGCGACCACGTGGTTCCCGGTGCCGAGCAGGTCGGCCCAGCTGTCGTACAGGCCGTTGCTGTTGTTCACCGCGACGAAGACGACCAGCACCGCGGTCGCCTGCGCGAACAGCACCATCACCAGCCGCGCCGCACCGCGTACGGCCGCGGGGCCGGCGACGCGCCCCCACAGCAGCAGGGGCAGCAGCACCGCGACGCCCATCATGGCGATCGCGGCGAGGAAGAACGGGGTTCCCGTCAGGCTCATCACGGGGGGAAAGATGCCCTATGGGCGCCAGGGGTTACCTGTTTTGCACCCTTTTTACCTCGTCACGTACGGCGATGACCCAACACATACGGTATACGCCCGCTCCCTGCCCGGCCCTGGCCATCTCTGGCCGTACCTGCCCATACCGCCGCACCGCCCGCCTGCCCCCTGCACGCGCCCGCCGTGGGAGCTCAGCCGAGCCCCGACAGGTCCGGACGGCCCGGGCCACCGCCCCCTCAGACCAGCCGGCGTGCCGTCGCCCAGCGGGTCAGTTCATGGCGGTTCGACAGCTGGAGTTTGCGCAGCACCGCCGAGACGTGCGACTCGACCGTCTTCACCGAGATGAAGAGCTGCTTGGCGATCTCCTTGTACGCGTATCCGCGGGCGATGAGGCGCAGCACCTCCCGCTCGCGCTGGGTCAGACGGTCCATGTCCTCGTCGACCGGCGGGGCGTCCGTGGAGGCGAAGGCGTCGAGAACGAATCCGGCGAGGCGCGGGGAGAAGACCGCGTCGCCGTCCTGGACGCGGAAGACCGAGTCGACCAGGTCGCTGCCGGTGATCGTCTTGGTGACGTAACCGCGGGCGCCGCCCCTGATGACCCCGATGACGTCCTCGGCCGCGTCCGAGACGGACAGGGCGAGGAAGCGGACCGGGTGATCCGGGTCGGACATCAGCGCGGCCGAGCGGCGCAGCACCTCGACCCCGCCGCCGCCCGGCAGATGGACGTCGAGGAGGACGACCTCGGGGCGGGTGGCCTTGATGACGGTGACCGCCTGGTCGACATCGGCCGCCTCGCCGACCACCTCGACGCCCGTCGTCTCGGTGCGGCCGATCTCCGCCTGCACCCCGGTACGGAACATCCGGTGGTCGTCGACGAGGACCACCCTGACCCGGCGGCTCTCCCCCGGCCCCGGCAGCCCGCTCCCGGCGGGGGCGTACGGCTGCTCGCCGGCCTGAGACGCCTCGGTGGCCTGAGGGGCACCGCCGGCCCCGGTGCGGTCGGTGCGGTCGGTAGGCTCGGTCATGCTCGCTCCATCTCCAGTTCCACTACGGTGCCGCCCTCGGGAGCGGAACGCAGCCTTGCCGTACCGCCGTTGCGCTGCATACGGCCGATGATCGATTCTCTGACGCCCATCCGGTCGGCGGGCACCGCGTCGAGATCGAAGCCGGGCCCCCGGTCGCGTACCGACACGAAGACGGTACGGCCTTCGACCTCCGCGTACACCTGTACGGCACCGCCCTCGCCACCGTACTTGGCCGCGTTGACCATGGCTTCGCGTGCCGCCTGCATCTGGGCCGACAGCTTCTCGTCCAGCGGGCAGTCCCCGACGACCACCACTTCGAGCGGCACCCCGTGCTTGTCCTCGATCTCCGCGGCGGACTTCCGGACGGCGTCGGCGAGGGTCTCGGGTTCGTCGTCCTTGTCCTTGCCGGTGCCCTCGGGGCGGTAGAGCCAGGCGCGCAGTTCGCGCTCCTGGGCGCGGGCCAGCCTGCGCACCTCGCCCGGCTCATCGGCGTTGCGCTGGATCAGCGTCAGGGTGTGCAGTACGGAGTCGTGGACATGGGCGGCGACCTCCGCACGCTCCTGCGCGCGGATACGCATCAGCCGCTCCTGCGAGAGGTCCTGGGTCATCCGGATGAGCCACGGACCGGTGAGCAGGGCGATCCCGGCGACCACGGCGAGCGCGGCGGTCAGGACATTGCCGAGCTGCGCGGACGAGCCGCGGATCACGATGAACGCGGCGAGCCCGGCGCCGACCAGCACCACGCCCGCCAGCGCCCGCCCCACCGGGAGGAGCCTGCTGCTGCGGCCGACCTCGGCCCAGTGAGCGCGGCGGGTGTTGTCCGCCTGGCGCCAGACGAGGACGACACCGGCACCGATGAGCAGGACGGGCCAGATGTACGGGCTGGCGTCGCCGCCGATGTCCACGTTCCCGATGAACGCGGCCACCCCGATGATCAGCGCGATGAGGGCGACGATCTGGCCCCGGTCGGGCTTGCGCAGTCTGCGGCGGCCGTCCGCCGACTCCTCGAACGGCGACGGCACCCCGCGCTGCCCGACCCCGCCGGCGCCGAGCGGCACGACGAACCAGAACGCGGCATACAGCAGCGCCCCCAGCCCCTCCAGCGCGAAGAGCACGATGAACGCGGCCCGCACCCAGGAGACTGGCACCCCCAGATGACCGGCGAGCCCCCGCGCCACGCCGCCCAGCATCCGCCCCTCGGCGCTGCGGTACAGCTTGCGCGGTGCGGGCTCGTCCGGGGTCTCGGCTGCGGCACCGGCGGCACGGGGCGGGGCAACTGGCATGGACCGATCGTCACATGGACGGCCCGTCCGGGACATCAGGGAAAACCCTCTGGTTCCGCGGGCCGAAATCAGGGACCGGCCAGGGTCTTCACGGTCCCCGCCCGGCCTGGCCGCCCGTCACCATGGGGGTATGACAACCCCGCCGCCGACCACCCCGCCGCCCCAGAGCGAGCCGCCCCCGCAGCTGCGCCGCCACCGGAGCAACAAGGTGGTCGCCGGGGTCTGCGGGGGACTCGGCCGACACTTCGACCTGGATCCGGTGGTCTTCCGCGTCGTCCTCGGGGTGCTCGCGGCGACCGGCGGCGTCGGGCTGATCTTCTACGGTTTCGCCTGGCTGCTGATCCAGCTGGACGGTGAGGACGAGAACGAGGCGCGCAGGCTGCTGACCGGGCGGGTCGAGGGCGCCTCCATGGCCGCGGTGCTCTTCGCGCTGGTCGGCTGCGGGCTGTTCCTGTCGATGCTGCACTACGTGACGGTGCTGGTCTTCGCCGCGCTGCTGTCGCTGGCCACCGCGGGCTCCGCGGTCTGGTCGGAGCGGCGCAGGCTCGCGGCCCCGGATGCCCCGGAACCGGCTGCCGGACAGCGCGCGGCGGGGCAGAAACCCGCCGGGCAGCGGGCGGCCGGGCAGACGGTGGCGGACGCGCCGCCGGAGACGAAGGCCCCGCCCGCGCCGGGCGGTCCTTCCTGGTGGCGGGACCCGATCGTCAAGGACGGCACCACGGGACCGGTCGGCACCGGCTATCTCTGGGGGCCGTCCGGGGCCGCACCGGATCCGCGGCCGTTCCGCCGGCTGTCCGGGTCGGCCGGGCCGGTGCCGGTGGCGAACCGCGGGCCGCGCGGCATCGGCGGCCGGGTCTTCCTGTGCGCGCTGCTGGCGGCCGGCCTCGGTACCGGGCTCTCCCGGCACGGCCACCCGCTCACGGTGAGCCTGCAGACCGGGCTGGCCTGCGCACTCGCCGTCTTCGGCCTCGGCCTGCTGCTCAGCTCGTTCCTCGGCCGCACCGGGTCCGGCACACTCTTCCTGGCGGTGGTCACGACGGCGCTGCTGGCGGGCGTGAGCGCCCTGCCGAAGACGGTCACCACGCACTGGGTGCGCACGGAGTGGCGGCCCGCGTCGGTGTCGGCGGTGCACCCGCGGTACGGGGTGGGCACCGGGGTCGGCACCCTGGATCTCCGGCGGCTGACCGTACCGCCGGGCGCCTCCGTACGTACCCATGTGGAGGTCGGCGCGGGCCGGGTGGCGGTCGTCGTACCGGAGAACGTGACCGTGCGCCTCCATGCCGAAGTGGGGCTCGGAGACATCCAGTTGCCCGGCGAGCACCAGCGGGACATCGACATCTCCCCCGCCCGGGACAGAACGGTGACGCTCCCCCCGCAGAGCGGCAGCAGGGCCGGAGGCACGGTCGATCTCCATCTGGAGGTCGGCCTGGGACAGGCGGAGGTGACCCGTGCACGGTGACGGCGAGGGAACACGGGCCGGAGAACAGGGGTCCGGAGAAGCGCGGCCCGGAGAAGCCCGGCCCCGAGACCCACGACCCGGCGACCCACAACTCGGAGGACCACGGCCCGAAGAACCACGGCCCGGAGAACCGCGACTCGGAGAACCGGGACCCGGAAAACCACGGCCCGGTCGCCCGCAGCGGAGGTTCCTGCACGAGTTCCGGCCGGGCAGGGCCGTCGCGGGCCTGGTGCTGCTGGGCATCGCGGCCCTCTACCTGGGCGAGGCGGGCGGTCTCTGGCGGATCCCGGCGGTCGCCGGACTGCCGGTGCTCGCCGCCGGTCTGGTGCTGGCAGGCATCGCCAGCACGGTCGGTTACGGCATACGGCGCCGGTCCGCCCGCAGGGCGTCCACCGAGAGGAGCGGCGACCCGGCGAGCAGGAGCGGCAGCCAGGCCATGAGGTAGGCGAGGTCGTTGCCGTAGTAGTACGGCGTGGACTGCCAGCTCACCGTCAGCCAGAGGCTCAGCGAGATCAGGGCGCCGCCGAGCGTCGCGACCCGGCCGAACAGTCCCAGCAGGGTGCCGATGCCGACGGCGAGTTCACCGATGGCGATGGCGTAACCGAAGCCGGCCGGGCTCTTCAGCGCCAGGTCCACGAGGGCCGGGACGGCCGCCGAGCCGCGTACGGAGTGCAGGAGCTCGCCGAGCGAACCGGCTCCCGTGGCATGCAGGAAGGCCGAATCGGTGAGCTTGTCGATACCGGCGTACAGGAAGGTGACGCCGAGGAAGATCCGCAACGGCAGCAGCGAGTACCGCCGGGCGGTCTCCTTCCAGCCGCCGCTCCGGCCCCGCGCACTGCCGCCGATCCCGACGCTGCCGCCGATCCCGATGGGTGTGCCCGTCCGGTATCCCTGAACCATGGTCTGGCCCTGCCTCTCCGATTGCCCGTGGCGCGTGCCGGTCCGGCGGACGCCGTAGATGATTCTGCGTCCCGGTGCTCCGCGCCCCGCCGCCCGGGGTGCCTCTCCGGGAGACCCGGATCCCGTACGCCGGGACTGCCGGACACCAGGCTTCCGTACGTCAGGTCTGCCGGGCGCAGGAGGCGAGGCGGTCGGCGAATGCGGTGACGAGGTCGCGCAGTTCGGCGGGGCGCTCGATGACGAACGGCCGGTCCAGCGAGGCGAGTACCGGCGGCAGCCAGTCGAGCCGCTCCACCCGCAGCTCGACCCGCAGCCAGCGCTCGGCCGCCGGGTCCTCACCCTCCGCGGGCGCGGTCTCCACCACGGTGGCGACGGTGGCAGGCAGCCGGGTACGGACATGGCCGGCCGTCCCCCGGATCCGCAGGACCACCTCGTACCGGTACGCGGCCGTGGCGAACCCCGACACCACACGCTGGGCCGGATCCGGCCCGGCGGGCTCGTCGAACGAGCCGGGCAGGGCCCTCGCGTCCGTGATGCGGTCGAGCCGGAAGGTCCGGTCCTCGCCGATCCCGGGGTCCGCGCCCGTGACGTACCAGCGGCCCGAGTGGGCGACGATCCCGTACGGGTGCAGCGCACGTTCGCTGCGCCGGCCCTCGCGGTCGGTGTACTTGACCGAGACCGGCCGCCGGTGGCGTACCGCGTCGGCGAGGGTGAGCAGGACATCGGCGTCCGGGGCGGGGAACTCGCCCGGCGGCGCCGTGAACGCGAGGGAGTCCAGGACCGTGTCGAGCCTGCGGGCCACCCGCGCCGGGAGCACCCGGCGGATTTTGGCCGCGGCCGTCTCACCCGCTGTTCCCGCCTGGACCGCCTGACCCGCAGCGCCGGCCGTGCCCGCAGCACCCGCAGTGCCCGCCGTCATCAGGCCCGCCCGGCGGCCGGCGATCAGGCCGAGCAGCACGGCGAGGGCCTCGTCGTCGCTGAGCATGAGCGGGGGCAGGCGGTAACCGGGGGCGAGCCGGTAGCCCCCGTACCGGCCGCGTACCGCTTCCACGGGCACATCGAGGTCGACCAGCTGGTCCACATACCGCCGCACCGTGCGCCCGTCGACGCCGAGCCGGCCGGCGAGTTCGGCAACCGTGCGGATGCCGCCCGACTGCAGCAGCTCCAGAAGAGTCAGCACACGTGCGGTGGGTCGGGACATGGCGCCGATCCTAATCCGCATACCGGACCGATTCTGTCCTCTATTGGTCCTAACCTGCGGAGTGAGCACCACACCGGACTCACCGCACCACACTCACCACACCTCACCCACCAGGGAGAACACCATGGATTTTGTATCGGTCCGCATCATCACCGGCGACGTGGCACGGCTCGTCGGCTTCTACGAGAAGGCCACCGGGGTGCAGGCGGCCTGGGCCACCGAGGACTTCGCCGAGCTGCGCACCCCGCACGCCACCCTGGCGATCGCCGGCACGCGCACCGTCCCGCTGTTCGCCCCGGGTTCCGCCCGCCCGGCGGAGAACCACAGCGTGATCATCGAGTTCCTCGTCGACGACGTGGACCGCGTACACGGGAATCTGGGCGGCCTGGTCGGGGACTTCGTCAGCGGGCCCACCACGATGCCGTGGGGCAACAGGTCGCTGCTCTTCCGCGACCCCGACGGCAACCTCGTCAACTTCTTCACCCCGGTCACCCCGGACGCCGTCGAGAAGTTCGCCCGCTGACGCCGGGCGGGGCCTCAGTCCGTCACGTCGATCTCGCAGGCCGCCGTCTCCACCCCGGCCGCCGTCACCACCCGTACCTCCACCCGGCCCGGCTCGACCTCCACCGGTACGGGCACCGTCAGCACCGTGTCCGACGGGTTGGCGAAACCACCCGGCACCGGGACCAGCGGCACATGGACGTGGACCGTGCCGATCCGGACCACCATCCGGGCCAGCCGGTCCGGGGTTCCGGCCCCCGGCGGCACGAAGCCCGCACCGCGGATCTCGATGTCGTCACCGGTACGGATCGGGGCGTCCAGGTCCCCGGCCTCCCGTGCCCTGACCACCGAGAGCACCACGGGCCTGCCGCCCTCCGCGTACTTGCCCGCGACATACGTCACGGCCGAGACGACGACCAGGAGCGCGAGCCCCCACGGGAGGTCGGGCAGCTGACCGGGACGGCGGGCCAGGCGTACGGCAGCGAACAGCACGGCGGCCGAACTGACCAGGACGTACTGCACATCCGCGAAGCTGCCGCGCCCCGAGTCGTCGGTGAGCAGATCGGCGGCGCGCGGGCGGTCGGCGCGGGCCTTCTGGAGCTTCTGGGCCAGCACCCGCAGCGCGACCATGCGCCGCACTCCCACCGCGACGGCGCAGACCAGGGCGAGGACGGCCGCCAGGCCCGCGCCGCGGGCCAGATCGAGTCCGGCCATCAGGGCGTCGCGCTCGCCGTGGCCGGACGCCCCGGCGAGCTGCAGCGAGAGCACCAGGACGGAGAAGACGACGAGCAGCACCCACGCCCCGGCGACCGCCCGGGAGGTGGAGAGCCGGTTGTCCTCGCCGATCACGGGGGCCAGGACTCCCCCGCGCGCCCGGTGGGTACGGGCCGCGCCGGTCAGCAGTGCGGCGGTGAGCACAGCGGCGATCAGCCCGGCGGTACGGGCCGTGCTCCAGCCCGCGCCGATCGCGGTCACCGCCTCGGCGAGCACGAGGACCACCGCGCTCCCCCACACCACCAGCAGCGTGCGCACCCATACCTGCCGGAACCAGGCGGCGCCGGCCTCCCGGCCGCGTTCGGCCACTGTGCGCGCCGACTCCGTCAGTTCGTCGGAGACCCACTGCCGTGACGCCCCGGCCGAGTGCGCGACCCCGGCGGGCAGGCCCTCACCGGCCGCGAGTCCGTCCCGCCGGGCGAGGAACGCGGCAACGGCGCGCCGGTGTCCCTCGCGTGCGCCGTGCGGGCAGTCCGGGCAGGTGCAGCCGCCGCCGTGCGCCCCGGCGTGCGGACCTTCGCCCTGTCTTGCTTCCTGTACCGCCACGCAGAACGCCGCCCTTTTCCCGCCCTGTGCAAATCCCTGCACGCTCTTGAACTTCCTTGCGTTTCAAGGGGATTGTGCCGCACTCACGGTGCCGCAGACACAGCAGGTCAGGTCAGGGAGGATGATTGACGCCACGTCAGGTTGACGGGTGTGCGGGACGCCCCGGTGTGCCGGGGCCGCGCGAGCGTGCCGGGCGTCCAGGCGGACACGCTCGTACGGGTGTTGTTCACGCCTCCGCGCCGGGACCGGTTCCGCTGATCTGCCGCCACAGCGGCTGGTAGTTGATCCAGGCCACCAGATCGCTGCCCAGCTGGTCACGGGTGGCGACCGCGTTCCGGTGGTCGATCAGTACCGGCTTTCCGGCGGCCCGTGCGGCGAGCTGGACCTGGCAGCAGCGTTCCAGGGTGATGAACCACCAGGCCGCTGCGTCGACCGAATCGCCCACGGTCAGCAGCCCGTGGTTGCGGAGGATGATCGCCTTGCGGTCGCCGAGCGCGGCGGCGATCCTGCCGCCCTCCTCCTCGTCCACGACGACGCCCGTGTACGAGTCGTAGAGCGCGTGGTCCTCGTAGAAGGCACAGGACTCCTGGGTGATGGGGTCCAGGAGTTCGCCGAGCGCGGACAACGCCCGCCCGTGCACCGAGTGGCTGTGGGCGACCGCCACGACGGCGGGCCTGGCCCGGTGCACCTGGGCGTGCACCGCGAAGGCGGCCTGGTTGACGTGGTGGCGGCCCTCGACGACCTGGCCGTCCCCGCTGACCAGGATCAGATCGTCCGCCCCCAGCTCCGCCAGCGGCGCCCCGAAGGGGTTCACCCAGAAGCAGTCGGGGTACCCCGGGTCGCGGGCCGTGATGTGGCCGGAGACCCCGTCCTCGTACCCGTACCGCCCGAAGAGCCGCAGCGCCCCCGCGAGCCTCGCCTTCCGGTACTGCCGCTCATCGGCCGGCGTCTCGTGCACCGGCGGCATCGCGAACCGGAGCTGATCGACCGGTACGGGCGCGGGCGCGGACGCAGCCGGGACCGCGGCCGGCCCAGGGGTGGAGGCGGGGTCGGAGGCGGGGGCAGCGGCCGGTATCGGGGCTGGCATCTCAGTCATGGCCGGAAGCTACCGCGCGTTACCGCAGGTGAACAGAGTCATGCGGTGAACAGAATCGTCCGGTGGGGAGTGCGCGCGGTGGAGAGAGCGGGCCGGGGGACGGCGGAAGGGACGGGCCGGACGCAGGGGACGGCCGTACGGAAAGGACAGGCCGGACGCAGGCGCCGGGCCGGACGGCGAAGCGCCGCCCTCCCGGATGTCCGGGAGGGCGGCGCTCGTCGGCTGTGCGGAGGCGCGGGTGTACAGCGAGGTGTACGGAGGGGAGGCGGAGCCGGGCGGCAGGCCGCCCGCACCCCGCTGCCTACAGCACCCTGCCTGCTACTCCCACTCGATGGTGCCCGGGGGCTTGCTCGTCACATCGAGCACCACCCGGTTCACATCGGCGACCTCGTTCGTGATCCGCGTCGAGATCTTCCCCAGCACCTCGTACGGCAGGCGCGTCCAGTCCGCCGTCATGGCGTCCTCGGACGAGACGGGCCGCAGCACGATCGGGTGGCCGTACGTGCGGCCGTCGCCCTGGACGCCGACCGACCGGACGTCCGCGAGCAGCACCACGGGGCACTGCCAGATCTCGCGGTCGAGACCGGCGGCCGTGAGCTCCTCGCGGGCGATGGCGTCGGCCTCGCGCAGCAGGTCGAGCCGCTCCTTGGTGACCTCGCCGACGATACGGATCCCGAGACCGGGGCCCGGGAACGGCTGACGGTGGACGATCTCGTCCGGCAGGCCGAGCTCCTGGCCGACCATCCGGACCTCGTCCTTGAAGAGCTGGCGCAACGGCTCGACCAGCTTGAACTCGATGTCGTCGGGGAGCCCGCCCACATTGTGGTGGGACTTGATGTTGGCGGTGCCGGTGCCGCCGCCGGACTCGACCACGTCCGGGTACAGCGTGCCCTGCACCAGGAACGCGACATCCTCACCCGCGTCGGCGATGATCTCGGCCTGGGCCTGCTCGAAGACCCGGATGAACTCACGGCCGATGATCTTCCGCTTCTCCTCGGGGTCCGAGACACCCTTGAGCGCGGTCAGGAAGCGGTCCTCGGCGTCGACCACCTTGAGCTGGACGCCCGTGGCGGCGACGAAGTCCTTCTCGACCTGCTCGGTCTCGCCCTTGCGCATCAGCCCGTGGTCGACGTACACGCAGGTCAGCTGGGAGCCGATGGCCTTCTGCACCAGTGCGGCGGCGACGGCGGAGTCGACACCCCCGGAGAGCCCGCAGATGGCCCGCTTGGTGCCGACCTGCTCGCGGATCAGGGCAACCTGCTCCTCCACGACGTTGGTCGTGGTCCAGGCCGGGTCGATGCCCGCGCCCCGGTAGAGGAAGTGCTCCAGGACCTGCTGGCCGTAGGTGGAGTGCAGCACCTCGGGGTGGTACTGGACGCCGTACAGCTTCTTCTCGTCGTTCTCGAAGGCCGCGACCGGTACGACGTCGGTGGACGCGGTGACCGTGAACCCCTCGGGGGCGGCCGAGCAGGCGTCGCCGTGCGACATCCACACCGGCTGTTCGGCCGGGGTGCCCTCGAATAGGGTCGAGGCGGACTTGGAGACGGTGAGTGCGGTCCGGCCGTACTCGCGGGCGCCGTTGTCGTCGACCGTGCCGCCGAGCGTGGACGCCATGAGCTGGAAGCCGTAGCACATACCGAAGACCGGGACCCCGGCCTCGAAGAGCGCCCGGTCGAGCGAGGGCGCGCCCGGCGCGTACACGGACGACGGGCCACCGGAGAGGATGATCGCCTTCGGGTTCTTCGCCAGCATCTCGGCCACCGGCATGGTGGACGGCACGATCTCGCTGTAGACCCGCGCCTCACGGACGCGACGGGCGATGAGCTGGGCGTACTGCGCGCCGAAGTCGACGACGAGGACGACGTCGGGGGCGGCGGGGGGTGCTGCTGGCACGGGGCGGCCTTCCGGCGGGAAAGGGGGTCTTGTCACGGGGTCTTGTATGTCGATTCTAACGGGGCCCGGGAAACCGGTTTGTCTCTCCCTCCGAAGGCCGTCCATACTGGGGCCGTGCATCAGCAGCTGACCTTCGTCTTTACCTATGGCACCGGCCCGTCCGGCTGCCACGGGTCCTCTGGTTCTGCTGCTTGAGCCACTGACAGACACTTCCCCAGGCGCCCCGGACCGGCAAGGTCCGGGGCGCCTGTGCATTCCGGAGCTGCCGTTCGGGGGCCGTATCCCTCCAGGAGCACGGACACATGAGCACCGGACACATGAGCACCGGCATCAGCACGGATATCAGCACCGGCATCAACGCCGAGGCCGCCACCGGCATCAGCTCCGAGGCCGGCACCGGCACCGACCTGCACGGCACGGGAGCGCACAGCGGTGAGGCCGCGGGCGTGATCACGGGCGCGCGCGGGCGCATCGACAGCCTCGACGACCGGATCATCGGTCTGATCCAGGAGCGGATGGCGGTGTCGGCCGTCATCCAGGACGCCCGGATGACATCCGGCGGACGCCGGGTGAACCTCTCGCGCGAGATGGAGGTCCTTGGCCACTACAGCGAGGCGCTCGGCAAACCGGGTACGGGGCTCGCGATGACCGTGCTCGAACTGTGCCGGGGGCGGATCTGAGCCGGCCGGGGACAGCCCGTATCTGAGTTCGGGCCCGCTCTCACCCGTACGGCGCGTGACCGGGCCCGGCGGCACTTCGTTGGTCCAGGCGTCCGTGTCAGCCAGGGGCGGCCTGTTGGAAAAGAGAAAACCACGCGTGGCTTCGCTGAGGTGTGTGACGTACTGCAGGTGCGTCGTGGGACCACACCGCAGCGCGTGTGACCGGGCGGCAGGGGACAGCGGCCCGGTCACCCACGGCCGTCGGTTCCGGGGACGCCCGGAGCCGACAGCCCTGAACCGGCACCCCTTCCTGTACGGGTGGAGCTCCGGCTGTACGGGTGGAGCTCCAGCGGGACCGTCGGCCCCGTCCCGCACTTCCGTCCGCGTCCCGCCTCACACTCTCCGCGGCGCCCACCCCCCGGCGCCGCCACCCCGCACCGGTGCTGCCCTGACGCCGGTGCCGCAGACCAGGGGCCCGTGGAGTCAGCTCCACGGGCCCCTGGCTCCGTACTGCCGGGTGATGCAGGTCACACAAGGATTCCAGGGGTGCGGAAGCAACCATTCAGCGGGCCGGCCGGTCATCCATGCATAGCCACCAGTGGCCCCACCCGTGTGCGTCAGCACCACGACAGGGCCGGGCGGCGGCGTCTCGGGAGGGCTGCACTCGGAGGGGGGTGCAGCCCTCCCGCACACCACGAGCCGCCCGACAGGCAGGCTACTTCCGTGGCCCCGCGGGCTCATCGGCGCCCGCCGGCCTCTTCGGCGGAACCACCGGCACCTCCAGGAACGGCAGCCTCAGCGCGCCGAAAGCTGAAGCCGGTACGGCCGGTGACCCCGGTTCGACGGCGGCGAGACGCTCGTACGGCTCCCCCTGCGCGGGGCGCGGATCAGCGTCGCCCTTGTTGGGCCAGAACGACATGGCGCGCTCCGCCTGCGCGGTGATGGTCAGCGAAGGGTTGACGCCGAGGTTCGCCGAGACCGCCGACCCGTCGACCACGGAGATCCCCGGATGCCCGTACAGCCGGTGGTACGGGTCGATCACCCCCTCGTCGGCCGACGCACCGATCGGGCAGCCGCCCAGGAAATGGGCGGTCAGGGGGGTCCCCATCAGCTCGCCGACGTTCGACCCGGCGAAGCCGTTGATCTCCTCGGCGATCAGGGTCGCGGCCCGGGTGCCCTCGGCGATCTGCTTCGGGTTGGGCGCGCCATGGCCCTGCCTGGCCGTCAGCAGCCCCCGGCCGATTCCCCCCTGTTTGCGGTAGGTCGTCAGGGAGTTGTCCAGCGACTGCATCACCAGACCGATGATGGTCCGCTCGGACCAGCGCCGGTTGGAGAGTGAACGGGCCGTCAGCCAGGGGTGTCTGGCGACATTGCCGAGCCACCCGAGGACCCGCCTCGATCCGAAGGGCACCTGGATGATGGACATCGCGCCCATCGCGTTGGACCCCTTGCCGTACCGGACCGGCTCGATATGGGTGTTCGCGTCCGGGTGGATCGACGAGGTGATCGCGACACCCCGGGTGAAGTCGGCCTTCGGTACGCCGTGTTTCCTGCGGTAGCGGCGGTCCGTGGTCTGCGAGCCCACCAGCGCCTCGGAGTTGGTGCGGGTCAGTTCCCCGAGCTTCGGCGAAAGGCGCGGCAGCAGCCCCTGGTCCCGCATGGTGTGGAGCAGGGTCTGGGTGCCGTACGTCCCCGCGGCGACCACCACCTGCCGGGCCCGCAGCACCCGCGGCCCCTTCTTGCGGGCGTCGGTCCTGACCGTGGTGACCCGGTATCCGCCCTCGCCGTGCTCGGCTATCGCGGTCACGGAGGTCAGGGGGTGGATGACCGCGCCCGCCTTCTCCGCGAGGTAGAGGTAGTTCTCGGTGAGGGTGTTCTTCGCTCCGTGGCGGCAGCCCGTCATGCACTCGCCGCACTCGGTGCACGCCTTGCGGGAGGGGCCCGCCCCACCGAAGTAGGGGTCGTCGACGGCGCGGCCCGGCTCGGCACGCGCCGTCCCGTCCGAGTCCTCTCCGTCACCGAAGAAGACACCGACGGGCGCCAGGTGGAAGGAGTCCCCCACCCCCATCGCGTCGGCGGACGCCTTCAGATGGACGTCCGACGGCGTCATCGTCGGGTTGATCCGCACCCCGAGCATGCGCTGCGCCTGGTCGTAGTAGGGCGCCAGTTCGTCCCGCCAGTCCGTGATGGACGCCCACTGCCGGTCCTTGAAGAACGGCTCCGGCGGGACGTACAGCGTGTTGGCGTAGTTGAGGGAGCCGCCGCCGACCCCCGCGCCCGCCAGCACCATGACATTGCCGAGGAGGTGGACGCGCTGGATGCCGTAGAGGCCGAGCGCCGGGGCCCAGAGGTAGTTCCTGATGTCCCAGGAGTTCCTGGGGAGGGTGCCCGGCGTGAAGCGGCGGCCCGCCTCCAGGACGCCGACCCGGTACCCCTTCTCGGTGAGCCGCAGCGCGGTGACCGAGCCGCCGAAGCCGGAGCCGACCACCAGGACGTCGTAGTCGTACGGTGCGTCGGCCGCGTCCTCACCGCGGACAGAGTTCTCCTGTGACATGGACTCTCCTCGTGGGCAATGAGCGGGGTACGGAGCCGGACAGGGGCAGCGCAGGGGGTCAGGGCGGTCGGCAGGGCAGGGTCAGCGCAGCCGCAGGGCCTTCATCGCCCTGAGGCTGCGGCTCATGAAGGCGGCGTACTTCTCGTCGTCCATACCGAAGGACGGCGCCATCGGCATCACCCGCTGGTGGGCGACGGTCTGCGCCTCGGTGTACTTGAGGATGCCCTCCGAGCCGTGCCGGCGGCCGAGTCCCGAGTCCTTCATGCCGCCCATCGGGGACTGCACGCTGCCGTACGCGGGCGCGTACCCCTCGTTGATGTTGACCGTGCCGGTCCGCAGCCGGGTCGCGACCGCGTGACCGCGGCTTCCGCTCCTGGTCCAGACGCTCGCGTTGAGGCCGTAGGGCGTGGCGTTGGCGGTCGCGACCGCCTCGTCCTCGTCCTGGAAGCGGTAGACCGAGACCACCGGGCCGAAGGTCTCCTCATTGCAGACGGCCATCGGCGCCTCGACGCCCTCCAGGATGGTCGGCTCGTAGAAGAGCGGGCCGATGTCCGTACGGTGCACCCCGCCCGCGATCACGGTGGCGCCCTTGGAGACCGCCTCGTCCACGTGCCGCCGTACGGCCTCCAGCTGCCGTTCTCCGGCGAGGGAGCCCATGTCGGCGCCGTAGGCGAGCGAGGCGCCGAGGCGCATCGCCTTCGTGCGTGCGGCGAAACGCTCCAGGAACGCGTCGGCGACCGACTCGTGGACGTACAGCCGCTCGATGGAGATGCAGAGCTGGCCCGCCGACGAGAAGCAGGCGCGGACCGCGCCCGCGGCCGCCTTCTCGATGTCCGCGTCCTCCAGGACCAGCATGGCGTTCTTGCCGCCCAGTTCGAGGGAGACGCCGATCAGCCGGTCGGCCGCGCCACGGGCGACCTCGCGGCCGGTGCGGGTCGAGCCGGTGAAGGAGACGAAGTCGGCGCGCTTGACCAGTTCGGGTCCGATGACCGGGCCATCGCCCAGCACCACCTGGAAGACCTCGGCGGGCAGTCCGGCCTCGATGATCAGGTCCCGGGCCCAGAGCGCGGTCAGGGCGGTCTCGGTGTCCGGCTTCATCACCAGGGCGTTGCCGGAGACGAGGGCGGGCAGGGCGTCGCCGATGGAGAGCTCGAAGGGGTAGTTCCAGGGGGCGATCTGGCCCACCACACCGCGCGGCTGGCGCACCTCGGTGACCTTGGTGAACGTCGGGATCGCGCCGGTGTGCCCCTTGGGCTTGAGATACGAGGGCGCCTTGCGGCCGTAGTGGCGTGCCGCGACGGTGACGGCCTGGACCTCTTCGTGGGCGTGCAGCCTGGCCTTGCCGGTCTCCAGCTGGATGAGGTCGAGGACCTCGGCCTGCCGGGAGAGCACCAAGTCGTGGAAGCGCAGCAGGACGGCCGCCCGGGTCCGGACGGGGGTCGCGGCCCAGGCGGCCTGGGCGGCGCGGGCCCGCTCGAAGGCGGTCGCGACGTCGTCCGGGGTCGACTCGGGCAGATCGGCCAGCTTCCCGCCGGTGAACGGGGTGTGGTTGGCCGTCCGTCCGGAACCCACCACACCGCGGGTCAGCTGGGCGACCACCTCGGGGGTGACCACATCGGCCGCGGTACGCACTCCGGAAGGGGCGGGGGCGATCGGGTTCGTGCCCTGGGGGGCCGTGGCGGTGGGAGCCTGCGAGTCCGTCATGAGGGGAGGCTATGCCCCGGCGCAGCGTTTCGGTACCCATCAGTAACGCCTTTTCACGGTCCCCACATATGCCGCCAGTGATCGCTGGCGACATAACCCCTGATCAGGCGGGTTGACCGCTGGAGCCATGGCGACCATGACCAACAGCGGCCCCGGACTTCAGCGGCGGTCCGCGGTGCCACCCGCTGCCGTCGGCACGGTGAAGGAGCCGACGGCCGTGGTGAAGTGGCGTTGCGCCGTGCCGAGGCGGCCGACCGGCGCCGACACCCAGACGTCGTAGAGGCGGCCGTCCTGCTCCCAGCAGAGGTCGTACGTGTGACGGGCGCCCTCACCCCTGGAGTAACCGTTCCAGGTGAACTCCCAGAGCGCCGCCTCATGTCCGTCGTGCGTCGCCGCGGTGACGGTGCCGTCCCGGTACCCGGGGTTGGTACGGGGCCCCGCCGCGTCCGATGCGCGCTGTGTCGCCATCGGCCCGCCGCCGGGGCCGCCGTGGATCCGGATGCCGATACGGAAGACCTGCCCTGGCGTCAGGTAGTAGACGCGCTTCTCGTCGGTGGAACGGGTGGCATCGTCCGGGACGGCGAGGGAGAAGCCCCCGGGGTCGTCGGCCCTGCGGTACCCGGGCGGCGCCGGCGACGCCCGGCGGGCCGGCGTCCCCGCGGGAGTGGAACCGGGCCCCGCCGCGCGGCCCGGATGCTGCCGCGTTCCGTGGTCCGCGGTGGCCGTGGGCCCAGCGGCCGGTACGGAGGTCACGCTCCGGGACGGTGCGGCGCTGCCCGTACGATCCGCTCCCGCGCCGCCGATCCCATACAGGACGAGCCCGTACAGGACGATCCCGGCCCCGGTGACCCCGGCGGCCAGCACTCCCCCGACGAGGGCGGCCCGCCGGAGCACGGGTCGCGGGGGCCGGGACGGCAGCCCGTCGGGGAACACGGCGGCCGACCCGGCGGGGGACACGGCGGCCGACCCGGCGAGTGGCCCGGCGGCGGGAGGCGGCATCTCCGGGGTGGGTGAGGCGCCGGGGGCGGGTGCGGGATCCGGGGTGAGAGAGGCGCCTGGGGCGAGGGAGAGACCCGGGGCGGGTGCGACGTCCGGGACGGGTGGCACATTGGGGACGGGTGCGGGATCCGGGGCGGGTGCGACATTCGGGACCGGTGGCACGTTGGGGACGGGTGCGGGATCCGGGGCGGGTGCGACATTCAGGGCAGGTGGCACGTTGGGGACGGGTGCGGGATCCGGGACGGGTGCGGGGTCCGGAGTGGCTGAGGAACCGGGCGCGGCGGGGGCGCTCGGCGCGGGAGGGGCATCCTGCACAGAAGGGGTATCCGGCACGAAAGGGATGCCGCCACCAGCGCATCCCCCCACATACACCCCCAGGAGCCGCTCCGCCTCGTCCACGCCCATCCGGCGGGCCGCATCCCGTTCGAGCAGACCCAGGACGACGGGCAGCAGCGGCCCGGCCCCGGCGGGCGGGCGGATCTCATCGGTGACCACCGCGTGCACCACCCCGACCAGCGAATCCCGGTGGAAGGGCGACTCCCCGCTCAGCGCGGCACACAGCAGCGCGCCCAGCGACCAGAGGTCGGACGCGGGCCCGGCCACCGCGCCCTGCACCCGTTCCGGCGAGGTGTACTCGGGGGAGCCGAAGAACGCTCCCGGCTCGCTGATCGTGGTCGCCCCGTCGAGCCGCGCGATCCCGAAGTCGGTGAGGACCACCCGGCCGTCGCTCTCCAGCAGGACATTGCCGGGCTTGATGTCCCGGTGCAGTACGCCCCTGGCGTGCGCCGCCCGGAGCGCGCCCAGCAGCGCCACCCCGATCCGCGCGGCCTCCCGGGTGCCCACCGGGCCGTGCGCGGAGAGCCGGTCGGCCAGTGAACCGCCGACCACCAGCTCCATGACAATGTACGGGCGTTCGTCCTCGACGACCACGTCGTGGACGACGATCACATGCGGATGCTTGATCTGCGCGACCGCCCGCGCCTCACGCAGCGCCGACGCCGGGGCAGCCCCGGTCTCCGTGTTCAGCTCCTTGACGGCGACCTCCCGCCCGAGCAGCTGGTCGGTGGCCCGCCAGACCGTACCCATACCGCCGCGGCCGATCCGGTCCCCCACCAGATAACGTCCGGCGATCAGGCGGCTGTTACTCAGACGGCTGTTACGCGGATCCTGTGCCACTTGTCCCCCTACGTCCCCCGGGGGTCCATCATGCCGCACGGACGCCGCGCAGCAGCGGCGCCGGCCGGAGCATGTACGGAGACGCGCTCCGCACCGCACCGGCCGGGTTCAGCCCGGCGGCTGCCAGTAGCGCAGGATCGTGTCGAACCGGCTGCGGTCCCAGTCCTTGGCCGGCCCGCCCATGTAGATCGCGTACTCGGCCTGGCCGTGGTTCACGTTGTACATCTGGTCGATGGCCCGGCGCTTCCCCGGCTGCCCCTTGGTCTCGGTCCAGGTGAACTCCCAGAGCGCGGCGTCCTCGTCGCGGAAGTTGTTCACGTGCAGCGTGATCCGCCGGTAGTCGGGGAGACGCTTCAGCTGCGGTTCCAGGGCGAGTTCATGCAGGTAGGGGGTCGAGTAGTCCGGGCTCTTGTCGATGCTGATCCGGATGAAGTGGTTGCCGTCGTCCGGCGTGTAGTCGATCTCGTTGGAGCCGTCCATCTGACGCTTCCAGCCATTGGGCAGAACGAGACTGAAACCCTCGGGCTCGGTCACCCGGTGCCAGCCCGCCGGTATGCCTCCGCGCGGCTTGGGCTGCTGACCGCCGCCCGAGCCGCCGGTTCCCGAGGCCGTGTCGCCGCCGGAACGGCTGCCCCCGTTCCCGTACTTCATGATGCCGAAGCCGACCCCGGCACCGATGACCACGGCGAGCGCGAGGACCAGGGCCCCGGTCCGTATCCGGCGCCGCTTCCGCCCGGCGGGGCCGGCCGGGGACGGAGCACCGGCCCCGGAACCCGGCGCGGTCCCGGGCGCGGTGGCGGGCCCGGCGGCCGGCACGGTCCCGAGTGCGGGTGCGGACAGGGCCGTGGATGCCGCTGCCGGTATCTCCGCCGGTATCGCCTCCGGTACGGGCGGGGCAGCCGCCTGTCCGGCGGGCGCATCCGCACCGGACGGCATACTGATCCGGCTCGTGGGTGTGGCGTCCTGGAGCATGCCCTCGGCGACCAGCTGCGTCGGGACGTACGCCTCGGCCTGCCGCGGCTTGCGCCCCTCCATCGCGTCGAGCAGCATGCGCTCCGCCTCGGCGGGTCCCGGCCGTTCCGCGGGGTCCTTGCGCAGCAGTCCGGTGATGACGGGGGTGAGCGGCCCGGCCCGGGTGAGCTTCGGCGGCTCGTCGTTGACGACGGCCTGGAGTGTGGAGATCGGCGAGGTGCGGCGGAAGGGCGAGCGCTCCTCGACGGCGGTGAAGAGCGTGGCGCCCAGCGACCAGAGGTCGGACGCGGGGCCGGGCTCCTCGCCGTACACCCGCTCCGGGGCCAGGTAGTCGATGGAGCCGACGATCTCGCCGGTCCTGGTGATCTCCGAGTCGCCCTCGATCGCGGCGATGCCGAAGTCGGTGATGAGGACCCGGCTGTCGTGGGCGAGCAGCACGTTGCCCGGTTTCACATCGCGGTGGAGTACCCCCGCCGCGTGCGCGGCGCGCAGCGCTCCCAGCACATGCAGTCCCACCCGGGCGGCCTCGCGGGGGGCGAGCGCGCCCGACTCCTTGACCACGTCGGCAAGTGACGGGCCGTCGATGTACTCCATGACGATCCACGGCCGGTCGTCGAACTCGATGACGTCATGGACGGTGACGACCCCGGGATGGTTGATGCGCGCGGCCGCCCGCGCTTCCTTCTGCGTCCTGGCGTGCAGGACGGCCCGGTCGGCCTCCGACACGTACAGACCGGCCGTCAGTTCTTTGACGGCGACGGTCCGGTGCAGCACCTCGTCGTGAGCCCGCCAGACCTTGCCCATGCCGCCGCGACCGATGAGTTCGCCCAGCCGATAACGACCGGCGAGCACCAAGTCCGCGTTGTGAGTGTGTTCCACGTGCCCCTGTCCGTTCCCTTGGCTGCCAGGTTACGGACGGATATTCGGTCTTGGAACCTCGGGGCGGGCCGTGATACCGCACTGTGACGGGAATCGCGCAGTCCTCTCACTTCACCGTTCGGTAGGTGGCCACGGCCTGTTCATAGATTTCGGTGACCTTGTCCCGCTGCGCTTCGGGGCCGATGACCTGCACGATGTGGTAGCGGCCCGCGATAATCATGGCCACATTACGGACGTACACCTCGCGCCCGCTGCTGTCCTGCCAGGTGAACTGTCCTTCGGCCATGGCCTGCTTGCCGACGTCTATCCGGCGCAGCCCCGAAGCGGACGACCACGTGGAGTCACGGAACGGCTTGAGCTCCCGTTCCTTGTTGCGCTGGTACGCCATCGGATCGGCGCCGTCGTCCTTGACGCTGTCGCGGCCGGGGACGACGACGAGTTCGAAATCGCCGCCGATGAAACGCACCTGACCCGCGTCGTTGACGGGCCTGCGCTCCCAGTCCTTGGCCACCGCCACCTGAAACCCTTCGGGGTCCTTACGGACGGCGTAACCGGCCGCGGGGCCACCGCTGTCGGGCTCCGTGCCCTGCGGCGACCGGGGTGTCCCGGCCGACGCGGACTGCGGGGAGCCCTGCTGCGGCGAGCCCTGCTGCCCGGACGCCGAACCGGTCGGTACGGAGGCAGGCGCACCGCTGCCGCCCCGCGCGGAGTCGTCGGCCTTCGGCATGAACTTCAGCGCGTACACGAGGGCGGCGACCAGAACGACCAGGATGACGACGAGCAGTGTCCGCCCGAGCGAGCGCGGCTTCGCGTCCGGCCGGGGCTGTCCGCCTCCCGGCGCGTGCCTTTCGGACGGGCCCGCCGCAACGGAGTGCATGGGCTGCGCCGACTCCACCGGGCGGAGGGGTCCGGCCGGGCCCTGCTCTCTTCGCCTTCCACTCCTGCGCTGCTGGCGGTGGCGGCCGTGTACGCCGTCCGCACCCGGGTTGCGGCGGCGACGGCGGACCAGCTCGCCCCTGCGGCGCTTGATCGGCAGCCGGGTGGCGTCGGCGGGCGGGACGGGCACGATCCCCTGCCCGGCGTCGGGCTCGGGCGCCGACCGCACCAGCGAGCGGAGCCAGCCGCGCAGCTCCTCTATCTCCGGGCGCTCCGTGGGGTCCTGACGCAGCAGCGACTCCACGACGGGCCGCAGCGGACCGCACTCCTCGGCGTACGCGGGAGGCTCGGCGCAGACCAGCTGGACGAGTTCGGCCGCGCTCTCCTCCGGGTACGGGGCATGGCCCTGGACGGCCCGGAAGAGCAGCGCGCCCAGCGCCCACAGATCGGTGGCGGGCCCGACCGGCGCCGCGAGCTGCCAGTTGCCGTGGACAGGGCCGGCCTGCTCGGGCGCCCACCGTTCGGTGACGGCGCCCACAACGGTGATACGGGCCTGCCGGGCCCGCTCGGCGGCAAGCGGCGTCCTGGGCCCCCGAGGCGCGGGCACCGTGGCCCCCGCCGGGCCCTGCCCCCAACCGTCCGGCACGGCGACGGCGGTGTGGGGGGCGAGGGGAGCCTGGGGAGCCTGGGGAGCCTGGACATCCCGGTTCCAGGCACCGTGGTCCTGCGGGTCGCGATCGTGCCCGTCACGGATCTGAGCATCACGGATCGACGCATCGCCATCCCGGGCATCACGATCAAAGGCCTCACGGTCATGGGCACCGCGCAGGTCGTCGCCACGCAGGTCCTCGGGGCGCATGGTGTCGGGGCGCATGCCGTTCCCCGCGCCGGAACGCGGCTGCGCTCCATGCCAGAAGTCCGCCGGTCCCTGCGATCCCTGCGACCCGGCCGGTCCCTGCGATCCCGGCGACCCGGCCGGTCCCTGCGATCCCGGCGACCCGGCCGGTTCCGGCACCCCCGGCGAGCCCTGTCTCCCGGCCTGCGAAGGATCGGACGCGGGGCGCTGCACGGGGAACCCCCCGCTGTCGTCGCCCCGCCCGTCCTCACTGACGCGTGCCGCAGCCCGCGCCCCGGCGCGGTAGGCCGCTATGGCCCCGGCCCGCGCGGCACGGACATCCCCCGCCGAAACGGCGTCGTCACCACCCCTGGGCCCGGGCAGGCCCGGGCCGCCCGGTCCTCCCTGGGTGTGGGGTGTGTGAGGCGTACGGGGTGTGCGGGACGTCGGCGACGTCGTGTTCTGCGCCTGGTCGTACACCGCGCCGAGCGGCTGCCCCGGCCGCTCGTCCTGGGTGTAGCCGGGCGGCAGCCCCGGTCCGGCCGGGAGCGCCTGTGTACCGGACGCCTGTGTACCGGAAGGACGTTGCTGCACCGTCAGCGCCCGGCCGGTATCCGCTCCTGGCGCGGCCGAGGGCTCGGACGTGGGGCGTCCGCCTCGGGTATCCCCGCCGCTGCCCCCTCCACCGACCGCCGGCTGCGCTAAGTCGTCGGCCGGCACCGGGTCATAACCGCACAGCGCCTCCTCGGCCGCTCCGGCTGCCAGCCCCGTCAGGACCACGCGGCCGTCGTCGCAGACCAGCACCGTACGGGTGGTGATGTTGCGGTGGGTCCAGCCGTGGGCGTGCAGCACACGCAGCGCGGTGAGCACGTCGGACGCGATCTCCGCCGCGCGGTACGGGTTCAGGGGGCGCTCGGCGAGCATCACGGCCAGCGGGGTGGCCTCGACCAGTTCGCTGACCACCCAGAGCGAACCGCCCTCGGCGAAGACGTCGAAGACCTGGTCCAGCCGGGGATGGTCGGGAATCTGCGCTGCGGACTGCGCCGCCTCCATGGCCCGCCGTACCGCGGGATCGGCGGGCATGCGGGTGGTACGGGCCGACGCGCCCCGCGCATCGGACACCCCGTGCCCCGCCCCGCCCCCTGGCCAGGTACCCGGCCCCGCCCCGAAGCTTGCCCCCGAGCCGGTCTCGTCGAGCATCTCCGCGTCCACGACCTCCGGCAGCGGCACCTGCCGGACCAGGACTTCCTGTCCGCTGTAGGTGTCGAACGCCCGGACCTCCGCGGGCTCGAACTCGTCGCCGGACAGCAGCGGAAGGCGGTAGCGATCGGCAAGGACCCTTCCCGCGTACTCGTCCACGACGCCTCCCCGGAGCGCGCTGTTCCCTGGTCTCGGGGACCGCATCCATCCGTATCAATCCGTCAAATACGGTCGATTACAGGCCCATTGCGGCTGCGTACGGTCCGCGTCCTCTCACAATACGTGTCCTGAGTCACTTCTTGGGAGCGAATGTCTTGAACGCCGTATTACGCAGCGTGGTGCACTCGCCGCCGTCCCATTCGCTCGCCTTGCAGCTGACCATGATGGAGTAGCCGCTCTTGGCGTCCACCTTGAATCCCCTGTTCAGCACCCGGACCCGCTGACCGTTCTGGTCACGCTCGAACGACCAGTCCGCGACCGTCGGATAGCCGTTGTACTCGACCTTGTGTATGCCGAGGTGCTTGTAACCGCCGACGCTGGCCGACAGACCGCCGACCGCGGCCTTCCAGGCAGCAGCGGCGTCATCCTTGGGCGAGCCGTTGAAGTCGATCTGCACACGCGGGAAGCCGCCCCGGGACTTGTTGTAGATCCCGCCCGAACTCACCCCCGCTATGGCCGTGCGGTGAAACCCGGCAGGCATCGCCATCGTGAAGTGGAACCGACCGTCCGTCACCTTCTTGTACCCGCTGGGCAGCGCATCACCGTCGGGCTGCTTGGACGGCTCGTCGTCGGACGAAGGCGTAGCACTCCCGCTGCTCTGCCCCTTGCCCTGATCGCCGTTCTTGCCCTGGTCGTCCGTCTTCCCGCTGTCCGTGCCCTTGCCGTCGTTCTTGCCGTCGTTCTTGCCGTCGCTCCCGGCCGTCGCACCACTCGAAGCGCTCTTGTCACCTGGGGACTTGCTCTGATTGCCCTTGTCGCCCCCGCCGAGCGCGAAGGCGAGGACGGTTCCGAGCACCGCGAGTGCCACAACGGCCGCGATTATCACCAGGGTGCGGCGCGGCACGACATCGGTGATCGGCGCCCTGACCCGGGCGGGCGGCCCGGCGGGTGCGGTGGCGGGCTTGGCCGGAGCAGGCTCGGACCTGGCGTTCCGTACGGAGTTCAGCGCACCGCGCACCCGGTCGGCCGCCGCGGTGTCCCTGACCTTCTGCGGCCAGGCTTCCTTGCCGGACCTGGACTCCTTGGCAGCCCTCGGCTCCTTGGTGAGTTTCGCGGGTTTCGCCGGTCTGGACTCCCCCGCGCCCGGCTTCCCCGCGCCCTTGGGCTCCTCGGGGACCGGCGGCAGCGGCACGACACGCGTCGCGTCCGCCGCGGGCTCGGCGGCCGGTTCCGGCACCTTCGGGGCGTGGATCACGTCATTCAGCAGCCGCCGGGCGCCCGCGTCGTCGAGACGCTGGGCCGGGTCCTTGGCGAGCAGACCGTAGATGACCTCCGAGAGGGCGCCCGCGTTCTTCGGCGGGTCCAGCGGTTCGGTCATCACCGCGGTGAGGGTCGCGATGGCCGACCCCTTGTCGTACGGCGGCACACCCTCGACGCTCGCGTACAGCAGGCCGCCCAGCGACCACAGGTCGGCCGGCGGGCCTGGCTTGTGGCCGCGGGCCCGCTCGGGCGAGATGTACGAGGGGGCGCCGACCAGCATTCCGGTCGAGGTCACCGACGGGTCGCCCTCGACCTGCGCGATCCCGAAGTCGGTCAGCACGACCCGGCCGTCCTCGGCGATCAGCACATTGGACGGCTTCACATCGCGGTGCAGGATGCCCTCACGGTGCGCGAGGCGCAGCACGTCGAGGATCGCGAGGCCCACTTCGGCCGCGCGGACCGGCGTGAGGGCGCCCTTCTCCCGTACCAACTCGGCCAGGGAACAGCCCTCGACCAGCTCCATGACGATCCACGGACGGTCGTCCTCGTCCACCACGTCGTAGACGGTGACCGCTCCGTTGTTACGGATACGGGCGATCGCCTTGGCCTCGCGCAGCGTACGCGTCACGAGCCTGCGCTTCTCGTCCTCGTCGATGGCTGAGGGGAAACGCAGTTCCTTCACCGCGACGGTGCGGCCGAGTGTCTCGTCCACCGCCCGCCAGACGGTGCCCATGCCGCCCTTGCCGAGCACACCCCCAAGCCGGTACCGCCCAGCCAGGAGGCGCCCCTTGGTGTCCTTCGCCTGCTCCGCCTCCGACATGCGTCCCCTCTGCGTTCAACCCGCCCTGGCAGAGCGTTCATTGTCTCTCACTCCGGCACCGATGATGGTGCCGGGTCCGTGGGCGACCATCATGGGCCATGCGGGAGGCGTTTCCTGCCACGCGGGCGCCGCACCCGCCGCCCGCCACCGCGGCGTATCCCGGTACCGCCCGGCCGCACCGCCCCACTTTCTGCCCGTCCCTGCCCGGAGAACCCGAGGTCACACAGGCACTCGGCCTCTTCAGACCTCACGCACCATCACCCGGGCACACTCCCCGACGTGGACTCCCGGCCCACCCGAAACCTCCTCCCTCTCTCGATCCGCCCCTCAGTACGCCCCCGGCCCGCTCCAGTTGAACCCTGAGCCCACCAGGCCGGGCCTCCCCCGCCCCGGTACGGCCGGGCCCCTCCCCGACCGTACCGACTCCGGCCAGACAGCCCCGGCCCCACCGACTCCGGCCGACCGGTCCAGACGACCACCCCACCGACTCCGGCCCACCGGTCCAGACCAACCACCCCAGCCCCACCGGCCCTGCGCAGTCCCAGTCCCAGTCCCACCGGCCCAGCCCAGACCAACACCCCGCCCCACCGGCCCCAGCGGCACCCGCCCTGGCACAGCCCGGCCCCGCCGCCTCACTCCAGCGGCACGATGTCCGGCGCCCCCAGCCGGGCCGCGTCCGCCGTCAGGTCGTCCGGCTGGCGCTGCGACTCACGTTCCGCCTCGACCCGCTTCTCGTAGTGTTCGACCTCCGCCTCGATACGGCTCTTGTCCCAGCCCAGCACCGGGGCCATGAGCGCGGCCACCTCCCGTGCGCTGCGCGTGCCCCGGTCGAACGTCTCGATCGAGATCCGGGTACGCCGGGTGAGTACGTCGTCCAGGTGCCTGGCCCCTTCGTGCGAGGCCGCGTACACGACCTCCGCCCGCAGGTAGTCGTCAGCGCCGCCCAGCGGTTCACCCAGTGAGGGGTCCTCGGTGATCAGGTCGAGGACCTCCTGGGTCATCGCGCCGAAGCGGTTCAGCAGGTGTTCCACCCGGGCCACGTGCAGGCCCGTCCGCTTCGCGATGCGCGCCCGCGCGTTCCACAGGGCGTTGTACCCCTCGGCTCCGATCAGCGGCACGTTCTCGGTGACACATTCGGCGACCCGCTCGTCCAGCCCGTGCACCGCCTCGTCCACCGCGTCCTTCGCCATCACCCGGTACGTCGTGTACTTCCCGCCCGCGACGACCACCAGGCCCGGTACCGGATGGGCCACCGTGTGCTCCCGGGAGAGCTTGCTGGTCGCATCGGACTCCCCGGCCAGCAGGGGCCGCAGACCGGCGTACACACCCTGCACGTCGTCCCGCGTCAACGGCACACCCAGCACCGAGTTGACGTGTTCCAGCAGATAGTCGATGTCCGCGCTGGACGCGGCCGGATGCGCCTTGTCGAGGTCCCAGTCCGTGTCCGTGGTGCCGACGATCCAGTGGCGCCCCCACGGGATGACGAAGAGCACCGACTTCTCGGTGCGCAGGATGAGCCCCGTCGTCGAGTGGATCCGGTCCTTCGGTACGACCAGGTGGATCCCCTTCGACGCCCGCACATGGAACTGCCCGCGCTCGGCGATCAGCCCCTGGGTGTCGTCCGTCCACACCCCGGTGGCGTTGACGACCTGCTTGGCGCGGATCTCGTACTCCCCGCCGCCCTCGGAGTCCTGCACCCGCGCGCCGACGACCCGCTCACCCTCCCGCAGGAATCCCGTCACCTTGGCCCGGTTCGCCACCAGCGCGCCGTAGCTCGCGGCCGTCCGCACCAGCGTCGCCACATGGCGTGCGTCGTCCACCTGTGCGTCGTAGTACTGCAAGGCGCCGACCAGCGCGTCCTTCTTCAGCGCGGGCGCCAGCCGCAGGGCGTGCTTACGGGTCAGATGCCGGTGCAGCGGAAGCCCCCGGCCGTGGCCCGACGAGACCGACATCGCGTCGTACAGCGCGACCCCCGAGCCCGCGTACCAGCGTTCCCAGCCCTTGTGCTGCAGCGGATACAGGAAGGGGACCGGCTTCACCAAGTGGGGTGCGAGCCGCTCCAGGAGCAGTCCGCGCTCCTTCAGCGCCTCCCGTACGAGAGCGAAGTCGAGCATCTCCAGATAGCGCAGGCCGCCGTGGATGAGCTTGCTCGACCGGCTCGATGTGCCCGATGCCCAGTCCCTCGCTTCGACCAGGCCGGTCGCCAGGCCGCGCGTCGCGGCGTCCAGCGCCGTGCCCGCGCCGACCACGCCGCCCCCCACGACCAGTACGTCCAGTTCACGCTCGGCCATCCCGGCGAGCGCCTGTACGCGCTCCTCGGGCCCCAGTGTCGCTGTCCTCACTGCTGCCTCCCGTTGATCAGGCCGCCGAAGCGGTGTCCGGTGCACCCTCGATTCTGTCCGCGATCTCCCACTTCAGCCACCGCCTGTGGACAACACACGGACACCCCGGCCCGCCCAATACCGCAAATCGGTCATATTTACTCCTAACCTGACATTGCTCTGTCCACAGGACTTGCGCACTCGTCCCCCTCCGGCTATTGGGAAGGACGGATCACCCATGCCCGCAGATCTCGCCGTGATCGGACTCGGCCACCTCGGCCTGCCGCTCGCCCAGGCCGCCGTCGCCACCGGCCTCGTCACCATCGGTTACGACACCGACCCCCGCCGGCTGCTGCAACTCGCCGCCGGCCACACCCCCGTCGACGGCTCCCTCAGCGCGGCCGACATCCGCCGGATGCTCTCGGGGGGCTTCCGGCCCGTCACCGATCCGGCCGAACTGGGCCGGGTCCGTACCGCCGTCATCTGCGCGCCCACCCCCCTGGGCGAGGACCGGGCACTCGACCTGGCCCCCGTCACCGACGCTACCCGGGCCCTCGCCGCCAGGCTGCGCCCGCACACCACGGTGATCGTCGAATCGGCCGTCTACCCGGGCACCACGGAGGAAATCCTGCGCCCCCTCCTCGAAGAGGGCTCAGGACTCAGGGCCGGCCGGGACTTCCACCTCGCGTACTCCCCCAGCCGCCTCGACCCGGGCAACCGGACCCACTCCTACGCGGCGACACCCAAGGTCATCGGCGGTCTGACCCCCGCCTGCACCGAATCCGCCGCGGCCTTCTACGGCCGGTTGAGTGACAAGGTCGTACGGGCACGCGGCCCCCGCGAAGCCGAAATGACCAAACTGCTCGAAACCAACTACCGGCACGTCAATATCGCCCTCGTCAACGAGATGGCCGTGCTCTGCCACGAGCTGGGCGTCGACCTCTGGGACGTCATCCGCTGCGCCGAGACGAAACCCTTCGGCTTCCAGCCGTTCCGGCCCGGCCCCGGTGTGGGCGGCCACGGCGTACCCGTCGACACCGCGGGACCGCCGCACACCGTCCGCCCGCTGCGCATGGTCGAACTCGCCCAGCAGGTCAACGACCGGATGCCGCAGTACGTCATCCAGCGCTGCGCCACCCTCCTCAACGAGCACGGCAAGTCGGCACGCGGCGCCCGCGTCCTGCTGCTCGGCGTCACCTACAAGCCCGATCTCGCCGACCGGCAGAACTCCCCGGCCGGCGAGATCGCCCGCCGGCTGATGGATCTGGGCGCGTCGGTGAGCTACCACGACCCGTACGTCCCGGACTGGCGCATCCGCGACCTCCCGGTCCCCCGCGCGGACTCCCTCTACGAGGCGGCGGCGGGCGCGGATCTGACCGTGCTGCTCCAGCACCACCGCACATACGACCTCCAGGGGCTCGCGGTGAAGGCCCAGCTCCTGCTGGACACCAGAGGGGCCACCCCGGTGGGAGCCGCCCACCGGCTCTGACCCCCGCCCGCGCCGCCGGGCGCACGGCCTGGCGCGGATATCAGGCGCGGATGTCAGGCGCGGATGTCAGGCATGAACATCCGGCGCGGACGCCGGGCCCGAATGCCCGGCGTGGGTATCCGGCATGAACGTCCGGCGCGGATTGTCCGGTGTGAATTTCCTGTGTGGATGTCGGTGGGGACTGTTAACGTGCGGCGTTCGCTTCTCGCACAACCGTGCGCATCTTCCGCGACCGTGCGTTTCTGTCCCAGGGGGGACCCCGACATGACCCAGCCAGCGCCACCGCCCCAGACACCGGATCCGTCCTCGGACGGGCTGCCGCCGCAGCCGCAGCCCCAGCCCCAGCCCCCGGGCTTCGGCTACCCGATGGCTCCCCAGGCCGCCCCGGCCAGGGTCAACATCGCCGGCGGCATCGTGGCCGCCGTGCTCACCGCCCTGGTGGCGGGCGCGGCGTACGGCGGTGTCATCGGCGCCACCAAGCACGAGTTCGGATACGCGGCGATCGCCGTGGGCTTCCTCATCGGTTTCGCCGCGGGCAAGGTGGGCGGCGACCATGTCGGGCTCGCAGCCGTCGGCGCCGTCCTGGCGCTTGCGTCCGTCTACTTCGGGCAGCTGCTCGGCGAGGCGGTCATCGCGTCCAAGCAGCTCCAGGTCTCCGTGTCCGAGCTGTTCTTCCAGCACTTCGGATGGCTCAACGAAGCCTGGCGGGCCGACGGGAACTTCCTCAGCTACCTCTTCATAGCGATCGCCGTGGGAGCGTCCTTCGCGGGCATGAAGCGCGCCCTCTGACGGCGCCGCCCGCTCGCGCGCACCCGACGCGCGGCGCAGCGGAAGGCCCGGACCGCTGCTGCGGTCCGGGCCCCGCGTACGGCACGACGCGTGCGGCACCGGCACCCGACCGGTACCGGTGCCACCGTCGGCTCAGCGCTTGTGCTGGGCGTCCGCCACCGTCACCTCGACGCGCTGGAACTCCTTGAGTTCGCTGTACCCCGTCGTCGCCATCGAGCGGCGCAGCGCCCCGAAGAAGTTCATCGAACCGTCCGGGATGTGGGAAGGCCCGGAGAGGACCTGCTCGGTCGTGCCGACCATGCCCAGGTCCACCAGCTTGCCGCGCGGCACATCCTCGTGGACGGCCTCCATGCCCCAGTGGTGCCCCTTGCCGGGCGCGTCCGACGCACGGGCCAGCGGCGAGCCGATCATGACCGAGTCCGCGCCGCAGGCGATGGCCTTCGGCAGGTCGCCCGACCAGCCGACCCCGCCGTCCGCGATGACATGCACATAGCGGCCGCCGGACTCGTCCATGTAGTCCCGGCGGGCCGCGGCCACATCGGCGACCGCGGTCGCCATCGGGACCTGGATGCCCAGCACATTGCGCGTGGTGTGCGCGGCGCCGCCGCCGAAGCCGACGAGCACACCGGCCGCTCCGGTACGCATCAGGTGCAGCGCGGCGGTGTACGTCGCACAGCCGCCGACGATCACCGGGACGTCCAGTTCGTAGATGAACTGCTTCAGGTTCAGCGGCTCGGCAGCGCCCGAGACATGCTCGGCGGAGACCGTCGTACCGCGGATGACGAAGATGTCGACGCCCGCGTCGACGACGGCCTTGGAGAACTGGGCGGTGCGCTGCGGGGAGAGCGCGGCCGCGGTGACCACACCCGAGTCGCGCACCTCCTTGATCCGCCGGCCGATCAGCTCCTCCTGGATCGGAGCGGCGTAGATCTCCTGGAGACGCCGCGTCGCGGTCTCCTCGTCCAGCCCGGCGATCTCGTCCAGCAGCGGCTGCGGGTCCTCGTACCGCGTCCACAGACCTTCGAGGTTCAGGACTCCGAGGCCGCCCATCTCACCGATGCGGATGGCGGTCTCCGGGGACACGACCGAGTCCATCGGAGCGGCCAGGAACGGCAGCTCGAACCGGTAGGCATCGATCTGCCAGGCGATCGAGACCTCCTTCGGGTCCCGGGTGCGCCGGCTCGGCACAATGGCGATGTCGTCGAACGCGTACGCCCTGCGGCCGCGCTTGCCGCGCCCGATCTCGATCTCAGTCACGATGTGTGGCCTTTCCCTCTACGTCTGCCGTTCCAGTATCCCCGACGCGCACGCGGAAGCCCGCGGGCCGTCCGGCCCGCGGGCTTCCGCGGTGGTGCGTACGGTACGTATGCCTCAGCGCCGTGCGTAGTTCGGCGCCTCGACCGTCATCTGGATGTCGTGCGGGTGGCTCTCCTTGAGCCCCGCCGACGTGATCCGGACGAACCGGCCCTTGCTCTCCATCTCGTCGACGCTGGCCGCGCCCACGTAGCCCATCGTCTGGCGCAGCCCGCCGACGAGCTGGTGCAGGACATTGCCGAGCGGGCCGCGGTAGGGCACCTGCCCCTCGATGCCCTCGGGTACGAGCTTGTCGTCGGACGACACATCGGCCTGGAAGTAGCGGTCCTTGGAGTACGAACGGGCCTGGCCACGCGTCTGCATCGCGCCGAGCGAGCCCATGCCGCGGTACGACTTGAACTGCTTGCCGTTGATGAACAGCAGCTCACCGGGCGACTCCTCGCACCCGGCGAGCAGGCTGCCCAGCATCACGCTGTCGGCGCCGGCGGCCAGCGCCTTGCCGATGTCCCCCGAGTACTGGAGGCCGCCGTCGCCGATCACCGGCACACCGGCGGCACGCGCGGCGAGCGCGGCCTCGTAGATCGCCGTGACCTGCGGTACTCCGATACCGGCGACCACACGCGTGGTGCAGATCGAACCGGGTCCGACGCCGACCTTGACGCCGTCCACACCCGCGTCGACCAGCGCCTGCGCGCCGTCGCGGGTCGCGACGTTCCCGCCGATGACGTCCACGGAGACGCCCGACTTGATCTTCGCCATCCAGTTGAGGGCGTTGCTGTTGTGGCCGTGCGAGGTGTCGACGATCAGGAAGTCGGCTCCGGCCTCGGCGAGCGCCTGGGCGCGGTCCAGCGCCTCCGGGCTCGCGCCGACGGCGGCGCCGACGAGCAGCCTGCCCTCGGCGTCCTTCGCCGCGTTGGGGTACTTCTCGGCCTTGACGAAGTCCTTGACCGTGATCAGGCCCTTGAGGATGCCCGCGTCGTTGACCAGCGGAAGCTTCTCGATCTTGTGTCGCCGCAGCAGCTCCATGGCGTCGGTCCCGGAGATGCCGACCCTGCCGGTCACCAGCGGCATCGGGGTCATGACCTCACGCACCTGGCGGTTGCGGTCGGACTCGAAAGCCATGTCGCGGTTGGTGACGATGCCGAGCAGCTTGCCCGCCGCGTCGGTCACCGGGACACCGCTGATACGGAACTTGGCGCACAGCTCGTCGGCCTCGCGCAGCGTCGCGTCCGGGTGCACCGTGATCGGGTCGGTGACCATGCCGGACTCGGAGCGCTTGACCAGATCGACCTGGTTGGCCTGGTCCTCGATCGAGAGATTGCGGTGCAGCACACCGACGCCGCCCTGCCGGGCCATCGCGATGGCCATCCGGGCCTCGGTGACCTTGTCCATGGCGGCGGACAGCAGCGGGATGTTCACGGTGACGTTCCGCGAGATCCTGGACGAGGTGTCGACGGCGTTCGGGAGCACTTCCGATGCGCCCGGCAGCAGCAGCACGTCGTCGTATGTCAGCCCGAGCGTCGCGAATTTCTCGGGCACTCCGTCGACGTTTGCAGTCATGACACCTTCCCCAAATGGCCTTGATCGGTGCGGATGTCCATGCTAACGGGCCGGAGGGGCGTCTCATTCCACGATCAGCCCGATCGGGAATCCTTGGAGGTTTCTACTGACAGCGGCGCTCCCGGGCCCCCGGCCCACCGGAAGCCACGAAGGTCCGCCGCCACCTCCCGGTTACGGCCGCCGGGCGGCTCCGGCCGCTGCCGTGCCTGCCGGTTGACGGCTGCCGGTGAGTGCGGAAGGGCCGGCCGGATCTGTGATGAATGTCCCCGGCGCCCGGGGCCCGGAGGCCCGGCCGAGGGCCGCACGGGGGAACTGCCTGCACCGGGGAGCCGACTGCCTGCGTGGCCCGGTGCCTGCGCCGGACCCCACCGGCTGCGCCGCGCCCCGGCCTGCCCCCGATCCGTACGGCTCGGCGAGTACTACTGCTCGGCCGGTACCTACGGCTCGGCCAGTGCCTACTGCTCGGCCAGTGCCCGCAACCGGCTCAGCGCACGGTGCTGAGCGACCCGTACGGCCCCCGGCGACATCCCCAGCATCTGCCCGGTCTCCTCGGCGGTCAGCCCGACGGCGACGCGCAGCACCAGCAGCTCACGCTGGTTCTCCGGGAGGTTGGCAAGCAGCTTCCTGGCCCAGGCGGCATCGCTGCTGAGCAGCGCGCGCTCCTCGGGGCCGAGCGAATCATCCGGCCGCTCCGGCATCTCGTCCGACGGCACGGCCGTGGAACCGGGGTGGCGCATAGCGGCGCGCTGAAGATCGGCGACCTTGTGGGTGGCGATGGCGAAGACGAAGGCTTCGAAAGGCCTGCCTGTGTCCTTGTACCGCGGCAGCGCCATCAGGACGGCGACACAGACCTCCTGAGCGAGGTCCTCCACGAAGTGCCGGGCATCTCCGGGCAGCCTGTTCAGCCGCGTACGGCAGTAGCGCAGGGCCAGCGGATGGACGTGTGCCAACAGGTCGTGCGTGGCCTGCTGGTCTCCGTCGACAGCGAGATGGACGAGCGCCCCGATGGCCCCATGGGCATTGGCAGCCTCGTCGTCGCGCATCGGTCCATGGTGCCCTGGCACCGGACCGTCCGCTTCACCGCGCTCGTAGTTGTGCACTGAAGCGTTATGAGCAGGTGCGCCGGAACTCATCCGCTGCGCCCTCCCCTCCCGCTCGAACGACTCGTCCCCGAGGAACTCCACACCTCAAGGATGCGGCATCACGCGGGAAACAGAGTTGGGGCGTCCGCCACCCCGTCCGCCATCGAGCGGACGGGGTCCTGCCGGCCATCCTCTAACGAACCAGGCCCCACCGGAAACCGAGGGCCACCGCGTGTGCACGGTCCGAGGCGCCGAGCTTCTTGAAAAGCCGCCTGGCGTGGGTCTTCACCGTGTCCTCGGAGAGGAAGAGCTCCCGTCCGATCTCCGCGTTCGACCGTCCGTGACTCATTCCTTCGAGTACCTGGATCTCACGCGCTGTGAGCGTGGGCGCCGCGCCCATTTCGGCCGAACGGAGGCGCCGGGGGGCGAGCCGCCAGGTCGGGTCGGCGAGCGCCTGCGTGACCGTCGCGCGCAGTTCGGCGCGGGAGGCGTCCTTGTGCAGATAGCCGCGGGCACCGGCGGCGACCGCCAGGGCGACACCGTCCAGATCCTCCGCGACCGTCAGCATGATGATCCGCGCGCCGGGGTCGGCCGAGAGGAGCCGGCGCACCGTCTCCACCCCGCCCAGACCGGGCATGCGTACGTCCATCAGAATCAGGTCCGAACGGTCGGCTCCCCAGCGGCGGAGGACTTCCTCACCGTTGGCCGCCGTCGTCACACGCTCGACGCCGGGCACCGTCGCAACGGCACGACGGAGCGCTTCTCGGGCAAGCGGGGAATCGTCGCAGACGAGGACGGATGTCATGACCGCCCTCCGCAGCTGATGCGCGTCACCTTGAGCCTCCAGGCTGGGTACTAATCGTCACCTGCGCGGTCGACGCCTCTCGGACATGTGCCCGAGCGCTTTTTATTCAACCGCCCACGCTCTCTCAACGATGGTCACTCGAAAGAGTTACGGGCCGGACGGCCGCCTTCGGCACTCTACGTGAGGACTCGGTCGCGGAGGAGAGTTCCACGCCCCATTTGTCTAGTTTGCAAGGTAATGACCCGTTCAGCTGCTTTTCTTCCATTTTGCTGGTGTCTATGACTAGATTCGCAATGAGTCATATTTACATCTACTTACATCGTGGATGGACGGTCGCGGGTGCGGTCGACATCACCGCCCCCGCCTCAGCAACGGCTTCAAGGGGACAAGCAATGGCAGATTTTTCCCGCCTTCCCGGACCCAACGCCGACCTATGGGACTGGCAGCTCCTCGCGGCCTGCCGCGGAGTGGACAGCTCGCTCTTCTTCCACCCGGAGGGCGAACGGGGCGCGGCGCGCAGCGCGCGTGAGACCTCGGCCAAAGAGGTGTGCATGCGCTGCCCGGTCCGCGCCGAGTGCGCGGCGCACGCACTCGCCGTACGGGAGCCCTACGGCGTGTGGGGCGGCCTGACCGAGGACGAACGCGAGGAGCTGATGGGGCGCGCACGCAACCGGCTGATCACCGCCGCGACCCCGAACGGACCGGGGCCGGCATAGCCCTGTAGCGCCGCAGCCTTGAGGGGAAACGTTCCTGCACGATCATCCGTCACCGGTCCGGATGCCTGCATGGCCCCATGACCGTATGCGTACGTACCCCTTTGAATACGCACCTCGGTACGCCCTCTTCAGCACGTCTCCAGCACGTCTCCAGCCCTCTTCAGCACGTCCTCCGCCGCGCCGCCCGCCCTTCGCACCCCTCGCCCCACCCCGGCAGGCTTCCGCTTCGCCGCCCCCGCCCGGAACGGCGGGCAGGCAGGCACGTGGTGATGCGGCGTTCAGCGTGCGGCGGCCCGGGCGAGCCGGTCCAGGGTCGCCGCCACCGCGGGGACCTGGGCGAGGTCCGGGAGTGTCAGTGCGACGATCTCGCGCTGGACCGCCGGTTCCACCGATACCGTCCTGGCCCCCATGGGGCGTACGGACTCGATCGCGAGCTCCGGCAGCACGGCGACCCCGAGGCCCGCGCCGACCAGGCCGATCACGGCCGGATAGTCGTCCGTGGCGAAGTCGATCCTGGGGGTGAAGCCCGCACTCTCGCAGACCTCGACGAGTTGCAGGCGGCAGCGCGGGCAGCCCGCGATCCAGGACTCGTCGGCCAGATCGCCCACCGTGATGGCCTCCGCGTCGGCCAGCCGGTGCCCCGCGGGGACCAGGCCGACCATACGGTCGGTGAGCAGTGGCCGTACGACCAGGTCGTCCCATTCGTCCGTGGCGGGCCCGTACCGGAAGGCGAGCGCCACATCGCAGTCCCCGTCGCGCACCATCTCGACGGAGCGTGGCGGTTCCCCCTCGACCAGGGAGACCCGGGTGCCGGGGTGGGCGGCCCGCAGCGCGGCCAGGGCGGTGGGCACCAGGGTCGAACTGCCGCTGGGGAACGACACCAGCCGCACCCGGCCCGCACGCAGCCCGGCGATGGCCGCCACCTCCTCCTCGGCGGCCGTCAGCCCGGCGAGGATGCCGCCCGCGTGGCGGACCAGCGCCTCGCCCGCCTGTGTGAGGCGCATTTCGCGGCCCGTACGGATCAGCAGCGTCGTACCCGACGACGCCTCAAGGGCCTTCATCTGCTGGCTGACCGCGGGCTGGGTGCAGCCCAGTTCGCGGGCGGCGGCGGAGAAGGAACCGGTGGCGGCTACGGCGCGCAGAACGCGGAGATGACGGGCCTCGATCATGAGCCGAGCATAAGTGCTACTTGGGGCAGACGCCGATTGTCGCTGGTCGGCTATTACCCGGGAGGGGTGCCGGGGAGAGCCCGGCGGAGGACTCGGGGACGGAGTCACCGGGCCGCCCACGGTGACGGCAGGATGCACGGTCGCCGGCCGCGCGGGGCGGGGCACTAACGTTCCGGCCATGACGACAGCACTGATCACGGGCGCGACAGCGGGAATCGGGGCCGCCTTCGCGCGGCGACTGGCCACGGACGGGCACAACCTCGTGCTGGTGGCCCGCGACACCGGGCGGTTGCAGGAGCAGGCGACCGAGCTGCACGACCGGCACGGCATCGAGGCCGAGGTCCTGACGGCGGACCTCGGCACCGACGCGGGCATCGCCCTCGTCGAGGAGCGGCTCTCGGATTCCAGGAGCGCGGTCGACCTGCTGGTCAACAACGCCGGGTTCGGCAACAAGGGCCGTTTTCTCGACGTCCCGATGGCCGAGGAACTGACCATGCTCAAGGTGCACTGCGAGGCAGTTCTGCGGCTGACGTCCGCCGCCGTGCCGGGGATGCGGGACCGCGGTCGCGGTGGCGTCGTCAATGTGGCGTCCGTCGCGGCGTTCCTGCCGCGCGGGACGTACGGCGCTTCGAAGGCCTGGGTCGTGCAGTTCACCCAGGGTGCGGCCAGGGATCTGAGCGGCTCGGGGGTGCGGCTGATGGCGCTGTGCCCCGGTTTCGTACGTACGGAGTTCCATGAGCGGGCGGGCATGGGGACGGACAACATCCCCGGGTGGATGTGGCTGGACGCGGACAAGGTGGTCGCGGCGGCGCTCGCCGATCTCGCACGCGGGAAGTCCCTGTCGATTCCCGACCCCCGGTACAAGGCGCTGATGGGCGCGGCGAAGCTGGCGCCGCGCGGCCTGCTCGGAGGGATTACCTCCAGGACGGGCCGCAAGTACGGTCCGCAGTGACGGCACCCGCGGGTCGCCGGCGCCGGGCCCCGGCTCCCACGTCATGGCGGCTGGTGCCTGGTCTCCGGTTGGTGCCCGGTCCGCGCAGGCGCCTGATCAGCGGTTGACGCCCGGTCCGGCGTAGGCGCCGATGCTGGGAGCGCCGGGCTTGAGCCTGTTGCCGAAGTAGTCCTTCCCGCCGTTGTCGGCGATGGCTGTTCCGGCGCCGATGGCCGGGGAGCCCTTCGTCAGGCGGAAGTCGTCGCGCAGCAGCGGGTCGGATGTGATGCCCCCGGGGTCGGGGCGGGTCATGTCGATCCCGTAGAACGCGTTGTGATCGAGTGCCAGGCCGGCCGTCGGGTGGGAGAAGCCGTAGCCGCCGGTTCCGTAGCTCACGAAGATGTTGTTGCGGATGTGCTGTTCGTGCCGGGTGGTGGCGGGGCTGCTGTTGTCGTCCTGGACCAGGTACCCGGGGATCGTCTCTTTGTTGGAGAACGAGTTGTTGTAGATCTGGGTGTTGAGGATGGGGCCGGCGCAGTTCTGGAGCAGCCGGGCGCCGTCGTTGTGGCTGATGTTGTACCGGGCGACCGTGTCGACCGTCTTCGCCCCGCTGTAGGGGCAGACCAGCAGGAAGCCGCCTTGGTTGTCGTGGCTGTAGTTGTACTGGAAGACCGTGTGGCTGGAGGCGCCGTCCGCGTCGAACGACATGCCGTCGTGGCTGTTCCCGCCGCCCGAGACCTCGTTGTGCTGGATCAGGGTGTCATCCGTGTTGAACGTCCAGATGCCGGCGTTGGCTGAGGGTGAACGCAGCTGGAATCCGTCGACCCGGTTGCGCTCCACGATCGCGCCGCTGGTGGTGTCGAGCTTCATCCCGTCGCCGCCGATGGACTTCAGAGTGTTGTCGTGGACACGGACGCCGGTGGACGGGGTCCAGGGGCCGGGGTAGGCGTTCGGGTCCTGTTGCTCGCCGACCAGATCCCGCTTGGAGAACGTCGACTTGAAGTAGATGCCTTCGCGGTCGACGTTCTCGATGCGGTTGTGGTGGATGTCCAGGCCGTCGTAACTGCTGGCCTTCGCCGTGCCCTCGACGTCGATGTGGATGGCGCTGGAACCGGTGAGTGTCTTGGCATCGCCGCCGCGTACGTCGTGGATGTAGAGGTGGTCGATCTCGAAGCCGTGGGCGGTGCCGTAGTCGGTGAGGCGAAGCCGGACGGCGTTGCGCTCGCTGCCGGGGTCGGCGGCGTTGGTGATCTCCAGTCCGGACAGGTGTACGTACTGGGTGTTGGAGAGGAGTACGGCGTCGTGCGCGCCGGCACCGTCGATCGCGGCGCGTCCGCCGCCGGGACCGTAGGCGGCGATGGTGAAGGGGGCACGGGAGGAGCCGGCCCCCTTCGGAGCGAGGGAACCTGTGCACGTCGCGCCTCGTTTGAGGAGGAGACGGTCGCCGGGGCCGTAGGTGTGGGCGTTGGCCTCGTCGAGGGTGGTCCAGGGGTGGAGTGCCGAGCCGTTGCTCCGGGTGGGGGTGGTTGGCCCGGCGGGGGCAGCGGGGGTGGCCGAACAGTCGACGTGGTAGGTGGCTCCGGGGTGGGGAGCTGCCTGGGCTGGGGTGGCCGGTGCGGATGTGAGCAGTGCGGTGGTGAGCAGTGCGGTGGTGACCAGTCCGGTTGCTGTCAGGCCGGTTGCTGTCAGGCCGGTCGCTGTCAGGCCGGTCGCTGCGGGTGCGGCCAGAGGGGTACGCGCGGGGCGAAGTCTCATCGTTCCTCCGGAGGTTCCGGGAGTTGCAGTACGGCGGTGGTGCCGTCCTGCCAGGTCACGTGGATCGTGCGGGGAGCTCTGACACGGATGTACGCGAGGGCGGCGACGGGGCCGGGATCCCATTCGGCAGTGAGCGAAGCGAGGCTGACGAAGAGCGAAAGGGGCGCGGTGGTGACGCCGTCGAGCGTCAGAATCCGCGAGGCCGGGCCGAACAGGGTGTGGCCTGCGTCGAGTTGGTGTGCCGTTCCGGTGTAGCCGTGGAGGGGGTGGAGCTGGGCCGTCAGAGAGGTGGCCGGCTGAGCGGCCAAGGGGGAGGCGGTCTGCACCGCGGCGGCGGGCGGAGTGTGTGTGGCGCCCTCGCCGGACGGGCTCGTTGCGGCGAGGGCCCAGCCGGTCTGGCGTACGGGCGTACCGACGTCCGCACCGGCCACCAGGTGCGCACGGAGCTCCGCACGGCCGTGGGCCATCGTCGCGGAGACGATCCGTACTCCGGGCAGCGGTGTGGTCACGGAAGCGACCCAACCGGGCCCGGAAGCAAGGGGCGTGGCGGGGCCGCGGGAGGTGGACTCACCATCGATGACCAGGGCGAAGTGGTTGTCGCGCAGTGCGGTCGGTGGGGTCGGTGCGGTCGGTGCGGTCGGTGGGGCCGGTGCGGCCGGTGCCGTCGATGCGGTCGGTGGGTCGACGGTCGTGAATCCGGTACGGGTGGAGTACGCGTAGCGGGAGTATCCCGGTTCGTCGTCCTCGCCGACGTGGTTACTGCCGTGGTTGTGAAGCCGTACGAGGCCGTCTGCCACGGTGGACTGGACGAGCATGGCAGGCGGATCCAGTACGGTCACGGCGTCTTCCGTCTCGGCCGGCAAGGGCTCCTCCACCGCCGTCCACACGGGATGACCGGCGGGCAGCAGCAGCCCCAGAAACCCCTTGGACGCCCAGTAGGGCGACGCGGGGCCCGAGTACGGCTGGACGATCGGATCGTACGGGGCGTGCCAGCCCAGGGTGAGCAGTCCGCGTTCATCGGTCGCGTGACGTCGTGCCGCACGGCTCCGGGCACGGGCGGGCGGGTCCACCGGGGCCGGCGGCTCCCCCGGCCTTGAGCGTGGCTGCGGCGCCTCGTCCCGCTGCCCAGCCACGTCCCGGTCCAGGAAGTACCGCAGGGTTCCGGATGCCAGGCGGCGGGTGGCACCCGGCGTCAGTGGGGTGTGGCCGGTCATTGCCCCGAGCCAAGGGGCGGCTGCGGCGGCGAACCGGTAGCTGAGCGAGCGGCCGTACGGCATGGGCGCACCGTCCGCACCGAACATCCGCGTGTACGCGTCGAGATGGGCGTGCAGCCGCGGCCCGTACCGGGCGAGCAGTTCCTCATCCCTGGCGAGGTGGGCGTGCAGAACCGGATAGAAGTGCATGGCCCACGCGTTGTAGTGGTCGAAGGAACGGTTGGGTCCGTCGCTGTACCAGCCGTCGCCGAGCCACCACTCCTCGATGCGCTCCAGCGCTCGGTCGATCGTCCGCCGTGCCCGTTCGGTTTCGATCCCGGCGTCCTGCAGGAATCCGGCGACGGTGAGGCCGAAGAGCCACCAGTTGTTGTTCACCGGCGACGGTCCGAGCGCGGGCAGCAGCCATTCGACGGCCTGCTGCTGTGTGCGGTCGTCCAGGGAGTCCCAGAGCCAGGGCCGGGTAAGGCGCAGACCGAGCGCTACGGATGCGGATTCCACGACGGCCTGCGACGTGTCCGCCATCCGGGGCCACCGGTCCGCACCGCCGGTGTCCGTTCCCTCGTCCCTCTCCTGCGGGCCGGGTGACGTGCCGGCCGCGAGGCCCTCGGCATAGCGCGGGAGGAAGCCATGCGGATCACGGCCCTCCGCTCCCGCGACCCGGAAGGCGGCGAGAAGCCAGGTGCGGGCGTACCCTTCAAGGCCGTCGGAGCGTGCACCCGACCAACTGGGCCGGTGGCCGGGGAGATTGATCAGACCATGACGGGGCGACGCATAGGGCCGCACAGCCAGCAGCAGTTCATCGGCGGCGGCCTCCCAGTCGGCACGAACCCAGCCGGTGTACGGGCTGAGCCGCCCGGCGTGGCCGGGCGGGGCGGGCTCGGCGAGCCTGGCGGACTCGCCGGGCAGGGCCGGCCGGGCGAGCGGGCTGAACTCGCTTTGCGGGTTTGGCTGAACAGGCTGACCGTTCGGACCGGGGCGGCCGGGTCCGCTCGACGGGATCGGGCTCAGCATGATGCTCCCTGGGGGCGGACTTCGGCGTCGCCCGGAATCCTGAACCCCTGGATGATCGAACGTCAATACAAGAGTGACGAATGATCGAAACTTCCATCGTTCGATCACACTGCACTAGGGTCTGACCGTGGCATTCGCCCGGCCCGGCCCGCCACCGCACCAGCCGCCACCACACCAGCCGACCACCGGACCACGAGGGGACCGCCGCCGTGCGCGAGAGTGCCGACGAACGCCATGACCGACTGCTCGCACTCGTACGGGAGCAGGGATCGGCCCGCGTATCCGATCTTGCGGCGCAGCTCGGCGTTTCCCCCGTCACAGCCCGGCGGGACGTCGAGACACTGGCGGAACGCGGCCTGCTCGACCGCGTGCACGGCTCGGTCTCCTGGCCGCGGCCGACAGGAGCGTCGGTCGCAAAAACCCTGGCCGGAACCGCGGCCCAGACGAGCGGCGGACTTGTTCTCGGGCTGCTGGCACCCTCCGCGACGTACTACTTCGCCGAGGTGATCAGAGGTGCGCACGATGCGGCCGCGCAGGCCGGCGCACGGCTGATCCTGCGGATCTCCGACTACCGCCCCGAGGAGGACAAGGCCCGCACCGAGGGCCTGCTGGCGTCGGGCGCCGAGGGGGTGCTGATCGCGCCGGGCTGGCAGGCGGCGGGCGACCAGGCGGCTTACGGCGACTGGATGTCGGAGCTGCCGGTGCCCGCCGTGCTTCTGGAACGGCAGCCCGCGCTGGGCAGCCCTCTCGACGACATGGACCGGGTCTGTTCCGACCACCGGCACGGAGTTCTGCTGGCCGTGCGCCATCTGGTCCGCCTCGGCCATGGCGCGCCGTTGCTGGTCGCGCGTACGGACAGCCCGACTGCGTTCGCCGTACGGGCGGGGTACGAGGAGGCCCTGGGGGCGCTGGGTCTTGAGCAGCCGCGGCCCGTGATCGATTCGGTGCCGGCCGAGCTGGACCGGGGCCGTTTCGAGGAGGCCGTACGGGCCGTGCAGTCCGCGGTGGCCACTGGGGGCGTGACGGCTGCCCTGGTCCACAACGACGTGGACGCCATTCATCTGGTGCAGCGCCTGGCCGAGTTGGGCGTACGCGTACCGGAGGATCTGGCTCTGGTCGCCTATGACGACGAGGTGGCCGCCCTCGCGGACACACCGCTCACCGCGGTGGCACCGCCGAAACGCCAGGTCGGGCTGTACGGGACCCGGCTGCTGGTCGAGCGGCTGAGCACGGGGCCACGCACCAGGGCGGAGGAGCGCCAGGAGCAGGAGGCCGGTCAGCATCTGGCACTGCTGCCCAGACTGCACGTACGGGCCTCCTGCGGGGCCGCCGCGCCCCGGTAACTCGCAGTGGGTGTCTGAGGTCTGGGTGCCCGAGAGCTGCGTGCCCGAGACCTGAGCACCCCGGACCAGATTCGGACCAGATTTCGATAACACTCTGATCTTTTTTCGATCATTCAATCTTTCGCTCTTGACTTCGGTCATTGCGGGGCCAAGGATCACGGCCAACGTCAATGTCGCCGCTAACTCAGGAGTCTCGCTGTGAGCCGCAGTTGGAGCAGAACGACCCTTTCCATAGCCGGCGCCGCCACCGCCCTGGCCGTCCTCACGGCTTGCGGCAGCAGCGGCGACGACTCCGCGAAGGGCACGGACGGCAAGCCTGTGAGCATCACGTTCTGGGGCTGGGCCAAGGGCTCCAAGGAGACCGTGGACGCGTTCAACGCCTCGCACAAGAACATTCAGGTGAAGTACGAGGAGATCCCGTCCGGCAACGCGGGCGGCTACGCCAAGATCTCCAACGCGGTCAAGGCCGGCAACGCCCCCGACCTGGTCTCCATCGAGTACCCCCAGCTGCCTGAGTACGTCAGCCAGGGCGCGCTCCAGGACATCAGCAAGTACATGACCGACGACGTCAAGAAGAAGTTCCTGCCGCAGGCTGTCGAGCAGACCACACTGGGCGGTAAGAACTGGGCCGTCCCGTTCGACGCGTCGCCGCAGGCCTTCTACTACCGCAAGGACCTGTTCAGCAAGTACGGCATCGCGGTCCCCAAGACCTGGGACGACTTCCGCAAGGCGGCGGAGAAGGTCAAGAAGGCCGACAAGAAGGCCCGGATCGGCACCTTCTTCCCGGACGACCCGACCACCTTCGAGGCGATGGCCTGGCAGGCCGGCGCCCAGTGGTTCAAGGCGGACGCGGACACCTGGAAGATCAACACCACGGACTCCGCCACCACCAAGGTCTCCGGATACTGGCAGGGGCTCATCAAGGATGATCTGATCCGGTCGCAGGCGTCGTTCAGCCCTGAGTGGACCAACTCCCTGAAGAACAGCGGCACCATCGGTTATCTGGGCGCCGCCTGGGGGGCCGGAGTCCTGAAGTCCACCCTGCCCGAGCAGAAGGGCAAGTGGGCCATCGCGCCCATGCCGACCTGGGACGGACAGGCCGCCAGCGGCATGCTCGGTGGCTCCACCTGGGCCGTGACCAAGGACAGCAAGCACGCCGAAGCGGCCGTCGAGTTCGCCAAGTGGATGTCGACCACGCAGGACGGCATCAAGGCCCGTATCGCTTCGGGCACGTCCAGCGCCTACCCGGCCGCGACCGAGCTGCTGCCCGCCGCGAAGAAGGCCTTCGACGCCTCGTACTACGGCGGCCAGGACATCTACCAGCTGTTCGGCACCGCGGCAGCGTCGATCAAACAGGGCTGGACCTGGGGGCCGGCGACCGGCACCACCAACACCGCGATCAAGGACCAGTTCGGCAAGGTCGCCAGTGGCGGCGCCACGGTCACCGGATCGGTCAAGGCCGGCCATGACGCGACTGTCCAGGAACTGAAGAAGCGCGGACTGAAGGTCGAGGGCTGACCGGTATGAAGGCCCGCACCCGCGCCGCCGCGATTCTGCTGACCCCGTTCTTCGTCCTCTTCACCGCTGTGATGCTGGTGCCGATCGGATACGCGGTCTGGCTCAGCCTCTTCACCGAGAAGCAGTCGGGACTGGGGTTCGGCGGCTCCGAGTCCGTGTTCTCGGGTCTCGACAACTATGCGGCGGCGCTGGGTGACCGGGCCTTCCGCGAGGGCTTCGGCGTACTGCTCGGATACTGCGTCATCTACATCCCCCTGATGGTCTGCGGCGCCCTCGCACTCGCACTTCTGCTGGACTCCGCGCTGGCCCGCGCCAAGCGCTTCTTCCAGCTCGCGCTCTTTCTGCCGCACGCCGTACCCGGCATCATCGCGGCGCTGGTCTGGGTCTACCTCTACACACCCGGACTGAGCCCCGTGGTCTCCGCGATGCACTCGGGCGGTATCGGCTTCAACTTCTTCTCCTCGTCGGGCGCTCTCCCCTCCGTCGTCAACATCGCGCTGTGGGAGTGGCTCGGCTACAACATGGTGATCTTCTACGCCGCCCTCCAGGCCATCGACCGATCGGTCCTCGAAGCGGCCACCGTGGACGGCGCCGGCGGCTGGCGCACCGCCGTCAGTATCAAGCTCCCGCTGATCCGCGCCTCCGTCGTGATGGTCGCGCTGTTCACCATCATCGGCTCGCTCCAGTTGTTCACCGAGCCGCTGATCCTCAACAGCGGCGCCGGGTCCGCCGTCTCCTCCACCTGGACACCGAACATGTACGCGTACACGGCCGCCTTCTCCCGCAACGACTACGGGCTCGCGGCGTCCGCATCCGTGCTGCTGGCTCTCACTGCCGCACTGCTGTCGTTCCTCGTCACCCGCTTCACCGGCCGTAAGGGGAAGAACGCATGAGCCCCCGCCCGGCACCGAAGAACCGGTGGCTGTCGAAGACCGCTGTCAACGGCGCGCTGGTGCTCGCCGTCGTCTACATGCTCTTCCCGCTCATCTGGCTGGTCACTGCCTCCACCAAGGACACCGGCGGGCTGCTCTCGGGCAACGCCTTCTCCTTCAAGGGCTTCAACCTCGGCCAGAACATCTCCGATCTGACGTCCTACGGTGGCGGCGTCTACTTCCGCTGGTACGGCAACAGCCTGCTGTACGCGGGTGTGGGCGCCGTCCTCTGCTCGCTGATCTGCGTCGCCGCCGGATATGCCTTCGACAAGTACGAGTTCCGGGGCAAGGAGAAGCTCTTCGGACTCGTCCTGCTCGGTGTGCTGGTGCCGACCACCGCACTCGCACTGCCGATGTATCTGCTCGCGAGCAAGATCGGCATCGTCAACACCTACTGGTCGGTGCTGATCCCGGTCCTGGTCAACCCGTTCGGCGTCTACCTCGCCCGGGTCTTCAGCGCCGGCTACATACCGAACGAGGCGTTGGAAGCGGCCCGGATCGACGGGGCCGGTGAGCTTCGGACCTTCTGGTCCATCGGTATGCCCATGATGATGCCGGGATTTGTGACGATCTTCCTCTTCCAGTTCACAGCGATCTGGAACAACTTCTTCCTCCCCCTGGTCATGCTCTCGGACCGCGATCTCTTCCCGTTGAGCCTCGGCCTGTACTCGTGGAACACCAACACCCATGGCGAGCCGAGCTTCTACCCGCTCGTGGTCACCGGCTCCCTCCTCGCCGTCATCCCCCTGATCGTCGCCTTCGTCTCCCTCCAGCGGCACTGGAAGGCGGGCCTCACCGCCGGAAGTGTCAAATGACCGCCGCCGTCCGCCCCGGCCCGAGCCACCACACCCGAGCCGCCCCCACCCGGGCTGCCGCGGTCTGTGGCGCCCCCACCCGGGCCGCCACAGACCGGGCCGACTCCTACCGGGCTGCGCCCGGAGCAACCGAGAAGGAGCACTGGGACCACCATGCACCACGCCACTGACAATCGGCCGGGTGTCCTGCTCGCGATGGCTCCGGGCATCGTGGAACGACTTTTCGCCGAGCGCCACCACGTCCGGCTCAATGCCCTGGCTCGTACGGACAGTCGACTGGTCGCCCACGACCTGGCGCACCCCACGGCCGAGGTCGCCACAGCGCTCGCCGAGGCCGAAGTCCTCCTCACCTGCTGGGGTGCGACCCCGCTCACTCCCCGGATCCTGGATTCCGCGCCCCGGCTCCGCGCCGTCGTCCACGCGGCGGGCTCGGTCAAGCACCACATCACGGAGGCGTGCTGGGAACGCGGCATCACCGTCGCTTCGGCCGCCGCGGCCAATGCGCTGCCGGTGGCCGAGTACACCCTCGCCGCGATCCTGCTCGCCAACAAGCGTGTCCTGCAGTCCGCCCGCCGGTACCGCGAGATGCGCGGCGACCAGGACTGGCGGGACGAGCTGGACGGTGCGGGCAACTACCACCGCACCGTCGGGATCATCGGAGCCTCCCGGATCGGCCGCCGGGTGATCGAGCTGCTGCGCCCCTTCGATCTCCGGGTCCTGCTGTACGACCCGTACGTCGGTACCGCCGAGGCCACCGCGCTCGGTGTGGAGCCGGCACCGCTGGACGAACTGTGCGCCCACAGCGACATCGTCAGCGTGCACGCCCCGCAGCTTCCGGCCACCCGGCACATGATCGGAGCCCGCCAGCTGGCCGCGATGCGGGAGGGGGCGACGCTGATCAACACGGCCCGTGGCTCGCTGATCGACGAGGACGCGCTGCTTCCCGAGCTGTCGAGCGGGCGGCTCCACGCGGTGCTGGATGTGACGGATCCCGAGACCCCGTACACGGACTCCCCGCTCTACGACCTGCCGAACGTCCTGCTCACGCCACATGTCGCAGGATCGCTCGGGGGTGAGCTGCACCGGATGGCCGACCAGGCTCTGGATGAGCTCGAACGGTACGCGTCGGGGCGGGAGTTCGCGGATCCGGTACTTCCCTCGGACCTGACGCACTCCGCCTAGTCGAGGACAAGGCGGGACAGAAGCGGGGCGAGCCGGGGCCGAACGGGCCAGACCAAGCCGGGCCTGGGCCGGGCCTGGGCCGGGCCTGAGCCGGGCCTGAGCCGGGCCTGGGCCGGGCCTGGGCCGGGCCTGAGCCGGGCCTGAGCCGGGCCTGGGCCGGGCCTGAGCCGGGCCTGGGCCGGTCCGGGCCCCCGGATCCCGGGCCCGGACCCTGACCACGAGCCGTAGTCCAAGGCCTGCTCCCCGTACCCCTACCCCTACCCCTACCCCAAGGCCCCTGCTGCCCAGCCCCCGTACCGCCTGAGACCCGTCCCGTAACACCGCGAGGCCCGGCGCCCCTTCATTTCGAAGGGGCGCCGGGCCTCAGACGTGCGTCAGGTCAGCCTCAGTGCGAGTGGCCGTGACCGTGGGCCGCCTCGGGCTCCTCCTCCACCGGCTTCTCGACGACCAGGGTCTCGGTCGTGAGCAGCAGCGAAGCGATGGACGCGGCGTTCTCCAGCGCGGAGCGGGTGACCTTGACCGGGTCGATGACGCCGGCCTTCACCAGGTCGCCGTACTCACCGGTCGCGGCATTGAAGCCGTTGCCCTTGTCGAGCTCGGCGACCTTCGAGGTGATGACGTAGCCCTCAAGGCCGGCGTTCTCGGCGATCCAGCGCAGCGGCTCGACAGCGGCGCGGCGGACGACCGCGACACCGGTCGCCTCGTCACCGGACTTGCCCAGGTTGCCTTCGAGCACCTTGACCGCGTGCACCAGAGCGGAGCCACCACCGGAGACGATGCCCTCCTCGACCGCGGCGCGGGTCGCGGAGATGGCGTCCTCCAGACGGTGCTTCTTCTCCTTGAGCTCCACCTCGGTGGCGGCACCGACACGGATCACGCACACGCCGCCAGCCAGCTTCGCGAGGCGCTCCTGGAGCTTCTCGCGGTCCCAGTCGGAGTCCGTGGACTCGATCTCGGCCTTGATCTGGTTGACGCGGCCCTGGACCTCGTCAGCCTTGCCACCGCCGTCGACGATGGTGGTGTCGTCCTTGGTGATGGTCACGCGGCGGGCGGTGCCCAGCACGTCGAGACCGGCCTGGTCGAGCTTGAGGCCGACCTCCTCGGCGATGACCGTGGCACCGGTGAGGGTGGCCATGTCGCCGAGCATCGCCTTGCGGCGGTCGCCGAAGCCGGGGGCCTTGACCGCGACCGCGTTGAAGGTGCCGCGGATCTTGTTCACGACCAGAGTCGACAGGGCCTCGCCCTCGACGTCCTCGGCGATGATCAGCAGCGGCTTGGAGCTGCCCGCCTGGATGACCTTCTCAAGGAGCGGCAGCAGGTCCTGGATCGAACCGATCTTGCCCTGGTGGATCAGGATGTACGGGTCGTCGAGGACGGCCTCCATGCGCTCCTGGTCGGTCACCATGTACGGCGAGAGGTAGCCCTTGTCGAAGGCCATGCCCTCGGTGAAGTCCAGGTCCAGGCCGAAGGTGTTCGACTCCTCGACGGTGATGACACCGTCCTTGCCGACCTTGTCCATGGCCTCGGCGATGAGCTCACCGACCTGCTTGTCCTGAGCGGAGAGACCGGCGACAGCGGCGATGTCGGACTTGTCATCGATCGGGCGGGCGGTCGCGAGGAGTTCCTCGGACACAGCCTTGACCGCGGCGTCGATGCCCTTCTTCAGGGAGGCGGGCGAAGCGCCGGCGGCGACGTTGCGCAGACCCTCGCGGACCAGCGCCTGGGCCAGCACGGTGGCGGTGGTGGTGCCGTCACCCGCGATGTCGTTGGTCTTGGTCGCCACCTCCTTCACCAGCTGCGCACCGAGGTTCTCGTACGGGTCGTCGAGCTCGACCTCACGGGCGATCGTGACACCGTCGTTGGTGATGGTGGGAGCGCCGAACTTCTTGTCGATGACGACGTTGCGGCCCTTGGGGCCGATCGTCACCTTGACCGTGTCGGCAAGCTTGTTGACGCCGCGCTCAAGGGCGCGACGGGCGTCCTCGTCGAACTTCAGGATCTTCGCCATGGAGCTGATTCAGTCCTCTCAAAACGAACTGCGCCCCCGGGTGCCCGTCACTCGTTGTGCGAACACAGCAGATGCGGGGCCAGGGGCGCAGATCAAGAAATACGTCGGTGAATTACTTCTCGACGATCGCGAGAACGTCGCGAGCCGAGAGGACGAGGTACTCCTCGCCGTTGTACTTCACCTCGGTCCCGCCGTACTTGCTGTACAGCACGACATCGCCGGCCTTGACGTCGAGCGGAAGACGCTCGCCGTTCTCGAAGCGGCCCGGACCCACGGCCAGGACGACGCCCTCCTGGGGCTTCTCCTTGGCGGTGTCCGGAATGACCAGGCCGGAGGCCGTGGTCTGCTCGGCGTCGAGCGGCTGGACCACAATGCGGTCCTCGAGCGGCTTAATGGCAACCTTGGAGCTGGTTGTCGACACGATCCGGTCTCCCCCTTCGGAGATCTCACGGGGTGAACTGTCTGAGTGGCGACCGGATGGATCCGTCGTCGCGGGTGCCGGACCGGCCCGTCGCCAGATTTGGCACTCTCCCGTGGGGAGTGCCAGAACTGAGACTAGGACGGCAGTTAGCACTCGGTCAAGCGGAGTGCCAATGAGCCCCGGCCATGTCTGCTGCGGCTTCCTCCTCCCGGCCCCGGCCGGGGGCGTCGTGTGCCGTGTGGTGTGCGCCGTGCGCCGTGTACCACTCAAGGCCTCACCGGACGTACGGCTGCGCCCGCCCGCACCACGCCGGGCACCGCCCCCACCGCATCCGGCCCCCATATCCGGCACCATCCGCACTACCCGAAGCCACCCGGATCACCCACACGAACCACATGAACCGCATCACCCACAATGGACGGGTGACCGACCTCGACGCCTTCACCACGCTGTTCACCGATGAGGGCGCCGCCCTGCTCGCCTCGCTACGGGAGTACGACCCTTCCCAGGAGTTGGCCGTCGCCACCCGGCTGCGCCGCACGTACCCCACCGAGCTGGTCTCCACGGCCCTCGCCCAGGCGCGCCTGCGGCAGCGGGCCGTCCCGAAATTCGGCGCCGACGACGCGCACCGGATGTTCTTCACGCCCAACGGCGTGGAACAGTCCACACGTAAATCCGTCGCCGAGTACCGCGCCCGCCGCTTCGCCGGCCTGGGCGTACGCAACGTCGCCGACCTGTGCTGCGGTATCGGCGGGGACGCGTTGGCGTTCGCCCGCGCCGGGATCTCCGTACTGGCGGTCGACCGTGATCCGCTGACGGCCGAAGTCGTACGGGCCAACGCCGCCGTCCTCGGGCTGAGCAGCCTGATCGAGGTGCGGTGCACAGATGTGTCACAGGTCGTCACAGATCCGTACGAAGCGGTCTTCGTCGACCCTGCACGGCGTGGCGGGCGGGGCCGGATCTTCAACCCCGAGGCGTACTCACCGCCGCTGTCCTGGGCCACGGGTGCAGTGACCGACCGAATCGCCTCCGGTCCGTCGCACGGGACAGCGGGCGCTATCAAGATCGCTCCCGGCATCCCGCACGAGATGGTCCCCAGTGGCGCCGAAGCGGAGTGGATCTCCGACAGCGGTGACGTCAAGGAAGCGGTCCTCTGGTTCGGCACGGAACCGGGGCTGCGCCGCGCCACCCTGCTTCCGTCAGGAGCCACCCTCACAGACCGCGGACTCCCCGACCCCGAAGTACGGACGCCGGGCCGGTATCTGTACGAACCGGACGGCGCCGTCATCCGCGCCCATCTCGTCGCCGAGGTGGCCGAGGAGCTCGGCGGCGGGCTCATCGACGAGACCATCGCCTACATCACGGCGGACGAACTGCGCCCGACGCCGTACGCGACGGCCTACGAGATCACGGATGAACTCCCCTTCGGCCTGAAAAGGCTGAAAGCCCTGTTGCGAGAGCGGGAAGTCGGGAACCTCACGGTCAAGAAGCGCGGCTCGGCAGTCGAACCGGAGGAGGTACGCCGCCGGGTCAAGCCCCAGGGACCCAACGCGGCCACCGTGATCCTCACCCGGGTCGCGGGCGCGCCGATGATGCTGATCGGGCAGCCTGCCGGTTCCTGACGGGGCGACAGGGCCTGTCGGAGCGACAGGGCCTGACGCTGCTCCCTGTGTCCCTTCGGCTCTCTCCACCGGGGGTGGGCCTCGTCAAGCCGGGTCTCATCAGCCAGGGCCCCGTCAAGCAGGGCCGGCGTTGCCGGTCGGCGGCCGGTCGTGGCAGGCCGGTCAGGCCAGGTCGGTCAGGCCAGGTCGGTCAGATCTTCCGCGTACACCTGGGACAACGGCTGCGGACCCACGTACTGCTGACAGTTGCAAACCCCTGGCTCGAAGCTCAGCGGCTTCTTGTTCTCATCCCAGGACATCGGTACTTCGACGGTCTCATGGCACTTTCCCTGCCGGTCGTGCTTGGCGAGGTGGTGTGTGCAGCCGCAGACCGGCTCGGGCGGTTTGTTCGCCGCCTCGATCTCCCTGCGCTCCCGCTCAGCTGTCTCCAGCCGCTCCATCCGGCGCTCATGGCGAGTGCGCAGCGCGGTGCGGCCCGTATCCGCGACCCAGCCGAAGCCGCCGACCATGAAGAATATGAACACCCACCAGAACCAGCTCACTTGCGGCCCTTCCCCCCGGCCCGTGCGTTCCATCCTTCAAGGTTACGCGTACAGGCACCAAGCGCCGAAGAGCCGGTCGGCAATCCGGATCCGAATTGCCCCGGCGGGCAACCTGGGCGTGCTGGGGGCGGGTGTGCTGGAACGGGGGTGGTGGGGTCAGGGGTGGTGGGGTCGGGGGTAGTGGGGTCGGGGGTAGTGGGGTCGGCTTGCTGAAGTCGGGCGGGCCGGGCGATCGGCCACTGTCTGCCTGTCCCCCGTACGGCCCGTGTGCCAGGCGGTATCCGACGGGTCGTCAGAGGATGAAAATATGACGCCTCGTAAGCCATCGCGCCTGTCGGCGCGTTTGTCGCTCCGCTCGTCCCTCCCCGCACGATTCCACGCGCCCGGCCCCGCGCCGCTCTCCCCGCCCGGCCCCGCACTGCTCCCCCTGCCCGACCCCGCACCGCTTCGTACACTGTTCCTGTCGTCGCTGCGTACGTCGTTCCGTACGCCGCCTCCGGCAGCTCCCGCCCACGAGCCGCCCCGTAAGACATGGATCGGCGTGCCTCGTCGTGCATTCGGCCGTGCTGTGGGGTGCGCCGCTGCCGCTTCCCTGCTGCTTGGCGGGCCGGCGGTCGCGGCCGTACCGGCCCCGCCTGCTGCCACAGCGTCGCCTGCTGACACGCCGACAGCAGCTGACACCCCGTCGACGGCCGAGGGCGCCGTCGCCAGGCCTCCGGCCCCGGCCCCGTCGGCCTGGACCACGTGCCCCGCCCCTTCCCAGGCGCAGGGCGGGGGAAAGGCGCCGGGCTCCGGCTGGACCTGCGCCACGCTGAACGTTCCCCTCGACTACACCAAACCCGGGGGAAAAACGATCCCGCTGGCACTGATCCGTCATCGCGCGACAGGGCCCGGCAAGCGCATCGGTTCACTCATCTACAACTTCGGCGGCCCCGGCGGCTCCGGTGTCGACACGCTGCCTGCCTTCACGCCTACGTTCGCGAAGCTCAACACCCGCTATGACCTGGTGAGCTTCGATCCGCGCGGAGTCGGCAACAGCGAGCCCGTCAACTGTCTCACCGACCGGGAGACCGATGCGCTCAACTCGGTCGACTCCACGCCCGACACCCCCACCGAGGTCCGGCAGTGGATGGACGCGACCCGTAACTTCGCGGCGCACTGCGCGAAGAAGTCCGGCCCTCTCCTGCCGTATCTGACGACCACCAATGTGGCCAGGGACCTAGACCGGATTCGTGCGGCCGTGGGCGACAGGAAGCTGAACTACTACGGCTTCTCGTACGGCACGGAGCTGGGCGCGACCTATGCCCATCTCTTCCCCGGGAAGGTGGGCCGTGCGGTGCTGGACGGCGTCATGCACCCCGACAAGGACTTCACGCAAGGGGCCCTGTACCAGCTGAAGGGCTTTCAGCTGGCGCTGGACCACTTCGCGCGTTCCTGTGTCGCGGCCACGTATCTCTGCCCGCTGCACCGCTCCACCCCCGAGGGGGTGGAGAAGGTACTCACCGATCTGGTGACCGGCCTGGAGAAGCACCCCGCAGGCGCGAGGACGGGCCGCACGCTCACCGATTCGCTCGCCCTGACGGCGATCGAGGGCGCGTTGTACTCACCGGACTCCGGCTGGCCGCGCATGGCGAACGCGGTCGCCGTGTACCTCCGTACACACAACCCCGCGCCGTTGCTCACGATGGCGGACAGCATGACGGGTCGCGACGCCAAGGGGCACTACTCGAACAGCAACAACGTCTTCGCGGCCACCAGTTGCGCCGACTTCGGCGTCCCGGTGGGGAAGGCGGAGATCGAACGGCAGTTGCCCGCCTTCCGGAAGGCGTCGCCGCTGTTCGGCGCACAGTTCGCGTGGGCCCTGAACCAGTGCACGTACTGGCCGGTCAAGGGGGCAATGAAGCATATGGAGGTCAGCGCGAAGGGCGCGCCGCCGATTCTGGTCATCGGCAACACGGGTGACCCCGCCACCCCGTACGGCGGGGCGAAGGCCATGGCGCGGCGGCTCGGGAAGGGAGTCGGAGTGCTGGTCACCTGGAAGGGCGGCGAGGGCCACTGCTCGTACGGAAACGGCAGCGCGTGCATCGACGGCAGGGCGAACGCCTATCTGCTGGACGGGAAAGTGCCGGCTTACGGGACCAGTTGCTCCTGAGAGTGGGTGGGGGCCCGGGGGGATTCGGGCAGAGGTGATTGCCGAGGGGGCGGGGGGCCTGGGGGCCGCGGTGCCGTGGAGTGCACACCGCAGGGGGGCGGCACGGGACGGGTGGCACAGGTGAGAGCCGGTGTACGCCGTCCGGGTGCCGGTCGCGCTCCGGGTGGTCACTCCGGCAGCAGCTCGGCCGCGAGACGTTTGATTTGATCGGCGAGGGGGCGCTGAGCGGGCTCGTGGCAGGCGGCCGCGTCGGCGAGCCGAATGACGTCCGCCCGCCACCGGCCGCTCGCCGGCCCTCCGGCACCGACCCGGCTCAGACCGCGCTTCAGCAGTCCCGCTGCCACCTCCGGCTGCCCGCGGAGCACTGCCTTGACGACCGCCACTGCATTGGCGAGCGCACTGGTCGCAAGAGACCACTCGGGGTCTCCCAGCCCTGCTGATGCGCCGTCTCCCGATATCTGCGCCTGCACCTGCCCCCGAGGGCTACTTCCTCCCGCCGGGCCGGCCGGGCTGACCCGACTGACCGGCCCGGCCACGCCGACACGATTGACCGTTCCGGCCGTTCCAGCCAGCTCGGCCGGCTCGGCCGGCTCGGCCGGCTCAGAAGACAATGTCGTGATCTCCAGATCCAGCCGCCAGAACAGCGGCATATCCCGGAAGGCCAGGAACAACAGCCTTCGACCGCAGGACCGTCGCACATCGGGATCGCTCCGCAGCGAGACGACTGCTCGCACTGCCCCCAGGCAGCGCTCGACGGCAGCCACACAGGTATCGAACTGCGCACTGGGCACCATCCAGGCAATGTCAATGTCGCTGTACGGATCCGATGTCCCCCGGGCAAGCGACCCACGCAACGCTGCCACCGACCCGGCGCACTGCGCCATGAGCGCGCGCTGCAGTTCCTGAGCGAAGGCGGCACGACGGGCGGGGTCGAGGTCCATGGCGGGCGATGTGGGAGGCATGGCGCCACAGCGTAGAGGGAAGACGGCTCGGCTGAATCCATTCCACTCCGGACTGGGCGCAACTGGCCAGACCGAACAACACCTGCTCAGACCGGTGGGCCTTACGGTCACACCCGCGCGGCCTGACCGGACACCTGCGGACGATGAACCCCGCTGCCCCCTGCCCTTACACCCGAAAGATGCCCTACGGGCGAGCGTCCGACACCTCTCATCTATGGCTACGACAAGGTCGAGATGTTGAGTTCCATCCTCCGGATCTGCCATTCATACGAGTGAAAGCCCGCAGCGAGCTGGCATTACTACAGAGAGTGAGTAACGATAGGGAGACGACTTGCCAAAGGGGACGGCGAGAGTTGAGGCCAATCACGGGGGTGTGGGCCATGACCATCCAGACTGATCAGACGCGCCAAAAGGTAGGGACCAGCCGGGCCACTCGGCCCATCCGCGTAAGCCGAATCGAGACCGCCCGGCTGACGTATGGCTCCCGGACCGCTGTACTGGACAGAGCTGAGTCTGAATCACCTGCTTCATCCGGGACGTTCAGTTCATCCAGCGAACACGAGCCACTGAGCATGTCGACGGGCGGGGTAAACGAACCGGCCGAGCCAGTCACGCCGAAAGGGCCGGACGGGGCGGACGGGGCGGACGAAAACGTCCAGCTCCGACTGCCCGGCTCACCAGACCAGCCGGATCCACCCGCTCCTTCAACTCCACCAACTCGGTCGGCGCCGACAACACCGTCAACACCGGCAGCAGCATCACCCCCGGGACCAGGACCGGAAGCCCCGTCAGTTCCATCTGTCGCAGCCGGACCCCAGACACCGGATGACTGGGCCGCCCATCTAAGAGGAACAGCCCCGTCAGCCCAGACTGCTGCGCTGCTCGGATCCCTGGAGACAAAGAAACTGTCACCGCGCGGACGTATCGACGCCCTGGCCGTCCTTGAGCGCCACGCAGCATGGTTCGCTGCCCGCCAAGTCCATCTGCTGGCGGACATCGCCGCTCATGCCGAGGCAGCGCCCACCGGTGAGAGCGATGTCGACACCCAACTCCTGAACCACGGGGACTACGCCACCGAAGAAGTGGCGTGTGCACTGCGCATCAGCAACTCCACCGCCACCGAGCGGCTTCAGATCGCCAAGGAACTGGCCGGCCGGTACGCCGGGACGCTCGGCCTGCTCGAAGGCGGAGAGATCTGTTACATGCAGGCCAGGAATCTCGCCAACGCCTGCCGGGTTCTCGAACCACAGGCTGCCGCCCGAGTCGAGTCGGCCATGGCGACGAGGATGCCCACCCAGGCCACCGGCCAGAGTTCCCGAGCGCTGCGCCGTCAGGTGATCAAGGCGGACCCCGAGGGCTACCAACGCCGACTGGAACTGCGCACGAAAGAGCGGGAGATCGTCCGCTATCCGCAAGACGACGGCATGGTCACCTGGGGCGCCACCGTACCTGCGGAGCTCGGAGCCCGCTTCGACCAAGCAGTCGACGCCCACGCCACCACCCTCGTCGTGGACAACCGCACCCTGAGCCAGCGTCGAGTGGACGCCCTGGCTGATCTCATCCTCAACCGCCCGGTACTGCCGACCGGTTCGAACTTGCCCGCGAACCCCAAGGCCCCCCAAGGCCTCTCCGGGCACTATTCCGCTGCCCCTACCGCCCTGGTGCACGTCACCGTGCCCCTTGACGTACTGATCGGCGCGAGCGAAGACCCAGCGGAACTGAAGGGCTACGGCCCCATCACCGCCACACAGGCCCGCACCCTCGCTTTCGCCGAGGGGACGATCTGGCGCCGCTTGATCACTCACCCCAGAACAGGGCTACTCATCAAGACAGACCCCACCACCTACCGCCCCACCGCCGAAACTGAACGCCATGTCGTCGCCCGGGACCAGCAGTGCGCCTTCCCGTCCTGCCGCATGCCAGCACAGCGATGCGACCTTGACCACGTCAAGAAGTTCGATCACGACCGTCCCGAATCAGGCGGGCAGACAGTCCCGGAAAATCTCATCCCGGTCTGCCGTCGCCACCACCTCATGAAGCACCGGGGCAACTGGACTGTCACACGGGACTCAGTCACCGGAATCACCACCTGGGTCAGCCCGACCGGCCACGTCTACCTGAACACGCCGCGCAACTACGCGGAGTAGGAATGGCAGCAGGACAGCACAGCCACAGCGGTCCTACTCCACCCCTACCGATTCAAAACGCCAACGGTGGACCGCCCGTGTGATCAAACCGGCGTCGGGTTCGGGTAGTTCGGGCAGGTCCGCATCGTAAGGCGCGTCCCACCAGGTGAGGACCAGCACTCGGTCCTGAGGGGCACGCAGAAACTCGCGGCGCAGCGGGCCCTCTGTAGCGTCCATGTCGGCGCCGAGAGCCACCGCCTGTGCCTGTGCTGCCTGCTGCCGTACCCACTCCAGCAGTTCAGCACCCCGCCCATCGACCGCACGGGCCTCCCACATCAGCGCGACGGTCATGAGTAGAGGTTGTCCTTGCTGATTTCGTGGACGTGGTCATGGTCGTGTACGTGCCCGCCACCATGCCCGTGGCCGCCTGTTTGCCCATGCCCCGGGTCACCGTCCATCTGGGCATGCCCGGTTCCCGCCGCCTGATCCGATGCCACCGCCGGCACATGCGGGTCCGTCACCGGCAGCGACGAGTCCGCAGACAGGGCCCAGTCCGACGCCCCCCTGTTCCGCGCCACCATTTCGGCACCGAGCGCCGCAACCATGGCCCCGTTGTCCGTACACAGCCCGGGGCGCGGCACCCGCAGCCTGATGCCGGCCCGCTCGCAGCGCTCCTGGGCGAGCGCCCGCAGCCTGGAATTGGCGGCGACACCACCACCGATCATCAGGTGGTCGACACCCTCGTCCTTACAGGCACGTACAGCCTTACGCGTGAGGACATCGACGACCGCCTCCTGGAACGACGCCGCCACGTCTCTTATGGGAAGCTCCTCGCCTGCCGCCCGCTTCGCCTCGACCCAGCGCGCCACCGATGTCTTGAGCCCGGAAAACGAGAAGTCGTACGCCGCGTCCCGTGCCCCCGTCAGCCCGCGGGGGAACGCGATCGCCTTCGGGTCTCCCTCCCGGGCCAGCCGGTCGATGACCGGGCCGCCCGGAAAGCCGAGGTTCAACACGCGCGCGATCTTGTCGAAGGCCTCGCCGGCCGCGTCATCGATCGTCGCGCCCAGGGGCCGGACATCCGCAGTGATGTCGGGCGCCAGCAGCAGCGACGAGTGTCCGCCGGACACCAGCAAGGCCATGGTCGGCTCGGGCAATGGCCCGTGCTCCAGCTGGTCCACACAGATGTGGGATGCCAGATGGTTGACGCCGTACAACGGTTTACCCAACGCGTAGGCGTACGCCTTCGCCGCCGATACACCGACCAGCAACGCCCCCGCGAGACCGGGTCCCGCCGTCACTGCGATGCCGTCGAGATCCCTCGCGGCGACCCCGGCGTCCTTGAGGGCGCGTTCGATGGTCGGAACCATCGCCTCCAGGTGCGCCCGCGAAGCGATCTCCGGGACCACGCCGCCAAAACGGGCATGCGTGTCGACGCTCGAAGCGACGGCGTCCGCCAGCAGCGTCGTACCGCGGACGATACCGACCCCCGTCTCGTCGCAGGAGGTCTCGATACCGAGTACGACAGGTTCGTCAGCCATGGATCTCTGTTCCTTGTGCGAGGCCCATTTCCGGGCGCAGTTCGAGGCGCATGACGAGCGCGTCCACATTGCCCGGCTGGTAATAGCCCCGGCGGAAGCCGATGGGCTCGAAGCCGAAGCGTTCGTAGAGTTTCTGGGCACGGATGTTGTCGACCCGTACTTCGAGGAGGATCTCGGCGCACTCGAAGGCGGTGGCGTGTCTGAGGAGATCGCTGAGCAGCTCGGCGCCGAGGCCGGTGCCCCACTGATCCCGCGCCGATGCGATCGTCTGTACGTCGCCCATGCCGCCGACGGCCGCGAGCCCCGCGTAACCGACGATCCGTTCGTCCGTTTCCGCGACAACGTAGCGCCGGGTCGCGGCCGGCCCGCGCGCGTGGGCCAGCTCGGACCAGAACATGCCGTCGGACCAGGCGTCGTCGGGGAACAGCTCGTGTTCCAGTTCCAGCACGGGCGCGATGTCCCACCAGCGCATCTCGCGCAGTACGGCTGTCACTGCGGGGTGACCACCTTGTAGTTCTTGGGCACCTGGGCGTCAGGGCGCCTCAGATAGAGCGGCGTGACCGGAAGGAACCCTTCAGCAGTCACCGTGTCGCGTCCATCCGTCTCTGCCGCGTCGGCACCGCCCTTGTCGGCGTCGCTGCCCCGCGTCAGTTTCTCGGCTGCCAGAGCCGCGAGGGCCCCCGCCGATACGTGCTCGGGAGCTCGCGCGTCGGGGAAGACGTCGGGGTAGAGCAGCGCGCCGGCCCCCACCGCGGGCACCCCCGCGACCTGCTCCGCGATGTCCGCAGGCCGGTCCACGGCGGGCTCGCCCAGCCGTGTGCGGAATCCGTCGTACCGCGCCCAGTAGACCTCTTTGCGCCGTGCGTCCGTCGCGACAACGAAGGGGCCTTCGAGCCCGGACGCGTAGGCAAGACCGTCCAGCGTGCACAGCCCGTACACGGGCACGCCGAGCGCGGAACCGAATGTGGCGGCCGTCACCAGCCCGACCCGCAGCCCGGTGTAAGGTCCCGGCCCGACGCCGACGACGATGCCCGTGACGGCGTCCAGCTTCAGTCCGGCTTCGGCGAGGACATGGTCGACGGCGGGCAGCAGTAGTTCCCCATGGCGGCGGGCGTCGGTCCGGCTGGACTCGGCGACCACGGATGTCCCGTCGTGGAGGGCTGCGGTGACGGCGGGCGTGGCGGTATCAACGGCGAGCAGAAGCACACGAACAGCCTACGGCTCCCGGGACGGAGGCACGGCGCCCCGTCCGGTCAGCCCACTGCTGCTAACGTCACCGAGAATTCATACGTACGAGAAATGGGGAGCGTCAGGTGTCAAGGAGCAGCTCGGGAATCGTGGCCGGGCTCACCGGGGCAGCTCTTGCCGTGGTCGGCTTCCTCGCCTACCAGGCGTCGGCGAATGCCCCGGCCAGCCTTGCCGCCCCCAAGCCCTCGTCCTCCGCGACCTCCCCGGCCAGCCCGTCGAGCACTCCCAAGCCGGGAAACCAGAACAGCCACGCGGTGCCGCCGCGCTCGGGTGCGGGCTCCCGCGTCGTGTACTCGCTGGCGGCGAAACGGGTGTGGCTGGTGAGCGACACCGGTGCCGGCGTACGGACCTTCGAGGTCATGCCGAGTGCCGTCAGCCCGCGACCAGGGGCCTACCAGGTGACTTCGCGCACAGGCAGCACGGTGGGCTCCGACGGGGTTCCGATCGAACACGTGGTGCGGTTCGCCAGCGTCAACGGGGTGACGGTCGGCTTCAGCGCGGCCACGGACAACTCGATGGCCAGCCCCGACCCCGAGCAGAAGACCGGCGGAATCCGGATGAAGCGCGCGGACGGCAACGCGATGTGGCCGCTCGCGACGTACGGTACGAAGATCGTCGTGGTGCCGTAAGCGATCGTCGTGGCGCCATGACCTTCTGCAACTCCGGGCCGCGCACTGCCCCCACTCACCCCAGCCCCACTCGCCCCAGCCGCGCTCGCCCGGCTCTGCTCGCCCGGACCCGTTTCACGCGAACCGCGTGATCCCTGCATCCGCCCACGGCCGACCGACGCAGCCGAGCATTAACCCATACGGATTACGCGGCGTCACGCTCTTCTTCAGGCTCCCCGGTGACGGGGGCAGGCTCCGGCTCGGGGGCCCGCGGTGGTGTGGACACGGCGTTCGCCGCCTCGCAGGAGGCGAGCAGATCGCGCATAGACATGGGGGACGGCGACTTCGCTTCGGTCTCCGATGCGGACATGGCGGCCTCCTCGATCAGGCATGGTTAGGTAGACCTAACCAAGTCTTGGTATCCATGTGACCACGGCCGGTGGGATCTGTGCAACACCTTGCCGACGGCTTGTCGGAAAGTACGGGGTGAATTTCCGGATACGCAGACGCGTACGCCTGCACCCCCTCCTCGGCCCGACGAGCGCCCGGGTTCCCTCGCTCAGCCCTCCCCCAGCGCCCGAAGCGCTTCAAGCCCCGCCCGCCGGGTCTCCGCCCGCCGGGTTTCCTCCGGCTGGGAGGCTGCCCGTCGGATCGCCTCACGCTGGGACCCCTCCCGCTGGGACTCCTCACGCTGGGTTTCCTCCGCCCAGCGGGCTCCGTACCCGCTGACCGTCACCACGCGCCGCTCGTCGTCCGTGTCGCCCACGCCCCGCTCGATGACCACGCGGAGGCGGTCGTCCGACAGGTCCTCGACCTTCCCGTCCCCCCACTCGACCACGATCACCGATTCGGGCAGCGAGACATCCAGGTCGAGGTCCTCCATCTCGTCCAGCCCACCGCCCAGGCGGTACGCGTCCACATGCACCAGCGCGGGGCCGGCCCCCAGCGGCGGATGGACCCGGGCGATGACGAAGGTCGGTGAGGTGACCGCGCCCCGCACGCCGAGCCCCTCGCCCAGGCCGCGGGTGAGAGTGGTCTTGCCCGCGCCGAGTTCGCCGGAGAGCATCACCAGATCGCCGGGGCGCAGCAGTACGGCGAGGCGACGGCCCAACTCCTGCATACGGTCGGGGGAGTCGATGGTCAGACGGATGTCGAATGCGGCGGCGGCCGTGTCAGCTGCCGGGCTGTGCGGGGCTTCCATACAGGCCAACGTTAGCGTCTGCCGGTACCGCGCCCGCCCTCGCCAGCAACTCCACCAGCCGGCCGGTCACGATCTCCGGATGCTCCAGCATGACCAGGTGCCCGGCGTCGGGGACGATGACCAGCTCGGCCGCGGGCAGCAGATCGGCGATAATCTGGCTGTGCGCACTCGGTGTCACCAGGTCGTTCTCGCCGGCCAGGACGAGTGCGGGCACCTCGGCGAAGTCCGCGGCCAGCGCGTCCGCCTTGTCGTGGTCGGTGAAGGCCGGATAGAACTCCGCGACCACATCGATCGGAGTGCCCTCGATCAGCCGTTCCGCGAACCGGGCCACGCCGGGATCGACATCCTTCGAACCGAACGAGTACCGCTTGACCAGCCCGGCGAACAGGTCCGCAGTGGCCCGCCGCCCCCGCTCCACCAGCTCCGTCTGGGTACCGAGCGCCTTCAGTACGCCGGGGAGCACGCGCCGCACGGCGTTCACACCCGCCACCGGCAGTCCGAAACTGACCTCCCCGAGTTTCCCGCAGGAGGTGCCGACGAAGGCGGCGCCGACCACCCGGTCCCTGATCAGGTCGGGGAACTGGTCGCCGAGCGCCATCATCGTCATCCCGCCCATCGAGTGCCCCACCAGCACCAGAGGCCCCTCCGGCGCCGCCGCGTCGATCACCGCCTTCAGGTCCCGGCCGAGCTGGTCAATGGTGAGCGGTACGCCTTCGGCCTGCGCCCGGCCACGCTCCGAGCGGCCGTGGCTGCGCTGGTCCCAGTGGACGGTACGGACCACACCGCGCAGCGCCGCGCGCTGGAAGTGCCATGAGTCCTGGTTGAGGCAGTAGCCGTGCGAGAAGACGACAGTGGCGGGCTGAGCCGCTCCGCGCCCGGCCGGACGCCGCTCAGCCGCCCCGGCCGGCCGGCCTTTTGCAGATGTCCCGGACGCCCGACCGCCGCCGGCCGCTCCGGCTGCGGTCGCTCCCGAGGCCCCGGCCGCACCGGTCCCGCCCGGCTTCGTGCCGGGTGCTTCGTCGCCGCCCTGCCCCGTGGCGTCCCCGGGCGGCCCCAGCTCGAAGGCGTCGCGCGCATCGGCCTCGTCCGCCGTGTCGACCTCGTAGTAGATCTCCGTGCCGTCGTCGGCGATCGCCCGGCCCGGCGTGCCGCGCAGTGAGCCGTACGGGCCCGAAGCGTCGAGCGCGAGCCGTGCCTTCTTGCGCATACCGCGGCCGACCGTCAGCCGCTCGACCGCCACACCCGCTGCCGCACCGGCCGCGAGTACCCCGATCGCGGCGCCGGCGATGCCCCCGGCCCTTCGCCAGCCGACGCCCGCCGCTGCGGCCTGGACCACATTCGCGCTGGTGTTCTCGCTCACGATGCCGCTCTCCTCCTGGTCGTCCGGCTCATGATCGTCCGGCTTGTGCGTAGTCCGGCTTGTGCGTAGTCCGGCTTGTGCGTAGTCCGGCTTGTGCATCGCCCGGCTTGCACGTAGCCCGGCTTGTGCCCCGGCCACTGAACTTCCGCGGCCCGGACGCTCACGGCAGAAACACTCGCCACCCAGCCCACACCGACCCGCTGTCCGCCGACCCGCCCCTGGTCACCCGGCCGGCTGCTCACCGTCCGGTTCCTCGTTCACGTACACACGGTCCACACGTGGCCCGATACGGGTGACGATCTCGTACGCGATCGTGTCCGCGGCCTCCGCCCAGTCCTCGGCGGTCGGCTCACCCCGGTCGCCCGGCCCGAAGAGCACCGCCTCGGCGCCCGCCGGCGGTTCATCACCGTCCAGGTCCACGACGAACTGGTCCATGGCGATCCGGCCCGCGACCCGCCGTACTCTGCCGCCGACCAGCACCGGGCCCCTGCCCGAAGCGTGGCGCGGGACACCGTCCGCGTAGCCGAGGGGGACCAGGCCGAGGGTGGTCTCGGACGGGGTGATGTAGTGGTGGCCGTAGCTGACACCGTGCCCGGCCGGTACATGTTTGACCATGGCCAGGCGTGCGCTGAGCGTCATGACGGGGCGCAGTCCGAAGTCCGCGGCGCTGCCGAGCTGCGGGACGGGCGAGATCCCGTAGAGCGCGACGCCCGGACGGATCAGGTCGTACTGCGTCCCGGGCAGCGTCAGTACGGCCGGTGAGTTGGCGATGTGCCGGACCTCGGGGCTGAGTCCCGCCTTCTCGGCGTACGCGATGGCTTCGTCGAAGCGGTCCTTCTGCGCGGCGATGGACGGGTGGCCCGGCTCATCGGCGCACGCGAAGTGCGACCAGACCCCGGTGACCACGGCCAGCCCCTCGGCCTCAGCTGCGACAGCCTCGCCGACGAGTTCGGGCCAGTCGGCGGGCTGGCACCCGCCACGGCCGAGACCGGTGTCGGCCTTGAGCTGGATACGTGCCGTGCGGCCGCTTGCCCGCGCCGCGGCCCGCACCTCGTCGAGCGCCCCCATGCCGCCCACGGACACGTCGATATCGGCCTCGATCGCCTCCCGCCACGGCCCGCCGGGCGTCCAGAGCCAGCAGAGCAGCCGGGCACGGATTCCGGCAGCGCGCAGGGCTAGGGCCTCCTGCGGGGTCGCGGTGCCGAGCCAGTCGGCTCCGGCCGCGAGTGCGGCTCTGGCGCAGGGCAGCATGCCGTGGCCGTACGCGTCCGCCTTGACCACAGCCATGAGCCGGGCACGGGGCGCTCGGGCCCGGAGTGCGCGCACGTTGGCGCGCAGCGCACCAAGATCGATCTCGGCGCGTGCCCGCATGGGCTCCCCGGTCGTCGCCGCGCTCATCTCAGCGCTCCGGCCGGCTCGGTGCCCCAGTCACTACGCGTCCCGGTCATCTACGTGCCTCAGCCATCTGTCCGTCCCCGTCATCGCGCCCCAGTCTCTCAGAGCGCGGGCCCCCACCCGGCGACGGCGGACCGCCCCGGCACGGACCGGCCCACCCAGGACACGGGACGAATCACCCGGCACACGGGGGCGGGCAGCCTTCCGGACGCAGCGAATCGAGGGGAAAGCGAAACCGAACGGAACGGACGGCGCTGGACGGACAGCACGGTAATGACAAGGCGGGGACGGGGGAGAGACAGGCGCCCTCACCCCTCACCCCTCACCCCTCACCCCTCACCCCTCACCCCTCACCCGCAGACGTCCCGCCAGGCCCCCGCGATCCCGTCGGCCACGTCCTGGGCGACCACGGCGGCCCCGCCGGAAGAGCGGCGTGCCGCCAGGCCGTGCAGATAGGCCGCGACGGAGCCCGCGTCCCGGGCGTCCAGTCCGGCCGCGAGCAGCGATCCCGCCAGGCCCGACAGCACATCACCGCTGCCCGCCGTGGCCAGCCAGGGCGTGCCGGTCGGGTTCACCCGGACCGGTGTGTCGCCGGAGGGGGCCGCGACGAGGGTGGTCGAACCCTTGAGCAGGACGGTCGCCCCGTAGCGCGAAGCCAGTGCCCGTGCCGACGTGAGCCGCGCCCCCTCGACCTCCTCGCGTGACACGTCGAGCAGGGCGGCCGCCTCGCCCGCGTGCGGAGTGATCAGCGTGGGCGCCGACCGGGCCCGTACGGCCGGGGCGTCCAGATGCCGCAGCCCGTCCGCGTCCACCAGTACCGGTACGTCCGATGCCAGCAGGTCACCGACCACCGACGTGTCGTCCCCGAGGCCGGGTCCCACGACCCACGCCTGGACACGTCCCGCCTTCGACGGCGGCCCCGCGTGCACCAGCGTCTCCGGGAACCGGTCGATCACCGCGTCGGCCGCGGGCCCGACATACCGCACCGCCCCCGCGCCGCCCCGCAGCGCACCCGCCACGGCCAGCACGGCCGCTCCCGGATAGCGCGCCGACCCGGCGACGATGCCGACGACGCCCCGCCGGTACTTGTCGCTTTCCGTCGACGGCACCGGCAGCAGCTCCGCCACATCCGCGTACTGCAGGGACTCCAGGTCCGGTACGACGGGCAGGTCGAGCCCGATGTCCACGAGGCGCAGGGCCCCGGCGTACTCGGCGGCCGGATCGATGAGCAGCGCGGGCTTGTACGCGCCGAACGTCACGGTCGCATCCGCCCGTACAGCCTCGCCGACGACCTCACCCGTGTCGGCGGACACCCCGCTGGGCAGGTCCACGGAGACCACCGGCACCGCGTCGGACACCGCCCAGAGCGCGGCCACCGCGTCGGGCCGCAGCCCGCCCCGGCCGCCGATACCGGTGATCCCGTCGATCACCAGGTCGGCCCGGCCGACCACCGAGACGTCGTCGACCCGTCCGCCGGCCGCGAGCAGTGCCCGCAGGCCGCCCTGGTGGGCGCGGTCGGGGGCCAGCAGCACCGCCGCCACCCCGGCGCCGCGCCGGGCCAGCCGTGCGCCCGCGTACAGGGCGTCCCCGCCGTTGTCCCCGCTCCCGACGAGCAGGACGATCCGGGCGCCGTACACCTTCCCCAGCAGATCCGCGCAGGCGGCGGCGAGCCCGGCTGCGGCCCGCTGCATGAGGGCCCCTTCGGGCAGCCTCGCCATCAGTTCGCGCTCGGCGGTCCGTACGGTTTCCACGCTGTAGGCAGTACGCATGTCTCAACCCTCCACTGTCGCCCCGCCGCTCTCAACCGCCCGCGGCCCACGCCACGCCGACCTCACCCGGCCGCACGCCCTCCCGCCCGCACCCGCACCCGCACAGAGGCCCCGTACGCAGGGCCGCCTGCATCCGGCCCCACACGCACGACAACTTCCCCCTGACGATCACCCCATGCGGCTCGCCCCATGCAGCTCGCCCCACCCCTGCGAACCCCTCACCCCACGCGGCCCCCTCACCCCTCACCCCTCCGCGATCACGACCGCCGAGGCCACCCCCGCGTCATGGCTGACCGAGACATGCCATGACTGCACGCCCAGTTCGGCGGCGCGCGCCGCTACCGTGCCGGTCACCCGCAGCCGGGGGCGGCCCCCCTCCTCCACGAACACCTCGGCATCCGTCCAGCGCAGCCCCCCGGGTGCGCCGAGCGCCTTGGCCAGCGCCTCCTTGGCAGCGAACCGGGCGGCCAGCGAGGCGATTCCCCGCCGCTCCCCACCGGGGAGCCGCAACTCCTCGGGCAGGAAGAGCCGTTGGGCCATCTCCGGGGTCCGTTCCAGCGCTGCGGCGAACCGTTCGATCTCCGCGACATCGATCCCGACCCCGACGATCACCGGACCACCACCGGCCGGGCCACCACCAGTCGCGCCAATCGCTCCACGGCCGACCACCCCCTCACCAGCCACCCCATTACCAACCGCCCCATCACCAGCCACCTCTCACCCGATCCACCCGACTCACCCGATCCACCCGACTCACCCGACTCACCCAGCCCACCCAGCTCACCCGACTCACTCGACCGTCACCGACTTCGCGAGGTTGCGCGGCTGGTCGACCTCGTTGCCCCGCGCGGTCGCCAGTTCGCAGGCGAAGACCTGCAGCGGAACGGCGGCGACCAGGGGCTGCAGCAGGGTGGGCGTGGCCGGGATCCGGATCAGGTGGTCGGCGTACGGCACGACGGCCTCGTCCCCCTCCTCGGCGATGACGATGGTCCGCGCACCGCGTGCCCGGATCTCCTGGATGTTCGAGACCATCTTCCCGTGCAGGACCGACCGCCCCTGCGGCGATGGCACCACGACGACCACCGGCAGGTCCTCCTCGACCAGAGCGATGGGACCGTGCTTGAGCTCGCCCGCCGCGAACCCCTCCGCATGCATATAGGCGAGTTCCTTGAGCTTCAGCGCGCCCTCCAGCGCGACCGGATACCCCACATGCCGGCCGAGGAACAGCACGGTGTCCTTGTCCGCGAGCGACCGCGCCAACTCCCTTACCGGCTCCATGGTTTCCAGCACCCGCTCGACCTGGCGGGAGACGGCGGACAGCTCACGGATGACGGCCCGGATCTCGTCCGCCCACTTCGTACCGCGCACCTGGCCCAGATAGAGCGCGACGAGATAACAGGCCACCAGCTGCGTCAGAAAGGCCTTGGTCGAAGCGACGGCCACCTCCGGCCCGGCGTGCGTATAGAGCACCGCGTCCGATTCCCGCGGGATGGTCGACCCGTTGGTGTTGCAGATGGCCAGCGCCTTGGCGCCCTGCTCGCGGGCGTGGCGCAACGCCATCAGGGTGTCCATGGTCTCGCCGGACTGCGAGATGGCGATCACCAGTGTCTGCTGGTCGAGGATCGGGTCCCGGTAGCGGAACTCGCTGGCGAGCTCGGTCTCGCAGGGGATCCGGGTCCAGTGCTCGATGGCGTACTTGGCGATCATCCCCGCGTGGAACGCGGTCCCGCAGGCGACAATGACCACCTTGTTGACCTCGCGCAGGACCGCGGCGGGAATCCGTACCTCGTCGAGCGTCAGCAGCCCGCCGGTATCGATACGCCCCAGCAGGGTGTCGGCGACAGCCTTCGGCTGCTCGGCGATCTCCTTGAGCATGAAAGAGCCATAACCCCCCTTTTCCGCTGCCGAGACGTCCCAGTCGACGGGGTACGGACGGACGACGTCGGCCGGTGCCCCGTCGAAGTCGGTGACGAGCACTCCGTCCCGGCGGAGCTCCACCACCTGGTCCTGGCCCAGCTCGATCGCGGACCGCGTATGGGCGATGAACGCGGCCACGTCCGAAGCGAGGAAGGACTCACCCTCTCCAACGCCCACCACCAGCGGTGAGTTCCGCCGCGCCCCGACCACCAGATCCGGTTCGTCCGCGTGGACCGCGACCAGGGTGAACGCCCCGACCAGCCGGCGGCACACCTGCCGCATCGCCTCCGCCAGGTCCCCGCACGAGGAGTACGCCTCGGCCAGCAGATGCGCCGTGACCTCCGTGTCCGTCCCGGACGCCAAGTCATGTCCGCGTCCGGTCAGTTCGGTGCGCAGTGCGGCGAAGTTCTCGATGATGCCGTTGTGGACGACGGCCACCCGGCCGGCGTTGTCCAGATGCGGGTGCGCGTTCACGTCGTCGGGCGCCCCGTGGGTGGCCCAGCGGGTGTGCCCGATTCCCGTCCCTCCGGTGGGCAGGGGCCGCTCGGCCAGCTCCTTCTCCAGATGGGCGAGCTTCCCCGCCTTCTTCGCGGCCGCCAGCCCGCCGTCGGCGAGCACCGCGGCGCCGGCCGAGTCGTAGCCCCGGTACTCCAGCCGCTTGAGACCCGCGACGACCACATCAAGCGCCGACTGCCCGCCGACGTACCCCACGATTCCGCACATCCCGGCAGCCTACGGCGGAGCCGCCCGCAGAGCCCGCAGCGGCCGGCCCTCCCGCACCCAGGAGCCCCCGAGTGACACACCCCACCCGCCGGTGGTGTCACACAGCCGTCACAATGAACGGGTGATCTCTCCGGTCTCCCCGCCGCCGCGGAGCGCCCACCGGCCCAGGCCGGAGGCGACTCCCTACGTCGACCTCACCCGTACCGAGTGGAGCGCCCTGCGGGAGAAGACCCCGCTGCCGCTCACCGCCGACGAGGTGGAGCAGCTCCGCGGACTCGGTGACGTCATAGACCTCGACGAGGTGCGCGACATCTATCTCCCGCTGTCCCGGCTGCTCAACCTCTACGTCCAGGCGTCGGACGGGCTGCGCGGGGCGCTCAACACCTTCCTGGGCGACGCGGGCAACGGCCACGGCACACAGCACGGCACCCCCTTCGTCATAGGGGTCGCCGGGAGCGTCGCCGTGGGCAAGTCCACCGTGGCCCGACTGCTGCAGGCGCTGCTCGCCCGCTGGCCCGAGCATCCGCGCGTCGAGCTGGTCACCACCGACGGATTCCTGTATCCGATGGAGGAGTTGAAGCGGCGCGGCCTCACGGGCCGCAAGGGCTTCCCCGAGTCGTACGACCGCCGGGCCCTCACCCGGTTCGTCGCCGACGTGAAGTCCGGCAGGGACGAGGTCACCGCGCCGGTCTACTCCCACCTGATCTACGACATCGTGCCGGACGAGCGGCTGACGGTGCGCCGGCCCGACATCCTCATCGTGGAGGGGCTGAACGTGCTGCAGCCCGCGCTCCCCGGCAGCGACGGCCGCACCCGGATCGGCCTCGCCGACTACTTCGACTTCTCCGTGTACGTGGACGCGCGCGCCGAGGACATCGAGAGCTGGTACCTGAACCGGTTCAGGAAGCTGCGCGCGACCGCGTTCCAGGACCCTTCCTCGTACTTCAGGAAGTACACCCAGGTTCCCGAGGACGAGGCGCTGGACTACGCGCGCACGATGTGGCGGACCATCAACCACCCCAACCTGGTGGAGAATGTGGCGCCGACGCGCAGCCGTGCCACTCTCGTCGTGCGCAAGGGCCCCGACCACAAGGTCCAGCGTCTCTCGCTGCGCAAACTCTGAACCGCCGGGAGAGCCCGCGTGCTGCATCTGCGTCTGATCGTGCCCGCCGACCGTACCGACGAGGTGCTGCACCTCATCGGGGAGACGGTGGGCACCACCCATCTCGTGGTGATGCCGGGGGCGGCCCGCGATCCGCAGGGTGACCTGGTGCTGTGCGATGTGGCACGGGAGGCGGGCGACGGGCTGATCGACGCGCTGCGCGGGCTCGGCATCGACCGGACCGGTTCGGTCACGGCCGAGAACATCGACCTGACGCTCTCCGAGCACGCCGACCGGGCCGAGGCCCAGGCGCCCGGTGAAGGCTCCGACGCGGTGCTGTGGGAGGAGCTGACCCAGGCGACCGAGGAGGAGTCCACGTTCAGCGTCACCTATGTGGCGTTCATGTCCGTGGCGACGATGCTGGCCGCCTGCGGTGTGATGCTCGACAACGCGATCCTGATCGTGGGCGCGATGGCGGTGGGACCCGATTTCGGGCCGCTGGCGGGGATCTCGACGGCGCTCGTACAGCGGGCTCCGCGCCTGGTGGGGCGGTCGCTGGGGGCGCTGATCGGCGGGTTCGCGATCGCGATGGTGCTGACGGCCGGGTTCGCCTGGGCCATGGACGAGTTGGGGCTCTTCACCCTGCGGATGATCGAGGCGGACCGCCCGAACACGTCGTTCGTCTGGCAGCCGGACCGGTTGTCCTTCGTGGTGGCGTTCCTCGCGGGCATCGCGGGGACGCTCTCGCTCACCTCGGCGAAGTCGGGGGCGCTGATCGGGGTGGCCATCTCCGTGACGACGGTACCGGCGGCGGCCAACGCCGCGGTGGCGTTCACCTACGGCGACTACGCCCAGACCTGGGGTTCGGCCAGCCAGCTGCTCGCGAACCTGGGCGGGATCGTGGTCGCGGGCACGCTGACGCTGCTGGCGCAGAAGGCCCTGCTGTCGGTACGCCGCCGCCAGGCACAGCACTGAGGCGGGGCCGACCGGGCGCGGGGGCCGGGTCGGTCCTGACCTGGCCCCCCGCCGTGCCCTGCGCTGCGCGTACGGCAGGTCTCCGACGCCGCACGCGCTGTACGCGCAACGCGCCGGCCGGACAGCCCTAACCCAGCGCCGACTTGACCACGTCGGCCAGCCGGGCCGCCACCGTCTTCGCCTGGTCGATGTCCGCGGCCTCGACCATGACCCGTACCAGCGGCTCCGTGCCGGAGGGGCGCAGCAGTACGCGGCCGGTCGAGCCCAGTTCGTGTTCGGCCTCGGTCACCGCCGCCCGCAGCTCCGCCGATGTGGCGACCCGGGTCCTGTCCACGTCCGGCACATTGACCAGGACCTGCGGCAGCCGCGCCATCACACCGGCCAGCTCGGCCAGGGTGCGGCCGGTGGCCGCGACCCGGGCGGCCAGCATCAGTCCGGTGAGGGTGCCGTCGCCGGTCGTCGCGTGGTCCAGGACGATGACATGGCCGGACTGCTCGCCGCCCAGGGCGTAACCGTGCTCCTTCATCGACTCCAGTACGTAGCGGTCACCGACCGCCGTCTGGACCAGCTCGATGCCCTCGCGTTCCATGGCCATCTTGAAGCCGAGGTTGGACATCACGGTGCCCACCACGGTGTTCCGCCGCAGGGTGCCCGCCTCGCGCATGGCGAGGGCCAGGACGGCGAGGATCTGGTCGCCGTCGACCTCCTCGCCGGACGCGTCCACGGCGAGGCAGCGGTCGGCGTCGCCGTCGTGCGCGATGCCGAAGTCGGCGCCGTGTTCGACCACGGCGGCCTTGATCAGCGCCAGATGGGTCGAGCCGCAGCCGTCGTTGATGTTCAGCCCGTCGGGCTCGGCGCCCAGTGTGACGACCTCGGCCCCGGCGCGGGCGAACGCCTCGGGCGAGACCCGGGAGGCCGCGCCGTGCGCCTCGTCCAGGACGACCTTGAGGCCGTCGAGCCGGTTGGGCAGGACACCGATGAGGTGGGCGACGTACTGGTCGAAGCCCTGGTCGTACGTGCGGACCCGGCCCACGCCCGCGCCGGTCGGGCGCTCCCACGGCTCGCCGGTGCGGTGCTCGTCGTAGACCTTCTCCACGCGGTCCTCCAGCTCGTCGGCGAGCTTGTGGCCGCCGCGCGCGAAGAACTTGATGCCGTTGTCCGGCATGGCGTTGTGGCTGGCGGAGAGCATCACGCCGAAGTCGGCGCCCAGCGCACCGGTGAGATACGCCACCGCCGGGGTGGGCAGCACACCGACGCGCAGGACGTCCACGCCCGCGCTCGCGAGGCCGGCCACGACGGCGGCCTCCAGGAACTCCCCGGACGCCCGCGGATCGCGTCCGACCACCGCTTTCGGCCGATGGCCCTCGAATGTGCCCGCCTCGGCGAGTACGTGCGCCGCCGCGACCGAGAGGCCGAGCGCGAGCTCCGCCGTCAGGTCCACGTTGGCGACACCGCGCACACCGTCCGTGCCGAAGAGTCGTCCCACTGCTGTCCTCCGAAAGATGCTCCGAGAAATTCCGAATACCCAGGTCTCTGAGCGCTGTGAACGTCTTGTGCCGTTATACGCCGGAGGACCCGATAAACGAACGCCCCGGCAGCACAGAAGGTGCCGCCGGGGCGAAACGTACGAACAGGGTCGTGCATACGGCCCTGCAAGCCGTGTTTAGCGCTTGCTGTACTGCGGGGCCTTACGGGCCTTCTTGAGACCGGCCTTCTTGCGCTCGACCGCACGGTCGTCGCGGGAGAGGAAGCCGGCCTTCTTCAGCGTGGCGCGGTTGTTGTCCACGTCCGCCTCGTTCAGCGAGCGGGCCACGCCGAGGCGCAGGGCGCCGGCCTGACCGGAGACGCCGCCGCCCGAGATGCGGGCGATGACGTCGTAGCGGTTGTCGAGTTCGAGCACCTTGAAGGGCTCGTTGACTTCCTGCTGGTGCACCTTGTTGGGGAAGTAGTCCTCAAGGGTGCGACCGTTGATCTTCCACTTGCCGGTGCCCGGGACGATCCGGACGCGGGCGATGGCGTTCTTGCGGCGGCCCAGGCCGGCCGCGGGCTGCGGGTCACCGAAGCGGCCCGCGAGGGACTCGCTGGTGTACTCGCCCTCGACGGGAACCTCGGACTCGAAGGTGGTCACCTCGGCGAAGGTCTCTTCGCCCTCGGTGCCCGCCACGGGGTTCTCTGCAGTGGTCTCGGCCACGATTCTCCTCAGATCTTTCTTTACGTCTTAGGTGGTGGCCGGAGTTACTGCGCGACCTGGGTGATCTCGAACGGGACGGGCTGCTGGGCAGCGTGCGGGTGCTGGTCTCCCGCGTAGATCTTCAGCTTCGAGAGCACCTGACGGCCCAGGGTGTTCTTGGGGATCATGCCCTTGATGGCCTTCTCGATGGCCTTCTCGGGGCTCTTCTCGAGCAGCTCGTCGTAGCGGACGGAACGCAGACCACCCGGGAAGCCGGAGTGGCGGTACGCCATCTTCTGGGTCTTCTTGTTGCCGGAGAGGTGGACCTTCTCGGCGTTGATGATGATGACGAAGTCACCCATGTCCATGTGCGGGGCGTAGATCGCCTTGTGCTTGCCCCGCAGGAGGGTGGCGGCGGTCGTCGCCAGACGGCCCAGGACGATGTCCTGCGCGTCGATGATGTGCCACTGGCGAGTGACATCGCCGGGCTTGGGGCTGTACGTACGCACTTCGTAGCCTTCGCTTCTTCAGTGGATGGGGTCCAGACACATGTCACCGCTGAAGCGATCATGCAGCTGGGGCTCACAGTGCCGGGACGCTGCCCGTATGCGAGCCACTGGTAACTGCTCCAGGGAACTTACGTAAGGGCCCTTCGCATGAGAACGACGCAGCCGATACGTATAACAGTCCACGAGACTACCCGCGCCGCCCCGGATGGGTCAAAACGGCTGGTCCGGCTACCGCACCCGCTCCACCCGCCGCTCGTCCCACACCGGCTCGGTCGTCTCGCGGACGACGCCGTCCGAGCCGAAGACCAGATACCGGTCGAAGGACTTCGCGAACCAGCGGTCGTGGGTGACCGCCAGCACCGTTCCCTCGTACGCCTCCAGCCCGTCCTGCAGCGCCTCGGCCGACTCCAGGTCCAGGTTGTCCGTCGGCTCGTCGAGGAGCAGCGCCGTGGTGCCGGCCAGCTCCAGGAGCAGGATCTGGAAGCGCGCCTGCTGGCCGCCGGAGAGCCGGTCGAAGAGCTGGTCACCTTGGCGCTCCATCTCGTACCGGCGCAGCACCCCCATGGCAGCCCCGCGGTCCTTGGCGTGCTGCGTCCACAGGATGTCGACGAGGGTGCGGCCCAGCAGCTCCGGATGCGCGTGGGTCTGGGCGAAGTGGCCGGGGACGACCCGGGCGCCCAGCTTCCACTGGCCGGTGTGCGCGACGTCGTCGCCGGCCAGCAGCCGCAGGAAGTGGGACTTGCCCGATCCGTTGGAGCCGAGTACCGCTACCCGCTCACCGTAGAAGATCTCCAGCGAGAAGGGCTTCATCAGCCCGGTCAGCTCAAGGTTCTCGCAGGTCACGGCCCGTACACCGGTACGGCCGCCGCGCAGCCGCATGCTGATCTCCTGCTCCCGCGGCGGCTCGGGCGGCGGCCCTGCCTCCTCGAACTTCTGGAAGCGGGTCTGCATGGCCCGGTAGCGCGATGCCATGTCCGGGCTGCTCGCCGCCTGGTTCCGCAGCCGCAGCACCAGCGCCTTCAGCCGGGCGTGCTCCTCGTCCCAGCGCCTTTTGAGCTCCTCGAACCGCGCGAAGCGCTCCTTGCGGGCCGCGTGGTACGTGTCGAACCCGGCGCCGTGCACCCAGACGTCGGAGCCCGCGGGGCCCGGCTCCACACTCACGATCTTCTCGGCGGCCCGCGACAGCAGCTCCCGGTCGTGGGAGACGAAGAGCACCGTCTTACGGGTCTCCTTCAGCCGCTCCTCCAGCCAGCGCTTGCCCGGTACGTCCAGGTAGTTGTCAGGCTCGTCGAGGAGCAGCACCTCGTCGGGCCCCCGGAGCAGCGCCTCCAGGACCAGCCGCTTCTGCTCGCCGCCGGAGAGCGTCCGCACCTCGCGGAACTGCGCCTTGTCGTACGGGACACCGAGCGCCGCCATGGTGCACATGTCCCAGACGGTCTCGGCCTCGTACCCCTGGGCCTCGGCCCAGTCGCTCAGGGCCTGCGCGTACGACATCTGCGCCGACTCGTCGTCGACGGTCATGATCAGGTGCTCGGCGGCGTCCACGGCGCGGGCGGCCTCCCGGATCCGCGGCTGCGCGACCGAGACGAGCAGGTCACGGACGGTACGGTCGTCGCGGACCGAGCCGACGAACTGCCGCATCACGCCGAGACCGCCGCTCACCGAGACGGTCCCGCCGTGCGGCTGGATCTCCCCCGCGATCAGCCTGAGCAGGGTGGTCTTCCCGGCGCCGTTGGCCCCCACCAGGGCCACCACCGCTCCGTCGCCCACCCGGAACGAGGCATCACCGAGCAGCACCCGCCCGTCCGGCAAGTAGTACTCAAGATGGCCCGCTTCAAGATGTCCCATGCACCGGATTGTCGCCCACGGCCGCCCCAGGAGGGCAACCGGATTCCGGTGCCCCTGGGGGCTCGGGCCCGGCGGAGCGCGATTAGTATGCGCGGCATGAGCTTCGGGCAAGGGGGGCCCTCCTGGGGGCCGGGGGATTCGCAGCGGAACACCGACAACAACAGCAACGCCGGCAACGGCGCGGGCGGCGGGTGGCAGGCCCCGGGCGGCCGGACACCCGGCGGGACCGGCGGGGCTCCTGGTGGGGCCCCCGGCGGAACACCCGACTGGGCGGCGATGGCCGACGAGAGCGCCGCGCGCGGCCGGCGCAGGAAACTGCTGCTGATCGGTGGCGGGGTCGTGGCGACCGCCGTGGTGGGATCCCTCGTCGCGGCCGTGGTCGTCGCCGCGGGCGGCGGATCCGGTACGTCGGGCAAGAACCTCCCCTCCCCCGAGGCGCTGCCGACCAGGAGCGGCGAGGCGCTGCCGTCCTTCACGCCGAAGGCCCCTGCTCCGCCGCCCGACCCCAAGGAGTTCATCTCCAGCTCGAAGAAGGACACCGCCCCGCTCAGCGCCGCCACCCTCTTCCCCCGCCCGACGATCGCGGTCGGCGACCACACGTACCGGAAGGCGGCCACGCACCGCACCACCGCCTGCGCGTCGGTCACCCAGGGTGCGCTCGGGTCGGTGCTGGTGGGCAACGGCTGCGGGCAGGTCATCCGGGCGACGTTCAGCACCGGAGGCATCGCGGTCACCATCGGTGTCGCGGTCTTCGACACCGAAGCGCAGGCCCGGAAGGCGATGAAGCAGTCGGCCGGCGGTATAGCCTCGCTCAACGGCGCGGGTGTGCCCACCTTCTGCCGCAACGGCTCGGTCTGCCGCAGGACCGCCAACGCCTACGGCCGTTACGCCTACTTCACGGTCGGCGGTTTCACCAGCGGCAAGAACGTCACCCAGTCCGACGCCAGTGTCTTCACGGCGGGCGACGACGTCGCGGAGTTCACCTTCCGGCAGATCGTGGCGCGCGGCCAGGCCCAGGCCTCGGCGGCGGCCACCGCCCCGGCGGGCTGAACCCGCCCCCGCCCGGGACTCAGCCGGCCGCGCCGCCGCCCCGGTGCCGCAGCCTCAGCCGCAGCGGCAGCAGCGCGGACTCGACCTGTGTCGCCAGGTCCATCTTGGAGACCCCGTCGGTGCGCTCCTCGAAGCGGATCGGGATCTCCACACCGTTGTAACCGCGGCGTACGGCAAGGAACTTCAGCTCCACCTGGAAGCCGTACCCGGCGCTGCCCAGCGTCGTCAGGTCCACCGCGCGCAGCGTCCGCGCCCGCCACAGGTTGAAACCGGCGGTGATGTCACGGATCCGGGTGTCCAGGATGGTGCGCGCGTACTGGTTGGCGAAGCGCGACAGGACCTTCCGGTGCAGCCCCCAGTCCTCGTCCAGCGAGCCGCCGTCGACATACCGGCTGCCGACGACGAAGCCCGCGCCGGTCGCCAGGGCGGTGCCCAGCAGCTGCGGCACGACAGCGGCGGGGTGGCTGCCGTCGGCGTCCATCTGTACGACGTACTCGGCGCCCTCGTCCAGCGCGGCCAGCATCCCGGCCGCGTAGGCGCGCCCCAGGCCGTCCTTTTCGGTGCGGTGCAGCACGGTCATCCGCGGCCGGGCTCCGGGGGCGCCCGCCGCGTTGTAACCGGCGGCCAGCTCGTCGGCCAGCCGGCCGGTCCCGTCGGGGCTGGCATCGTCGACCACCTTCAGCTGGAGGCCGGGCAGCGGCAGCGACAGCACGGCGTCGGCGGTACGCGGCAGGCTGGCAGCCTCGTTGTACGTCGGCATCACCACGGTCAGCGGCAGCGCGCCCCACTCCGGGGGGATCGGCTCCTGGGGGGCGGGCTCCTGAGATGGCGCTTCCCGGGATGGCGCTTTCTGAGGAGTGGGTTCCGGAGGGGTCGGTTCCGGGGGGAAGGGTCCGGCCGCGGAGGGCTGGGGCATCGGGTCTCCTCCGTACGTCGGCGGTGTGCGCTGTCCGGTCCGCTCCGCGCGTGGCGCCGTCCGGTGTGCGCTGTCCCGGGGCCCGTCCGGCCGCCCCGTCTCAGCAGCAGCCGGCCCCCGGCAGCGTCCGCATATTACGTGCCTCACGGCTCCTGGCGGCCAGCAACTCGTCGGCAGGGTAGCCCACTTCCTCCAGGGTCAGACCATGTGGCCGCACCACGCGCACCGAGGAATCGCGCACCGCGGCGGCCAGCACCTCCCCCGGCCACTCGGCCGGCCGGTGCCCGTCACCGACCGCGAGAAGCGCGCCCACCAGCGAGCGGACCATGTTGTGGCAGAAGGCGTCGGCCCGCACGGTCCCGGTGACGATCCCGTCCGTGCCGCGCTCCCAGAGCAGCTGCTGGAGGGTGCGGATGGTGGTCGCGCCCTCGCGCTTCTTGCAGTACGCGGCGAAGTCGTGCTCCCCGATGAGCGCCTGCGAAGCGGCGTTCATCGCGGGCAGGTCCAGCTCCCGGTCGTGCCAGAGGACATGCCCGCGCAGCAGCGGATCGACCCCGCCGGGCCGGTCGCTCACCCGGTAGGCGTACCGGCGCCAGATCGCCGAGAACCGGGCGTTGAACCCCGGCGGCGCCTCGGCCACCCGCCACACCCGGACGTCCTGGGGCAGCCGCCCGGACAGCCGTCGCAGCAGCATCCCGCGGTGCTCCTCCCACACCTCGCGCGGGAGGTCGACCTGGGCGACCTGGCCGCGGGCGTGCACCCCGGCGTCGGTGCGTCCGGCGACCGTCAGGTCGTACGTCCTGGCCGACCGGGTCACCGTACGGATGGCGGACTCCAACTCGCCCTGCACCGTGCGCCGTTCGTTCTGCTTCGCCCAGCCGGAGAAGTCCCTGCCGTCGTACGCAAGGTCCAGCCGCACCCGTACCGAACCGGGTTCCACCTCATCGCTCACCAGCGCATCCTCTCAGCCTCACGCACCCCGCCCCGCCGCACGTCCCGGCGGCGCGTACCACCGCGCCGCCCACCCCCCACAAGAAGAACGGGCCCGCACCGCCCCGGAGGGAGATACGAGCCCGTTCAGCTGTCTTCAGAATACTGGCCTCAGTGGGCTCAGGCGTCCTTCGACTCCGCCTCGACCGGCTTGGCGTCCTCGACGACCTCGGCCGGGGCCTCGGTCTTCGGGGCAGCGTCCTTGGCGGCACGCTTGGTCGCGGCCTCGGCCTCACCGGTGGCCTCCTGGGCCACGGTCAGCGCCTCGACCAGCTCGATGACCGCCATCGGGGCGTTGTCGCCACGACGGTTGCCGATCTTGGTGATGCGGGTGTAGCCACCGGGGCGGTTCTCGTACCGGGGGGCGATCTCGGTGAAGAGCGTGTGGACGACGCCCTTGTCCGTGATCGACTTCAGCACGAGGCGACGGTTGTGGATGTCGCCCTTCTTCGCCTTGGTGATGAAACGCTCCGCGACCGGACGCAGGCGGCGAGCCTTGGCCTCGGTCGTGGTGATGCGGCCGTGCTCGAACAGCGACTTCGCGAGGTTCGCGAGAAGCAGACGCTCGTGCGCGGCGCCGCCGCCCAGACGGGCACCCTTGGCAGGCTTCGGCATGGTGTTTCTCCTTGTGATCTGCACCGGCCGTATCAGGTACCGGTGTCAGTTACCGGCGGGCTGCTGCCCGCCGGAAGTGCACGGCCGGGGCCCCGGAAGTCCCGGGGTCCCGGCCGGAGGTGTGTCAGTACTGCTCGGTCTCCACGAAACCGGCGTCCGCGTCGTCGTCCGCGCCGAAGGCGTCGGCGGCGGCGGTCGGGTCGAATCCGGGCGGGCTGTCCTTGAGCGCGAGGCCCATACCGGCCAGCTTCGCCTTGACCTCGTCGATCGACTTCGCACCGAAGTTGCGGATGTCGAGCAGGTCGGCCTCGGAACGCGCCACGAGCTCACCCACGGAGTGGATGCCCTCGCGCTTGAGGCAGTTGTACGACCGGACGGTGAGCTCCAGCTCCTCGATCGGCAGGGCCAGGTCGGCGGCGAGCGCGGCGTCCGTCGGCGACGGGCCCATGTCGATGCCCTCGGCGTCGATGTTGAGCTCGCGGGCCAGACCGAACAGCTCGACCAGGGTCTTGCCAGCCGATGCCATGGCGTCACGGGGGCGCATGGCCTGCTTGGTCTCGACGTCGACGATCAGCTTGTCGAAGTCGGTGCGCTGCTCGACACGGGTCGCCTCGACCTTGTACGTGACCTTCAGCACCGGGGAGTAGATGGAGTCGACCGGGATACGGCCGATCTCCTGGCCCAGCTGCTTGTTCTGCACGGCGGAGACATAGCCGCGACCGCGCTCGACGGTCAGCTCCATCTCCAGCTTGCCCTTGCCGTTCAGCGTGGCGAGGACCAGGTCGGGGTTGTGCACCTCGACACCGGCCGGCGGCGCGATGTCGGCGGCGGTGACCAGGCCGGGACCCTGCTTGCGCAGGTACATCACGACCGGCTCGTCGTGCTCCGACGAGACGACCAGCTGCTTGATGTTGAGGATGAGGTCGGTCACGTCCTCCTTGACGCCCGGCACGGTGGTGAACTCGTGCAGGACACCGTCGACGCGGATGCTGGTGACAGCGGCGCCGGGAATGGAGGAGAGAAGCGTGCGGCGGAGCGAGTTGCCGAGGGTGTAGCCGAAGCCCGGCTCCAGCGGCTCGATCACGAACCGCGAGCGGTACTCGTCGACGACCTCTTCGGTCAGCGACGGACGCTGAGCGATAAGCATGCGGTGATCCTTCAGTCGTGGGCGCCCACTATTTGACGCCCCCAAGGTGTTGCTGTGGTGCGCGTACTGCTGTGATGCACGTACTACAAGAGTACGAGTTCTACAAGAGTACGGGCGGTACGCCGGAAAGAGGCCGTACCGCCCGCGTAACCCTGGAGAACAGTCCGACGCCGGAGCGTCAGACGCGACGCCGCTTCGGGGGGCGGCAGCCGTTGTGCGGGGTGGGGGTGACGTCCTGGATCGAACCGACCTCGAGGCCGGTGGCCTGGAGCGAGCGGATCGCGGTCTCACGGCCGGAGCCGGGACCCTTGACGAAGACGTCGACCTTGCGCATGCCGTGCTCCTGCGCGCGGCGGGCGGCCGACTCGGCGGCCATCTGCGCGGCGAAGGGGGTGGACTTGCGCGAGCCCTTGAAGCCGACGTGGCCGGCGGAGGCCCAGGAGATCACGTTGCCCGAGGGGTCCGTGATCGAGACGATCGTGTTGTTGAACGTGCTCTTGATGTGGGCATGCCCGTGAGCGACGTTCTTCTTTTCCTTGCGGCGCACCTTCTTGGTAGCACCCTGACGGCCCTTAGGAGGCATGTCTTACTCCCGGTGGAGTGGAGGTGATCGGTCCTACAGCGAAGACCGCTGAACAGCGTCCCTGCTGAGGACTACTTCTTGCCCGGCTTCTTCTTACCGGCGATCGCGCGACGCGGGCCCTTGCGGGTACGAGCGTTCGTGCTGGTGCGCTGGCCGTGGACCGGAAGCCCACGACGGTGGCGCAGACCCTGGTAGCAGCCGATCTCGACCTTGCGGCGGATGTCGGCCTGGATCTCGCGGCGGAGGTCACCCTCGGTGCGGAGGTTGGCGTCCACGTACTCGCGGATCTTGACCAGGTCTTCCTCGGCCAGATCACGAACGCGGGTGTTGGGGTCAACACCGGTGGCGGCCAGGGCTTCCTTGGACCGGGTGCGCCCGATGCCGAAGACGTAGGTGAGGGCAACCTCCACGCGCTTTTCGCGCGGGATGTCAACACCTGAAACGCGTGCCATTCAATGGCTCCTGTTGATATCGGGGGTCTTCCGCAGAGCCTCTCCCGGACGAAAGCGGCTACCGATGCGTAGCCGCTGTTCCGGGTCCCCGGCCCCCGCCGGAGGTGTCGCCCGCCGTGTCGGCTGGGCGGGCCCTGCGTATGTACGTATTTACGTGCGTCGCGCGAAGAACTGCGAGGTGCAGGTCGTGCGTCAGCCCTGGCGCTGCTTGTGGCGCAGGTTGTCGCAGATGACCATGACCCGACCGTGACGGCGGATCACCTTGCACTTGTCGCAGATCTTCTTGACGCTCGGCTTGACCTTCATGGGATGTCAGGTTCTCCGGGTCGGTGCCACCACCGCGCCGCGAGGCGGGGTGCGGGCAAGATCTACTTGTAGCGGTAGACGATCCGACCACGCGTCAGGTCGTACGGAGACAGCTCCACGACGACCCGGTCATCCGGGAGGATACGGATGTAGTGCATCCGCATCTTGCCGCTGATGTGCGCTAGGACCTTGTGACCGTTCTGAAGTTCCACCTTGAACATTGCGTTCGGGAGGGACTCGATCACGGTGCCCTCGATTTCGATGGCACCTTGCTTCTTGGCCACGCTTCGCCCTTCGAATCGGCTACCTTGATCGGCTCCGTAAAGCACGCAGGCCGACATGACATGCATGAAGACATACGGGTATACGCGAGCCGACGAGTCAGTCTACGTCAGGGCATCCATAAAGACGAATCCGGGAAGGATGCCCCACTGTCAAGATCCTTAAGCCGACCGGGTCAGCCGAGCGGGTCGGGGGCCGTCGTCACACCCAGCTCCGCCAGTTTGGCCTTGCCGCCGTCCGGCGCGGTCAGTACGAGCAGGCCCTCGTCGGTCAGCGCGATCGAATGCTCCCAGTGCGAGGACCAGGTTCCGTCGGTCGTGATGACCGTCCAGTCGTCCTCCAGCACCTGGGTGCGGGGTGTGCCCAGCGAGACCATCGGCTCGATCGCCAGGCAGAAGCCCGGGACCAGCTTCGGGTTGTGCCGGCCGATGAGGCGGCGCTTGTCGACGTAGTTCAGCAGATGCGGGTCCATGTGCATCTCGGAGCCGATGCCGTGGCCGCCGTAGTCCTCGATGATCCCGTACTTGCCGGAGGCCGGGCGGGGCTGGCGGCGGATGTAGCCCTCGATCGCCTTCGATACCTCGGCGAGCCTACCGCCCTTCTTCATCGCCGCGATCCCGGCCCACATCGACTCCTCGGTCACCCGGGAGAGCTCGACCAGCTCGGGGGCGTGTCCGGTGCCGACGAACGCGGTGTAGGCGGCGTCGCCGTGCCAGCCGTCGATGATCGCGCCGCAGTCGATCGAGATGATGTCGCCGTCCTTGAGGACGGTCTTCTCGTCCGGGATGCCGTGCACCACGACCTCGTTCACGGAGGTGCAGATCGTGGCGGGGAACCCGCCGTAGCCGAGGAAGTTCGGCTTCGCGTCGTGGTCGGCGAGCACCTTGCGGGCCACCTGGTCCAGATCGTGCGTGGTGGCGCCGGGCACGGCCGCCTCACGGGTCGCGGCGTGGATCGCGGCGACGACCAGCCCCGCCTCACGCATCTTCGCGATCTGCTCGGGAGTCTTGATCTCCACCATCGAAATTGCCTTCCGCCTCTGACCGGATCCAACTGCTCAACAGTACGGCCGCGGCGCCCTGGGGACACCGCGGCCGTACGTACACCTACTGCTGCTGCCTGTTTCAGACCTTGTCGGCCTTGTCGGCCCGCAAGGCCGCCAGGGCCCGCTCGGTCACCTCGGTGACCTTGCCGAGCGCGGAGATCGTCGACACCAGGCCCTGGGCCTTGTAGTGGTCGATGATCGGCTCGGTCTGCGTGTGGTAGACCTCCAGCCGGGTGCGCACCGTCGCCTCGGTGTCGTCACCGCGCTGGTAGAGCTCGCCGCCGCAGATGTCGCAGACGCCGTCCTTCTTCGGGCGGCTGTACTCGACGTGGAACACATGACTCGAATCGTTGCGGCAGATGCGCCGTCCCGCGATCCGCTTCACGACCTCGTCCTCGGGGACCTCCAGGTCCAGCACCGCGTCCAGCCTCTGTCCCTCGGCGCTGAGCCACGCGTCGAGCGCCTGGGCCTGGACGACATTGCGCGGGAAACCGTCGAGGAGGAAACCGTCCTCCGCGTCGGCCTGGGACATCCGCTCCTGGGCCATCCCGATGGTGACCTCGTCGGGGACCAGCTCGCCGGCGTCCATCAGCGCCTTGGCCTGCTTGCCCAGCTCCGTGCCCTGACTGATGTTGGCACGGAAGAGGTCACCCGTGGAGATGTGCGGGATGACCAGGTCCTTGGCAAGGTACGCGGCCTGCGTGCCCTTGCCCGCCCCGGGCGGTCCGACGAGGACGATACGCATCAGCGGAGGAACCCTTCGTAATTACGCTGCTGGAGCTGGCTCTCGATCTGCTTCACGGTCTCCAGACCCACACCCACGATGATGAGGATGCTCGTCCCGCCGAACGGGAAGTTCTGGTTCGCGCCGAAGCCCACCAACGCCATCGTTGGGACAAGAGCGATCACACCCAGATACAGCGACCCCGGCCAGGTGATCCGGTTGAGCACGTAGCTCAGGTACTCAGCGGTCGGTCGGCCAGCCCGGATGCCCGGGATGAAGCCACCATACTTCTTCATGTTGTCCGCGACTTCCTCGGGGTTGAACGAGATCGCCACATAGAAGAAGGCGAAGAAGACGATCAACAGGAAGTACGTGACGATGTAGGCCGGGTGGTCACCCTTGACCAGGTTGTCCTTGATCCAGGTCGCCCAGCCGGCGGTCGAACCGCTGAACTGCACGATGAGGCCCGGGATGTAGAGCAGCGACGAGGCGAAGATGACCGGGATCACACCGGCCTGGTTCACCTTGAGCGGGATGTACGTCGACGTGCCGCCGTAGGACTTCCGGCCGATCATGCGCTTCGCGTACTGAACGGGGATACGGCGCTGGGCCTGCTCCACGAAGACGACCAGCCCGACCATCGCCAGACCCACCAGGATCACGGCCCCGAACTCGATCCAGCCGCCGGCCAGCTTGCCCTGCTGCTTGACGGCCCACAGCGCGCCGGGGAAGCCGGCCGCGATGGAGACGAACATCAGGATCGACATGCCGTTGCCGATGCCGCGGTCGGTGACGAGCTCGCCCAGCCACATGACCATGCAGGTGCCCGCGGTCATGCAGATGACCATGGTCACGGTGGTGAAGATCGACTGGTCGGGGACGATCTGGTTGGCCACGGGGCAGCTGCCGAAGAGCGCGCCGGACCGGGCGGTCGCCACCAGACCGGTGCCCTGGAGGATCGCGAGCGCCACGGTCAGATAACGCGTGTACTGCGTGACCTTCGCCTGACCGGACTGCCCTTCCTTCTTCAGGGCTTCCAGCCGCGGGATCACCACGGTCAGCAGCTGCAGGATGATGCTCGCCGTGATGTACGGCATGATGCCGAGCGCGAAGATGGTGATCTGCAACAGTGCGCCACCACTGAACATGTTGACCAGACCGAAGAGACCCTGGTTGGTCTTCGTCTGGTCCAGACACTGCTGGACGTTCGAGTAGCTGACACCGGGGATCGGGATGTGTGTTCCGAGCCGGTAGACCACGATGATGGCAAGTGTGAACAGCAGCTTCTTGCGCAGGTCGGGCGTCTTGAACGCTCGGGCGAACGCGGTGAGCACGGTGCCTCCTGCGACCCCCGCGCGTCTGCGTAGAGGTGACGGTCTTGAGAATTCGACGATGGACGGTATATGTGTCGATCGGTAGTCGCGCGGTCGCCCCACGCTGAATACCGACAGTGCAGCGCCACCATACCGGCGACCCTGCCCCGCTAGGAACGACCAACCGGGGATGCCCTTTCAAAAAGGCATCCCCGGTTGGGTGTTCAGGTCATCGAGTCGTCTCAGACGAGCTCGGTGACGGTGCCGCCAGCGGCGGCAATCTTCTCCTTGGCGGAGCCGGAGACGGCGTCAACCGTCACCGTCAGCGCCACCGAGATCTCGCCCTGGCCCAGGACCTTGACGAGGCTGTTCTTGCGCACCGCGCCCTTGGCGACCAGGTCGGCCACCGTGACCTCTCCACCCTCGGGGTAGAGAGCGCCGAGCTTGTCCAGGTTGACCACCTGGAACTCGGTGCGGAACGGGTTCTTGAAGCCCTTCAGCTTCGGGAGACGCATGTGGAGGGGCATCTGCCCGCCCTCGAAGCGCTCCGGAACCTGGTAACGGGCCTTGGTGCCCTTGGTACCACGACCTGCGGTCTTACCCTTGGACGCCTCACCACGGCCCACACGGGTCTTGGCGGTCTTGGCGCCCGGGGCGGGCCGGAGGTTGTGGACCTTCAGCGGGTTGTTCTCCGCCATGTCAGTCGACCTCCTCAACCGTCACGAGGTGGCGGACGGTCTGAGCCATTCCGCGGAACTCGGGGCGGTCCTCCTTGACAACCACGTCGTGCAGGCGCTTGAGCCCGAGCGAACGCAGGGTGTCGCGGTGGTTCTGCTTGCTGCCGATGTACGACTTCGTCTGCGTGATCTTGAGGCGAGCCATTACGCACCCGCTCCCGCACGCGCACGGAGCAGAGCCGCGGGGGCGACGTCCTCAAGGGGCAGACCGCGGCGGGCCGCGATCTCCTCGGGACGCTGCAGGCCCTTGAGGGCCTCCACGGTCGCGTGCACGATGTTGATCGCGTTGTCGGAGCCGAGCGACTTCGACAGGATGTCGTGGACGCCGGCGCACTCCAGAACGGCACGCACCGGGCCACCGGCGATCACACCGGTACCGGGGGAAGCAGGCTTGAGCAGGACGACGCCTGCGGCCTTCTCGCCCGTGATCGGGTGGGGGATGGTGCCCTGGATACGCGGGACCTTGAAGAAGCTCTTCTTGGCCTCTTCGACGCCCTTGGCGATGGCCGCGGGAACTTCCTTGGCCTTGCCGTATCCGACACCTACGGTGCCGTCACCGTCTCCGACCACGACGAGCGCGGTGAAGCTGAAGCGACGGCCACCCTTGACAACCTTGGCAACGCGGTTGATCGCGACTACGCGCTCAACGTAAGCGGTCTTCTCGGCGGCAGCGCCACCGTCGCGACCCTTCCGGTCCCGCCGCTCGCCGCCACCGGCACCGCTTCCGCGGCGCTGGGGTCCAGCCATTGGATTTACCTCTCTCTGTTACGTCCGTTAGTCCCGGAACCGGGGCTCAGAACTTCAGCCCGGCTTCGCGGGCGGCGTCAGCCAGAGCGGCAATGCGCCCGGCGTACCTGTTGCCACCACGGTCGAACACGACAGCCTCGACACCCGCGGCCTTGGCACGCTCGGCGACGAGCGCGCCGACCTGCTGGGCCTGGGCGCTCTTGTCGCCCTCGCCACCGCGGATCGAGGTGTCCAGGGTCGACGCCGAGGCGAGCGTGTGGCCCGCGATGTCGTCGATGACCTGCGCAACGATGTTGCGGTTGGAACGCGTCACGACCAGGCGCGGGCGCTCCGGCGTGCCGGAGATGTGCTTGCGGACACGGACGTGGCGACGCTTGATGGCAGCGCGCTTGTACGCGTCGCCCTTGGCGATCTTTGTTCCGTATGCCATGGCTTACTTACCCGCCTTTCCGACCTTGCGGCGGATAACCTCGCCGGCGTACTTGACGCCCTTGGCCTTGTACGGGTCGGGCTTCCGCAGCTTGCGGATGTTAGCGGCGACCTCGCCGACCTTCTGCTTGTCGATGCCCTCGACGCTGAGCTTCGTGGGCGACTCGACCTTGAAGGTGATGCCCTCGGGGGCCTCAACGACGATCGGGTGGCTGTAGCCCAGGGCGAACTCCAGGTTGGAGCCCTTCGCCTGGACGCGGTAACCGACACCGCTGATTTCGAGCGCCTTGGTGTATCCCGTGGTCACGCCGGTGATCATGTTCGCCACCAGCGTGCGGGACAGGCCGTGAAGGGCCTTGTTCTGACGCTCGTCGTTAGGACGGACGACGTTGAGCACGCCGTCCTCGCCCTTGGTGACCTCGATCGGCGACGCGACGGTGTGCGAGAGGGACCCCTTGGGGCCCTTCACCGCGACCGTGCGGCCATCGATGGTGACGTCCACACCGGCGGGAACCTGGATGGGGAGCTTGCCGATTCGCGACATGAGCTTTTCCTCCGTTCCCGACTACCAGACGTAGGCGAGGACTTCCCCACCTACGCCCTTCTTGCTGGCCTGCTGGCCGGTCAGGAGACCGTGGGACGTGGAGATGATCGCCACGCCCAGGCCGCCGAGAACCTTCGGCAGATTGGTGGACTTCGCGTACACACGCAGACCCGGCTTCGAGATCCGCTTGATGCCGGCGATCGAGCGCTCGCGGTTCGGGCCGAACTTCAGCTCGAGAACGAGGTTCTTGCCGACCTCGGCGTCCTCGGTCTTCCAGCCGGTGATGAAGCCCTCCTGCTGGAGGATCTCCGCGATGTGCGACTTGATCTTGCTGTGCGGCATCACGACGGAGTCGTGGTACGCCGAGTTTGCGTTACGCAGACGCGTGAGCATGTCTGCGATGGGATCAGTCATGGTCATGAATTGGCCTTCGGCCTCTCTCGCCGGGGTTTCCTGTATGCGCCATCCCTCTCCCCGCTCAGTGGCGGGACGGGTGCGGTGCGGGGACCTACGGCGTAGTAAGCGTTTTGTCAGCGGGCTGGGCCCGCGGGCGGTCGGGCGGCAGAGGCCCAACCCCGCAAGCCTACGGCATGCGGAGGAGGGCTTCTGCCGACCAGATGCTTACCGAGAGCCTCCGACAATTCCCGAAAGGGGAATTACCAGGAGCTCTTGGTCACGCCCGGCAGCTCGCCGCGGTGGGCCATCTCACGAAGGCACACACGGCACAGGCCGAACTTGCGGTAGACGGAGTGGGGCCGGCCGCAGCGCTGGCAGCGGGTGTATCCGCGGACGCCGAACTTCGGCTTGCGGGCGGCCTTAGCGATCAGGGACTTCTTCGCCACGGTCAGTTCTCCTTGAACGGGAAGCCGAGGTGACGAAGGAGGGCACGACCCTCGTCGTCGTTGGTCGCCGTGGTGACCACGGTGATGTCCATGCCCCGGACCCGGTCGATCTTGTCCTGGTCGATCTCGTGGAACATGACCTGCTCCGTGAGACCGAAGGTGTAGTTGCCACGGCCGTCGAACTGCTTCGGCGACAGACCACGGAAGTCACGGATACGCGGAAGCGCGAGCGACAGCGTACGGTCCAGGAACTCCCACATGCGGTCACCGCGGAGGGTGACGTGGCAGCCGATCGGCTGCCCCTCGCGCAGCTTGAACTGCGCGATCGACTTGCGGGCCTTGGTCACGGCCGGCTTCTGGCCGGTGATCGTGGTGAGGTCCTTGATGGCACCGTCGATCAGCTTGGAGTCGCGGGCGGCGTCGCCCACACCCATGTTGACCACGATCTTGACGAGACCGGGGATCTGCATGACGTTCTCGTACGAGAACTCCTCACGCAGCTTGCCGGCGATTTCCTCGCGGTAGCGCGTCTTGAGACGCGGCGCAGTGGTGGCAGTCATCAGATGTCCTCACCGGTCCGCTTGGCAACGCGGATCTTGTTGCCCTCGTCGTCAAAGCGGTAGCCGACGCGGGTGACGACCTTCTTGCCGTCCTTCTCCACCACCAGCTGAACGTTGCTGACGTGGACAGGGGCTTCGGTCGTCACGATGCCACCGGTCTGCGAACCACGAGCGGTCTGGCCGGCCTTGGTGTGCTTCTTGACCCGGTTGACACCCTCGACGAGGACACGGTTCTGCGTGGGGTAGGCGACGATGACCTTGCCCTGCTTGCCGCGGTCCTTACCGGTGATGACCTGAACCAGGTCGCCCTTCTTGATCTTCATGCTTACAGCACCTCCGGCGCGAGCGAGATGATCTTCATGAACTTCTTCTCGCGCAGCTCACGGCCCACCGGGCCGAAGATACGGGTGCCGCGGGGGTCGCCGTCGTTCTTGAGAATGACGGCGGCGTTCTCGTCGAAGCGGATGTACGAGCCGTCCTGACGACGACGCTCCTTGACGGTGCGAACGATGACCGCCTTGACGACGTCACCCTTCTTCACGTTGCCACCGGGGATCGCGTCCTTGACGGTGGCGACGATTACGTCACCGATACCCGCGTAGCGGCGACCCGAGCCACCGAGAACACGAATGGTGAGAATTTCCTTCGCACCCGTGTTGTCGGCGACGCGAAGTCGCGACTCCTGCTGGATCACGTCTGTCTCCTGATCGTCTGCCGGTTCCCGGCGGGGATTCCGTATACGTCATGCACACGGAACCCCCGCCGAGCCTGGCGGAACTGACCTGAGCGATGAGCTCAGGGATTCTTACTTGGCCTTCTCGAGGATCTCGACGATGCGCCAGCGCTTCGTCGCCGAGAGCGGCCGCGTCTCCATGATGACGACGCGGTCGCCGACACCGGCGGCGTTGGACTCGTCGTGCGCCTTGAGCTTGTTCGTACGGCGGATGACCTTGCCGTACAGGGCGTGCTTGACGCGGTCCTCGACAGCGACGACGACGGTCTTGTCCATCTTGTCGCTGACGACCAGACCCTCACGGGTCTTGCGGAAACCGCGCTGCTCAGTCGTCTCAGTCACATTCATCTCGCTCATCAGGCGCTCTCCACCGTCTCGATGCCCAGCTCGCGCTCACGCATCAGGGTGTAGATCCGGGCGATGTCCTTACGGACGGACTTGAGCCGACCGTGGTTCTCGAGCTGTCCGGTCGCCGCCTGGAAGCGGAGGTTGAACAGCTCTTCCTTGGCCTCACGCAGCTTGGCGACGAGGTCCTCGTCGTTCAGCTCGCGCAGCTCGGTCGCCTTGGTACCGGCCGCCATCACGACTCACCTGCCTCGCGCCGCACGATGCGGCACTTCATCGGAAGCTTGTGGGCGGCGCGGGTCAGCGCCTCCTTAGCGACCTTCTCGTTCGGGTAGGACAGCTCGAACATCACCCGGCCGGGCTTGACGTTCGCGATCCACCACTCCGGGGAGCCCTTACCGGAACCCATGCGGGTCTCGGCGGGCTTCTTGGTGAGCGGGCGGTCCGGGTAGATGTTGATCCAGACCTTGCCGCCACGCTTGATGTGGCGGGTCATCGCGATACGAGCAGCCTCGATCTGGCGGTTCGTCACGTACGCCGGCGTCAGAGCCTGGATGCCGTACTCACCGAATGCGACCTCAGTGCCACCCTTCGCCATACCACTGCGCTTGGGGTGGTGCTGCTTGCGGTGCTTGACCCTACGAGGGATCAGCATGTCGGTCAGGCCTCCGTTCCAGTGCTCTCAGCCGGAGCAGCGGCGGCGGGAGCCTCGGCCTTGGGGGCCTCGGCTGCCGGAGCGGACTGCTGCGGCTTGCGGCCGCGGCCGCCACGCTCGCCGCCACGGCCACCACGGCCGCCGGCTGCCGGACGGTCACTGCCGCCACCACGGGCCGGGCGGTTACCCGCACGGGCCGCGGCGTTCTCGGCACGGACCTCGGCGATGTTCTTGACATTGCCCTTGTAGATCCAGACCTTCACGCCGATACGGCCGAAGGTCGTCTTGGCCTCGAAGAAGCCGTAGTCCACGTTCGCGCGGAGCGTGTGCAGCGGCACACGGCCCTCGCGGTAGAACTCCGAACGGGACATCTCGGCGCCGCCGAGACGGCCACCGCACTGGATCTTGATGCCCTTGGCGCCGGCCTTCATCGTCGACTGCATGCTCTTGCGCATGGCGCGACGGAAGGAGACACGCGAGGAGAGCTGCTCGGCGACGGCCTGGGCCACCAGCTGAGCGTCCGTCTCGGGGTTCTTGACCTCAAGGATGTTGAGCTGGACCTGCTTGCCGGTCAGCTTCTCCAGCTCGCCGCGGATGCGGTCGGCCTCGGCGCCGCGGCGGCCGATGACGATGCCCGGACGAGCGGTGTGGATGTCGACGCGGACGCGGTCGCGGGTGCGCTCGATCTCCACCTTCGAGATACCGGCGCGCTCCATGCCCTTCGTCATCATGCGACGAATGGCGACGTCTTCCTTGACGTAGTCCTTGTACAGCTTGTCGGCGTACCAACGGGACTTGAAGTCCGTGGTAATGCCGAGCCGGAACCCGTGCGGGTTAACCTTCTGGCCCATTACCGGGTTCCTTCCTTGCTGCTGACGACCACGGTGATGTGGCTGGTCCGCTTGCGGATCCGGTAGGCACGGCCCTGGGCGCGCGGACGGAACCGCTTCAGGGTCGGGCCCTCGTCGACGTACGCCTCGGAGATGACGAGGCTGCCGGCGTCGGTGTGGTCGTAATTGTGTGCGGCGTTGGCGATGGCGCTGTCAAGCACCTTGCCAACCGGCACGCTCGCGGCCTGCGGGGCGAAACGCAGGACCGCCTGAGCCTCCGTGGCATCCATGCCACGGATAAGGTCCACCACGCGGCGGGCCTTCATGGGCGTGACGCGGATGTACCGCGCCTGGGCCCTGGCTTCCATGGTTGTCCCTTCGGTGTCGTTCATAGTCTTCGCACCCCGCCTTAGCGGCGCTTCGACTTGCGGTCGTCCTTGACGTGGCCGCGGAAGGTGCGGGTCGGCGCAAACTCGCCGAGCTTGTGGCCGACCATCGACTCGGTGACGAACACCGGGACGTGGATCTTGCCGTTGTGCACCGCGATGGTGTGTCCCAGCATGTCCGGGATGATCATCGAGCGCCGGGACCAGGTCTTGATGACGTTCTTGGTGCCTGCTTCGTTCTGTACGTCCACCTTCTTGACAAGGTGTCCGTCGACGAAAGGCCCCTTCTTGAGACTGCGCGGCATCTAAACCCGCTCCTAGCGCTTCTTGTTCGTCTTGCGGCGGCGGACGATGTACTTGCTCGAAGCCTTCTTCGGCGAGCGAGTACGACCCTCCTTCTGACCCCACGGGCTGACCGGGTGGCGACCACCGGAGGTCTTGCCCTCACCACCACCGTGCGGGTGGTCGACCGGGTTCATCACGACACCGCGGACGGTCGGGCGGACGCCCTTCCAGCGCATACGGCCGGCCTTGCCCCAGTTGATGTTCGACTGCTCGGCATTGCCGACCTCGCCGATGGTGGCGCGGCAGCGGATGTCGACCAGGCGGACCTCGCCCGACGGCATACGAAGGTGCGCCATGGCGCCTTCCTTCGCGAGCAGCTGGACCGAAGCACCCGCGGAGCGGGCGATCTTCGCTCCGCCACCGGGACGCATCTCGATGGCGTGGATGGTCGTACCGACCGGGATGTTGCGCAGCGGCAGGTTGTTGCCCGGCTTGATGTCTGCGCCCGGACCGTTCTCCACCCGGTCGCCCTGGCCCAGCTTGGCCGGGGCGAGGATGTAGCGCTTCTCGCCGTCCGCGTAGTGGAGCAGCGCGATGCGCGCGGTGCGGTTCGGGTCGTACTCGATGTGCGCGACCTTGGCCGGCACGCCGTCCTTGTCGTGACGACGGAAGTCGATCACACGGAAGGCACGCTTGTGTCCGCCGCCCTGGTGGCGAACGGTGATCCGGCCGGTGTTGTTACGGCCGCCCTTGCTGTGCAGAGGGCGAACCAGCGACTTCTCCGGCGTGGACCGCGTGATCTCGACAAAGTCGGCGACGCTGGAGCCACGACGGCCCGGGGTCGTCGGCTTGTACTTGCGGATACCCATTTCTCAGTCCTCGTCCGATTCCGGACGATCCAGACCGCCGTCAGGCGGTCGGACCGCCGAAGATGTCGATACGGTCGCCCTCGGCAAGGGTCACGATGGCGCGCTTGGTGTCAGCGCGCTTTCCGAACCCGGTGCGGGTGCGCTTGCGCTTGCCCTGGCGGTTGATCGTGTTGACTCCGGTGACCTTGACCGAGAAGACCGCTTCCACGGCCTGCTTGATCTGGGTCTTGTTGGAGCCCGGCGCGACGATGAACGTGTACTTGTTCTCGTCGAGCAGCGCGTAGCTCTTCTCGGAAACAACCGGCTTGACGAGGACGTCGCGCGGGTCCGTGAAGGTCTTGCTGGTAACGGTCGTCTCAGCCATCAGACGGCGCTCCCTTCGGTCTCAGTGGTGGCCTTGGGGCCAGACACGAAGGACTCGAAGGCGGCCTTGGTGAAGACCACGTCATCGGATACGAGCACGTCGTACGTGTTCAGCTGGCCCGGCTCCAGGAGGTGCACCTGGGGCAGGTTGCGGGCGGAGAGCCACGCGGCCTCGTCCGAACGCTCGGCGACCAGGAGCACGTGCTTGCGCTCGCTGACCTTGCCCAGCAGGGACTTCGCGGCCTTGGTGGAGGCAGCGCCCTCGACCACGCCGGAGACGACGTGGATGCGAGCGTTCTGCGCCCGGTCGGTGAGGGCTCCGCGCAGGGCGGCGGCCTTCATCTTCTTGGGGGTGCGCTGCGAGTAGTCACGCGGCTGCGGGCCGTGGACGACGCCACCGCCGGCGAACTGCGGCGCACGGGTCGAACCCTGGCGCGCGCGGCCGGTGCCCTTCTGGCGGTAAGGCTTCTTACCGCCACCGCGGACTTCGCCGCGACGCTTGGTCTTGTGCGTGCCCTGACGGGCCGCGGCCAGCTGTGCGACAACGACCTGGTGGATCAGCGGGATGCTGACCTTGGCGTCGAAGATCTCCGAGGGGAGTTCGACGGTCCCGGCCTTGTCGCCTGCCGGCGAAAGGATGTCAATGGTGCTCATCGGTTCCTCAAGCCCCCTTGGCCGCGGTACGGACCAGGACGAGGCCGCCGTTCGGACCGGGGACCGCGCCCTTGATGAGCAGCAGACCCTTCTCCGCGTCAACGGCGTGGACGGTCAGGTTCTGGGTGGTGACCCGCTCGTTGCCCATGCGGCCCGCCATGCGCATGCCCTTGAAGACACGGCCCGGGGTGGCACAGCCACCGATGGAGCCCGGCTTGCGGTGCACACGGTGGGCACCGTGGGAAGCCTTGCCACCCTTGAAGTTGTGGCGCTTCATGACACCGGCGAAGCCCTTGCCCTTGCTCTTGCCCGTGACATCGACCTTGATGCCGGACTCGAACACCTGGGCGGTGATCTCCTGGCCCAGCGTGTACTCGCTGGCGTCAGGGGTGCGGAGCTCCACCAGGTGGCGGCGCGGAGTCACGTCGGCCTTGGCGAAGTGACCCTTGAGGGGCTTGTTCACCTTGCGAGGGTCGATCTCGCCGAAGGCGATCTGGACCGACTCGTAGCCGTCGGTGTCGTTCGTACGGACCTGCGTCACGACGCACGGCCCGGCCTTGACGACGGTCACCGGGACGACCCGGTTGTTCTCGTCCCAGACCTGGGTCATGCCGAGCTTCTCGCCCAGGACGCCCTTGATGTTCTTAGTCATCTCGCGCGTCACCTCAGAGCTTGATCTCGATGTCGACGCCCGCCGGCAGGTCGAGACGCATGAGCGAGTCGACCGTCTTCGGCGTGGGGTCGAGAATGTCGATGAGGCGCTTGTGCGTGCGCATCTCGAAGTGCTCGCGCGAGTCCTTGTACTTGTGCGGCGACTTGATGACGCAGTACACGTTCTTCTCAGTGGGCAGCGGCACCGGGCCTGCGACCGACGCACCAGTGCGCGTCACCGTCTCGACGATCTTCTTTGCCGAAGAGTCGATGACCTCGTGGTCGTAGGCCTTGAGCCGGATGCGGATCTTCTGTCCCGCCATGGCTACTCAGTAGTCCTGTCTCTCGTAACGCTCTGGGACCCGGCAGGTCCTGCATCCGCCTCCGACCCACGCGGTCGGGCGTGTCGCATTCCCTCTTCGAAGATCTCCCGGAGGATTTCCCAGCAAAGGGGTGCGGGCCAGTGACCGCGAGCCGGGGGACGAACACCCACCGGGCGCCTGGTCGGCACCCCGCTGACACTTCCCGGAAGATTCCCGTACGTCCGCCTCAGCGCTGCCTTACGGCAGTTGGGGCGACGAGTACTGTGGGACTTGCTTCCAGTCCTCCCGACGGGAGGCGCGCAGCATCGGCACTCAACCGAGCAACCCCGATAGTCTGCCATACGGGTCACCACGGACGCCAATCGCGGCCGGAGACTGTACCCCAGCCCTCGCCACTGCGGCCGCGGGGCGCCTGGAGAACGAGGCAGGGGCGCCGGGCGAGGTTCCGGCAGAGACCGCCGGCGTCGCCTCCATCACCTCATCGAGTGAACCACGCCGGTTTGGCATATGCCAGGGACCTATCCCCCCCAGTCTCTTCTCCATGGTCAACTCATCACACGAGGCGATGCACCGCATCTTCCAGGAGGACCCGGGGATCTTCACCCGGACCTTCGGGACGCTGGGCATCCCGTTCCCCGAGGCCGTGGCCGTCTCCCAGCTGCCCACTGATCTCACCGAGACGAAGCCGCTGGAGCGCCGCCTCGACACGCTGTTACGGGTGGACACGGCCGGAGGCGACGGCTATCTGCTGGCCGTCGAGGCCCAGGGCAGGAAGGACCCGGCCAAATACAGCAGTTGGGCGTACTACCTGGCCCATCTGCACGCCAAGTACGGTCTGGGTCCGGTCCTGCTGGTGGTCTGCCAGGACGAGGCCACCGCACGCTGGGCGACCGGACCGATCCGTATCGGCCCACCGGAATGGCCCTCTCTCACGGTGCGCCCCCTGGTGCTGGGCCCGCACAACGTCCCGGTCGTGACCGAGGTGTCGGCCGCGGCCCGTGACGTACCGCTCGCCGTGTTCTCCGCGATCACACACGGTAAGAAGCCGTATGCGCCTGCCATACTGAAGGCGCTGGCACCCGCACTCAAGACCGTCGACCCCGATACGGCGACGATTCTCGCCGAACTCACCGAACTCGGCCTGGGGGACAACCCGGCCGCCGCGATCTGGAGGAAACTCATGGCCGCCGACCTCTCCTTCTTCCGTTCGGAGACCTCCCAGCGCCTGCGGGCGGAGGGTCGTGCGGAAGGGGAAGCCCAGGGTGAGGCGAAGGGCGAGGCGAAAGGTGAGGCGAAGTCCGTGCTGCGGATCCTTGACCGGCGCGGGATCGAGACCAGTCAGGCCGTGGCCGACCGCGTCACCAGCTGCACCGACCCGGAGACTCTCCTGACCTGGCTCGACCGGGCGCTCACCGCCACCACCGCGGACGACCTCTTCGTCGAGGACTGACCCGCCCGGCTCGCGGCAACGCCGCACATCGCACAGCGGACTGGCCCCGCTCCACCGGGAGCGGGGCCAGTCCCACCAGGTGTTTCAGCGGGCCCGTCAGATGACGCCCTGGGCCAGCATCGCGTCCGCTACCCGTTCGAAACCGGCGATGTTGGCGCCGGTCACGTAGTCGCCGGGGGCGCCGTAGCGTTCGGCGGTCTCGTAGCAGGTGTGGTGGATGTCGCGCATGATCTGCAGCAGTTCGTCCTCGACGCGTGCGGGCGTCCAGCTGTCGCGGGCCGCGTTCTGCTGCATCTCCAGGGCGCTGACCGCGACGCCACCCGCGTTGGCCGCCTTGCCGGGGCCGAAGGCGACCCCCGCCTCGCGCAGGACGTCCACGGCCTCCAGGGTGGCGGGCATGTTGGCGCCCTCGGAGACCGCCTTGACCCCGTTGCGTACGAGGGTGGCGGCGGCGTCGGCGTCCAGTTCGTTCTGGGTGGCCGACGGCAGTGCGATGTCGGCGGGGACGTCCCAGACGCTGCCGCCGGTGATGTACCGGGCGGACGCACCGCGGCGCTCCGCGTACTCGCTGATGCGGGCGCGCTCGACCTCCTTGACCTGCTTGAGGAGTTCGACGTCGATGCCCTTGTCGTCGATGACGTAACCACCGGAGTCTGAGCAGGTCAGGGCGTTGGCCCCGAGGTCCTTGAGCTTCTCGATGGTGTAGATGGCGACATTGCCGGAGCCGGAGACCACCGCGGTCTGGCCCTGTACGTCCTCGCCCCGGCGGCGCAGCATCTCGGCGGCGAAGTAGACGTTCCCGTAGCCGGTCGCCTCGGGCCTGATCGCCGAGCCGCCCCAGGAGAGGCCCTTGCCGGTGAGGACGCCGGACTCCCAGCGGTTGGTGATGCGGCGGTACTGGCCGAAGAGATAGCCGATCTCCCGGCCGCCGACGCCGATGTCACCGGCGGGCACGTCGGTGTGCGCGCCGATGTGACGGTGGAGTTCCGTCATGAAGGACTGGCAGAAGCGCATGACCTCGGAGTCGGAGCGGCCGTGCGGGTCGAAGTCGCTGCCGCCCTTGCCGCCGCCGATGCCCAGACCGGTCAGCGCGTTCTTGAAGACCTGCTCGAAGCCGAGGAACTTCACGATGCCGAGGTTCACCGACGAGTGGAAGCGCAGACCGCCCTTGTACGGGCCGAGCGCGCTGTTGAACTCCACCCGGAAACCGCGGTTGACGTGGACCCTCCCCCGGTCGTCCTGCCACGGCACCCGGAAGATGATCTGCCGCTCGGGCTCGCAGAGGCGCTCCACCAGGCTCGCCTGCGCGTAGTCGTCCCGCACGGCCAGCACCGGCGCCAGGCTCTCCAGCACTTCGTGGACTGCCTGGTGGAACTCGGGCTGGGCCGGGTTGCGGTGCTCGATCTCGTTGCGCAGGGCAGCGAGCTTGTCCTTCGAAGAACTCGTGGTTGGCGGTGTCACAGGTGTCCCTTCCTGTCGGGCGCAGACGGCGGCCGCCCGTGTGCGGCGGGCGGTCGTCCGCCCCAGTGTCTCCCCTCCACAATCGTCCCGGCGAGAACGCCTGTGCCCAGCCGTCCGGTTGCTGAGACGGGCGGTACGGAGGGGCGGCGGCCCGGCCGGAAGCAACCTCCGGTCGGAGAACCCCGTCAAGCAGACCGGGAGAGCACGGGAGGGCCCGTGCAGGGGAACGGACGGAGCACCTTCACCATGGGGATATCGCCGGGGATACCGCAGGGGCCAGGCCCCACTGACCAGGGGTCCGGCCCCTCCCGTCGCCTCGTGCTCGGTGGGCTGGGTACGGCTGCGGTGTCAGCCGCGCTCACCGCGTGCTCCGTACCCGAGTCGCCGCGCCGCACCACCGGCACCGCGGACCCGATGCCGGGCAAGGCGATATCCATAGCCAGGCATGACCGGCTGATGCAGATACTGGCTCACCCGGACGACGACATGTACTTCATGAATCCGGACACCCAGCGGATGCTGGACTCCGGGACCCCGCTGGTCTGTGTGTACGTCACCGCGGGCGAGGCCACCGGTATCAATGTCGTCGCGGGGCAGCCGCACCCCGCCCCCGACAAGCCCGCCTACTCGTCGGCCCGCCACCAGGGCCTGCGCCAGGCGTACGCGGTGCAGCTGGGCCTCCCGCCGTTCACCGCGTGGCAGAAGGACGTCGTCACCCTGCGCGGCGGGCGCCGGGCCGAGGTCAACACACTGGCGCGGGGCGCCCGCCGGGTCGAACTGGTCTTCCTCAACACGGCCATGCACACCTCGCACGGCCGGCTCGGCCTTCCGTCGCTCTGGACCGACCGGGGGCTCAACCTCCCGACCGTGGTGGCCGAGGGCTCCCCGCTCCAGGAGACCGACTCGTACACGTACGACGCCCTGGTCGACGTGCTCACCGGGCTGATGGTTCAGTACCGGCCGACCGTGATCCACACCCTGGACCCGGATCCGGACATCCAGCACAGCCCGACCGCGGTGCGCCGCAAGGACAGCGAGCAGGTCGGCTACTCCGACCACGCGGACCACACCGCCACCGCCTCGTTCAGCTGGGCGGCGATGATCCGCTGGGTGGCGGAGGCGACCCGGGGCAAGGGCGAGGTGCCGGCCTTCGTCGCCACCGCGTACCGCGGCTACTACAACCGCCACTGGCCGAAGAACCTGTCCCCCGGGGTGCTCGCCCAGAAGGCCGCGAATCTTCTCCCGTACGGCGGCAACGAGGCCTGGGAGTGCGGGAATCCGGGCGGCTGCGGCGACTACAACGTGGGTATCGGCCGACCCCTGACCAACAAGAAGGGGTGGGTCCGGTCCACCCACTACCGCTATCCGGGCCCGCGCCCCGTGCTCACCACCGAGGAGGAAGGGCGGCTCGTCGGGTACGGGGTCCTCGGCCTGCGCGCGGTGCGCTGGCGGGAGACGACGCCGGGCAGCGGGCAGTGGGGGCCGCCTGACGACCTGGGCGGCGGGCCGCTGGCCCCCACCCTCGGCGCGACCGCGCTCAAGGACGGCCGGCAGCTGCTGTTCGGGCTGCGCTTCTCCTCGATTGCCGGGCACGGATCGGCCAACACCCGCGAGATAGTGCTGCTCCAACAGCGCACGCCCGGCGGGAAGTTCGCGGCGTGGACGGGGCTCGGCAATCCGGAGAGCGACCCGGACCGGGGCCGCAGGACGGGCGTCCCGGTCGCGGTCACCGACCGTACGGGCCAGGTGCATCTCTTCCTGCGCGACGCCGCCCAGTCGATCAGCACCCGGGTACGGTCCACCGCGGGGAACTGGTCCCCCTGGCGGAGCCTGGGCGGCGGCCAGATACAGGACGGGCTCTCCGCCACGGTCGACTCGGCGGGCCTGGTCCATGTGTTCGCATCGGGCCGGGACACCGTGCACCACTGGGCCCAGACCACGGCGGGCGGACCGGTGGCGCTGCGCCCGGAACCGCTGCTGCCGCTCCCCGGCGACGTCCCCACCGCGGTCGCCGCGCCGGGCGGCGGGGTGGACGTGTACTACCGCAGGCCGGCGACGGCCGCGACGACCCATGTGCACCTGGGCGATGACCGCACCAGCGACCGCACCGGTGACCGCACCGGCGACCGCACCGGCGACCGCACCAGCGCCCGGTCCACGGCGCCCGCACTGCTCGGCCAGGACGACCGGGGCCGCCTCCAGCTCCTGCTGAACGGGAAGGTGCTGCGCCGCACCGACGGCGTCGTACCACTCCAGGGCGCCGCGCTGCTGGCCGAGGGCGCCAGGACAGCCGGGACCGCCGGGAACCCGGCCGGGCCGACCGTGGCCGGCCTCGGCCCGGGTGCGCTCCCCTGGCTGTGGCGGCCGGTCAGGGACGTGTAGCCGTACGGCACACCGCCCGGCCCCGCACCACCCGCTCCCCCGCACGCCCTCGTACGCGAACACACCCCGCGTACGCGAACAGAACCACGTACGGGAACACACCCGCGCAACACACGCACAACATGAACAAAACGAACAACACGCACACACAGAAGGGCCCCCGGTCCGCCGCGAACGGCGGGCCGGGGGCCCTCTGCTGTTACCAGGTGCTCTGTGTGAGCGACCAGGTCAGACCGTCAAGTGATTACTTGATGATCTTCGTGACCTGGCCGGCGCCGACGGTCCGGCCACCCTCACGGATGGCGAACTTCAGGCCCTCTTCCATGGCGACGGGCTGGATCAGCGAGACGCTCATGAGGGTGTTGTCGCCCGGCATGACCATCTCGGTGCCCTCGGGAAGGGTCACGACGCCCGTTACGTCCGTGGTACGGAAGTAGAACTGCGGGCGGTAGTTGTTGAAGAAGGGGGTGTGACGGCCACCCTCGTCCTTCGACAGGATGTAGGCCTGGCCCTCGAACTCGGTGTGCGGCGTGACCGAACCGGGCTTGATGATGACCTGGCCGCGCTCGACGTCCTCGCGCTTGATGCCACGGAGGAGCAGACCGACGTTCTCACCGGCCTGGCCCTCGTCGAGCAGCTTGCGGAACATCTCGATGCCGGTGACCGTGGTGGTGGTCTTCTCCTGCTTGATGCCCACGATGTCAACGGTCTCGTTGACCTTGAGGACACCACGCTCGATACGACCGGTGACGACGGTGCCACGACCGGTGATCGTGAAGACGTCCTCGATCGGCATCAGGAACGGCTTCTCGACGTCACGCTCGGGCTGCGGGATCGACTCGTCGACGGCCTTCATCAGGTCGAGGACGGTGTTGCCCCACTCCTTGTCGCCCTCAAGGGCCTTGAGCGCCGAGACCTTGACGACCGGCAGGTCGTCGCCCGGGAACTCGTACTCGGAGAGGAGCTCACGGACCTCGAGCTCGACGAGCTCAAGGATCTCCTCGTCGTCCACCATGTCGGCCTTGTTCAGCGCGACGACGATGTACGGAACGCCGACCTGGCGGGCCAGGAGCACGTGCTCCTTGGTCTGCGGCATCGGGCCGTCGGTGGCGGCGACCACGAGGATGGCGCCGTCCATCTGCGCCGCACCCGTGATCATGTTCTTGATGTAGTCCGCGTGACCCGGGCAGTCGACGTGCGCGTAGTGACGCTGCTCCGTCTGGTACTCGACGTGCGCGATCGAGATCGTGATACCGCGCTGGCGCTCCTCGGGAGCCTTGTCGATCTGGTCGAAGGCCGAGGCCTCGTTCAGGTCCGGGTACGCGTCATGCAGCACCTTGGTAATGGCGGCCGTGAGGGTCGTCTTACCGTGGTCAATGTGACCGATGGTGCCGATGTTGACGTGCGGCTTAGTCCGCTCGAACTTCGCCTTCGCCACTGGGTCCTCCTGGAGTGGTTCTGTACGCCTTGCTTCATCGGCGCCAGGTGATCTTTGCTGGGATGCCGGGGCCCGGGGCACCCGTCGCATTGCTTGTGCTCTGCGACGAATGCCCCAGTGGCTCCGGTGACAAGCCTAAAGCGTGGACTCGGAAGAGTTACTCGCCCTTGGCCTTCGCGATGATCTCCTCGGCGACGTTCCGCGGAACCTCGGCGTAGGAGTCGAACTGCATCGAGTAGCTTGCGCGACCCGAGGTCTTGCTGCGGAGGTCTCCGACGTAGCCGAACATCTCCGAGAGGGGCACGAGGCCCTTCACGACGCGAGCGCCGCTGCGCTCCTCCATGGCCTGGATCTGGCCACGGCGGGAGTTGAGGTCGCCGATGACATCGCCCATGTAGTCCTCGGGCGTGGTGACCTCGACGGCCATCATCGGCTCCAGGAGCACGGGGGACGCCTTGCGGGCACCCTCCTTGAACGCCTGCGAACCGGCGATCTTGAAGGCGAGCTCCGAGGAGTCGACCTCGTGGTAGCCACCGTCGAGAAGGGTGATGCGGACACCCACCATCTCGTAACCGGCCAGGATGCCGAACTTCATGGCTTCCTGCGCACCCGCGTCCACCGAGGGGATGTACTCACGGGGGATGCGGCCACCGGTGACCTTGTTCACGAACTCGTAGCTTGCGTCGCCGCCCTCGATGGGCTCCATCGCGATCTGCACCTTCGCGAACTGGCCGGTACCACCAGTCTGCTTCTTGTGCGTGTAGTCGATACGGTCGACGGTCTTGCGGATCGTCTCGCGGTACGCGACCTGGGGCTTGCCGACGTTCGCCTCGACGCGGAACTCGCGCTTCATGCGGTCGACGAGCACCTCAAGGTGGAGCTCGCCCATACCACCGATGATGGTCTGGCCGGTCTCCTCCTCCGAGTGGACCTGGAAGGAGGGGTCCTCCTCCGAGAGCCGCTGGATGGCGACACCCAGCTTCTCCTGGTCACCCTTGGACTTGGGCTCGATGGCGACCTCGATGACCGGCGCCGGGAAGTCCATGGACTCCAGGATCACCGGCTGCTTGTCGTCGCAGAGCGTCTCACCGGTCGTGGTCTGCTTCAGCCCCATGACGGCGATGATGTCGCCCGCGCCCACCGACGCGATCTCCTCACGCTTGTTCGCGTGCATGCGGTAGATCTTGCCGATGCGCTCCTTCTTGCCCTTGACCGAGTTCAGCACCGCGGTGCCGGCCTCAAGGCGGCCCGAATAGATCCGGACGAAGGTGAGCTTGCCGAGGTGCGGGTCGCTCGCGATCTTGAACGCAAGACCGGAGAACGGCTCGTCGTCGGACGGCTGGCGCTTGACGACGGTCTCGGGGTCCTTGACGTCGTGGCCCTCGATGGCCTCGACGTCCAGGGGGGACGGCAGGTAGCGGACGACCGCGTCGAGCAGGGGCTGGACGCCCTTGTTCTTGAAGGCCGTGCCACAGAAGACGGGAGTGACGGTGACGGAGTCCGCGCTGCCCTTGGAAGCAAGGGTGATACGGCGGATCGCGGCGTGCAGCTGCTCCACGGTGGGCTCTTCGCCCTCCAGGTACAGCTCCATCATCTCGTCGTCGTTCTCCGAGACGGCTTCGAGCAGCTTGCCGCGCCACTCGTCGGCCGCCTCGATGTGGGTCTCCGGGATGTCGACGATGTCGTACATCTCGCCCTTGGTCGCCTCGGCGGACCAGACGAAGGCCTTCATCGTCACGAGGTCGACGACGCCCTTGAAGTCGGCCTCGGCGCCGATCGGGAGCTGCATGACCAGCGGCACCGCACCGAGGCGGTCGACGATCATGTCGACGCAGCGGTGGAACTCGGCACCGGTACGGTCCAGCTTGTTGACGAAGCAGATACGCGGAACGCCGTAGCGGTCCGCCTGACGCCAGACGGTCTCGGACTGCGGCTCGACGCCCGCGACACCGTCGAACACGGTGACGGCGCCGTCGAGGACGCGGAGCGAACGCTCCACCTCGACGGTGAAGTCGACGTGACCCGGGGTGTCGATGATGTTGATCGTGTGATCGACATCGTTGAGCGGCCAGTGGCAGGTCGTCGCGGCCGACGTGATCGTGATGCCGCGCTCCTGCTCCTGCTCCATCCAGTCCATCGTGGCTGCGCCGTCGTGGACTTCACCGATCTTGTAGCTCACACCGGTGTAGAAGAGGATCCGCTCAGTGGTGGTCGTCTTGCCCGCGTCGATGTGGGCCATGATCCCAATGTTGCGGACCTTGGCCAGGTCAAGCGAAGTGGTGGCCATAAGGCTCAATCTTCTCTCGGTCTCGATGTGGGTAGCGACTACCAGCGGTAGTGCGCGAAGGCCTTGTTGGACTCGGCCATCTTGTGGGTGTCCTCACGCTTCTTGACGGCAGCGCCAAGACCGTTCGAGGCGTCGAGCAGCTCGTTGGTGAGCCGCTCGGTCATCGTCTTCTCGCGACGGGCGCGGGAGTAGCCGACGACCCAGCGCAGCGCGAGGGTGGCGGCGCGACCGGGCTTGACCTCGATCGGCACCTGGTAGGTGGCGCCACCGACACGGCGGGACTTGACCTCAAGAGACGGCTTGACGTTCTCAAGGGCACGCTTCAGCGTGATGACCGGGTCGGCGCCGGTCTTCTCGCGAAGACCCTCCATGGCGCCGTACACGATCCGCTCGGCGGTGGAACGCTTGCCGTTCAGCAGGATCTTGTTGATCAGCGAGGTGACAAGAGGAGAACCATAGACCGGGTCAATGATGACCGGGCGCTTCGGGGCGGGGCCCTTACGAGGCATTCTTACTTCTCCTTCTTGGCGCCGTAGCGGCTGCGGGCCTGCTTGCGGTTCTTGACACCCTGGGTGTCGAGCGAACCGCGGATGATCTTGTAGCGAACACCGGGCAGGTCCTTCACACGGCCACCACGCACGAGCACGATCGAGTGCTCCTGCAGGTTGTGTCCCTCACCCGGGATGTAGGCCGTGACCTCGATGCCGGAGGTCAGACGAACACGCGCGACCTTGCGGAGCGCCGAGTTGGGCTTCTTCGGGGTGGTCGTGAAGACACGGGTGCAGACACCACGACGCTGGGGCGAGCCCTCGAGCGCGGGGGTCTTGTTCTTCTCGACCTTGTCCTGCCGGCCCTTACGGACCAGCTGCTGGATCGTAGGCACTACTTCTCCGGTTTCTGTGTGCCGTGTAGTGAAACTAACCTGGAACCACTCCGACCCACGCGGTCGGGTGTGTCGAATACCGCAGACCCCCGCCGAAGCAGCGGGAAGGGCAGCAGATTGCGGTGGTCACTTACAGCTCGTCATGCGGTTGAAGACACGCACAGGAGCCAGGGCACACCCCAGGCACAAGGTCAGAGCGTACCTACCGCATCGACTGCGGTCAAAACAAATGCCCCGGGCCGTAACGCACCGAGACGTCACACCTCCGCCGCGGCGGCTTCCGGGGCCCGGACCGGCCCGCCCGGAGATCATCCCGGATCGACCCGGCCCTCCGGACCCGGAGCAGCGCTCCGTCGGCTACGTTGATCGATCCGCTGTGCTGATTCGGGGGCCGATATGACAGCAGCGTACTTACCCGGCGACGGAGGACTGGACGATCGCGTTCCGTTTCTGGCCCGGCTGGAGAGCGAGGACCGGGCGGCGCTGCTCGCGCTCGGTCATGAACTGGCCTTCGCGGCCAGAGTCACCCTGCTCCATCAGCGCGAGCCGTCCTCCCATGTGCTGTTCATCCTGACCGGCTGGACCAAGGTCACCGCATCGGCCGCCAACGGGTACGAGGCCCTGCTCGCCCTGCGCGGGCCCGGCGACGTCATCGGCGAGTCCGCCGCGCTGACCGGCCGCCCCCGCTCGGCGACGGTGACCGCACTGGAGCCGGTCCGCGCCGTGGCCGTCGAGCACGAGCGCTTCACCGGGCTTCTCGGCCGCTCTCCCGCCATCTCCTTCGCCCTCCTCGGGCTGGCGTCGGACCGGACCCGCGCCGCGGACCGGCGCCGGCTGGAATTCGCCTCCATGGCCGTGCGGGAACGCTTCGCCGTGCTGCTGCTCGATCTCGCACGTACGCACGGCCGGCGCACCGAAGAGGGAATCGAGCTGACCGTACCCCTGAGCAAACAGGAGCTCGCGGGCTCCGTCGGCGCCTCACGGGAGATGGTCCAGCGGCTGCTCAAGGAGTTGCGGGAGCGCGGAGCCGTGGTCACCGGACGACGGACTCTGGTGATCACCCGGCCGGATGTGCTGCGCCTGATCGCGCGTGCCGGGCAGCCCGCCATGGACGCCCGTCGCACGGGAACCGCTGACTGAGAGTGAGCGTCCGTTCATCCGGAGCGACTCTGTGCACACGGTCACACTTCCAGTGCGTCAGGTGCCCTCACCACTGCGCGCTCGCAGAGCCGAAGCTGCTGCCCACGCCGGAATACCGCCCGAGAGGTGACCATGAACGACCCCGTGAGCCGGACGATCCTGCTGCTGGACATCGAGAAGTACAGCGACCGGGACGACATCGAGCAGGCGTACCTGCGACGTATGTTGTACGGCATCGCCGACCGCGCCCTGGAGAGCGCAGGCATCGACGAGACGTACCGGCTGCGTGCCGACCGCGGTGACTGCGTGATGGAACTGATCGATGCCAACGCCTCGGTGACCGCACTGCTGCGGGCGCTGCTGACCGAGGTTCCGGCCCAGCTGCGCGCGGTGAACCGGATGGCGTCCCGGTCGGCGCAGATCCGGCTGCGTGCCGTGGTCTCCACCGGGTACGTAGCGATCGACCAGAACGGCTGGGTGGGCACCGACCTCAACCACGCCTGCCGGCTGCTCGACGCCGAGGTGCTGCGAGCCGCCCTGCGGGAGCGCTCGGACGACTTCGCGCTCTGTGTCGCGCAGAGCGTGCACGACGGGATCATCCGGCACGACCACCCCGGCATTCCCAGGAGCGCCTTCCACGCCATCACCGCGACCGGCAAGAACGGGCCACTGGCGGCCTGGCTGCACGGCCCGGTGCCGGGCACCGGGCCCGGCGGGACGGCAGAGACTCCGGCGCCGGACGGATCGGGGGACCGCCCGGCGCCGGACCAGGACCCCGTGCCCCTGCCCGGCGGGGCCGCGTCCCGGCCCGCCGGTACCTCGGGCAGCACAGCGGGCACCGCCGGCACGAGGAGCGCCGGAGCCGTCTTCAACTTCGGTGCCGGCGCTCCCCGGTTCGGCGGCAGCCTGGTCGGCGGTGACCAGCACGGGGTCTCGGGCGGCACGGTGACCGGCGACGTACACCTGGGCGGCAGGGGCGAGCCGGAGGGGACGGGGCGACCGTGAGCGCAACAGCACCGTCGCAGCCCGCCGCCGGCCCGCAGAGCGCGGCCGCACCGGACGCGCCGCAGCCGCCGCCCGGCGACAGCCGCCCCGCCGGGTCCGCGCAGCCCGCCGAACCCGCCGAGCCGGAGGAACGGTCCCAGGAGGCACGTGCGGCGCAGCGCGAACTCTTCGCCCACGCACCGGAGTTCATCCTCGAATCGGCGGCGTCCTTCGGCGGCTCCCTGGTCGGCGGGGCGCAGCACGGTGTATCCGGTGGCCAGGTCGCGGGCGACGTCTTCATGGGCGGCAAGACCGAGATCCACCACCACACCTCGGCGGCCGGTTCCGTCTACTCCGCCGGGGAGATCCCGCGCGCGGAACTGGACCGGCTGTCCGGCGACTTCGTCGAGGGCCCGGCCTTCGCGGACGCCCTGCGGCGCCTGCGCACCGAGCGGGTCCTCGTACTGTCGGGTCAGCACGCGACCGGCCGCCGGACAGCGGCGCTGATGCTGCTGGACCGGCTGGGGGTGCCCACGGTCCGGGCGCTGCAGCCGGAGACCGGCCCTTCGGCGCTGCCCGCCCAGCTCACCAGCTCCGGCGGGCACGTGCTGTGCGACATGCCACTGAGCCGCAACAGGCCGCTGCGGGACGCCCATCTGTACGCGGCGGCGGACCGGCTCAAGCAGTTCGACGACGGCTATCTGGTGATCACCGTCGAAGCGTCCCCGTACCTGCCAGGTGTCACGCCCTTCTGCTGGGAGCCGCCACCCGCCGAGGAGGTGCTGCGGGCCTTCCTCGCCGCGCGGCACCGCGGTGGCGCGGAGACCGAGCGACTGCTGGCACTCGATCCGGTGCGGGAGTTCCTCGCGCACGGCCACCACCGGTGCGCGGAGGCCGCCGAATTCGCCGGACGCCTGGCCGCGTACGACGGCACCCCGGCAGCGCTCGCAGGGCTCGCCGGCTTCAGCCTCGGCGCGGTGGAGAAGCAGTGCCGCGACTGGCTGGGTGCCCCGGACAGCGAACTGGGGCTGCGGGACAAGGCGTTCCTGATCTCACTCTCCGTGTTCGACGGCGCTCCTTACGTTCTGGCCGCCGAGCTCGGCGACCGGCTCTTCGTCAACCTCCAGCGTCTCCAGCATCCCGAGCAGGAGCCCTCGATCCCCGTGTTCGGACCGTCGGCGGCCGACCGACTCGCCCTGGCCCGCGCCGAGGGCGTGACCCGGAACGAGTCGACCGACTGGGGGCCCGTCCCGCAGTATCTGGCGCACTTCCGGGAGCCGCGGACAGCGCACACCCTGCTCACCGAGGTATGGACCGGCCACCCCTCCGCGCGCCCCGCCCTGGTGGACTGGCTGAAACAGCTCGCCGGGGACGGCCGGCCGCTCGTCCGCACCCGGGCGGCAGCCGCGGCCGCGATGCTGGCGGCGGCCGATCTCCCGTCGGCGATCGCAGCCCTGGTCGACGGGTGGGCACTCTCCCGCTCCTTCGGACCCCGGGTGACAGCGGCGAACGCGCTGACTCTGGCCCAGCTGCTGGAGGCACCCGCGATCCTGCGGCTGCTGACGCAGTGGTGCAGCGACGCGCACTGGGCCCGCCGCTGGACCGCCATCCGGGCATTCGCGCTGCTCGCTCCGGTGCGCCCGGACCTGGCGGCGCCGGCGCTCCAGGCGCTCGCGGCCCGCGCCAGGGCCGAGGACAGCAGCGCGGCGGAGAGCCGCAATCTCACGGAGTCCACCGCCCTGCTGCTCTCCGGCGGCAACCGCGGCGAGATGCTCGCCGAGCTCGTCAGGCTGCTCCAGGACACCGCTCCGGTCCGCGGGCTCGCCCTCGCCGCCTTCGTACGCGCCTGTGACAGCGACGAAGAAGGCAGCCTGGTCGACTGGTACGCCGAGTCCGGCAGCTATGACGCCGGCCCGGCCCGCGATCTGGCCACGCTGTGGCGCACTGCCCTGGGGGACCGCGCACACACCAGGGAGGCGCTGGACGCGCTGCGGACCTGGCTGTACGCGGGTGAGCGCCGGCCCGAAGCCGGACAGGCGCTGGCCCTGCTGCTTCCGGAGCTGGTCACCACGGCCGCCGACCGCGGCCGGCTGGACCATCTGCTGCGCACCCTCCGGTCCGCGGACGGCTCACCGCAGCGTCCCCGGATCGCCGACCGGTTGCTGTCGGTCCTCAGTCCGCGGAGTGCCTGAGCCGGGGTATGTCCGTCTTCCATCAGATCCATCGAGGAGTTGACCCGCATGGCGGACTTCCGCCGTCAGCCGGAGTGGCAGCAGAACGCCGACCGGCACAGCCATCTGATCGACCCCGTGCTCACGTACCGGCCCGTCTCGCGGTTCGACTACACGGCCCGCAGGACGATGACCGCGATCGACCACGCGCTGGTCTTCACCACGGCGAAGGGTGAGTACGACGCCTTCCTGCCGCCGCACCGGCCCACCCGCTCGGAGGCCGCGAGCCGCCGCTACACCTCGGTGTACGAAGTGGACATGGGCAGCCACAGCGTCCAGCTGGAGGTGCAACTGCCAAGTGACGACGACGCGTTCTCCTTCGGTGTGAGCGCCGATCTGACCTGGCGGGTCGCTGATCCGGTCCGCTTCGTGACCTCAGGCGAACGCGATGTGCCGGCCCGGCTCACCAGGGAACTGCAGCAGCTCACCCGGCCGGTCGGCCGCCAGTACCCGATCGAGGACAGTGCGGGTGCAGAGTCCGCCGTGCAGAAGGAACTCCAGACGGTCGACTTCGCCGCCGGTATCGGCGTCCAGGTCACCTGCACGGTCCGGATGCGCCAGGACGACGAGGCGATCGCCCACCGGCGCCGCAAGCGGGATCTGCGGTACGAGAACGAGATGCTCGCCCCGGAGCACGAGTACCGGATGCGGCTGGCGCAGCAGGAACATGAGCTGCGGGCGACACAGTTGCGCAATGAGCACGAACTGATGGCCAAGAAGATCGAGTTCTACCAGTTCCATCTTCAGCACGGCGGGGTGGCCGCCTGGGCTCTGCATCTCGCCCAGCATCCGGAGGACACCCAGGCTGCCACCAGCGGGATCCGCCGCGACCAGCTCTCTCTCATCCAGAGCCAGCTCGAACTGATCGGCGGGGACGCCCTGGAGGACTATCAGAAGGCGGAGTCGGCCAAGTACGCGCTGCGCGTGGTGAACGATCTCATCCGTCAGCAGGTGGGGCCGGGGATGGCGCCGCCCATGCCCGGCGAGGCGCAGGCGCTGCCGACCGGGGAGGAGTCCCGGCCGCCCTACGGTGCGCCGGAACCGGGCAGCCCCCAGGGCGCGCCGCCGGCCCCCGGCACGTACGGGCGCGAGACACCCCCGGCGCCCCCCATGCCGCCGCACCCCCCTTCGGGAGGTGCCCCGGTATGACCGCCCCGGAGACCCTTCCGGCACCGCGGGGGCCCCGGGACGGCGACGGGTCCGGGCCCGCGACCGCACCGGCCACCGGCGCCGGGCCCGTACCCGATTCCCTGCCGGACGCGCCTGGCCTCTTACCCTCACCCTCCCCCGAGCCCATACCCGGACCGGGCCCGGCGCCCGGTCCCCTGCCGGACGCGCGCGTCCCCGCCTGCGCACCCGGCGCCCCGCCCGCGGAGCAACTGCCGGCCGAGCGGCTTCTCGTGGAGCTGCGGGCGGAGATAGCACGCGCCGACAACAAGGCAGCCGTGCTGGTGGCGGCGCTGGGCATGACCGCGGGTGTCTTCAGCGCGCTGCTCGCCGGGCACGGCTGGACGCCGAACGCGCTGTCGGTGCCGGCTGCCTTCTTCTGGTGGTCGGGCGCGGCGGGGCTCGCCCTTTCGCTGTTCGCCCTGCTACTGGCCGTGCTGCCGCGCTACCGCACCCGCGACTGGGCCCCGGGGCAGCCGCTCTGCTACTTCGGCGACATCCAACAGGCGGTCAGGGCAGGCCAGTTGGAAACCGCGCTCGCGGACACCGCCCGGAATCCTACTGCCGTGTTCACGGTGGCCCTCGCCGAGACCAGCCGGATCGCCGTCCGGAAGCACCGCTGGATCCGTACCGGCCTCATCGCGTTCTGCGTCGGCACCGCGCTCCTGCCCGCTTCACTGCTCATCGGCTGACGTCACGCCACTCCGAAGGAACATCGCCATGGTCCAGTCGCCCGAACCTGCCCAGCCACCGCCCACCGGGAACCCCCCGGCCCCACCGGCGTACCCCCGAGCGCCCGTACCGCCGCAGTATCCAGGCACAACCGAAACCCCGGACGCACCGCAGTACCCCGGCCCGACCGAAACCCCGGAATCACCCCCGCACCCCCAACCACCAGAACCACCGCAGTACCCCGGCCCGACCGAAACCCCGGAACCACCCCCGCACCCCCAACCACCGCACACCCCCGCACCACCGCAGTACCCGAGCGATACGGCATTCCGGGCCGCCGTACCGCCGCAGTACGCTCCGCCCCCGGCGGCGGCGCCGGCCCCGCCCCCACCGGAGCCCCCCGTCCATCCCCACCACATCAGCACCGCCCAGCGCCGCGTCCATATCGCCGCGCACCAGCGGGGGGCCGACGCCGCGGCTGTCGGAAACCTGCTGCTGCACCTCCCGAACCTGCTGTGCAGCCTGCTCGTCATGGTGCTGCTTTCCGCGTTCTTCGGCGGGATCGGCCTGATTCTCGTACTGATCTGGCTGGTCAGCGGAGTCCTGATCTTCCATCGCCCGACCGAGAGCGCTCTGGCCCGTCACGTCCTGCGGCTGCGCTACCCCACTCCGTACGAACGGGCCCGCCTGGAGCCCGTCTGGCGTGAGGTCACCGCACGCGCGGGCGTCGAGGTCCGCACGTACGAGCTGTGGATCGAGGACAGCACCAGTCTCAACGCGGTGGGGGCGGCCGGCCACATCGTCGGCGTCACCCGGTTCGCCCTGGACAACCTGCCCAACGGTGAACTCGCCGCGGTTTTGGCTCACGAACTCGGCCACCACGTCGGAGGCCACACCTGGTCGTCGCTGCTCGGCTACTGGTACGCGCTGCCCGGCAGGCTCGTGTGGCGAGCGGTGCGGGCCATCGCCTCGGGCGTCTTCCGTGCCTCCCGGGGCTGCTCGTGCTTCCTCGGCGGAATCCTCGCCCTGGTGTTCGGCAGCCTGGCCATCGCCACCCTGAGCAGCCTGTACGGAATCCCGCTGCTGCTCCTGGCCGTGCCGTACGCCCTGGCCGCCGTCAGCCGGCGTGCCGAACTCCGCGCCGACCAGCACGCCGCGGCCCTGGGGTTCGCTCCCATGCTCGCGGCCGTACTGAACAAGCTGCACTACGCACAGGAGCAGCAGAGGGCGGCCGCCGCCCAAGCAGCCCAGTACGCGCAGTACTCGCAGTACTCGCAGTATGGGCAGTACGGCCAGTACCCGCCGCAAGGGGCTGTGATGCCGTCCCGGAAGGAAGAAGGACAGCTCAGCAAGCTGCTCTCCTCCCACCCCGACTACTACACCCGGCTGCACCATCTCCAGCCGTACCTCCAGCAGCACCCCTGAGAGACAGGCGCGTACGACAGCACCGGGAGGACAGCACGCCGGTACGCCGAAGGGCGGCCACCCCGCAGGGTGACCGCCCTTCGTCAGACATGCGCCTTACTGGTTGTACGGACCGTAGTCGTAGTCCTCCAGCGGAACGGCCTGGCCGGAGCCGGTGCCGAACGGCGAGTAGTCGATGTCGTCGTAGCCGACGGCCGAGTACATCGCGGCCTTGGCCTCCTCGGTGGGCTCCACCCGGATGTTGCGGTAGCGGGCGAGGCCCGTACCGGCCGGGATGAGCTTACCGATGATGACGTTCTCCTTGAGGCCGATCAGGGAGTCCGACTTGGCGTTGATCGCCGCGTCGGTGAGGACCCTGGTCGTCTCCTGGAAGGACGCCGCCGACAGCCACGACTCGGTGGCCAGCGAGGCCTTGGTGATACCCATCAGCTGCGGACGGCCGGAGGCCGGGTGGCCGCCTTCCGTGACCACACGACGGTTCTCGGTCTCGAACTTCGAGCGCTCGACGAGCTCGCCCGGCAGCAGCTCCGCGTCGCCGGACTCGATGATCGTCACCCGGCGGAGCATCTGCCGGATGATGATCTCGATGTGCTTGTCGTGGATCGACACGCCCTGCGAGTTGTAGACCTTCTGGACTTCGCCGACCAGGTGGACCTGGACCGCGCGCTGGCCGAGGATACGCAGCACGTCGTGCGGGTTGGTGGCACCCACGGTGAGCTTCTGGCCCACCTCGACGCGGTCGCCCTCGCCCACGAGCAGACGGGCCCGCTTGGAGATCGGGAAGGGCGTCTCCTCGCTGCCGTCGTCCGGGGTGACGACGAGCTTCTTCGTCTTCTCGGTCTCCTCGATGCGGACGGTGCCCGCAGCCTCGGAGATCGGCGCGACACCCTTGGGCGTACGGGCCTCGAAGAGCTCGACGACACGCGGCAGACCCTGCGTGATGTCGTCACCGGCCACACCACCGGTGTGGAAGGTACGCATCGTCAGCTGGGTGCCGGGCTCACCGATGGACTGGGCGGCGATGATGCCGACCGCCTCACCGATGTCGACCAGCTTGCCGGTGGCCAGCGAACGTCCGTAGCAGAAGGCACAGGTGCCGACCGCGGACTCGCAGGTCAGGACCGAGCGGGTCTTGACCTCCTCGACACCGGCGCCCACCAGGGCGTCGATCAGGACGTCGCCGAGGTCGACATTGGCCGGCGCGATGACCTTGCCGTCGATGACGACGTCCTCGGCGAGCATGCGGGCGTAGACCGAGGTCTCGACGTCCTCCGTCTTGCGGAGCACACCGTCCTCGCCCTTGACCGCGATCTTGAGCTTCAGACCGCGCTCGGTGCCGCAGTCCTCCTCGCGGATGATCACGTCCTGCGAGACGTCCACCAGACGACGGGTCAGGTAACCCGAGTCGGCGGTACGCAGGGCGGTGTCCGCGAGACCCTTACGGGCACCGTGCGTGGAGATGAAGTACTCCAGGACGGAGAGACCCTCACGGAAGGACGCCTTGATGGGACGCGGGATGGTCTCGTTCTTCGCGTTCGACACCAGACCACGCATACCGGCGATCTGCCGCATCTGCATCATGTTTCCTCGGGCACCCGAGTCAACCATCATGAAGATGGGGTTGGTCTTGGGGAAGTTCGCGTTCATCGCCTCGGCGACCTCGTTGGTCGCCTTGGTCCAGATCGCGATGAGCTCCTGCGTGCGCTCGTCCTTGGTGATCAGACCGCGCTCGTACTGCTTCTGGACCTTCTCGTCCTGGGCCTCGTAGCCCTGGACGATGGCCTTCTTGGCCTCCGGGACGACGATGTCCGACACGGCGACGGTGACGCCGGACCGGGTCGCCCAGTGGAAGCCCGCCGCCTTCAGGTTGTCGAGCGTCGCCGCCACGATGACCTTGGGGTAGCGCTCGGCCAGGTCGTTGACGATCTCGGAGAGCTGCTTCTTGCCCACCGAGTAGTCGACGAACGGGTAGTCCTCGGGCAGCAGCTCGTTGAAGAGCGCGCGGCCCAGGGTCGTACGCAGCCGGAAGGTGTCGCCCGGCTGGTACTCGGGCTCGCCCGGCTCGGCGACCGGCGGCACCCAGCCGCGCGGCGGGATGGTGCCCACCGGGAAGCGGATGTCGACCTTCGCCTGCAGCGACAGCTCGCGGTTGTCGAAGGCCATGATCGCCTCGGCCGCGGAACCGAAGTTCCGGCCTTCGCCGATGACCTTGCGCTCCGCCTCGTCGGTCGTGAGGAAGAACAGTCCGAGCACCATGTCCTGGGTCGGCATGGTGACGGGACGGCCGTCGGCCGGCTTCAGGATGTTGTTCGAGGACAGCATCAGGATGCGGGCCTCGGCCTGCGCCTCTGCCGACAGCGGCAGGTGGACGGCCATCTGGTCACCGTCGAAGTCCGCGTTGAACGCGGTGCAGACGAGCGGGTGGATCTGGATGGCCTTGCCCTCGACCAGTTGCGGCTCGAAGGCCTGGATGCCCAGGCGGTGCAGGGTCGGTGCACGGTTCAGCAGCACCGGGTGCTCGGCGATGACCTCTTCGAGGACGTCGTACACCACGGTGCGGCCGCGCTCGACCATGCGCTTGGCCGACTTGATGTTCTGCGCGTGGTTCAGGTCGACCAGGCGCTTCATCACGAACGGCTTGAAGAGCTCCAGCGCCATGGCCTTCGGCAGACCGCACTGGTGCAGCTTGAGCTGCGGGCCGACGACGATCACGGAACGCGCGGAGTAGTCCACACGCTTGCCGAGGAGGTTCTGACGGAAACGGCCCTGCTTGCCCTTGAGCATGTCGCTCAGGGACTTCAGGGGCCGGTTGCCGGGACCGGTGACCGGGCGACCGCGGCGGCCGTTGTCGAACAGCGCGTCGACGGCCTCCTGCAGCATCCGCTTCTCGTTGTTCACGATGATCTCGGGGGCGCCGAGGTCGAGGAGACGCTTGAGGCGGTTGTTGCGGTTGATCACACGGCGGTACAGGTCGTTCAGGTCGGAGGTCGCGAAGCGGCCACCGTCCAGCTGCACCATCGGACGCAGGTCCGGCGGGATGACCGGTACGCAGTCCAGCACCATGCCCTTGGGCTTGTTGCTGGTCTGCAGGAACGCGGAGACGACCTTGAGGCGCTTGAGCGCACGGGTCTTCTTCTGGCCCTTGCCGGTACGGATGATCTCGCGGAGGCGCTCGGCCTCCTCGTCGAGGTCGAAGGACTCCAGGCGCTTCTGCAGCGCGGCGGCGCCCATGCAGCCGTCGAAGTACGTGCCGAAGCGGTCACGCAGCTCGCGGTAGAGCAGCTCGTCGCCCTCCAGGTCCTGGACCTTGAGGCTCTTGAAGCGGCTCCACACCTCGTCGAGACGGTCGATCTCGCGCTGCGCACGGTCGCGCAGCTGCTTCATCTCGCGCTCGGCACCTTCGCGCACCTTGCGGCGCACGTCGGCCTTGGCGCCCTCGGCCTCCAGCTCGGCCAGGTCGGTCTCGAGCTTCTTGGCGCGGGCCTCCAGGTCCGAGTCGCGGCGGTTCTCGACCTGCTGGCGCTCGACGGAGACGTGCGCCTCCAGCGAGGGCAGGTCGCGCGTCCGGCGCTCCTCGTCCACAAAGGTGATCATGTACGCGGCGAAGTAGATGACCTTCTCGAGGTCCTTCGGCGCGAGGTCCAGCAGGTAGCCCAGACGGGACGGGACACCCTTGAAGTACCAGATGTGGGTGACGGGAGCGGCCAGTTCGATGTGGCCCATCCGCTCACGACGCACCTTGGCGCGAGTGACCTCGACGCCGCAGCGCTCGCAGATGATGCCCTTGAAGCGGACACGCTTGTACTTGCCGCAGTAGCACTCCCAGTCCCGGGTGGGGCCGAAGATCTTCTCGCAGAAGAGTCCGTCCTTCTCGGGCTTGAGGGTGCGGTAGTTGATGGTCTCCGGCTTCTTCACTTCGCCGTGGGACCAGGTCCGGATGTCGTCCGCGGTGGCGAGGCCAATCCGCAGCTCGTCGAAGAAGTTGACGTCGAGCACTTGTCGTCAATCCCTCTTTCGGGGGTTCGAGCCCCTCGCGTCAGCGAGAAAAATGGGCACTTCAGCAATGGTCTGAACGGGTCCGGGGAGAGCCGGCCGCCTCAGCGCGAGGCGGCCGGCCAACCCGTCAGACCTCTTCGACGCTGCTCGGCTCTCGCCGGGACAGGTCGATACCGAGCTCCTCCGCTGCACGGAAGACGTCCTCGTCCGTGTCGCGCATCTCGATGGACATACCGTCCGAGGACAGCACCTCCACGTTGAGGCAGAGCGACTGCATCTCCTTGATGAGCACCTTGAAGGACTCGGGAATGCCGGGCTCGGGGATGTTCTCGCCCTTGACGATGGCCTCGTAGACCTTCACGCGGCCGGTCACGTCGTCGGACTTGATCGTCAGCAGCTCCTGGAGGGCGTAGGCGGCGCCGTATGCCTCCAGCGCCCACACCTCCATCTCACCGAAGCGCTGTCCACCGAACTGAGCCTTACCACCCAGCGGCTGCTGGGTGATCATCGAGTACGGGCCGGTCGAACGCGCGTGCAGCTTGTCGTCGACCAGGTGGTGGAGCTTGAGGATGTACATGTACCCGACCGAGACCGGGTCCGGGAACGGCTCGCCGGAGCGGCCGTCGAACATCCGGGCCTTGCCGGACGGGAGGACCATGCGGTCACCGTCGCGGTTCGGGATGGTGGACTCGAAGAGACCGGAGATCTCGTCCTCGCGCGCACCGTCGAAGACCGGGGTGGCGACGTTGGTGCCGGGGGCGACGTGGTCGGCGCCGATGGACTTGAGGCGCTCCATCCACTCCTCGTTGCCCTCGACCTTCCAGCCCTGGCTGGCGAGCCAGCCGAGGTGGATCTCCAGGACCTGGCCCGGGTTCATCCGGGACGGGACACCCAGCGGGTTGAGGATGATGTCGACCGGGGTGCCGTCCTCCAGGAACGGCATGTCCTCGATCGGCAGGATCTTCGAGATGACGCCCTTGTTGCCGTGACGGCCGGCGAGCTTGTCACCGTCGGTGATCTTGCGCTTCTGCGCGACGTAGACGCGGACCAGCTGGTTCACGCCGGGCGGCAGCTCGTCGCCCTCTTCGCGGTCGAAGACGCGGACGCCGATGACCTTGCCGATCTCGCCGTGCGGCACCTTCAGCGAGGTGTCGCGCACTTCGCGCGCCTTCTCACCGAAGATCGCACGGAGCAGACGCTCCTCCGGGGTGAGCTCGGTCTCGCCCTTGGGCGTGACCTTGCCGACCAGGATGTCGCCGGCGACGACGTCGGCACCGATACGGATGATGCCGCGCTCATCGAGGTCGGCGAGGACCTCTTCGGAGACGTTCGGGATGTCCCGGGTGATCTCCTCCGGGCCGAGCTTGGTGTCACGGGCGTCGACCTCGTGCTCCTCGATGTGGATCGAGGAGAGGACGTCGTCCTGGACGAGGCGCTGCGACAGGATGATCGCGTCCTCGTAGTTGTGACCCTCCCACGGCATGAAGGCGACAAGGAGGTTCTTGCCGAGCGCCATCTCGCCGTTCTCGGTCGCCGGACCGTCGGCCAGCACCTGGGCCTCGATCACCCGGTCGCCCTCGTTGACGACGACCTTCTGGTTGACCGATGTGCCCTGGTTCGAGCGGGAGAACTTGGCGATCCGGTACGTGGAGTACGTGCCGTCGTCGTTGGCGATGGTGACGTAGTCCGCGGATACCTCCTGGACCACACCGTCCTTCTCCGCCTTGAGGACGTCACCGGCGTCGACCGCGCAGCGGTACTCCATGCCGGTGCCGACCAGCGGCGCCTCGGACTGGATGAGCGGCACGGCCTGACGCATCATGTTCGCGCCCATGAGGGCACGGTTGGCGTCGTCGTGCTCCAGGAACGGGATCATCGCGGTCGCGACCGACACCATCTGGCGCGGCGAGACGTCCATGTAGTCGACGTCGTCGCCGGGGATGTAGTCGACCTCGCCGCCACGGCGGCGGACCAGGACGCGCGGCTCGGTGAACCGCATGTCGTCGGAGAGCGTCGCGTTGGCCTGGGCGATGACGAAGCGGTCTTCCTCGTCGGCCGTCAGGTAGTCGACGTCGTCGGTGACGACACCGTCGACTACCTTGCGGTACGGCGTCTCGACGAAGCCGAACGCGTTGACCCGGCCGTAGGAGGCGAGCGAACCGATCAGACCGATGTTCGGGCCTTCGGGCGTCTCGATCGGGCACATGCGTCCGTAGTGGGACGGGTGCACGTCACGGACCTCGAAGCCGGCCCGCTCACGGGAGAGACCACCCGGGCCAAGAGCCGACAGGCGGCGCTTGTGGGTGAGACCCGACAGCGGGTTGTTCTGGTCCATGAACTGGGACAGCTGGCTGGTGCCGAAGAACTCCTTGATGGAGGCGACGACCGGCCGGATGTTGATCAGGGTCTGCGGCGTGATCGCCTCGACGTCCTGGGTCGTCATGCGCTCACGCACGACGCGCTCCATCCGGGCCAGGCCGGTACGGACCTGGTTCTGGATGAGCTCGCCGACGTTGCGCAGACGGCGGTTGCCGAAGTGGTCGATGTCGTCGGTCTCGACGACGATCTGGCGGCCGGACTCGCCCACCGTCTCGGTCTCGCCTGCGTGCAGCTTGACCAGGTACTTGATGGTGGCGATGACGTCGTCGCTGGTGAGCACACCGGCGTCGAGCGGCTCGTCGGCGCCGAGCTTCTTGTTCACCTTGTAGCGGCCGACCTTCGCGAGGTCGTAGCGCTTCGGGTTGAAGTAGAGGTTCTCCAGCAGCGTCTGAGCGGCCTCGCGCGTGGGCGGCTCGCCCGGACGCAGCTTGCGGTAGATGTCGAGCAGTGCGTCGTCCTGGCCCTGGGTGTGGTCCTTCTCCAGGGTGGCGCGCATCGACTCGTACTCGCCGAACTCCTCCAGGATCTGCTCGGTGGTCCAGCCGAGCGCCTTGAGCAGGACGGTGACGGACTGCTTGCGCTTGCGGTCGATGCGGACACCGACCATGTCGCGCTTGTCGATCTCCATCTCCAGCCAGGCACCCCGGGACGGGATGATCTTGGCCGAGAAGATGTCCTTGTCGGACGTCTTGTCGATGGAGGAGTCGAAGTAGACACCGGGCGAGCGGACCAGCTGGGACACCACGACACGCTCGGTGCCGTTGATGACGAAGGTGCCCTTGTTGGTCATGAGCGGGAAGTCGCCCATGAAGACCGTCTGAGACTTGATCTCACCGGTCTCGTTGTTGGTGAACTCGGCCGTGACGAAGAGCGGGGCGGCGAACGTGAAGTCGCGGTCCTTGCACTCGTCGATCGAGTTCTTCGGGGGCTCGAAACGGTGGTCGCGGAACGTCAGCGACATCGACCCCGAGAAGTCCTCGATCGGCGAGATCTCTTCGAAGATCTCTTCCAGACCGGACTTGGTGGGAACGTCCTGTCCGCTCTCGAGAGCGGCCTCGACGCGACCCTTCCAGGCGGCATTTCCGAGCAGCCAGTCAAAGCTCTCGGTCTGCAGCGCAAGAAGGTTCGGAACCTCAAGGGGCTCCCTGATCTTTGCAAAGGAGATGCGCAGCGGGGCGGTGCTGGCGCCGTTGTTCGTATTGGAGGTCGAGGCGTTGCGCGAGGCGGCCAAGAGGGGGTCCTTCCGAGGGCTCGGACTCACTACGCGCGTACCGGTCCCAAGCGGGGCACAGAGGAAGACATCCCAGGTCAGGGAGGGCAGTCATCGATGCTCAAGCGTGGGCATGCCCCTGGTGACGGGCAGGAGGCAGCTAACAGGCAGCGCAAAGGGTCAGTGTAGCCACTGGGCTCACTGATGTCCAGAGCGGGTTCTGGGAGACCCTCATTCTTCTTCTCAACACCTGCGTCAAAGCTTCCCTCTTCGCCGCCGATCCATGCCTCGGATACGGATCGATGTGACGACGCGTCCTGAGAATTGCGCGCTCCGTGCGGTTCGTCAAGGCCCCCCACCCCTCGGGGGTCGCCGTCGGCCACGCTGCGGGAGCGAGAGGGGGCACCAGGCCCGGCGCGCAACGAAGATCACCATACTCGCCACGGCGGGAAGAGCAAGGCAGGCGGGAGGGGCGTCAGGCACGCGGAAGGGCGACCACCCGGATGGGTGATCGCCCTTCGCTGTGCGGTGTACGCCGATGACGTACGAGGGAGTCCGGAGACTCCCGGGAATTACTTGACCTCGACCGAGGCGCCGGCGCCCTTGAGGGACTCGGCGGCCTTGTCAGCGGCCTCCTTGGCGACCTTCTCGAGGACGGGCTTCGGGGCGCCGTCCACGAGGTCCTTGGCCTCCTTGAGACCCAGCGAGGTCAGCTCACGCACGACCTTGATGACCTGGATCTTCTTGTCGCCGGCACCGGTGAGGATGACGTCGAACTCGTCCTGCTCCTCGACGGCCTCGGCGGCACCGGCGGCGGCACCACCGGCGGCGGCAACGGCGACCGGGGCGGCAGCCTTGACGTCGAACTTCTCCTCGAAGGCCTTCACGAACTCGGAGAGCTCGATGAGGGTCAGGGTCTCGAACTGCTCGAGCAGCTCGTCCTGGGACAGCTTCGCCATGATGGCGTCCTTCCACTTTTTCGGCAGGTGCCGGGTGTATATGACGGCGGGCGTACGGGCCCGCTGCGACGCGAAGCCGAATTACTCGGCGTCGGCCTCGGCGGGAGCCGGCGTACCGGCACCGCCCTGCTCGACCTTGGCGCGAAGGGCGTCCGCGGTACGGACGAACTCCGACAGCGGGGCCTGGAAAGTCGCCGCGGCCTTGGCCATCGACGCCTTGATTCCACCGGCCACCTTGGCGAGCAGAACCTCGCGGGACTCGAGGTCCGCGAGCTTCTTGAACTCATCCGCGGACAGCGCCTTGCCATCAAGGACACCGCCCTTGATGACGAGGTTGGGGTTCTCCTTGGCGAAGTCACGAAGACCCTTCGCCGACTCCACCGGGTCACCGGTGACGAAGGCAACCGCCGTCGGACCTGCGAACAGGTCGTCCAGCGTGTTGATCCCGGCCTCGTTGGCCGCGATCTTGGTCAGCGTGTTCTTCACCACGGCGTACTGGGCGTTCTCACCGAGCGAACGGCGCAGCTGCTTGAGCTGGGCCACGGTGAGACCCCGGTACTCGGTCAGCACAGCGGCGTTCGAGCTGCGGAACTTGTCCGCCAGCTCGGCTACCGCGGCAGCCTTGTCGGGCCTTGCCATAGAGCGTCGGCCTCCTTCCGGGTGATGAGGACCGCTCAGAAGGGGCTGGACAGACGAAACGCCCCGGCACAGGTGCACGGGGCGCGCGCTCGACCGGACGGATCCGGGAGCACTTCCACGATCACCTACGCGAGTCGCCCGCTTCCAGCGGATCCTTCGGCCACCGCGCCCTCTTACGAGCACACGGCAACGACCAGCGGTCTTTGGCTTCCTCGGAAGAGTACGTGAACGGGGGCACGCCGAGCAAATCCGTTCCCCGGCAGCGGATTAGGCACCCGGCGCGGGGGTAGAGACCGGCGTCTTCAGCAGGTCGGTGAAGTCCGTGGTGTCACCCGCGGGCGGTGCGTCGGCGCGTACCGCCGTGCCGTAGTCGGAGTAGTACACGGTGGAGCTGTACGTCCCGGTCTTCAGCCTGCCACGCTCCGTCTTCTTGACCAGCAGGTCGTTCCGGTCCACCCAGATGTCGACCGTCTCGGTGCTGATCCCGGCAGCGGTGAGCTGGGCCCTGACCGCCTTCAGTGCGGCCGGGGTGAGCGCCGAGTCCCGCTCGGTCAGCGCGGCGACGTCGAGCGTGCCCGAGTAGTGCGTGGCCGGCACCCCCCGGATGTCGGTCTGCCCGGCCCGGTGCACGTCACCCGAGGCCAGCAGCGCCTTCACACCCTGGTCGGGGGCGGCCTTCCGCATCTGGTCGCGCAGTGCGGCGCCGGAGGGCCCCATCAGCCGGGTGAGGTCCGCGTAGCCGTATCTGATCCAGCGCCTGCCGCCCGTCCTCGCGGCGAAGCCGGGACCCATGTCGGCGTAGTAGGCGTCGCGCCGGTAGCGGGCCCTGACGGTGCTGCCCGCGCCTGCCTGCCGCAGTGTGTCCGCCAGGGCGCCACCGGTGTACGTGATGTCCAGGGAGCCGGTGACTGAGCCGTCCCACGCCATGGTGCCCGTCATCCGGGTGGAGATCCCCGGGCCCAGGACGGCCGTCCCCTCGACCCTGGCGGACCGGGCGCGGCCGGTGCTCCGGTCGACTGCCTGAAGCGCGGTGACGGGGCGCGGTACGGAGCCCCGTGCGGCCGTACGCCCCGGCGACGCCGGGCCTGCGCTCGTACCGCCCGCGCCGGCGCCCGTACCCCCGCCCGTCGAGCAGCCTGCCAGCGCGGCCAGTGCCAGCGCCGTCACAGCCGCCGAGCGCCGCCACCGTACCGTCGTGCCGCCCATGAAGTGCCCGCCCCTCAGGTCCCGTTGGCCGTACGGACCATTCTGCCGGGGCGGCGGGGCGGCGTCCGGCGAAGACCGGAAGAGCGGCAACGGGGCCGGCACGACGAAGCCGGGCCCCGTACCTCGGGAGAGGTACGGGGCCCGGCTCACAGCGCGCGTCCTGCGGCTGCCTGCCGATCCGCAGGATCAGACGGCGGCCGGGTCCTCCTCGACGAGGAGGTTGCGGGTGCGGTTGGCGTCCAGCGGGATGCCGGGGCCCATCGTGGTGGCCAGCGCGGCCTTCTTGATGTAGCGGCCCTTGGCGGCCGACGGCTTCAGACGGAGGACTTCCTCCAGCGCGGCGGCGTAGTTCTCGACCAGCTTCGTCTCGTCGAAGGAGACCTTGCCGATGATGAAGTGCAGGTTCGAGTGCTTGTCGACGCGGAACTCGATCTTGCCGCCCTTGATGTCCGTGACAGCCTTCGTCACGTCCGGGGTGACCGTTCCGGTCTTCGGGTTCGGCATGAGCCCACGCGGACCGAGCACGCGGCCGAGGCGGCCGACCTTGCCCATGAGGTCCGGGGTGGCGACGACGGCGTCGAAGTCCAGACGGCCCTTCGCCACCTCGTCGATGAGCTCGTCGGCGCCGACGATGTCGGCGCCCGCGGCCTCCGCGGCCGCAGCACGGTCACCGGTCGCGAAGACCAGGACCCGGGCGGTCTTGCCGGTGCCGTGCGGCAGGTTCACGGTGCCACGGACCATCTGGTCGGCCTTGCGCGGGTCGACACCCAGACGCATGGCGACCTCGACGGTGCCGTCGAACTTGGTCGTGGAGGTGTCCTTGGCGAGGCGGACGGCTTCGAGCGGGGCGTACAGCTTGTCCGCGTCGACCTTGGCGTCCGCAGCGCGGAGAGTCTTGCTGCGCTTCACTTCTGCTCCTAGTTGGGGAGTGGGAGTCGTGGTACGGGCCGGCGCTGGCCCTTCCACTGTGGTGCTGAGGGGGGCTTGATCAGCCCTCGACCGTGACGCCCATGGAACGGGCGGTGCCGGCGATGATCTTGGCCGCGGACTCGATGTCGTTGGCGTTCAGGTCGGGCATCTTGGTCGTGGCGATCTCACGGACCTGCTCGCCGGTGATCTTGGCGACCTTGGTCTTGTGCGGCTCGCCGGAGCCCTTCTCCACGCCCGCGGCCTTGAGGATCAGCTTCGCGGCCGGCGGGGTCTTGGTGACGAAGGTGAAGGAGCGGTCCTCGTAGACCGTGATCTCCACCGGCACGACCATGCCACGCTGCGACTCGGTCGCGGCGTTGTAGGCCTTGCAGAACTCCATGATGTTGACGCCGTGCTGGCCCAGCGCGGGGCCGACCGGCGGAGCCGGGTTGGCCGCGCCGGCCTTGATCTGGAGCTTGATGAGCCCCGTGACCTTCTTCTTCTTGGGAGGCATTGCTCTCTCCGGGTCCTAGTGAGAGTGTTTCGCCGCCATCCGGTCATCCGGACGGAGGCATACCGCGCAACGATAACGGGTATAGCTGCGCGACCAAAAACCAAGCAGGTCAGACAGGGCGTGAGCCGGGTCTGACCTGCTTGGAAGGTGTGTGTACCGGAAGCTCCGTGCGGCAGGGGCCGCCAGGGTCTGACCGGCCGATCTTCGTGGATCAGTCCGCGGCGTCTGGTGCGGTACCTCGCAAGGCGGAGGATCGCCCCTGTACTGGACGTACCGGGGCGACGCCGACAACGCCGCGAGGTGCCGTGCCAGGCGTCGCGGGCCCACGAAGATCGGCCGGACAGACCCTAGTTCTTCTGGATCTGGTCGAAGCTGAGCTCGACCGGGGTCTCGCGGCCGAAGATCTCGACGAGACCCTTGACCTTCTTCGAGTCGGCGTTGATCTCGTTGATCGTCGCCTGGAGCGTCGCGAACGGGCCGTCCGTGACGGTGACCGAGTCGCCGACCTCGAAGTCGAGCACCTGGACCTCGACCTTGCGGGCCGGAGCCGGCTTGCCCTCGGCCTCGGCGGCCTCGCGGGCGGCCTTCTCCTCGGCCTCCGGGGCGAGCATCTTGACGATCTCGTCGAGCGTCAGCGGGTACGGGTCGTAGGCGTTGCCGACGAAGCCGGTGACTCCGGGGGTGTTACGGACGACGCCCCAGGACTCGTTGGTGAGGTCCATCCGGACCAGGACGTAACCGGGAAGCTTGTTCTGGCGGACGTTCTTGCGCTCGCCGTTCTTGATCTGGACGATCTCTTCCTCGGGCACTTCGGCCTGGTAGATGAACTCCTCGACGTTCAGCGAGACGGCGCGCTGCTCCAGGTTGGCCTTCACACGCTTCTCGTAACCGGCGTACGTGTGGATGACGTACCACTCGCCGGGCAGACCGCGGAGCTCCTGGCGCAGGGCCTCGACCGGGTCGACCGGGGGCACGTCGGCGGCGGCCTCGGCGGCCTCCTCGTCCTCGGCCTCTTCCGCGGCGGCTGCCACATCGGCGGCGGCCTGGGCGTCGTCGGCGGTCTCCGCCACGGCCTCGGCGTCGCCCTCGGCGTGCACGGCGGACTCCTCGGCGGGCTCACCGGCGACGGCGTCGGCGGCTTCGGCCCGGTCCGGCTCCACAGCGTCTGCCGCCTCGACGATGTCGAGCTCGTCCTCTGCGGACTCGAAGCTTTCGCCCGGCTCGACGGCCTCGTTCAGGTTCGGGTCAGACACGGTGGCTGCTTCTTCCTGGATACAAATCGGGTGGAACATGCGAAAAAGACGCCGCTCCCGGCGTCTTTCGCGGATCAGCCAAAGACGTACTTGGCGGCCTGGTTGAAGCCATAGTCAATCACGGTCACGATGCCGATCATGATGACGACAAAAACGATCACCACGGTGGTGTAGGTCGAGAGCTGGCTACGAGTCGGCCAGACGACCTTGCGCAGTTCCGCGACGATCTGGCGGTAGAAGAGCGCGAGGCGGCCGAAGGGCCCCTTCTTGCCGCGCTTCCCGCCCTTGCGCGCCTTCTTCGACTCCGGCGCTTCATCCTGCGCATCAGGCACGTCGATGGAGCCGACGGCGTCCGTCACGATCTCTCACCTGATTCCGGGTCGTGGCCGTGCCGCGCCCGGTGGAGCCGCACGGCGGTGCATAGATGTACGTACATGCGCACACAGCCTGGCGAAGGTGTGTGTAGCAGGGCCGGAGGGACTTGAACCCCCAACCGCTGGTTTTGGAGACCAGTGCTCTACCAATTGAGCTACGACCCTTTGTGGTTCCCCCAACCTACCGCATCCGACCAGGTGCACGGAGTGCGCTCGGCCGGCCGGCTGGTGGAGGCCAACGACGAGTGAGTGTACGTGGTCGGGGGCCTGACGTCGAACAGCTTCGGCCGGGACGGCCCCGGCCGGCCCGTGTCCTTACGGTCGCGGCCCGGTTCCGGCCCGGTTCCCGCGCGGCGTACGGCTGTTGTCCGGTCGTCCGCCGGGCCGGGGTCCGGCCCGGTGTCCGCCCATCGAAACCTGTGTGCCGAGTCCGATTCCGGTCTGGGACCATGGGCCCCATGAGCGCCGCAACTCCTCCGACCGAGCGCAGGGTCTCCGCCCGCATCGGTGCCATCTCCGAGTCCGCCACCCTGGCCGTCGACGCCAAGGCGAAGGCGCTGAAGGCCGCCGGGCGACCGGTGATCGGCTTCGGTGCCGGTGAGCCCGACTTCCCCACGCCCGGATACATCGTCGAGGCCGCGATCGAGGCCTGCCGCAACCCGAAGTACCACCGTTACACCCCGGCCGGGGGGCTCCCCGAGCTGAAGGCCGCCATCGCCGCCAAGACCCTGCGCGACTCGGGCTACGAGGTCGAGGCAGCCCAGGTGCTCGTCACCAACGGCGGCAAGCAGGCCATCTACCAGGCGTTCGCCGCGATCCTCGACCCGGGCGACGAGGTCATCGTCCCGGCCCCGTACTGGACCACGTACCCCGAGTCGATCCGGCTCGCGGGCGGTGTCCCGGTCGAGGTCGTCGCCGACGAGACCACCGGCTACCGGGTCTCCGTCGAGCAGCTGGAGGCCGCCCGTACGGAGCGGACGAAGGTCGTCCTCTTCGTCTCGCCCTCCAACCCGACGGGCGCCGTCTACAGCCGCGCCGACACCGAGGCCGTCGGCCGCTGGGCCGTCGAGCACGGCCTGTGGGTACTGACGGACGAGATCTACGAGCACCTGATCTACGGCGACGCCGAGTTCACCTCGCTGCCCGCCGTCGTGCCCGAGCTGCGCGACAAGTGCATCGTGGTCAACGGCGTGGCCAAGACGTACGCCATGACCGGCTGGCGCGTGGGGTGGATCGTCGGCCCGAAGGACGTCGTGAAGGCCGCGACCAATCTGCAGTCGCACGCCACCTCCAACGTCTCCAACGTCTCGCAGGCGGCCGCGCTCGCCGCAGTGTCGGGGGACCTGGAGGCCGTCGTCGAGATGCGTACCGCCTTCGACCGGCGCCGCAGGACCATCGTGCGGATGCTCAACGAGATCGACGGTGTGCTCTGCCCTGAGCCGGAGGGCGCGTTCTACGTGTACCCGTCGGTGAAGGCGCTCATCGGCAAGGAGATCCGCGGCAAGCGCCCGCAGAGCTCGGTGGAGCTGGCCGCGCTGATCCTGGACGAGGTCGAGGTCGCCGTGGTCCCCGGTGAGGCGTTCGGCACACCCGGGTACCTGCGTCTGTCGTACGCGCTCGGTGACGAGGACCTGGTCGAGGGCGTCTCCCGGATCCAGAAGCTGCTGGCCGAGGCGACGGACTGACACGGGCCGACTGCCGAAAAACGGGCCTCCGGTTCTCACCGGGGGCCCGTTTCTTCGTTCGGCCGTCTCCTCGTTGGGGGAAAGCGGCTACCGGTGCGGCGGTTCCGTACGGCAGGATCCTTGGATGGAGCGAGTACGTGACATCCGGCTGCTGCCCAAGGCCCATCTGCACCTGCACTTCACCGGTTCGATGCGGCCCACCACGCTGCTGGAGCTGGCCGGCAGATACGGCGTGCACCTGCCTGAGGCACTGACCGGCGGTGAGCCTCCGAAGCTGCGGGCCACCGACGAGCGCGGCTGGTTCCGCTTCCAGCGGCTGTACGACATCGCGCGGTCCTGTCTGCGCACCCCCGACGACATCCAGCGGCTGGTGCGCGAGGCCGCCCAGGAGGATGTCGCGGACGGCTCGGGGTGGCTGGAGATCCAGGTGGACCCCACGTCGTACGCCCCGTTCCTCGGCGGGCTCATCCCGGCGCTCGAAGTCATCCTGGACGCGGTGGACGCGGCGTCGCGGGAGACCGGGCTCGGCATACGCGTGGTGGTCGCCGCGAACCGGATGAAGCACCCGCTGGACGCCAGGACCCTGGCGCGGCTGGCGGTGCGGTACGCGGACCGCGGGGTGATCGGTTTCGGTCTCTCCAACGACGAACGCCGGGGTATGGCGAGGGACTTCGACCGGGCGTTCGCGATCGCCAGGGAGGGCGGTCTGCTGGCGGCACCGCACGGAGGTGAGCTGAGCGGGCCCTCGTCGGTGCGGGACTGTCTGGACGATCTGCACGCGGCGCGGATCGGGCACGGGGTGCGGGCGGCGGAGGACCCGATGCTGCTGCGGCGGCTGGCCGAGCGCGGGGTGACCTGTGAGGTCTGCCCGGCGTCGAACGTGGCGCTCGGCGTCTACGAGAAGCCCGAGGACGTACCCCTGCGAAAGCTGTTCGAGGCCGGGGTGCCGATGGCGCTCGGTGCGGACGACCCGCTGCTGTTCGGGTCGCGGCTGGCGGCCCAGTACGAGCTGGCGCGGGCGCAGGGTTTCACCGACGCCGAACTGGCCGAGCTGGCGCGGCAGTCGGTGCTCGGCTCGGCGGCGCCCGTAGATGTCCGGCGGAAGCTGCTCTCCGGCATCGACGACTGGCTTGCCGGCTGAGCCCGCGTATGTATGTACGTGCGTGCGTATGTGCGTACGCCTATGAGGGGCGGGCGGCCGCAGCCTCCCGCCCCGGCTCCGGCCCCGGCCCCGGCCCCGGCCCCGGTTACAGGCTGACGCCGACCGTCACCGGCTCGTTGACCAGGGTCACGCCGAACGCCTCGTGCACCCCCGCGACCACCTCGCGGGCGAGTGCGAGCAGGTCCTCGGTGGTGGCCCGGCCCCGGTTGGTGAGGGCGAGTGTGTGCTTGGTGGAGATACGGGCGGGGCCGGTGCCGTACCCCTTGGTGAAGCCCGCCCGGTCGATCAGCCAGGCCGCCGATGTCTTGGTCAGTCCCTCCCCCGCCGGGAAGGCGGGCGGCGCGGTCTCCGCTCCGAGTCGCTCGCGCACGCGCGCCAGGAACGCGGCGAACTGGGTGTCGTCGAGGATCGGATTGGTGAAGAACGATCCGGCCGACCAGGTGTCGTGGTCGTCGGCGTCCAGCACCATGCCCTTGCCCGCGCGCAGCTTCAGCACGGTCTCGCGGACCGTCGCCGCCGGTACCCGGTCGCCCGCCTCGACCCCGAGGACGCGGGCCGTCTCCGGGTACTTGACGGGCGCCGAGAGCCCGTCCGCGTCTTCGAGCGCGAAACGCACCCGGAGCACCACATAGCGGTCGGGTTCGGCCTTGAAGCGGCTGTGACGGTACGAGAACCGGCACTCGGCGTTCGAGAGGGTGACCGTCTCGCCGGTCGTACGGTCGTACGCGACGACCTCGGTGAGGGTCGACGAGATCTCCTGGCCGTACGCCCCCACGTTCTGGATCGGGGTGGCACCGGCGGAGCCGGGGATCCCGGCCAGGCACTCGATGCCCGCGAGTCCGGCTTCGACGGTACGGGTGACGGCGTCACTCCAGGTCTCGCCGGCCGCGAGTTCCAGCGCCGTACCGGAGAGCGAGAAGCCGCGTGTCGCGATCCGCAGGGCGGTGCCGGCGAACCCCTTGTCGCCGATGACCAGATTGGAGCCGCCGCCGATGACGAGCAGCGGGGTGCCTTCGGCGTCGGCCTCCCGGACGGCCTCGACGACTTCGGCGTCGGTCTCCGCCGTGACCAGCCGGGTCGCGGGGCCGCCGAGGCGGAAGGTGGTCAGGGGGGCGAGTGGGGCTTCAAGGAGTTCCTGCACGGGCCCAGCGTACGAGAACGGCCCCGCCGGTCGGGCGGGGCCGTTCTGGTGCGGAGGATCATTCACGTACGGGTGACTCGGGCGAGCGGCTCGGACGGCGGCTCAGGCGAGCGGCTCAGGCGGCGGCTCAGGCGGCGGCTCGGACGGCGGCCGTCTCGCGGTCCGTGCCGGGCTCCGGTGCCAGGTCCGCGGGCCCCGGTGCGCCGCGCCGCGGGATCAGCAGGGCGACGAGCGCCGCGACCGCGACCGCTGCGGCGCCGATCCACAGGGCGGGGACTGTCCCGTCGGTGAAGGAGGCGGGCGTTCCGTATCCGCCGCGGGCCGCGAAGACCGCGCCCAGGACGGCGATGCCGAGCGCGCCGCCGACCTCGCGCAGGGCGTTGTTGGCGCCGGACGCGATGCCCTGCTCGGCGGGGCGGACGCTGGACATGACCACGCTGGACGCGGGGGCGAAGTACAGCGCCATGCCGGCTCCGCCGAGCATCAGTGCCGGGAGGATCGTCGGATACGACACGTCCGGGCCGATGAGCAGCGCGAAGAGCGCGAGCCCGGCCGCCTGGAGCGCGAGGCCCGCGGCGACGACGGGCCGGCCGCCGATCCGGTCGGAGAGGGCGCCCGCGAACGGCGCGATGATCAGCGGCATCCCGGTCCAGGGCAGCATCCGCAGTCCGACCTGGGTCGGCGAGTAGCCCAGGACGCCCTGGAAGAACTGGCTCAGCAGGAATATCGAGCCGAACATGCCCAGGAACATCAGCAGGGACGCGCCGTTGATCCCTGCGAAGGCGCGGTTGCGGAAGAGCCGCATGGGGAGCATGGGGCGGGCGTGGTGGAAGCCGTGGTGGACGAAGCCGGCCAGTAGGGCGAGACCGGCGAGGAGGCTGGTGAGGATCGGCGTACTGGACCAGCCGTCCGTCTGCCCGTTGACGAGGGCGTAGACGACACCGAACAGGCCGCCGCTGACCAGGAGGGTGCCGGGAATGTCGAGCCGGGCGCCGGGTCCGCGCGATTCGGCGAGGCGCAGCCGGGCGAGCGGGAGCAGGGCGAGGCCGACCGGCACATTGAGCCAGAAGATCCACTGCCAGGAGAGGTGCTCGGTGAGGGAGCCGCCGATGAGCGGGCCGCTGGCCACGGCGAGGCCGGTGACGGCGCTGAAGATCCCGAGGGCGGCGCCCCGGCGCGCGGCGGGTACGGCGGCGGTGAGCAGGGTCAGGGTGAGCGGCATCATGACCGCGGCGCCGAGGCCCTGCACGGCACGGGCGGCGATGAGCGGGGCGATCCCCGGGGCGAGGGCCGCCGCGGCCGAGGCGCCGGTGAAGACCGTGAGGCCGGTGAGGAAGAGCCTGCGCCTGCCGAACCGGTCGCCGAGGGCGGCGCCGAACATGAGCAGGACGGCGAAGGTGAGCGTGTACGCGTTCACCGTCCACTGGAGGTCTTTCAGCGCGCCGCCGAGATCCTGGCGGATCGAGGGCAGTGCTGTGGTGACGACGAGGTTGTCGAGGGCCGCCATGAATCCCGCGACGCTGGTGATGATCAGAGCCCAGGTGGCGCCTGCGCGCCGGGCTGTCGGTCCGTTCACTTCTCCCCCTGCTGGCGGGCCGGGCGGTGGTCCGTCCGGCTTGATTAGTTATTGATTACTAAGTTTCGCGGCCATGGGTCCGGATGCTCCCCCACCGGGGCCCTCAGTAGTGCCGCCGCTCACTCACTTCTTGGGCTGCGCCGAGTCGTAGAAGCCGGTCCACACCCGGTGCTCCGGGGCGAACCCCAGCGCGACCAGCGTGTTGACCAGCATCCCGTACGCCAGGAACGTCGTCGTCTCGTCGACGTCGGCGCCCAGAGCCAGATGAACCGCGTCGTACAGCCCCATCCACGCGGCACGCGCCGCCTCCCCGAACTCACGGTCCCCCGACGCCGCCGCGGAGGCCGCCGCCACATAGACCTGCATCTGCATCAGCAGCTTGTCCGGGTCCTCGGCGATGAGCGACTGGTAGGCCCGCGCCATGGCATGGAGGGCCTCCTCCGCCGCCAACCCGTCCGCCGCCCTCGTGAGGACGGCCGTGGTCTCCTCGACACAGCGCTCGGACGCCGCCAGGAAAATGGCCTCCTTGTTCGGGAAGAGCCGGAAGAGATACGGCTGGGAGACGCCCACCCGCTTGGCGATCACCTCGGTGGAGGTGCCGCGATAGCCACCGCGGGCGAATTCGACCATCGCCGCGCGGATGACGCTCTCGCGCCGCTCCTCTGCGCTCATCCTGACCATACGAGTAAGTTAGTGGCTGATAACTAACTAAGTCAAGAGGCGCTGACGGCCGCCCGCCCGGACCCATCCCCATGCGCGGACGAAGGGCGCGGCCGCCCGCCCGGACCGTTCCGGTACGCGGCAAGGGGCGCCCGCCCACGCGAGCGCCCCCTGCCCGTGTCAGCACACCACGGCTTCCGCCGCCGCGCGCCGGGCCCGCACGGCCCCCGGCACCGCGCCTCAGGCGAGGCGCACCACGGCGCGGGACATGCCCAGTACCTTCTTGCCGTCGCTCATCGCCGTCAGGTCCACCCGCACCGTTCTGTCGTCGGGCTCACCGACGAGGGCTCCGACCTTGGCGCTGACCTCGATCACTGCGCCGTCGGCGTCGTTCGGGACGACGACCGGCTTGGTGAAGCGGACGCCGTACTCCACGACCGCGCCCGGGTCGCCGACCCAGTCGGTCACCACCCGGACCGCCTCGGCCATGGTGAACATCCCATGTGCGATGACATCGGGGAGTCCGACCTCCACCGCGAACTTCTCGTTCCAGTGGATCGGGTTGAAGTCGCCGGAGGCACCCGCGTACTGCACCAGCGTCGCCCGCGACACCGGGAACGACTGCGCCGGCAGCTCGGTGCCGACCTCGACGCTCTCGTAGGAGATCTTCGCTGCCACCGTCACGCCTCCCCGGCCGCACGCGCGACCAGCTTCGTCCACGCCGTCACGACGAGCTCACCTGACTCGTCGTGCACCTCACCGCGAATATCAATGATGTCGTTTCCGGCAAGGGACTTGATCGCTTCGATGGTCGAAGTGACCGTCAGCCGGTCCCCGGACCGGACCGGGCGCCGGTAGGCGAACTTCTGGTCGCCGTGCACCACCCGCGTGTAGTCCAGACCCAGCTGCGGATCCTGCACGACGACGCCCGCGGCCTTGAAGGTGATCGAGAAGACGAACGTCGGCGGGGCGATGACATCGGCATGCCCGAGCGCCTTCGCCGCCTCCGTGTCGGTGTACGCGGGATTCGGGTCGCCCACCGCTTCGGCGAACTCGCGGATCTTCTCCCGGCCCACCTCGTACGGCGCGGAGGGCGGATAGGTCCGCCCCACGAACGACTGGTCGAGCGCCATGGCTCACTACCTCCTGGTGGAGTGCCGGGAATCAGAAAGAATCACAATAACCGCGAGTAACCGCAGAAATGACATGAGGCCGCCCCCCGCTAGGGGGCGACCTCATGTCTGTGCCTGTGGAGAGCTGTACCCGTGGAGAAAGCTCGGGTCAGCGGGTTTCGCGGTGCGCGGTGTGCGAGTTACAGCGCGGGCAGTGCTTCTTCATCTCAAGACGGTCCGGGTCGTTACGCCGGTTCTTCTTGGTGATGTAGTTCCGCTCCTTGCACTCCACGCAGGCCAGCGTGATCTTCGGGCGGACGTCGGTGGCAGCCACGTGAGTGCTCCTTGGACGGATGGACGGATGAACGCATAAAAGAGTAGCCGATCGAAGGACCGAGCCCACCATCGGCTACCGTGTGTAGCGGTGACCGGACTTGAACCGGTGACACAGCGATTATGAGCCGCTTGCTCTACCGACTGAGCTACACCGCTTTGCTACGGAATCCCTCACCCGAAGGTGAGGGCTCCCGCACCAGAGCCCCAATACGGAATCGAACCGTAGACCTTCTCCTTACCATGGAGACGCTCTACCGACTGAGCTATTGGGGCGAGCGATGAAGACATTACACGGTCATTCGCCGTCGCCCAAATCCTTATGAGGGCCCCTCGCCCGGCCCTCTCTCCACCCCTCTCCCCGTCCTCTCCCGGCCCTCTCTTCACCCCTCTCCCGGCCCTCTCTCCACCACGCCGTCCCGCCTCCCGCCCGGCTCCCACCAGCCCCTTCCACCGCCGTTCGGCCCACAAGGCCCGTCGGCCACCGGAGTCACTCCCAGTACGACTAATCCGCCCCTCCTCGAAGCGGGGCCAGCCTTCCCCATAGGCTCGCTTCACGCTGCGTGACCTCGCACGTCACGCCCGGCCCAGTACCCAGGAGCGCGATGCCCGACAGCCAGCCGCGGCCTCCCGAAGGAGCCACCGCAGACACCACCGCGCTCCTGCTTCGCGGGGCCCGCCTGGCCGACGGCCGCACCGTGGACGTCAGCATCAGCCAGGGGTACATCGAAGCCGTGGGCACCGCCGGCAGCCTCACCGTGCCCGGCTCCCGCGCCTCCGCCGCCCCCCGTATCGAGCTCGACGGCTATCTGCTGCTCCCCGCGCCCGCCGAACCGCACGCCCACAGCGACACCGCCCTCACCGCCGTCGCCGGGCCGGGTCCGGGGCCGGACACCAGCGGGGCGGTCTCCGACATCCAGCGCCGCGCCACCGAAGCCGCCCTGCTCCAGCTCGGACACGGGGCCACCGCGCTGCGCTCGCACATCCGGATCGGGGACGTCCAAGGGCTCGGCGCGATGGAGGCCGTACTCCAGGCCCGGCGGTCGCTGCGCGGGCTCACCGACCTCACCACGGTCGCCGTACCCCGGCTGCTCACCGGCGTCGCGGGCGCGGACGGCCTCGCCATGCTGCACGACGCCGTAAAGATGGGCGCCACGGTGGTCGGGGGCTGCCCGGACCTCGATCCCGACCCGACCGGATACACCCAGGCCGTCCTCGAAGTCGCCGCCGAGCACGGCTGCGCCGTCGATCTGCACACCGAGGGTGACGACCCGGCCCGGCTGGCCCGGCTCGCCGCCATGTGCGGCGGGCTGCGCCCCGGCGTCGCCATCGGCCCCTGCGGCGGGCTCTCCCGGCTTCCGCACGACACCGCGGTCCGTGCGGCGGGGCGGCTTGCCGCCGCGGGCGTCACCGTGGTCTGCCAGCCGCAGGGCGGGTGCGGCGGCGTCGAGAGCCGCGGGACCGCGCCCGTACGACTGCTCCGCTCCGCGGGGGTACGGGTCGCCGCGGGCAGCGGCGCGCTGCGCGACCTGACCAATCCGGTCGGCCGCGGGGACCCGCTGGAGGCCGCGTATCTGCTGGCGTCCCAGAGCGGGCTACGGCCCGACGAGGCGTACGGCGCGGTCAGTTCGGCGCCGCGCGAGGCCATGGCGCTCCCCGAGGTGCGGGTGGAGGCGGGCTTCCCCGCCGAGCTCCTCGCCGTACGCGGCGACCAGCTCTCCGCGGTGCTGTCCCTCGCGTACAGCAGGATCGTCATCCACCGCGGGCGGGTCGTGGCACGGACCAACGCGGTGCGCGAGTACTGCGACTCGACCGCACCCGGCACGCTCGGACTGCCGCGCCAGGGGCGGACCGGCCCCGGCGCCTGAGCGCGGCCTCCGAGCACGGCGCCCCAGCGTGGGGCGTCGGCGGGTGCTCGGGCCCGGCCCGCCAGGCCGCCACTCGCGCAAGTGGTGTATCCGAGGCCTCCGTACGGGGTTCCTGAGCGCGCGGGGCCGCCGGAGCGTACCGTCGGAAACATGCGCATTGTCATCGCAGGTGGACACGGTCAGATCGCGCTGCGGCTGGAGCGGTTGCTCGCCGCGCGCGGTGACGAGGTCGCGGGCATCATCCGCGCCGCCGGACAGGCCGACGACCTGAGATCCGCCGGGGCCGAGCCGGTCGTCCTGGACCTGGAATCGGCCACCGTCGACCAGGTCGCCCAGGCGGTGTCGGGCGCCGACGCGGTGGTCTTCGCGGCGGGCGCGGGCCCCGGCAGCACCGTCGAGCGCAAGGACACCGTGGACCGCGACGCGGCGGTCAAGCTCGCGGACGCCGCCGAACAGGCGGGCGTACGCCGGTATCTCATCGTCTCGGCCATGGGCGCCGACACCGCCCACCGGGGCGACGAGGTCTTCGACGCCTACCTCCGGGCCAAGGGCGCGGCAGACGACGCCGTACGCGCCCGGCGCACTCTCGACTGCACCGTGCTGCGCCCCGGCGCGCTGACGAACGGAGCGGGCACCGGGCAGGTACGCCTGGAGGCCACGACCGGCCGGGGCGAGGTCCCCCGCGACGATGTGGCCGCGGTACTGGCCGAGTTGATCGAGACCCCGGCGACGGCGGGTCTGACCCTGGAGCTGATCGGCGGCTCGGTGCCGGTGTCGGTCGCCGTGAAGGATGTGGCGGGCAACTGATGCAGAACCCACCCGTGGCCGCCGAGCGGGCGGCGCAGCCGTACGCGGCGATCAAGGAGACCGTCACCATGGACACGTTCCCGGTGGTCGCCGACCGGCTGTCCGAGGTGTTCGGCTGGCTCGCGGAACGCGGGATCGAACCAGCGGGTGCGCCGTTCTTCCGGTACGACGTCATCGACGTGGAACGCGGTATGGAGGTCGAGGCGGGCGTACCGGTGGCGCGTCCACCGGAGGGCGCGGCCGGGGGCACCGACTCCATGGACGCCGACACGGGTGAGGTCTTCGCCGGGACACTGCCCGCCGGCCGGTATCTGACGGTCACCCATATCGGGCACCCGGATGAGCTGTTGGGGGTGACGGCGGGCCTACTGGAGTATGCCGCGGCGCGCGGCATGGAGTGGGACGTGGAGAAGGCCGACGTGGTCGAGGAGTGGGGCTGCCGGCTGGAGATCTACAAGACGGATCCGCGGGAGGAGCCGGACATGTCCAAGTGGGAGACGGAGCTGGCCTTCCGGCTCGCGGACGCCGGGGCGCAGCCGTAGCTGCCGGCCGCGCGGAAAGCCGTAGCGGCGAGGCACGGGCTCGGACCGCCGGAAAACCAGAAAGCCAGAAAGCCGGAAAGCCCCGGAAAGCCCCGGAAAACCAGAAAGCCTCTGACCAGACATGCTGGTCAGAGGCTGATTCCGGTGGCGGCGCCAGGGTTCGAACCTGGGTAGGCTGAGCCGGCAGATTTACAGTCTGCTCCCTTTGGCCACTCGGGCACACCGCCGGGGGTTTGCCGCTACGGAACCGCTGTGTCGCGGGACTCCGTGGCAACGACGTAAACGATACCTGATGACCCGGGGTGCTTCGCCACCCGGTTGATCAGGGACGGGCGGGGGCGGCCGTGGCGCAGCGCTTAGGCTTGCGCGCAGCAGGCCGGGACGCCGGTCGTCCCCCTCGGCGCACCCGTTTCAGCACACCGGATTCAGTACATCCGTTTCACCACATCCGATTCATCGCACCCCGATACAAGGAGCCACAGGACATGGCCGACTCCAGTTTCGACATCGTCTCGAAGGTCGAGCGGCAAGAGGTCGACAACGCCCTCAACCAGGCCGCCAAGGAGATCTCCCAGCGTTACGACTTCAAGAACGTCGGCGCCTCGATCGACTGGTCGGGCGAGAAGATCCTGATGCAGGCGAACACCGAGGAGCGGGTCACCGCGATTCTCGATGTCTTCCAGACCAAGCTGATCAAGCGCGGGATCTCGCTCAAGGCGCTGGACGCGGGCGAGCCGCAGCTGTCCGGCAAGGAGTACAAGATCTTCGCCTCCATCGAGGAGGGCATCTCGCAGGACAACGCCAAGAAGGTCGCGAAGGTCATCCGCGACGAGGGCCCGAAGGGCGTCAAGGCGCAGGTCCAGGGCGACGAGCTGCGGGTCAGCTCCAAGAGCCGGGACGATCTGCAGGCCGTGCAGGCGCTGGTGAAGGGCAAGGACTTCGACTTCGCGCTGCAGTTCGTGAACTACCGCTGATCTCCTGCTCCCCCGGCGGTCCGACGCTACGGCGATCCGGCGCTGCCGCTGTCCGGCGGGACATGTGGCGTCCGAAATCCGCCGGTCCGGATGGTCGGGGGATCGCAGACTCGTAGGTGTCCCGGTGGAACTGCCGCCGGGGCGCTGCGAGGAAGGGAGCGACCGATGACGGTCTACACGACGGCCGACAGTCCGCTCGGTGAGCTGCTGCTGGTGGGCGAGGAGTCGGCCGAAGCACGCGGCGGTGTGGCGCTGGCCTCGCTGTCCGTGCCGGGACAGAAGGGCGGGGTGACCGCCGAGGACGCTGCCGGGGCGGGGTGGCGGCGGGATCCGGCCGCCTTCGACTGGATCACCGAACAGCTGCGGGCCTACTTCACCGGTGGGTCGACCCGCTTCGCGATCGATTACGCGGCCGGTGGCACCGCGTTCCAGCAGCGGGTGTGGGCGGCGCTGGACGGTCTGCCGTACGGCGCCACGGTCTCGTACGGGGAGCTGGCGGGGCGCATCGGGCTCGCGGGCGCCGGAGTGCGGGCCGTGGGCACCGCGATCGGGCGCAATCCCCTGCTGGTCGTACGGCCGTGCCACCGGGTGATCGGGGCGGACGGGGCGCTGCGCGGTTACGCGGGCGGGCTGGAGCGCAAGCGGTGGCTGCTGGGGCTCGAAGGGGTACCGGCGTCGTGAGGGCGGGGCGCTGGGGCCGAACGGGGCGCCGGGGGCGCACTGGGCGCTGGGGCCGCAATCAGCGCTGGGGCGGAACGCGGCGCTGGGGCGGCCGGGACGGCGGGGCGGGTGCCGGGGTATGACCGGGCTGTTTCCGCGGGACCGGGCGGAGGTCGCTCCCGGGGCGGTGCATGTGCCGGAGTGGCTGTCGGTGGAGCGCCAAGGGGAGCTGGTCGCGGCGTGCCGGGAGTGGGCGCGGGGGCCTGTGCCGCTGCGGCATACGCGGTTGCCGGGCGGGGGCGTGATGTCCGTACGGACGGTGTGTCTGGGGTGGCACTGGCAGCCGTACCGGTACGCACGGACCGCCGATGATGTGAACGGCGCACGGGTGGCCGAACTCCCGGAGTGGCTGGCGGAGTTGGGGCGGTCCGCGGTGACGGAGGCCTACGGGGAGGCCGGCTGTGCCGGGGAGACCAGGGGCGCCCGGGACGCGGGGGGCACCCGGGAGACCGCGGGTGCCCGGGAGACCGCGGGTGCCAGGGGGACCGGAGATGCCCGGGAGACCAGGGGTGCCGGTGCCGGGTACGCGCCCGATGCGGCGCTGGTGAACTTCTACGACGGTGACGCGCGGATGGGTATGCACCAGGACCGTGAGGAGCGGTGCGCCGCCCCGGTGGTGTCCCTGAGCCTGGGCGATACGTGCGTCTTCCGGTTCGGGAATCCGGAGGGGCGGGGGCGGCCCTATACGGATGTAGAGCTGGCGTCCGGGGATCTCTTCGTCTTCGGAGGACCTTCGCGGTTCGCGTACCACGGTGTGCCGAAGGTCCTCCCCGGGACGGCTGATCCGGCGGTGGGGCTGCGGGGCGGACGGTTGAACATCACACTGCGGGAGACAGGGCTCGGAGGCCCGGCCGGCCGCGGATGACCGGTGGTGTCCGGCGCCCCGGGTACTCCGGTACGCGGGGTCCGGGGCCGGTACACGGTCAGCGGTGTGAGCGGGAGTTGCCGAAGAGCAGCCGGTAGACGATCAGCAGGACCAGGGCGCCCGCGATGGCGGAGATCCAGGTCGCGCCGTCGTAGAAGTGCTTGGTCACCGGGTGGTGGAAGAAATGGGAGGCGCCCCAGCCGCCGATGAAGGCCCCCACGATGCCTATCAGGGTGGTGCCGACGATGCCGCCCGGGTCACGGCCGGGGAGCAGGATCTTGGCGATGGCTCCTGCGAGCAGTCCGAGGATGATCCAACTGATGATTCCCATGAGCAGAGCCTGCCTTACGTTCGGTGTCTTAAACAGGGACGCCGGGGCGGCATGGCTGGTTGCGTCGCAGGTCGTGGCGGGGCCCGCACCGCGACCTGTGGTCCTGGTGCGGGCCCGGGGGAAGCTGTCCGGTCCGGCTCAGCGGGCGGTGAAGGGCTGGTCCGTGGGGACGATCTCCTTGCCCAGGGGCATCAGGGAGAGGGGAATCAGCTTGAAGTTCGCGATACCGAGCGGGATCCCGATGATCGTGACGCACAGGGCGATCCCGGTGACGATATGGCCGAGCGCGAGCCACCAGCCGGCCAGGACCAGCCACAGGACGTTGCCCACGCAGGAGGGGGCGCCGGCGTCGGAGCGGTCCACCGCCATGTAGCCGAAGGGCCAGAGCGCGTAGACCCCGATACGGAACGCGGCGATCCCGAAGGGGATGCCGATGATCGTGACGCAGAGCAACGCACCCGCGAGCACATAGCTGAGGAACAGCCAGAAGCCACAGAGGATGAGCCAGATGACGTTGAGGATGGTCTTCATGGACGGGGGCCTGCCATCTGTTCGAGTCGGGAGATGCGCTCCGTCATGGGCGGGTGCGTGGAGAACATCTTGGACAGTCCCTGACCGGGACGGAAAGGGTTCGCGATCATCATGTGACTCGCGGTCTCGATCCGGGGCTCGGGGGGCAGCGGCAGTTGTTTCGTACCGGCGTCGAGCTTGCGCAGGGCGCCCGCGAGAGCGAGCGGGTCACCGGTGAGCTGGGCGCCCGACGCGTCGGCCTCGTACTCGCGTGAGCGGCTGACGGCCAGTTGGATGAGGGACGCGGCCAGCGGGCCCAGGATCATGATCAGCAGCATACCGATGAGGCCGGGGCCCTCGTCGTCCTCGGAGCGGCCGACGGGGATCAGCCAGGCGAAGTTGACGAGGAACATGACGACGGAGGCCAGGGCGCCGGCGACCGACGAGATCAGGATGTCGCGGTTGTAGACATGGCTGAGCTCATGGCCGAGGACGCCGCGCAGTTCGCGTTCGTCGAGGATCTGGAGGATGCCCTCGGTGCAGCAGACCGCGGAGTTGCGCGGATTGCGCCCGGTGGCGAAGGCGTTCGGCGCCTGGGTCGGCGAGATGTAGAGCCGGGGCATGGGCTGGCGGGCCGCGGTGGAGAGCTCGCGGACGATCCGGTAGAGCGCCGGGGCCTCGAACTCGCTGACAGGGCGGGCCCGCATGGCGCGCAGGGCGAGCTTGTCGCTGTTCCAGTAGGCGTAGGCGTTGGTGCCGAGTGCGACGACGAGCGCGACGATCAGGCCCGTACGGCCGAAGAAGCTGCCGATGACGATGAGGAGGGCCGAGAGGCCCCCGAGGAGGACTGCGGTCCTCAGCCCGTTGTGCCGGCGGTGCACGGTACGCCCTCCAAATCGTGCGGCGGGGAACCTTCGCTCAGTCCGGTCCACTGTCCAGTGGACCCTCCCTCACTGGTCAACGCCAGGCGAGGGAGGCTAGTTCCCTTGTGCGCGCGTCCGGTGGTGTGCGCCGTACGGGTGGATCAGCCCTGGGCGGGGATCTTCGCCAGTTCCAGGGCTTCCGGCAGGGGCTCGATCTGGCTGGTGCAGTGGGCGCAGCGGGAGGCGATGGCCGGGATCTCGGTGTAGCAGTACGGGCAGTCGCGGAGGGCGGCCTTGATGTCGATGGGCTTGTCGGCGGTGAAGCGGGACTGGATCTTGGCCAGCGGGACGACGACGCAGAAGTAGAGGACAGCGGCGGTCACCAGGAAGGCGACTCCGGCGTTGATGAGGAGCCCGTAGCGGAAGTGCGCGCCGTCGACGGTGAACTCGGCCTTGCTGAAGTCGCCCATGGCGGAGCTGGTGGCGAGGCCGATCAGGGGGGTGATGAAGGCGGTGCTGAGCGCGGTGACGACCGCGGTGAAGGCGGATCCCACGGCGAGGCCGATGGCCAGTGAGATGACGTTCCCGCGGAGGATGAAGTCTTTGAACCCGCTCAGCACTGCTTGCTCCTCGTTCGTAGTTCCCGGTGGCCCCGTAGAGCCCTGTAGCCCCATAGTCCCTGCGCACGGCTCCGCGGCGGGCCATCGGGTGGTGCTCTCCGGTGTCGTACCGCCGGTGCCCCGGAGTGTGCGCCGGAGCGCCGTCCGTGGTGTGCGCCCGGCCGAAGACCGTAGCAAAACTCAGAAGAGGCTGCCGGACGCGAAGTGCAGGGCCAGCTGGGGGGCGACGGAGAGTACGGCGCCGGCGGCGGCCGTGAGGGCGACGGTGAGCGTGAGCGGGAGGGGGATGCGGGGGCCTGTACGGGTTTCGCCGGCCGGGGTTCCGGCGGTGGCGGCGGGTGCGGGGGTGGCTGTCGTCGCGGAGGGTGTGCGGAATAGCACAGCCGTCCAGCGGAGGTAGTAGGAGAGGGCGATGACGACGTTGACGGCCATGACGACGGCCAGCCAGCCGAGGCCCGCGTCGACCGCGCTCTGGAAGACGGTGACCTTGGCGAAGAGTCCGATGATGCCGGGAGGCAGCCCGGCCAGGCAGAGCAGGAAGAAGGCGAGCGCGAGGGCGGTGAGGGGCCGGGTGGCGTAGAGGCCGCGGTAGTCGCCGAGGCGCCTGCCGGGGCAGGAGCGCGCGACGAGCGCCACGGTGGCGAAGGCGCCGATGTTCACGACGGCGTACATGAGGGCGTACGCGACGGTGGAGCCGATCTCACCGTCCGAGGTGTACGCGGCGGCCGCGACCGGTACGAGCAGATATCCGGCCTGGCCGATGGAGGACCAGGCGAGGAGCCGGACCGCGCTGTGGGCGCGGGCGGCCCGCTGGCGCAGCGCCGCGGTGTTGCCGACGGTCATGGTGAGGGCGGCGAGTACGGCGACGGCGGGGCCCCAGATGTCGGCGTAGCCGGGGAAGGCGACGACGGTCACGAGGATCAGCCCGGAGAAGCCGACGGCCTTGCCGACGACGGAGAGGTAGGCGGCGACGGGCAGCGGCGCCCCGGCGTAGGTGTCGGGGACCCAGAAGTGGAAGGGCGCGGCGGCGGTCTTGAAGGCGAAGCCGACGAGGGTGAGGACGACTCCGGCCTCGGCGAGGGTGTCGAGCTGCGGGTCGGTCCTGGCGGTGGCGATACGGGTGAGGTACAGGGTGCCGGTGGCCGCGTAGACGAAGCTGACGCCGAGCAGGGTGACGGCGGTCGCGGTGACCGACGAGAGGAAGAACTTGAGGGCCGCTTCGGACGAGAGGCGGTCGCCGCGTCTGAGGCCGACGAGGGCGAAGGCCGGCAGGGAGGCCACTTCGAGGGCGACGACGAGGGTGGCGAGGTCCCGGGAGGCGGGCAGCAGCGCGGCGCCGGAGGCGGAGGCGAGGAGCAGGAACCAGAACTCGCCGGCCGGGAGACGGTCGCCGCCGGTGTCGCTCATCGAGAGCAGAGCGGTGAGCAGGGCGCCGCCGAGCACGAGCAGCTGGATGGCGAGGGTGAAGTGGTCCGCGGTGTAGCTGCAGGCCGCGCCTCCGGTGGTGAGGCAGAAGGTGGAGCGGTCGCCGTGGCGCAGGGGCAGCAGCATGAGGACGGCGGCGACGAGCCCGGCGACCGCGGTCCAGCCGAGCAGCGGCTTGCGGTGTTCGGGGACGAAGAGGTCGGCGACCAGGATGATCAGCGCGGTCCCGGCGACGATGACGGGCGGCGCGATCGCGAGCCAGTCGACGGACTGGACGAGGGAGCTCATGCCTTGCCTCCTGCGAGGAGCTTCTGCACGGCCGGGTCGGTGAGGCCGAGCAGGGCAGCGGGCCACAGTCCGGCGAGGACGGTGAGGACGACGAGGGGGCTCCAGGTGGCGAGCTCGTAACCCTGGACGTCCTGGATCCGGGCGCCCGGGATCTCATGGGCCTGGGGTGCGTGGCTCCGGGGCCCGTCGCTCCGGGGCGCGTGGCCGGGGGCTTCCCGGGTGCCGGCGGTGGCGGCTTGTGCCTGCGGTGGTGTCCCGCCCATGCAGACACGGCGTACGACGAGGAGGAGGTACGCGGCGGTCAGCAGGGTGCCAAGGGCAGCGAGGGACATGAAGGTGAGGAAGGCGGGACGGCTGAGCCCCGCGGCCGGGTCGAAGGCGCCGAACATGGTGAGCATCTCGCCCCAGAATCCGGCGAGTCCCGGCAGGCCGAGCGAGGCGACGGCGGCGAAGGCGAGGAGACCGCCGAGCCGGGGGGCCCGGCCGTAGAGGGCGGCGCCGGCCGCTCCGGCGAGCGTGTCCAGGTCGGCGGTGCCGTGCCGGTCCTTCACCGCGCCCACCAGGAAGAAGAGCAGTCCGGTGATGAGGCCGTGCGCGATGTTGGCGAAGAGCGCCCCGTTGACTCCGGTGGGGGTCATCGAGGCGATGCCGAGGAGTACGAATCCCATGTGGCCGACGGACGAGTAGGCGATGAGCCGCTTGAGGTCGCCCCTGTTGCCGCGCCGGGCGAGCGAGAGGCAGGCGAGCGATCCGTAGATGATCCCGGTGACGGCGAAGGCCGCCAGGTAGGGGGCGAAGGTGTGCATGCCCTCGGGTGCGACGGGCAGGGCGATGCGGACCAGTCCGTACGTGCCCATCTTGAGCATGACCCCGGCGAGGAGGACCGAGCCCGCGGTGGGGGCGGCGGTGTGGGCGTCGGGGAGCCAGCTGTGCAGCGGCCACATCGGGGCCTTCACGGCGAGGCCGGCGGCGATGGCGAGCACCGCGACGACCTGGGTGCCGTGGGTGAGGCCGCGGCCGTTGTCAGTGGCGAGTGCCACCATGTCGAGTGTGCCGCTCTTCACGCCGATGAGGAGGAGACCGAGCAGCATGACGACGGAGCCGAGCAGGGTGTAGAGGATGAACTTCCGGGCGGCCGCGGTGCGTCCGGCGCCGCCCCAGCGGGCGATGAGGAAGTACATCGGGATGAGGACCATCTCGAAGGCCAGGAAGAAGAGGACCAGGTCGAGGACGGCGAAGGTGGCGAGCGTCCCCGATTCGAGGAGGAGGACGAGCGCGACGAACGCCTTGGGGGACGGGCCCGCGGGGAGCTTGAAGCAGGAGTAGAGCGCGCAGAGGAAGGTCAGCAGCGCGGTCAGTACGAGGAGGGGGAGCGAGATGCCGTCTGTACCGAGATGGATGCGGACGTGGAGCGCCGGGATCCAGCTGATGTCAGTGGTGGCCTGCATCTTCGACGGGTGGTCACGGTCGAAGCCGAGCGCGAGGACGATCGCGGCGATGAGCACGGCGCCGGTGACGATCACACCGTGGCGCAGTACGGCCTGCCGGGGTGAGCGGCCCCGGAGTCCGGGCGGTGCGGGCAGGAGCGCGGCGACGGCGCCGATGGCCGGGGCGGCGACGATGAACGCCAGAAGGAACTGCATCACGGACGCGCTGATATCGATCACGGCTCACGATCCGGCGTAGGCGTTGGCAAGGGCGACGGCGGCGATCACCAGGACGACGGATCCGGCGAGCAGGGCGCTGAGGTAGGTCTGCGGATTGCCGGTCTGGGCGCGGCGGAAGGCGGCGCCCAGCCAGCGGGGTGCGGCGCTCGCACCGCGTACGTAGGTGTCGATGACCTCGCGGTCCAGGAAGCGGACCAGTTGGGCCGCGGCGAGTACGGGGCGTACGCATACGGCGGTGTACAGGGCGTCGAGGTGGAAGCCGGACGCCGCGTGGCGGTGGAGCGGGCCGAGGAGCAGTCTGCCGGGGTCGAGGGGGTCGGGGGCCGAGGCGATGCTGCCGTAGATGGAGCGGTGGGTCGCGATGGCTTCGGCTTCGACGGTGCCGGGGTCGGCGTCGGGGTGGGCTGTGACGGCGCCGATCGGGGGCTGTTGGGCCATGGCCGTGGTGTGGCGCCAGGTGCCGTAGGTGACGAGTCCGCCGACGAGCGCGACTCCGGTTCCGAGGACGGAGGTGGTGAGGGTCGGGGTGAGGCTGTGGCCGTCGAACCAGCCGGACAGGCGTCCTGCGGTGAGGCCGAAGCCGATGGTGGGGACGGCGAGGAGCCAGAGCACACCGTTCATGGCGAGGGGCTGCTTGCCGTGGTCGGGGGCTTCGTTGCCCTTGCCGCGGAAGGCGAGCAGCCAGAGCCGGGTGGCGTAGGCGGCGGTCAGCAGGGCGGTGACGAGTCCTGCGACGAGCACGGTCCAGCCTGCGCCCGCCGGGGCGGTGGCGCTGTGGCCGAGTGCGGTGTTCTCGGCGGCGCCGAGGACGGACTCCTTGGAGAAGAATCCGGCGAAGGGCGGGATCGCGGCGAGTGCGAGCAGGGCGATCGTCATCGTCCAGAAGGCGTCGGGGATGCGCCGGGGCAGGTTGTCCATGCGGCTCATGGCGGCCAGCGAGTTGGTGCCCGCGGCGTGGATGACGACACCGGCGCCGAGGAAGAGGAGTGCTTTGAACGCGCCGTGCGAGAGGAGGTGGAAGACGGCGGCCCCGCGGTCGCCGGCTGCCAGGGCGCCCGACATATAGCCGAGTTGGCCGATGGTCGAGTAGGCGAGTACGCGTTTGATGTCGTCCTGGGCGAGGGCGGCGAGCGCCGATCCGATCATGGTGACGGCGGACATGGCGGCGAGGACGGTCATGGCGGCGGCCGACGCCGCGAAGACAGGGAGCAGCCTGGCGGTGAAGTAGATACCGGCGGCGACCATGGTGGCCGCGTGGATCAGGGCGGAGACGGGGGTGGGGCCTGCCATCGCGTCGGGCAGCCAGGTGTGCAGCGGGAACTGCGCGGACTTCCCGGCGACGCCGGCGAGCAGCAGCAGGGCGGTCACTGTCGGGTGGTGGAGCCCGCCTTCGGAGACGGTGTGCAGGATGCCGGTGATGCGGAACGTTCCGGCGTCGGTGGCGAGCGCGAACAGGCCGATCAGAAAGGGGACATCGCCGAGTTTGGTGACCAGGAACGCCTTGAGGGAGGCGGAGCGGGCTTCGGGGGTCTCCCAGTAGTGGCCGACGAGGAAGTACGAGCAGATACCCATGACCTCCCAGCCGACGAGCAGCACCATCAGGTCGCCCGAGTAGACGACGAGCAGCATCGCGGAGGTGAAGAGCGAGACGATCGCCGCGTACGAGGGGTAGCGCGGGTCGTCGCGGAGGTACGCGGTCGAGTAGATCTGCACGCATCCGGCGACGACCACGACCAGGACGGCGACGAGCGCGGCGAAGCCGTCGATGTACAGGGACAGGTCGACGGGTACGGAGCCGGTGGGGGTCAGCCGGGTGGCCGCTTCGATGGGGCGCCCGCCGCTCTGCCGGACGGCCACGGTGATGGCGAGCGCGGCTGCGGCGAGCGTCGGAAGGATGGCCAGGGGCCGGACGAATCCGGGCGCGACACGGCCGAGCAGGAGTCCTGCCACCGCTCCCAGGAAGGGAAGGAGGGGAACGAGGACGGCGAGGGTCGTCGTGGTCACGCGGCAGCCTCTGCCTTCTCCTCGCGGGCGTCTCCGTGGGGGTCGTCGGGGCCGTGGGGGTGTTCGGGTCCGTGGGGGTCGTCCGGTCCGTCCGGGTGGCCGGGGTCGTCAGGGCCGCCCGGGTCGTCGGGGCCGTCCGGGTCGTCGGGTTCTTCCGGGTCGTCCGGGGCCGGTGATTCGGCGGTGTCGCGGAGCTGGTCGATGTCCGTCGTACCGCGGTTCCGGTGGACCGCGAGGACGATCGCGAGGCCGATGCCGATCTCGGCGGCGGCGATGGCGATCGTGAAGAGGGTGAGGGCCTGCCCGGAGTGGAGCCTGTCGCGCAGCCATACGTCGAAGGCGACGAGGTTGAGGTTGACGGCGTTGAGCATCAGCTCGACGGACATCAGGATCAGGATGACGTTGCGGCGGGCGAGGACTCCGTACAGCCCGGTGCAGAAGAGGAGGGCTGCGAGCACAGCCGGATAGACGAGGTGCATCAGCGCTGCCCCCTGCTGTCCCGGGGTGCGCCGTTCCCGGGGGCGCCGTTCCCGGGGGCCGCGCTGTCCCCGGTCGTGGGGGTCGCTCCCGTGGCCGGGCTGTCCCCGGTCGTGGGGGTGGCTCCCGTGGGTGCGCTGTCGCTGAGTGCTGCGCTGCCGCCGGGTACTGCGATGTTGCTGGGTGCTGCGCTGCCTCCGGTCGCCGCGCTGTTCTTCCGGGACAGGACGATTGCCCCGACGAGGGCGGCCAGCAGGAGCACCGAGAGCGCTTCGAAGGGCAGTACCCAGTTGCGGAAGAGGATCTCCCCGGTGACTTCGGTGGAGCCCTGGACCGGTCCGTGGAGGTTGATCCAGGTCGTACGGAACGCGTCGGCGACCACCCAGACGAGAGCGGCGGCCGCTGCGGCAGCTACGACGAGCGCCACCCAGCGGTTCTCCGAATCGGCGTCCGGGGAGCGGCCGATAGGGGCCTTGGTGAGCATCAGTCCGAAGAGCAGGAGGACGACGACGGAACCGACGTAGATCAGTACCTGCACCCAGGCGATGAACTCGGCCGTCAGCAGCAGGTATTCGACGGCAAGACCGCCGAGCGCCACGATCAGCCAGAGGGCGGCGTGCACCAGCTGCTTGGTGGTGACGGTGATGAGCGCGGCGCCGAAGGTAGCGACACCGACGAGGAGGAAGGCGATCTCGACGCCCGTCGGGGACAGGAACCCGGGGTGGCTCGCGGCTGCGACGGCAACCATGTCTGCTGCGCGGCTCACGCCTCCCCCTCCTGTTCCTGCTGGGACTGCTGGGACTCCTGTTGCTGCTGGGTGTCTTGTTCCTGCTGGGCTTGCTGCTCCTGCTGGGCCGCCTGTTCGGCCTGGTGGGCGGCTTCGAGTTTGTCGGCTGCCTTGCGGGCCGCGGCGATCTCCTTGGGCTCCTCGGCCCCCGGGTCGAGCGCGGGCGGCGCGGGTACCGTCCACATCCACTCGCGGAGCTTGTCGCGCTCGTGGGTGAGTTCGTGGATGTCCGTCTCCGCGTACTCGAACTCCGGGGACCAGAAGAGCGCGTCGAAAGGGCACACCTCGATGCAGATACCGCAGTACATGCAGAGGGCGAAGTCGATCGCGAACCGGTCGAGGACATTGCGGCTGCGCTCGCGGCCGCCCGGCGCGGCCGCCGGGAGCGTCTCCTTGTGCGAGTCGATGTAGATGCACCAGTCCGGGCACTCACGGGCGCAGAGCATGCAGACGGTGCAGTTCTCCTCGAACAGCCCGATGACGCCGCGCGAACGCGGCGGCAGTTCGGGCTGGACGTCCGGATACTGCGCGGTGACCGTCTTCTTCGTCATCGTGCGGAGCGTCACAGCCAGGCCCTTGGCCAGACCGGAGCCGGGAACGGGGGGCATCAGCCGATCGCCACCTTCACAATGCCGGTGAGCGCGATCTGCGCGAGGGCCAGCGGAATGAGTACGGTCCAGGCCAGCTTCTGGAGCTGGTCCTCACGGAGTCGCGGATAGGTCACCCGGAGCCAGATCACCCCGAAAGCCAGAACGGCCGTCTTGAGGAGCATCCAGACCCAGCCGAGTCCGTCGCTGCCCCAGGGGCCGTGCCAGCCGCCGAGGAAGAGCACGGCGGTGAGTCCGCAGAGGATGACGATGCCCGCGTACTCGGAGAGCAGGAAGAGCGCGAAGCGCAGCCCCGTGTACTCGGTGTAGGCGCCGAAGATGATCTCCGAGTCGGCGACGGGCATGTCGAAGGGCGGGCGCTGGAGTTCGGCCAGCCCCGCGGTGAAGAAGACCAGCCCGCCGACGATCTGCCACGGGATCCACCACCACGCGAACGCGTCCAGGATGCCGGGCAGCGAGACCGTTCCGGCCGCCATCGCGACGGAGGCGGCGGCGAGCAGCATCGGCAGTTCGTAGGCGAGGAGCTGTGCGGCGGTACGGATCCCGCCGAGGAGCGAGAACTTGTTGGCCGACGCCCAGCCCGCCATGAGCGAGCCGAGCACGCCGACCCCCAGCACGGCCAGCACGAAGAAGATCCCCGCGTCGACCACTTGCCCGACGGCACTCTCGCCCGGCCCGATCGGGATGACCAGCAGGACGAGCAGGTACGGGAGGAGGGCGACGGCGGGAGCGAGCTGGAAGACCCGCCGGTCGGCATCGGCCGGGACGACGTCTTCCTTCTGCGCGAACTTCACCCCGTCCGCGACGAGTTGGGCCCAGCCGTGGAACCCGCCCGCATACATGGGGCCGAGGCGGCCCTGCATATGGGCCATGACCTTGTGCTCGGTCTGCCCCACGAGCAGCGGGAGCACGAGGAAAGCCACAAAGACGATGACCAGCCGGATGGCGACGCCGAGTACGTCGTTCACGCGGTATCGCCTCCGGCGGGGGTGTCCGGGCGGGGGGCCTGATGGCTGCCCTCGCCCTGAGGGGTGTCTGTGGCGGGGCCGGGGGCCGATTCGGGGGCGGGGCCGGGTGTGGTTTCGCGGCCGGGCGCGGTTTCCGGGGCGGATGTGGTGTCGGGGGCGGATGCGGTCCCGGAGCCGGGCGCGGATTCTCCGCCGTCCGGCTGCGGTCCGGCCTCGGTTCCGGTCGTGTCGTCACCCGTGGCGTCGTCACCCGTGGCGTCGTCACCGGCGGGCCGCTCTTCCGGTGGCTGACCGGCCGGGGCGGCCGGGGTCTCGGGTGCCCGGTCGGCCGGGGCCGGGGCCTCGGTGGGCTCCTCCCCCGTGGCCGGGCTCTGTGGCGGTTCGAAGGCCGGGCGGGCGTTGCGCCAGGGCGCGTCGTCGCTGCCCGCCGGGGCGGGTGAGGACGCCGGGGGCGCTGTGTTCCCGGGCGCCCGCTGGGAGGTGGACCCCTCGGACACGCTCCGGCTCCGCCGGGGACCGGAGGGTCGCCGTCCGGTGGACGCCCTCGGGGACGCACCCGGAGTTTCCGTACCTTGCACAGCCGTACCCCGCGCACCCGCAGCCCGCGCGCCGGTAGCCGCGCCCGGCGCCTCGGTGGCAGCCGTACCCGGCGCATCCGTACCCGTGCCCGGCGCAACCGTGCCTCGCGCTTCCGTGCCGGGCGCCCGACTCTCCGTACCGGTACCCGTCTCCTCCGTACCGGCGCCCGTCCTCTCCGTACGGGTACGCGACCGGGCTGTTCCTTCGGGCCGGTCCGCTGTCCCTTCGGACCGGTCCGGTGCCGGGGCCGGCCCAGGCGCAGGAGCCGACGCCTGGTTCTCCCCGTCCCCCGCCGTGGCCGGTGTCTGGCTCGCCGAGCCCTCGTTCGCGGTGCGGGCGCGCCGGGCCGGGCGGTCGCCCGCCGCCCGTGCGGCACCCGCCGCCCGTGCGGCGCGGGCCGGACGGGCCGGGGCGGGGGGCAGCTGGCCCTTCTGCGGGCCCCACTCGTTCGGGTCGGGGACGCCGGGCGGCAGCATCTGGCGGCGCCTCGCGCCACCGGCTCCCGCGCCGTGCCCGGCCGTGGACTCTCCCGGCTCCTTCGCACCCGGCCAGGCCTTCACGACGCGTGCCGCGAGGACGAAGTCCTTGCGCAGCGGGTGGCCTTCGAAGCCCTCGGGCAGCAACAGCGGCACCAGGTGCGGATGGTCGGTGAAGGTGACGCCGAACATCTCGTGCGTCTCGCGTTCGTGCCAGCTGGCGCCCGCGTAGAGCTCCACGGCGGTCGGCAGGACGGGCGCGGTGTGCGGGACCGTGGTGCGTACGAGCAGCCGGCGCACCGTACGGCCTTCGAGCGCCACGACATGGGCGCAGACCCGGAAGCCGGTGTCCGGTTCGTCGACCGCGGTCAGCCAGTCGAAGTACGTACAGCCGAGCCGGTCCCTTGCGGTCTCCAGCGCGGCGAGCCAGGAGGCGGCCGGTACGTCGACGGTGAGCAGGTCGTAGCTGTGCCCGGCGGTGGCTTCCGCGCCGAAGAGTTCGGTGACGGCTTCGGGGAGCCGGTCGTAGGGGTGGGTCACTGTCCGGCCCCCGGCACCGGCGGCGGGGTGATGAGGCCGCTGGTCAACTGGGCGGTTGAGGGCGCCGAGTAGCGCTCGCCGAGCGACTCCCTGGCGATCTTCTCCTGGAGCTTCAGGATGCCCTGGAGCAGCGCTTCAGGGCGGGGCGGACAGCCCGGTACGTACACGTCGACGGGGATGATCTGGTCGACGCCCTTGGTCACGGAGTACGAGTCCCAGTACGGGCCGCCGCAGTTGGAGCAGGCGCCGAAGGAGATGACGTACTTCGGTTCCGGCATCTGCTCGTAGAGACGCTTGACCGCGGGTGCCATCTTGTCCGTGACCGTGCCCGAGACGATCATCAGGTCGGCCTGGCGGGGGCCCGGGGCGAACGGGATCACGCCGAGCCGGATGAAGTCGTGCCGGGCCATCGAGGCGGCGATGAACTCGATGGCACAGCAGGCGAGGCCGAAGTTGAAGACCCACAGGCTGTACCGGCGGCCCCAGTTGAGGACCACCTTCATGGGCTCGGGGGCCAGCCGGGAGAGCACACCGAGACGTTGCGGCTGAGTACCCGGCAACTGAGCACCCGGCAGCTGCGGGTCCGGCAGGTCGGCCGGGCCCGGGAGGCCGGCGGGGTTCGTCACGTCCATTCGAGGACGCCCTTCTTCCATGCGTAGAGCAGTCCCACGGCCAGGAAGCCGAGGAAGATGAACATCTCCACCAGCGTCGCAGCCCCGTATCCGTCGGCCGCGAAGACGGTCGCCCACGGGAAGAGGAAGATCGAGTCCACCGCGAAGATCACGTAGAGGAAGCCGTAGACGTAGTAGCGGACCTGGGTGTGCGCCCAGCCTTCGCCGACGGGGTCGACACCGCACTCGTAGGTGAGCAGCTTCTCGGGCGTCGGCACCACGGGCCGCAGGAGCCGCCCGGCCCCGAAGGCCACGGCGACGAAGAGCACACCGACGACGGCGAGCACACCGACGACCGAGTACATGTGGAAGTAGTGCGTATAGCCAGCGTGCTCGGCGTGAGCCGCATAGCCCATGTGACCCGCATGACCCGCATGACTCATGTGACCCGTGTGACTCGTGTGACCCGCGTGACTCGTGTGACCTGCGGCGAGCGCCACCCGGTCCGCTGCGGCAACGATCGGTCCCGGCACGTCCGGCCCTCGCTCCCTGCGCCCTTTTCGTCGCCTCGTCCGTCACAACCGTCATATCCGCCACGTCCGCCGCTCCCGACGATCCGTACGCACGGGAGTCTAGGCCCTGATAAAGACTTGGTAAGCAGCCGGATCCTGCACAGCGTCCGGCACCCGGCCCGCCGCATGGTGGGGTTATCCCTACTTCGTCCCACCAATCCGCCCCATGGCATCCGCCCCGGGGGCCCGGCACTCTTGGCGCATGACCGCGATCAGCTCCCGCCCTCTCGACTCCGACCGGCCACCGCCCGCGCGCTTCGCGTTCGACCGGTACACCTGGAAGGAGATCGCCCACCTCCTGGTGAACCTGCCGTACGCGATCGTCGGCTTCGTCTACGTCCTGTTCATGATCGCCCTGGGCGGCGGGCTGGCCGTCACCGTGGTGGGGCTGCCGCTGCTCGCGGTCGGGCTGCTCGGGGCGCGGCAGTTCGGCCGCGCGGAGCGGGCCAGGGCGCGGCGGCTGCTGGGGGTCCGGATGGAGGAGCCGAGCCCGCTGTTCGTGAAGCGCGGCGGCAGCTTCTTCACCCGGCTGTGGATGAGCCTCAAGGACCCGGTGGGATGGCGGGCCATGCTGTACGGGTTCATCCGGCTGCCGTGGGGTGTGCTGACCTTCGCACTGGTCCTGACGAGCCTGTTCGTGCTCTGGCCGGTGCTGCCGTTCCTCGCGCGCGGTCTGGCCAACGTCGACCGGGCCATGGTCCGCGGGCTGCTCGCGCCCTCCGACGAGCTGGAGCGCCGGATCGCCGAGCTGGAGTCGGACCGCGGGGTGGTCGTGGACACGGCGGCGGCGGATCTGCGCCGTATCGAACGGGACCTCCACGACGGCGCACAGGCCCGCCTTGTCGCGCTCGCCATGGGGCTCGGCCTGGCCAAGGAGAAGCTCCTGGAGGATCCGGACGCTGCGGCCGTGATGGTCGGTGAGGCGCACGGCGAGGTCAAACTGGCCCTGCAGGAGCTGCGGGACCTGGCGCGCGGTATCCACCCGGCCGTCCTCACCGACCGCGGCCTCGACGCGGCGCTCTCCTCGATCGCCACCCGGTGCACGGCTCCGGTGCAGGTACGTGTCGATCTCACGGAGCGGCCTGCCGAGGCCATCGAGGGCATCGCGTACTTCACCGTCTCGGAACTCCTGCAGAACATCAGCAAGCATGCCCAGGCGCGCTCCGCTTCGGTGGAGGTGTGGCGCTCGGCCGACCGGCTGCTGATCCGGGTCGAGGACAACGGACGCGGCGGGGCGCGGCTCGACGGCGGCACGGGTATGGCGGGGCTCGCCGACCGGCTCGGCGCCGTCGACGGCCTCTTCGTCCTGGACTCCCCGGTCGGCGGCCCGACCACGGTGACGGCCGAACTGCCCTGGCGCGACCGCGGCTGACGCGTCACCGGCCGAGCGGTCTGCGCGCGCCGGGGTCGTCCCGCAGCGCGGCCCCGGCCCGCCCGCCTCACGCAACCGGTTCGCCGCACACCACGCCACCACCACGGGCACTGGCACCGGCACCGGCACCGGCACCGGCACCGGCACGGACACGGGCACAGGCGCCATCACGGGCACCGGCACGGACACGGGCACTGGCTACAGCCCAGGGGTGGGGAAAACCCCCGCTCGAAGACGGGCCCCCTCCTCATGGTCGCGGGCGCTCCGGGCCGGAAGCATGGACACGGACAGCCGGGCGTGCCCACCACACCGGTCACGCCGGACGAAGAGAAATGGACATCGCCATGGCCACGTATCACGGCATCAGTACCCGGGACCACCGCGTACCAGCGGTGCTGCGTGCGCCGTTCGAGGGCCGCACCTGGCGGGAGTTCGGGTATCTGCTGCTCTCGCTGCCGATCAGCACCGTGCTCTTCGTTTTCGGGATCACGATGTTCTCGCTGAGTGCGGGTCTCCTGGTGACCTTCATCGGCATCCCGCTGCTCGCCGTCGGCCTGGCCGTGTGCCGGGGCCTGGGGGTGATGGAGCGGGCCAGGGCGCGGGCGCTGCTGCGGGTGGACATCGCGGAGCCCGCTCCGGTACGGGGCAGGACCGGCGGCATGATGTCGTGGGCGGGTGCCGTGCTGAAGAGCGGGTCGTCCTGGCGTCAGCTGGTCTACGCGCTGGTGCACTTCCCGTGGGCCGTCTTCGCCTTCTCGGTCTCGGTGGTCCTGTGGACGTACGCGTGGGCGATGTTCACGTACCCGCTGTGGCAGTGGGTGTTCCCGGCCTTCACGAACACGGGCGGCATCCAGCTGTACGGCGACGCCACGCACAGCGTCTATCTCGACAGTCCCTTCGAGATAGCCCTGACCAGCCTGAGCGGTCTGGCCTTCGTCCTCGCCACGCCGTGGGTGATCCGCGGGCTGGCCGGGGTCGACCGGATGCTGGTGCTCGGGCTGCTCGGCCCGTCGCCGCTGGACACCCGGGTGACCGAGCTGGAGTCGGACCGCGGGGTGGTCGTGGACACGGCGGCGGCGGATCTGCGCCGTATCGAACGGGACCTCCACGACGGCGCACAGGCCCGCCTGGTGGCGCTCGCCATGGACCTCGGGCTGGCCAGGGAGAAGCTGACGGCGGACCCGGAGGCGGCGGCCCGGATGGTGGACGAGGCGCACGGCGAGGTCAAGACGGCGTTGCAGGAGCTGCGGGATCTGGCCCGCGGTATCCACCCGGCCGTCCTCACCGACCGCGGCCTCGACGCGGCGCTCTCCTCGATCGCCACCCGGTGCACGGCTCCGGTGCAGGTGGAGGTGGATCTGCCGGCCAGGCCCGCCGCCGCAATCGAGGGCATCGCGTACTTCACCGTCTCGGAGCTCCTGCAGAACGTCAGCAAGCACGCGCGGGCCACCCGCGCGAGCGTGGACGTCTGGCGGGTGGAGAACCGCATCATGCTCCAGGTGACCGACGACGGCCGGGGCGGTGCCGGTGGCGGTGGCGACCTCACCGCGGGTGCGGCGGGCGGCGGCCTCGCGGGGCTCGCGGAGCGGCTCGGCGCCGTCGACGGGCTGCTGGTCGTGGACTCACCGCCCGGGGGCCCGACGACCATCACGGCCGAACTGCCCTGGCGCGACTGAAAACCCGGACGGCCCGCCGTCTCCCCCGCCATCTCCCCGCCATCTCCCCCGCCGTCCTGCCGCACCCGATGATCCCGGCTCACGCCCGTTAGGCCCCCGAAGCTGGGATGCTGGTGGGCGCAGGCAGGGACCGGCGGGCAGGGATTGTCATCAAGTGGGGGGCTTCAGCGTCGTGGAGGACAGAGTGCGTGTGGTCATCGCCGAGGATTCAGTGCTGCTGAGGGAGGGCCTGACCCGGTTGTTGACCGACCTCGGTCATGACGTCGTCGCCGGGGTCGGGGATGCGGAGGCGCTGATCAAGACGGTCGGGGACCTGGCGGCGCAGGAGTCGCTGCCGGATGTGGTGGTCGCGGACGTACGGATGCCGCCCACCCATACCGATGAGGGGGTACGGGCGGCCGTACGGCTGCGCAAGGAGTACCCGGGGGTCGGGGTGCTGGTCCTCTCGCAGTACGTGGAGGAGCAGTACGCCACCGAGCTGCTGGCCGGATCCAGCCGGGGCGTCGGCTATCTGCTGAAGGACCGGGTCGCCGAGGTCAGGGAGTTCGTGGACGCCGTGGTCCGGGTGGCACAGGGCGGGACCGCCCTCGACCCGGAGGTCGTGGCGCAGCTACTCGGCCGCAGCCGCAAGCAGGATGTGCTGGCCGGGCTGACTCCGCGTGAGCGCGAGGTGCTGGGGCTGATGGCCGAGGGGCGTACGAACTCGGCGGTGGCCAGGCAGTTGGTCGTCAGTGACGGGGCGGTGGAGAAGCACGTCAGCAATATCTTCCTGAAGCTCGGGCTCTCCCCGAGTGACGGGGATCACCGTCGGGTGCTCGCGGTGCTGACCTATCTGAAGTCGTAATTACCTGACACCCTGTCAGACACCGAGGTCGGGGCCGTACCGCAGGAGCGGCCCCGACCTGGACCTAGAACCAAAGGATGAGTACCGAGCGCAAGCATCCGATGACACCGGGGGCCGGGATGGGCGGCTTTAATGGCATTAAATCGGGGCAATCCACCGTCTCAAAAAGACGTCCGCCCTATGAGTCTTCCAGGGAAGGCCACCCTTACCGTCGTAGGGTGGGTTCCGGTGTGCCCGCGCAGCCGGGCACATCCGAGCAGCCGCCCGAGGGAGGTCCAGTTCAGTGACCAGCCAGGTCAGTAGCCCAGCCGAGCAGGCCGACGGATCCGACGAGACCGCTGTCGGCGAACGACGCGCCCTTCTGATCGACAAGGACGGCAGCGCCGATCCGATCGAGAAGGACGGCAGCACCGAACAGGGCAGCACCGGAGAAGGCAGCACCGCACAGGCCGGCACCGGAGAAGGCAGCACCGCCGGAGAAGGCAGCACCGAAGTGCGCAGCGGTGCCGAAGGCGCCAAGAGCCCCAAGACCGCCAAGAGCCCCAAAGAGGTACGCCGGCTGAGCCGGGTGATCATCCGCTTCGCGGGCGACTCGGGTGACGGAATGCAGCTCACGGGAGACCGGTTCACCTCGGAGACCGCCTCGTTCGGCAACGACCTCTCGACGCTGCCGAACTTTCCGGCCGAGATCCGTGCGCCCGCCGGCACTCTGCCGGGTGTCTCCTCGTTCCAGCTGCACTTCGCCGACCACGACATCCTCACCCCGGGCGACGCGCCCAACGTCCTCGTCGCGATGAACCCGGCCGCGCTCAAGGCGAACATCGCCGATGTGCCGCGGGGCGCGGACATCATCGTCAACACCGACGAGTTCACCAAGCGCCCGATGGCGAAAGTGGGTTATCCGGCCTCCCCGCTGGAGGACGGCTCGCTGGACGCGTACCAGGTCCACCCGGTCCCGCTGACGACCCTCACCATCGAGGCGCTCAAGGAGTTCGGGCTCTCCCGCAAGGAGGCCGAGCGCAGCAAGAACATGTTCGCGCTGGGGCTGCTCTCGTGGATGTACCACCGGCCGACCGAGAACACCGAGCAGTTCCTGCGGGCCAAGTTCGCGAAGAAGCCGCAGATCGCCGAGGCGAACGTGGCGGCGTTCCGCGCGGGGTGGAACTTCGGTGAGACGACGGAGGACTTCGCCGTCTCGTACGAGGTCGAACCGGCCGCCACCGCGTTCCCGGCCGGGACCTACCGCAACATCAGCGGGAACCTGGCCCTGTCCTACGGGCTGATCGCCGCCGGCCGGCAGACGGATCTGCCGCTGTATCTCGGCTCGTACCCGATCACCCCGGCGTCGGACATCCTGCACGAGCTCTCCAAGCACAAGAACTTCGGGGTGCGGACCTTCCAGGCCGAGGACGAGATCGCCGCCATCGGCGCCGCCCTGGGCGCCGCATTCGGCGGGTCCCTCGCGGTGACCACCACTTCGGGTCCGGGTGTCGCGCTGAAGTCGGAGACCATCGGCCTGGCCGTCTCGCTCGAACTGCCGCTGCTGGTCGTCGCGATCCAGCGGGGCGGCCCCTCCACCGGACTGCCCACCAAGACCGAACAGGCCGACCTTCTCCAGGCCATGTTCGGCCGCAACGGCGAGGCCCCCGTCCCGGTGATCGCGCCGAAGACCCCGGCGGACTGCTTCGACGCGGCCCTGGACGCCGCCCGGATCGCGGTGACCTACCGGACGCCGGTCCTCCTGCTCTCGGACGGCTACCTCGCCAACGGCTCCGAGCCGTGGCGCATCCCCGAGACCGGTGAACTCCCCGACCTGCGCGTGCAGTTCGCCACCGGCCCCAACCACGAGCTGGCCGACGGCACCGAGGCGTTCTGGCCGTACAAACGCGATCCGCAGACCCTGGCCCGCCCCTGGGCGGTGCCCGGCACCCCGGGGCTCGAACACCGCATCGGCGGGATCGAGAAACAGGACGGCACCGGGAACATCTCCTACGACCCCGCCAACCACGACTTCATGGTCCGCACCCGCCAGGCCAAGATCGACGGCATCGAGGTCCCCGACCTGACCGTCGACGACCCGGACGGCGCGCGCACCCTGGTCCTCGGCTGGGGCTCGACATACGGACCGATCACCGCGGCGGTACGCCGGCTCCGCAGGGACGGCGTCCCCATCGCCCAGGCCCATCTGCGCCACCTCAACCCCTTCCCCGCCAACCTCGGCGAGGTCCTGAAGCGGTACGGCAAGGTCGTGATCCCGGAGATGAACCTCGGTCAGCTCGCCCTGCTCGTCCGGGCGAAGTACCTGGTCGACGCGGTCTCCTACAACCAGGTCAACGGCATGCCGTTCAAGGCGGAACAGCTCGCGACGGCACTCAAGGAGGCCACCGATGCCTGACACCAACGAACTCCTGCACCTGGTGCCCAGGGCCGAGGCCAAGCAGTCCATGAAGGACTTCAAGTCCGACCAGGAAGTCCGCTGGTGCCCCGGCTGCGGCGACTACGCGGTCCTGGCCGCCGTACAGGGCTTCATGCCCGAACTCGGCCTCGCCAAGGAGAACATCGTCTTCGTCTCGGGCATCGGCTGCTCGTCCCGTTTCCCGTACTACATGAACACGTACGGGATGCACTCCATCCACGGCCGCGCCCCGGCGATCGCCACCGGCCTGGCCACCTCCCGCCGCGACCTGTCCGTCTGGGTCGTCACGGGCGACGGCGACGCGCTCTCCATCGGCGGCAACCACCTCATCCACGCCCTGCGCCGCAACGTCAACCTCAAGATCCTGCTCTTCAACAACCGGATCTACGGGCTGACCAAGGGCCAGTACTCACCGACGTCCGAGGTCGGCAAGATCACCAAGTCGACGCCGATGGGCTCGCTCGACTCCCCCTTCAACCCGGTGTCACTGGCCATCGGCGCCGAGGCGTCCTTCGTGGCCCGCACCGTCGACTCCGACCGCAAACACCTCACGAGCGTGCTGCGCGCGGCGGCCGACCACCCCGGAACGGCCCTGGTCGAGATCTACCAGAACTGCAACATCTTCAACGACGGCGCCTTCGAGGCACTCAAGGACCGTGAGCAGGCCCAGGAGGCGGTCATCCGTCTGGAACACGGGCAGCCCATCCGCTTCGGCACCCCCGAGGCTCCCAAGGGCGTCGTCCGCGACCAGGCCACCGGCGACCTCGAAGTCGTCGACGTCACCCCGGAGAACGAAGCGCGGATCCTGGTCCACGACGCGCGGGCCGCCTCACCGACCACCGCCTTCGCCCTCTCCCGCCTCGCCGACGCGGACACCCTGCACCACACCCCCATCGGCGTGCTCCGCGACGTCCAGCGGCCCGTCTACGACACCCTGATGAACACGCAGCTCGAAGCGGCGGTCGAGCAGCGCGGCAAGGGCGACCTCGCCGCGCTGCTCGCCGGCAACGACACCTGGACGGTCGCGGGCTGAGGACGCCTCAGCTTCCGACCGGGCGTCAGCAGGCGCCGCCCGGGGCCCGGTCCCGTTCCCTCAGGGCCGGGCCCTGTCGTATGTCTCGCGTGCCGTGAACACCTCATCGATCCGCTGCTCGGTCCAGCGGGCGAGCCCCCACACCTGCTCGGCGGCCTCCCTGCCGAGCGGCGTGAGCGAGTAGTCCACCCGCGGCGGGATGACGGGCTTGGCGTCGCGGTCCACGAAACCGTCCCGCTCCAGCGTCTGCAGCGTCTGGGCGAGCATCTTCTCGCTGACCCCGCCCACGTGGCGGCGCAGCTCGCTGAAGCGGTACGAACGCTCCAGGAGCGCGGCCAGTACGAGCACACCCCAGCGGCTGGTGACATGTTCCAGGATCAGCCGCGAGGGGCACATCGCTTGGTTGACGTCGGGCCACCGGCCCGCCACCCGTTCACTTACGTCCATGCCAGTACCTTACCTCAAAGTGGGTACTTTCCTTTGGTTAGTACCCCTCGTAGGGTGAGTGCGAGAGCGCGGAGATCCGGGCTCAAGAGCGCGGGGATCCGAACCGCGGCGCAGCAATTCCGAACCAGGGAGCATCACCACATGAGCATCGTCGTCACCGGAGCCACCGGGGCACTCGGCCGCCTCGTCATCGATGAGCTGCTCACCAGGGTCCCCGCGGACCAGGTCGCCGCCGTCGTCCGCAGCAAGGAGAAGGCCGCCGGTCTGGCGGCGCGCGGGGTCGAGCTGCGCATCGCCGACTACAACGACCCGGCGAGCCTCACCGGGGCGTTCCGCTCCGGTGAGCGGGTGCTCCTCATCTCCGGGAGCGAGGTCGGCCGGCGCGTGCCACAGCACACCGCGGTCATCGAGGCGGCGAAGGCCGCGGGCGTCGCCCAGCTCGCGTACACGGGCATCCTGGGCGGCCCGGATGCCGACTTCGAGCTGGCCGCCGAGCACAAGGTGACCGAGCAGCTGATCCTGGACTCCGGGCTTCCGTACACCTTCCTGCGCAACGGCTGGTACAACGAGAACTACACCGGGAACCTTGCGCCGGTCCTGGAGCACGGCGCGGTCGTCGCCAACGCGGGGGACGGCCGGATCGCGTCGGCGGCCCGCGCGGACTACGCGGCGGCCGCGGCCGCCGTGCTCGTGTCGGACGGTCACCTGGGCCGGGCCTACGAGCTGAGCGGTGACGTCGCCTGGTCCCTCTCCGAGTACGCGGCCGAGGTCGCGAAGGCCACCGGCAAGGAGATCACCTACCGGAACGTCCCGGCCGCCGCCCACCAGGAGGTCCTGGTCGGTGCGGGTCTGCCGGAGGCGTTCGCGGCGATCCTCGTGGACGTGGACGAGGCCATCGAGCGCGGCCGGCTGGCCGCCACGAGCGGCGATCTGGCCCGGCTGACGGGGCGCCCCACCACCCCGATCGCGGACTCGATCGCGGCGGCGCTCGCGTAAGCGGAGCGGCGCTCGCGTAAGCGGGGCGCGAACCCACGCGGACCCGCGCCGCGACCGTACGGCCGTATGCCTGTCATGACCGTATGACGACACGGGCATGACAGGCGGGTCCTCCTCCCGTACCTTCGACTCCGTATGTGTCACGCCTTCGGCAGGTGTCACGCCCTGGGCATGTGCCACGCCTCCGGCGGCGGCTGCCGGGCGATCTCAGGGGAGGGTCCGTGAAGGGCAGCAGCGAGCAGCGTGCGGGGTTCCTGAACGGTGCGGCGGCGTATGTGCTGTGGGGGCTCGTCCCGATGTTCTGGCCCCTGCTCAAGCCGTCCGGCGCCATGGAGATCCTGGCCCACCGCATGGTGTGGTCCCTGGGCGTCGTGCTGATCGCGCTGCTCGTGACACGGCGCTGGGCGTGGATCGGCGAACTGGTCCGTACACCGCGCAGGCTGGGCCTCGTGGTCGTCGCCGCGGCGGTCATCAGCGTCAACTGGGGCGGCTACATCTGGGCCGTGAACAACGGTCAGGTCGTCGAGGCGTCGCTCGGCTACTTCATCAACCCGCTGGTCACCATCGCGATGGGCGTCCTGATCCTGGGCGAACGGCTGCGCCCCGCGCAGTGGGCGGCCGTCGCCACCGGGGCGGTTGCGGTCCTCGTCCTGGCCATCGGATACGGCAAGCCGCCCTGGATCTCGCTGATGCTGGCCTTCTCCTTCGCGACGTACGGGCTGGCCAAGAAAAAGGTGAACCTCGGCGGTCTGGAGTCGCTCACGGCCGAGACGGCGGTGCAGTTCCTGCCCGCGCTGGCCTATCTGGTGTTCCTCACGGCCCGGGGCGAGGCCACGTTCGGCTCCCCCGCCCACGGGGCGCTCCTCGCGTCCACGGGTCTGGTCACCGCGATCCCGTTGATCCTCTTCGGCGCCGCGGCCATCCGCGTACCGCTCTCGACCCTGGGCCTGCTCCAGTATCTGGCGCCGGTCTTCCAGTTCGGCCTCGGCATCCTGTACTTCCATGAGGCGATGCCGCCGGAGCGCTGGGCGGGCTTCGCGCTGGTGTGGCTGGCGCTGACGCTGCTGACCTGGGATGCCCTGCGGAACGCGCACCGGACACGGGCGCGGGCGGCCCGGCTCGCGGCCGAGCTGCTGGCAGCGGACGGCCCCGCCGCGCCGCCGGAGCGGCTGGACCCGACCGGCCTCAGCCGCCCAGGGACTTCAGGACCTGGGCGATCAGCCGGGTGATCTCCTCCGCGTTGTGCGGCGGTCTGCGCAGGCTGTGCCGGTAGTAGAGCGGGCCGTAGAGCAGTTCCACAGCGAGGTTGACGTCCGCGTCCCCGGGGAGCACGCCCTGCTCCTGGGCGCTGCGCAGCCGGGCCGTGGCCCCCTTGACCCGTGGGTCGATGAACTGTTCCTGCACGGTCCTGGCGAGTTCTTCGTCGTACTGGATCTCGGTGAGGATCCCGGCGTACGCGGGGCCGAGCGGCGGATGTGCCAGGAGCCGCACCACGCCGGTCATCTGGGAGTGGAGATCGGCGGCGAGGTCGCCGGTATCCGGGAAGGGACGGGTCCGGATGACCGCGTCGTCCAGCGCTTCGAGCACCAGGGCGCCCTTCGACGGCCACCAGCGGTAGATCGTCTTCTTGCTCACTCCGGCGCGGGCGGCGATGGACTCGATCGTGACGCGGGCGTACCCCCGCTCGATACAGAGCGCGAGGGCGGCCGCGAGAATCGCCTGCTGCGATTTCTCGCTCCGGCGCGCGGGATTGGGCGTGAGGTTCACCGCATAAGTCTATTCACCCGTCGCGACCGGGGACGATACGTAGCGTCTTGACAGCAGAAGGTGCGCGTTCCAGAATATCGGCGGGGAAACGGTACGTGTCGTGTCGAGCCGCGTCGGGGGACGGTTCTCGGTACGGCACGTGCCCTCCCTTTTCCCCGCTCCGCCGGGGCTTTCCCGGTCAGGCCGCGATGTCCTTCGTGGTGAACCGCGCCCAGGCCGCCGAGCCGAACACCACGGCGTAAAGGCCCTGCATACCGAGGTTCTTGACGATCTCGTCCCAGTAGACCGGTGCCCGCAGCAGATCCGCGAAGGACAGCCAGTAGTGCGGGAACAGATACGGCTGGAGTGCGTGCAGCTGGGGAATCCCGTCCAGGATCTGCACCGTGATCACCAGACCGACCGTCGTCGCCATCGCCGCGATTCCGCTGCTGGTGAGGGTCGAGACGAACAGCCCGATGGCCGCGACGCCGACGAGCGAGGCGGCGACCACGGCCGAGATCAGCGCGGCCCGGCCGAGCCCGTCGGTGAACGGGATCCGGGTGCCCGAGATCGTCGTGACATCGCCGAGCGGGAAGAGCAGCGCCCCCACCACGAGCGCGGAGACCGCCACGACCAGGGTCGCGGCCAGGCAGAAGGCCACGGCGCAGACGAACTTGGCGAGCAGCAGCCTGGTCCGGCCGGCCGGGGCGACCAGCAGATAGCGGAGCGTCCCGGCACTGGCCTCGCCCGCCACGGAATCCCCCGCGATGACACCGACGGCCATCGGGAGGAAGACCGGCAGGGTCGCGGCGAGTGCCGCGAAGACGAGGAAGAGGCCGTTGTTGGTGATGTCCGAGAGGAAGGCGGGACCGTTGCCGCTGGGATCGCCGGCCGTCGAACCCCGGTCGGACTCCAGCTTGACGGCGATACCGATGAGGACCGGGACCGCGGCCAGCACGGCGAGCAGGGCGAGGGTGCGCCAGCGGCGGAAGGTGGTGGTCAGCTCGGAGCGGAGGAGGGCGAGCTGCCGACGGGGGCGCAGCAGCGCACGCACCGCCCCGGGGGCGGGGGCCTGGTCCGCACCGGCCTGGCGCACGCGGCCCTCGGGCATGCGGCCCTCAGGCGCGGTGCTCTCAGGCACGCGGCCCTCGGTCTGCTTCTGGCGGGGTGCCTCAGCCTGCGACATCGAAACCCTCTCCGGTGAGTGCGACGAAGGCGTCCTCAAGGGAGGCCCGTTCGACGCCGAAGGACCTGACCCGTACGCCTTCCCGTACCAGGGCCGCGTTCAGGTCCGCCACGTCGGTGTCCGCGGGCGGGATGTCCCCCGTCACCCGGTCGCCGGCCACCTCCACATCGGAGATGCCCCGCTCCTTGAGTACCCGGGCGGCCACCGCGGGGTCGGGTGTGCCCACGGCGAGACGGCCGCGGGTCGCGAGTTCGGCGACCGGGCCCTGGGCGAGCAGCGTGCCCCGGGCCATCACAGCCGCGTGGGTGCAGACCTGCTCGATCTCGTCCAGGAGGTGGGAGGAGAGGAAGACCGTGGTGCCGTCCTGCGCCAACTCCCTGACCAGGGTCCGGATCTCCCGCATACCCTGCGGGTCGAGCCCGTTCGTCGGCTCGTCCAGGACGAGCAGTCCGCGCGGCTGGAGCAGTGCGGAGGCGAGACCGAGGCGCTGCTTCATACCGAGTGAGTACGCCTTGGCCTTCTTGGCCGCCGCGTGGGCGAGCCCGACCCGTTCGATGGCGGCATCGACACGGGCGCGCCGGGTACGGGGGTCGGCCCGCGGGTCGGCGGAGTCGTAGCGCAGCAGGTTGTCGCGGCCGGAGAGGAACCCGTACAGCGCGGGGCCCTCGATGAGCGCGCCGACGTCCGGCAGCACACTGTGGGCGGCGCGCGGCATCGGCCGGCCCAGCAGGGTGGCGGTGCCGGAGGTCGGGGCGATGAGGCCGAGGAGCATCCGGATGGTGGTGGTCTTGCCGGAGCCGTTGGGCCCGAGGAAGCCGAAGACGCTGCCGCGCGGGACGGCGAGGTCCAGGCGGTTCACCGCGAGTTGGCCGCCGCGGAAGCGTTTGGTCAGGGCATGGGTTTCGATGACGGCTTCTGGCATGGCGACGGTCCCGTCGTTCGGCGCGGGGGCGCACGGTGCGGTCCGGGCGGCGCGGTGTTCGGCGCACGGTGCGATCCAGGCTAACGGGACGCACCCGGACCGGAGCGCCGCGCCCCGGAGCGGGCGGCCAGCCCCCCGGTCGCACGGAGCAGAGAACACCCGGCGGGTCCGGCCGCCCCAGGGGCGTGTGCCGGACCCGCCGTCGTGTCGGGCCTGCTGGCCGAGTCGGGTCTACTTGGCCGTGTTGGGCCTACTTGGCCGTGTCGGGCCTGCTGGCCGTGTCGGGCCTACTGGCCGAGTCGGGCCTACTTGGCCGTGTTGGCCGCCTTGACCAGTGCGCCCTTGTCGACCGCCCCGACGAAGATCTTTCCGTCGTCGGTCATCAGCGCGTTCACCAGCCGGGTGTGGAACACCGTCCCCGAGCCGAACGAGCCGGTCACCTTGTCTCCCAGCGAGCTGAGGAACTTCTGCGCGTCCGCGGCGGAGCCGCCCTGTCCGGCGGAGCCGCTCTTCCCCGTGGATCCGCCCAGCCCGCCGGTGCCACCGCCGATGCCGCCGATGCCCTTGCCGCTGCCGGTGTCGATCCTGGCCACCGACGTCCAGCCCTTGCCGATGATGTTCAGGCCCTTGAAGTCCTCCGGCGAGGCGGACTTCAGGTCCTTCCCGGGACCCTGCGGAGAGCGGTGCGTACCGGCCCCGGGGGCGGCGCCCTCCGTCACCTTCGCGCCCTTCGGCGGAGTGAAGGAGAAGGCGGAGGACGCGGGCTTCGCGAAGTCGACCTTGGTGAAGCCCACGTCGATGGCGGCCTTGCCACCGCTGCTCGGCGTCAGCGTGAACTTCAGCGGAGTGCCGGTCTTCGAGTCCACCGTGACCCGGACCGAACCGATCGTGGAACCGGACTGCTTCGGCTTGATGAGCAGCTGGTACGCGTCACGGCCCGCCACCTGTTCGGTGCCGTCGACGCTCACCGATGTCGTCGGGCCGACCGCCTTGAGCGCCTGCTCGGCCAGATCCTTCGGGGTGGCCGGGAGCTTGTCGGTACGGTCCTCGCGGCCGCCCGCCGAGCCGCCCGCCCGGGCGGGGGCCTTCGCGTGGTAGACCTCGTTCGACTTGCTGTCGTACGCCCAGACCTGCCGGCCGTTGTGGATCAGGCTGTACTCGGCCGCGCTGTCCAGGATGGACACCCGCTGCCTGTCGGGACCGTCCGCGGCCACCCGCAGGGTGTGCGTGCCCGATGCCAGCTCCATCAGCTTGGACTGGGGCGACGCGCTCGATCCGCCGCTGCCGCCGCCGTCACCACCGCTGCCGCCCATGCCCCCGCCGAAGGTGCCGGCCAGGCCGCCGAGTGACGGGATGCCCAGGTCCGCGTCGGCCTTCACCGTGCCGGACAGCTGCTGGGTGTCCGATGCGGCCATCTTCGCGATGAGCTGCTGCGCCGAGATCTTCGGCAGGCTGGGGTCGCCCGAGCTGGCGAGTGCGGGTACGAGACCGATCGTCACGGCCGCCACCCCCGCCACTCCGACCGGGACGAGATAACGCGCGGCCTTCCGGCGGCCCGCGGCGGAGTTCCCGGCCTCTCCGGTGTCCTGTGCGCTTCCGGTGCCCTCTGCACTGTCGTTCGGTGCCATGTGTGCCCTACCTCCGTGATCGGCGGCGATCCGTACGGTCACGCTTGTCCACCCCGCGCCGCCATTCTCACCCGAATCGGTGGGGTGTGGTGCCGTCCATCTCACCAAATTCCCGGACGGTAAGCGTCAGCCCCCGGGAGCAACTGCGCCTACTGCTGCGGTATGACAGGCGCCACGGGCGACCCGCACCGCCCCGTAGGGGGAGCGCCCGGCAGGGAAGGGGCCACCCGTCCGAAGGACCCGCCCCGTGCGACCGGCCCAACCGACAGGTCTCGACGGACGGCGCCCACCGGACAGCACCCGAAGAACAGCAGAGGACCCGGCCGCTGACACGCGACCGGGTCCTGCGCCATCGAACCGACTCACATCGAACCGACTGCCACCGAACCGACTGATATCGGGGGCCGGCTGGCGTCGAGCCCACTGACATCGAGCCGACACCCTCACCCCACGCGGTGCACCACCGCGCCGCACAGCTCCTCAAGCGCCGTCTTCGCGAAGCACTCGGGCAGCGGCGCCAGTGAGGCCCGCGCCTCCTCCGCGTACCGCACGGTGTCCTGGCGTACCTGCTCCAGGGCCGGGTGGGCCCGCATCAGCCGCAGCGCCTCGGTATGCCGGGCGTCGTCCGTCAGATCGCCCGACAGCAGCTCGACCAGGGCGAGATCGTCCGGGCGGCCGTGCTCGGCGGCCTGGGCGCGCAGCCGCAGCACCGGCAGGGTGGGGATGCCCTCCCGCAGGTCCGTGCCGGGTGTCTTACCCGACTCGTGGCTGTCGCTCGCGATGTCCAGTACGTCGTCGGCCAGCTGGAACGCGATACCGAGCCGCTCGCCGTACTGCGTGAGGATGTTCACCACGCTCTCGTCGGCGCCGGACATCATCGCGCCGAACCGCCCGGAGACCGCGATCAGGGATCCCGTCTTGCCCGCGATGACATCGAGGTAGTGGCTGACCGGGTCGTGCCCGTCGCGCGGGCCGGCGGTCTCCAGGATCTGGCCGGTGACCAGGCGTTCGAACGACTCGGCCTGGATCCGTACGGCCTCCGGCCCCAGGTCGGCCAGGATGTGCGAGGCGCGTGCGAAGAGGAAGTCGCCGGTGAGGACCGCGACCGAGTTGTCCCAGCGTGCGTTGGCGCTGGGGACCCCGCGGCGCACTTCCGCCTCGTCCATGACGTCGTCGTGGTAGAGCGTCGCCAGATGCGTCAGTTCGACCACGACGGCGGAGGGTACGACCCCGGGCGCATACGGGTCACCGAACTGGGCGGCGAGCATCACCAGGAGCGGACGAAAGCGCTTGCCCCCCGCCCGTACCAGATGCTGCGCGGCCTCCGTGATGAAAGGGACGTCGCTCTTGGTGGCATCGAGCAGCCCGGCCTCGACAGCCGCCAATCCGGCCTGGACATCGGCCTCAAGTGCCTGGTCCCGCACGTTCAGCCCGAATGGCTCGACGACGGTCACGAGGGGATCTCCTGTCTGCTGACGATCACACGGATTGTCGATGTGTCGCTGTCCGCACTCAAGTCAGCGTATCCGGTCCTCTTTCGATCACCATGAGCGCCTGCCCGCCCACCCCGAGCACATGCCGGGCGTGACCGGTATGTTCAAAACAACTCGATTTGAATGGGAGCAGTACCTTTGTCCGGAACAGAGCCGCAGCCGGGACTCGCACCACCGTCCCAGCCCCCGCCGGAGCCGGGCGACGACCATTCGTTCTTCGGCCAGCCGCGCGGTCTGGCGACCCTGTCGGGACTGGAGATCTGGGAGCGGTTCTCGTTCCTCGGGATGCAGGCCATCCTCGTCCTCTACTTCACGGCCGCGGTCGACCAGGACGGTCTCGGCATGTCGCCGGGGGCGGCCGCTTCCATCTCCGCCGCCTACGGCACGCTGGTCTATCTGGTCTCGGTGGCGGGCGGCTGGCTCGCCGACCGCATCCTCGGCTCGTACCGCGCGGTACTCGGCGGCGGCATCCTCATCGCACTCGGCCACTACTCGATGGCGGTCCCGACGGCCGGGATGACCTGGGTGGGTCTGGGGCTCATCTCGCTCGGCACGGGGCTGCTGAAGCCGAATGTCGCCACCCTGGTCGGCAAGTTGTACCGGACCGAGGACCAGCGCCGCGACGCCGGTTTCGCGCTCTACTACATGTGCATCAACATCGGCGCCTTCCTCGGCCCCCTGGTCACCGCCTGGCTGGGTGACCACGAGGGCTGGCACTGGGGCTTCTCGGCGGCCGCCGTCGGGATGACGCTGGGTCTGATCCAGTACGTCCTGGGTCGCCGCACCATCGCCGGCCGCACCGAGCGCGCCGAGCAGGCGCTGCCGCCGGCCGCGATGCGCCGTGCGGTCCGGATGATCGTCGGCGGCGTGCTGGCCGTCGCCGTGGTCGCCGTGGTCCTCGGGCTCTCCGGCTGGCTGACGCTGGACCGCACCGTCGACGCGCTGACCATCGTCTCGGTGATCGCGCCGGTCGTCTTCTTCGCCGTGATGTTCCGCAGCCCCCGCGTGACCAGGCCCGAACGCGCTCATCTGCGCCCCTACATCGTGCTGTTCCTCGCCTCGGTGGTCTTCAACTTCATCCTCTTCCAGGCGTACTCGACGATGATCCTGCTCGCGTCGACCAACGCCAGGACGGACATCTTCGGCTTCCACTTCCCGGCCGGCTGGTACGCGTCGGCGCTCGGCGCCTTCGAGGTGGCGCTGGCCCCGGTGGTCGCCGCCGTCTGGGTCCGGATGGGCCGGCACCAGCCGCACGCCTCCAACAAGATCGCGATCGGCACCATCCTCGGCGGGCTCTCCTTCCTGATCATGGTCCCCGCCACGTCCGGCCGCACGGGCAGCGACTGGCTGATGTCCGTCTGGTGGATCGTCGGCTCGTACGCGCTGCTCGGGCTCGGCGACATCCTCGTCGAGACCTCCGGCATGTCCGCCACCACCAAGCTCGCGCCCGCCGCCTTCGCCAGCCAGACGATGGCGCTCTGGTTCCTGTCCCTCGCCCTGGCCAACGGCGTCCAGGCGCAGATCGTGAAGTTGTACGGCGAGGTCTCCGACCCGGCGTACTTCGGAGTCAACGGCGCCGTCGCCGTCGTCGCCGGGCTCGCGGTCGTCGCCGCCGCCCCCTGGCTCAGGCGCACCATGCACCCCGTCCACTGAGGAGCGCCTGCCGTGGCCCGAATCCGCACCGAATTCCCGTACGAGACCCGCCGCGAGGACGTCTGGATCCCGCTCGCGGACGGCACGCAGCTGTACGCCAGGATCTGGCGCCCGGTCAACGCGGCCGGACCGGTCCCCGCCCTGCTCGAATACCTTCCGTACCGGCTGTCCGACTGGACGGCACCGCGGGACTGGCAGCGGCACCCCTGGTACGCGGGCCACGGCTACGCGTCCGTCCGGGTGGACGTACGCGGTCACGGCAACTCGACCGGCATGCCCGGTGACGAGTACGACGCCCAGGAGCTGGCCGACGGGGTCGAGGTGGTGAACTGGCTGGCCGGGAGGGAGTGGTGCACCGGCAAGGTCGGGATGTTCGGTATCTCCTGGGGCGGTTTCAACTCGCTCCAGATCGCGGCCCTGGCCCCGGAGCCGCTGAAGGCGATCGTCACGGTCTGCTCCGCCGACGACCGCTACGACAACGACGTGCACTACATGGGCGGCTCGGTGCTCGCCGTCGACATGCACGCCTGGGCGGCCACGATGCTCGCCTTCGTGTCGCGCCCCCCGGACCCGGCGCAGGTCGGCTCGGTCTGGCGGGACATGTGGCTCAACCGTCTTGAGGCCGTCGAGCCGTTCATCCACACCTGGCTCGCCCATCAGACGCGCGACGACTACTGGAAGCACGGCAGCGTCTGCGAGGACTACCGGGCCGTCCAGCCGGCCGTCCTGGCCGTCGGCGGCTGGCACGACCCGTACCGGGACACCGTCCTGCGGCTGGTCGGGAACCTCGACCCGTCGCGGGTACGGGGGCTGATCGGCCCGTGGTCGCACCAGTACCCGGACCGGGGGCTGCCGCCCGGACCCGCGATCGGCTTCCTCCAGGAGACCCTGCGCTGGTGGGACCACCACCTCAAGGGCGAGGACAACGGGGTGATGGCCGAGCCGCTGCTGCGCTCGTGGATCAGCGAGTCGCACCCGCCCGCCACGGTCTACCCGGAGCTGCCCGGCCGCTGGGTCGGTGATACGGCCTGGCCGTCGCCGCAGGTCACCCCGGTGTCGTACGCGCTCCAGGGCGACCCGATGGAGGTCAGGTCACCGATGCAGACCGGTCTGGACGCCGGGCGGTTCTTCCCGTTCGGCAACGACTCCGATCTGCCGCCCGACCAGCGGGACGAGGACGCGAAGTCCGTCTGCTTCGAATTCCCGGTCCGCCAGGCCGCCATCGAGATCCTGGGCCGCGCGAAGGTGCATCTCTCGGTGCGCTCCGACGTCCCCACCGGGCAGGTCATCGCCCGGCTCTGCGACGTCGCGCCGGACGGGGCGTCCACACTGGTCACCCGGGGGGCGCTCAACTTCTCGGCGCGGCACGGCCGGGACCGGTCGGATCCGTGGGAGCCGGGCACCACCGAGTCGCTCACCTTCGAGCTGAACGGCGTCGGTCACACCTTCCCGCCGGGCCACCGCATCCGCCTCTCGGTCTCCTCCGCGTACTGGCCGTGGATCTGGCCGCAGCCCGACTCGGCGCACGGCTGGATCCTGGACCCGGCGGCCTCGACCATGGAACTCCCGGTCCGCGCGCACACCGATGACCACATCACCTTCGACGAGCCCGAGCAGTCGGAGCCGCTCGCGGTGGTCTACCCGGACAACCCGGAGGAGCGCCCGGAGCGTCTTGTCGTACGCGATGTGGCCAAGGGCGACTGGCGACTTGAGGTGGACCCGAGGTACGGAGGTACCCGGATCTACCCGGACGGCCTGGAGTTCAGCGAGGACGCGCTGGAGACGTACACGATCAACGAGGCGGATCCGCTGTCGGCGCGCACCCGCTCGGACTGGTCGATCCGGCTGCACCGCCCGGAGACCGGCTGGGACGCCCGCGTGCGGACCCGGTCCGAGATCACCTGTGACGCCCAGGACTTCATCACGTCGAGCGAGGTGGTGTGCCAGGAGGGGGACGAGGTGGTCTTCCGGCGGAGCTGGGAGAAACGGATTCCGCGTATCGCGGGGTAGGGGGGATGGGGCCGCTCTTCCTCTCGCCTTCCTCCTCTCCGGGGTGGCGCGTGAGGGCGTGGTGCCTGGGACGGGGCCCGGCCCGGGGCGTGGTGCCTGGGGGCGTGGCCCTTGTCCGGGCGTGGTGCCGAGGGGCCGAAAACGTGGGTGGCCCGGGGCGTGGAGTGTGGTGCTCCGGGGAGGGCAGTGCTCGGGGAGCGTGATGCGGCCGGGGCGTGGTGCGGGTGGGGCGTGGTGCGGGTGGGGCGTGGTGCGGGTGGGTTGTGATGCGGCCGGGGCGTGGTGCGGGTGGGTTGTGATGCGGCCGGGACGTGGTGCGGGTGAGCGCCTGCGGCGGGCCTGTCCCCTCCCCGCCCCTTCCCGAAGCCGGGGCGAGCCCCCGGCCCCCGGTGTCCTCAAGCGCCGGACGGGCTTGAAATGGCGGGACGCCCCTGAACCTTTCAGCGGCTGACGCGGCGCGCCCCGCCCCCGTACCGTGGGGCTGTCCACAGACCTGAAAGCGAGGCAGCACCCCATGCCTGAGCAGAGCCCGCTCGACCTCCCCGAAGGCGACCCCTTCGGCCCGCACAACCTGCCGTACGGAGTCTTCTCCACTCTTGAGGATCCCGGCCGGCGCAGGGTGGGGGTGCGGATCGGCGGCCATGTACTGGACGCGGGGGCGGCGGCGACCGCGCTCGGCTCCCCGTACAGCAGGCTGCTCGCACACCCCACGCTCAACCCGCTGCTCGCGGCGGGCCGTACGGCGTGGCGCGATGTGCGGCGCGCGCTGACCGCCTGGGTGACCGTCCCGGCGCACCGGCCGGTCATAGAGCCGCTGCTGCACCCGGTGGCGGGCGTCACGATGCACCTTCCGTACGAGGTCGCCGACTACATCGACTTCTACGCGAGCGAGCACCACGCGACGAACGTCGGCAGCATCTTCCGGCCCGACTCGGCGGCGCTGACGCCCAACTGGAAGCATCTGCCGATCGGTTACCACGGCCGTTCCGGCACGGTCGTGGTGTCGGGCACCGATGTCGTACGTCCTTCCGGGCAGCGCAAGGCGCCGTCGGACCCGGCGCCGGTCTTCGGGCCCTCGGTCAAGCTCGACATCGAGGCGGAGGTCGGCTTCGTCGTCGGCGTCCCGTCCCGGCAGGGCGAGCCGGTCCCGCTCTCCGGCTACCGGGACCATGTCTTCGGCCTCCAGCTGCTCAACGACTGGTCGGCGCGGGACATCCAGGCCTGGGAGTACGTGCCGCTGGGCCCCTTCCTCGGGAAGTCCTTCGCCACCTCGGTCTCGGCCTGGGTGACTCCGCTGGAGGCACTGGACGCGGCACGGACCGCGCCGCCCGCCCGCGAACTGCCCCTGCTGCCCTACCTGGACGACGCGACGGCCGAGGAAGCGGGCGGCCTGGACCTGCGGATCACGGTCAGCGTCAACGGACAGCCGGTATCCGAGCCGCCCTTCGCCGGGATGTACTGGACGGCTGCCCAGATGCTGGCCCATACGACCGTCAACGGCGCCTCGCTCCGCACCGGGGACCTGTTCGGCTCGGGCACGGTCAGCGGCCCTTCGCCCGAGCAGTGCGGTTCACTCCTTGAGATGACCTGGAACGGCACCCGGCCTCTCGAACTCGACGACGGGAAGCGGGCGTTCCTGGAGGACGGCGACGAGGTGACGATGACGGCCTGGGCGCCGGGGCCCGACGGGACCCGGGTCGGCCTCGGTGAGGTGACCGGAAGGATCGTGCCCGCGCGATGAGCCAGGAAGCGCCGACGCTCCCCGAGGAGCTGCTGCTCCTCGCCCTGGACCCGCGCCGGGGCAAGCCGTTCTGCCGGAACCGCTATCTGGAGTTCGGGATGGCCGGTGCGGCCCTGGCCGAACTGGAGCTGCAGGGGCGGATCTCCGAGGCGCGCGGCAAGGTGACGGTGGACCAGCCGTTGCTGCCGCACGATCCGGTGCTGGGGCGGGTGCTGGAGCTGCTGCCGGCCCCGGAGAAGCGGAAGTCCGGCGGGGGCGTCGGCGCCCGTTACTGGATCCGGCGGTCCGGCCGCACGGTGGAGGGGCTGTATCTGGACCACCTGGTGGACGGGGACGTACTGACCCGTGAGACGCACCGCCTCGCGGGGCTGCTGCCCTACCACCGCCATCCGGCGGGCCCGCTGAACTGGTCGGCCCAGGCCCGCGACCGCTTCCTGACGGCGGAGGCGGCCGGCTTCCCGGACCCGCGCAGCCGCGCCCTGGCGGCGCTCGTCTCGGCGGTGGGCCTCTCCCGGATCGCCGCCAGGGACGGCTGGAAGTCCCGCTCGGCGATGCGCCACCTGGTCAAGGAGGAGTGGGCGGCCTACGCGGTCCACCGCACCATCCAACGCGACCGCGCCAACCGGAGCGGCGGGGGGTGACGGGGAGCGGGGTGGCGGTCGGCCGCTGCCCCGCCCGGGCCGGCGGCTGACGGGGCGGCAGTTGGCCGGCCCCAGGGCCGGTCGGCCGGCCGGGGGCGGCAGTTGGCCGGCCCAAGAGCCGGTGGTCGGCCAACCGGTGACTGCGGTTGGCCGTCAAGACGGCGACTGGCTGGACCCAGGCAGCTGCGGGCGGCCAAGGCGGCGAGCGTCCCCGGGGCGGCCACGGCTGCGGGCGCCCGGCCCCACCCCCCGCGCGCCTCCTCCGTCCTCCCCGGCTCAGGCCCCGCCGAACGCCTCCGGATCGTCCGGGTGATCCGCGAAGTCCGGCTCGTCCCAGGCGCCCGGGTCCTCCGGGTCACCCTGGGCGGAGGGTCGGGCCGGGGCCGAAGGGCCGGGGCCGCCGGGCCGGGCCGCCCCCGGTGACGGCGCGGACGAGGCGGACGATGCCGGTGCGGTCACATCCGCGTCCGCACCCGCACTCGCCCCCGTACCCGCCAGCTCGGCCAGCTCGGCCAGCACGCCGAGCACGCCCTCCCCGTACGTCGCCAGCTTCTTCTCGCCGAGGCCGCCGATCCCGCCGAGCTCACCGAGCGTGCCGGGCCGCACCGTGGCGATCTCCCGCAGTGTCGCGTCGTGGAAGATCACATACGCCGGGACGCCCTGCTCCTTGGCCTGCTTGCCGCGCCAGCTCCGCAGCGCCTCGAAGACCGGCACCGCTTCGGCCGGCAGCTCGGCCGCCACGGCAGCCGACCTGGACTTCTTCTCCCCCTTGGCCGCCCTGACCGCCACCGGCTTCTCCGGCTCCTTGCGCAGCCGGACCTCGGTCTCCGCCGAAAGCACCGAACCACTGGTCCCGGTCAGCACCAGCGTGCCGTACTCACCCTCGACCGCCAGCAGACCCTGTGCCAGCAACTGCCGCACCACACCGCGCCACTGAGCCTCCGACAGGTCCTCGCCGATACCGAAGACGGAGAGCTGGTCGTGGTCGAACTGGATGACCTTGGCCGTCCGGCGGCCCAGCAGGATGTCGACGATCTGGCCCGCGCCGAACTTCTGTCTGCGCTCGCGTTCGAGCCGCACCACCGTCGACAGCACCTTCTGCGCCGCCACCGTCCCGTCCCAGGTCTCGGGCGGGGTGAGGCAGGTGTCGCAGTTCCCGCAGGCGGGGGCCGCCGCCTCCTGGCCGAAGTACTGGAGGAGCTGGGCGCGGCGGCAGTCCGCCGTCTCGCAGAGCGCCAGCATCGCGTCGAGATGCGCCGCGGCCCGGCGGCGGAACGCCTCGCCGCCCTCACCGCTCTGGATCATCTTCCGCTGCTGTACGACGTCCTGGAGCCCGTAGGTCATCCACGCCGTGGACGGCAGCCCGTCCCGCCCGGCGCGCCCGGTCTCCTGGTAGTACCCCTCCACCGACTTGGGCAGGTCGAGGTGGGCGACGAACCGGACGTCCGGCTTGTCGATCCCCATCCCGAAGGCGATCGTCGCGACCACCACGAGGCCGTCCTCGCGCAGGAAGCGCGACTGGTGGACGGCGCGGGTGCCCGCGTCGAGCCCGGCGTGGTAGGGCACGGCCTCCACGCCGTTCTTGCAGAGGTACTCGGCGGTCCGCTCGACGGAGGCCCGGGAGAGGCAGTAGACGATGCCCGCGTCCCCCGCGTGCTCCTCCTTGAGGAAGGCGAGCAGCTGCTTCTTCGGGTCGTTCTTGGGGACGATCCGGTACTGGATGTTGGGCCGGTCGAAGCCCGCCACGAAGTGCCGGGCGTCCGGCATCCCGAGCCGCTCGGTGATCTCCTGGTGCGTGGCGCGGGTGGCGGTGGCCGTCAGGGCGATGCGCGGGACGTCGGGCCAGCGCTCGCCGAGCAGTGAGAGCGCCAGGTAGTCGGGGCGGAAGTCGTGCCCCCAGCTGGCGACACAGTGCGCCTCGTCGATCGCGAACACGGAGATCTTCGCGCGGCTCAGCAGGGAGAGCGTGGCGTCGACCCGGAGCCGTTCGGGCGCCAGATAGAGCAGGTCCAGCTCGCCCGCGAGCAGCTCGGCCTCCACGGTGCGGCGCTCGTCGAAGTCCTGCGTGGAGTTCATGAAGCCGGCCCGCACACCGAGGGCGCGCAGCGCGTCCACCTGGTCCTGCATCAGGGCGATCAGCGGCGAGATCACCACGCCGGTACCTGGTCTGACCAGGGCGGGAATCTGGTAGCAGAGGGACTTTCCGCCACCGGTCGGCATCAGCACGACGGCGTCCCCGCCGTCCACCACCTGCCCGATGATCTCTTCCTGCTCGCCACGGAAGGCCTCGTAGCCGAAGACCCGGTGCAGAGTGCTGAGCGCCTCGCTCTCCGCGCCCCGCGCAGACGCGGTCCGCCCAGCCTGCTCCGTGCTCCCGGCCTGCTCCGTGCTCCCGGCCTGCTCCGTATGCTCGGCCACTGCCTCGCCACTCCCGCTCATCGTTCCGCCCCGCGTTCCATCGGTCCGTCCCCCGTCGCGCCGTTCTCCCGGGCGGCCGGTCACTCCCACCGGTCACGGCCGCCGCATCTCACTCCTGCCACGATAGGGTCCCGCACCGACATCCCCGGACACAGCGGCGTACGACGGCGGAGATCGTGTGCGGACGTACGGCTACCGGGCGAAGGATCCCGCCTGGCCCGCCAGGTCAAGGAAGTACTGCGGGGCGAGCCCCAGCACCAGCGTGACCGCGACCCCCACGGCGATCGTCGTCATCGTCAGCGGCGACGGCACGGCGACGGTCGGGCCGTCCGCCTTCGGCTCGCTGAAGAACATCAGCACGATGACCCGGATGTAGAAGAACGCGGCGATGGCGGACGAGATCACACCGACCACGACCAGACCGCCGGCCCCGCCGTCGGCCGCCGCCTTGAACACGGCGAACTTCCCGCTGAACCCACTGGTCAGCGGGATACCCGCGAAGGCCAGCAGGAAGACGGCGAAGACCGCCGCCACCAGCGGTGAACGCCGCCCGAGCCCCGCCCACTTGGAGAGGTGGGTGGCCTCGCCGCCCGCGTCCCGTACCAGCGTGACCACGGCGAAGGCGCCGATCGTCACGAACGAGTACGTCACCAGATAGAAGAGGACCGAGCTGATGCCCTGCGGTGTGGTGGCGATGACACCGGCCAGGATGAACCCGGCGTGCGCGATGGACGAGTAGGCCAGCATCCGCTTGATGTCGGTCTGGGTGATCGCGACGATCGCCCCGCCCAGCATGGTGATGATCGCGACGGCCCACATCACCGGCCGCCAGTCCCAGCGCATCCCCGGCAGCACCACGTAGAGCAGCCGCAGCAGCGCACCGAACGCGGCGACCTTGGTGGCCGCCGCCATGAAGCCGGTGACCGGGGTCGGCGCGCCCTGGTAGACGTCCGGGGTCCACATGTGGAACGGCACGGCGCCGACCTTGAAGAGCAGCCCGAGCAGGATCATCGCGCCGCCGATGAGCAGCAGCGCGTCGTTGCCCATGGTGTCGGCGAGCGCCGGGTCGACGTTCTGCACGGTGCCGTCGACCACGTCGGCGATCCTGGCGTACGAGACGGAGCCCGCGTACCCGTAGAGCAGGGCGATCCCGAAGAGCAGGAAGGCCGAGGAGAACGCGCCGAGCAGGAAGTACTTCACGGCGGCTTCCTGCGACATCAGCCGCTTGCGGCGGGCGACGGCGCAGAGCAGGTAGAGCGGCAGCGAGAAGACCTCCAGCGCCACGAAGAGCGTCAGCAGGTCGTTGGCAGCGGGGAAGACCAGCATGCCGCCGATGGCGAACAGCGCCAGCGGGAAGACCTCGGTGGTGGTGAACCCGGCCCTGACCGCTTCCTTCTCACTGTCGCTGCCCGGTACGGAAGCGGCCTGCGCGGCGAAGGAGTCCGTACGGTTGCCGTGCACCTCCGGGTCGAGCCTGCGCTCGGCGAAGGTGAAGACCGCCACCAGCGAGGCCAGCAGGATGGTGCCCTGCAGGAAGAGCGCGGGCCCGTCGACCGCGACCGCGCCCATCGCCGCGATGTGTGCCTTGGTCGAGCCGTACCCGCCGGCGGCCAGTGCGACGACCGCGGCGAAGGAGGCGACCACCGCGACGACGGTGAGGAACACCTGGGCGTAGTAGCGGCCCTTGCGCGGCACGAAGGCCTCGACGAGGACGCCCAGCATCGCGGCGCCGAGGACGATCAGCACGGGGGTGAGCTGCGCGTACTCGATGTGCGGGGTGGGGATCTTGCCGATGGGGCTCGCCGCCTGCGTCGTCCACAGGCTGTGGACAGCTGTTGCGCTCACTTCGCGGCCTCCACGGTGGGCTGGGGGTCCTTCTTCTGGACGTCGGACATGGTGTGCTTCACGGCCGGGTCGACGATCTCCGTCAGCGGCTTCGGATAGACGCCGAGGAAGACCAGGAGCGCGATCAGCGGCAGTACGACGACCAGTTCACGGACCTTGAGGTCCGCCATGCCCTGCACCGTGGCCCTGACCGGGCCCGTCATCGTGCGCTGGTAGAGCACGAGGACGTAGAGCGCGGCCAGCACGATGCCGACCGTCGCGACGATCCCGGCGGCCGGGTAGGCGCTGAACGTGCCGACCAGGACCAGGAATTCACTGACGAACGGGGAGAGTCCGGGCAGTGACAGGGTGGCGAGACCGCCGATCAGGAAGGTCCCGGCGAGGACCGGGGCGACCTTCTGCACCCCGCCGTAGTCGTCGATGAGCCGCGAGCCGCGCCGCGAGATCAGGAAGCCGGCCACCAGCATCAGGGCGGCCGTCGAGATCCCGTGATTGACCATGTAGAGCGTCGCGCCCGACTGGCCCTGGGTGGTCATCGCGAAGATGCCGAGGATGATGAAGCCGAAGTGCGAAACCGAGGCGTAGGCGATCAGCCGCTTGATGTCGCGCTGGCCGACCGCCAGGAGCGCGCCGTAGACGATGCTGATCAGCGCGAGCACCAGGATCACCGGGGTGGCCCACTTGCTGGCCTCCGGGAAGAGCTGGAGGCAGAAGCGCAGCATCGCGAAGGTGCCGACCTTGTCGACCACCGCGGTGATCAGCACGGCGACCGGGGCGGTCGCCTCGCCCATGGCGTTGGGCAGCCAGGTGTGCAGCGGCCAGAGCGGCGCCTTCACCGCGAAGGCGAAGAAGAAGCCGAGGAAGAGCCAGCGTTCGGTGCTGGTCGCCATGTGCAGTGAGCCGTTGGCCCGTGCGGTGGCGATCTCCTGGAGCGAGAAGTTCCCCGCGACCACATAGAGCCCGATGACCGCGGCCAGCATGAGGAGTCCGCCGACCAGGTTGTAGAGGAGGAACTTGACCGCCGCGTACGAGCGCTGGGTGGCCGCCGCCTCGTCGCCGCCCGCGTGCGCCCGGTCCCCGAAGCCGCCGATGAGGAAGTACATCGGGATGAGCATGGCTTCGAAGAGGATGTAGAAGAGGAAGACGTCGGTGGCCTCGAAGGAGAGGATCACCATCGCTTCCACGGCCAGGATCAGGGCGAAGAAGCCCTGTGTGGGGCGCCAGCGCGAGCTGTGCGTTTCCAGGGGATCCGCGTCGTGCCAGCCCGCCAGGATGACGAACGGGATGAGCAGGGCGGTCAGGGCGAGCATCACCAGCCCGATGCCGTCCACGCCCAGCTCGTACCGGACGCCGAAGTCCTTGATCCAGGCGTGCGATTCGGTGAGCTGGTAGCGGGCGCCGCCGGGGTCGAAGCGGACGAGCTGGACGGCGCCCAGGGCGAGTGTGCCGAGCGAGAAGAGCAGCGCGAGCCACTTCGCCGCGGTGCGCCGTGCGGCCGGGACGGCGGCGGTAGCGATCGCACCGATCGCCGGGAGCGCCGCGGTCGCCGTCAGGAGAGGAAAGGACATGGTGATCAGACCGCCCTCATCAGCAGGGTCGCGGCGACGAGGATCACTGCGCCGCCGAACATCGAGGCCGCGTAGGAGCGGGCGTAGCCGTTCTGCAGTCTGCGCAGCCGGCCGGAGAGCCCGCCGACGGATGCGGCCGTGCCGTTGACGACGCCGTCCACCAGGGAGTGGTCGAGGTAGACCAGCGACCGGGTGAGGTGCTCGCCGCCGCGGACCAGGACCACATGGTTGAAGTCGTCCTGGAGCAGGTCGCGCCGGGCGGCGCGGGTGAGCAGCGAGCCCTTGGGGGCGACCGCGGGCACCGGCTTGCGTCCGTAGACGAGCCAGGCGATGGCGACGCCGATGACCAGGACCACCATCGTCCCGGCGGTGACGACGCCGGCCCCGATGGGTGAGTTGCCCTCGGAGTGGCCGGTGACGGGTTCGAGCCAGTGCAGGAAGCGGTTGCCGATCCCGAAGAACGCACCGGCGAAGACCGAGCCGAAGGCCAGGATGATCATGGGGATGGTCATCGACCTGGGCGACTCGTGCGGGTGCGGCTCGTGGCCTTCCGCGTCCGGCACCCAGCGCTTCTCGCCGAAGAACGTCATCAGCATGACCCGGGTCATGTAGAACGCGGTGATACCGGCGCCCAGCAGGGCGGCTCCGCCGAGGATCCAGCCCTCGGTGCCGCCCTTCGCGAAGGCGGCCTCGATGATCTTGTCCTTGGAGAAGAAGCCGGAGAGGCCGGGGAAGCCGATGATCGCGAGATAGCCGAGGCCGAAGGTCACGAACGTCACCGGCATGTACTTCCGCAGGCCGCCGTACTTCCTCATGTCCACCTCGTCGTTCATGCCGTGCATGACCGATCCGGCGCCGAGGAAGAGCCCGGCCTTGAAGAAGCCGTGGGTGACGAGGTGCATGATCGCGAAGGCGTATCCGATGGGGCCGAGGCCCGCCGCCATGATCATGTAGCCGATCTGCGACATGGTCGAGCCCGCGAGAGCCTTCTTGATGTCGTCCTTGGCGCAACCGACGATCGCCCCGAAGAGCAGCGTCACCGCGCCGACCACCACGACGGCGAGCTGCGCGGTGGGCGCCGCGTTGAAGATCGCCCCGGAGCGGGTGATGAGGTAGACGCCCGCGGTCACCATGGTCGCCGCGTGGATCAGGGCCGAGACCGGGGTCGGGCCCTCCATCGCGTCACCGAGCCAGGACTGCAGCGGCACCTGGGCCGACTTGCCGCAGGCGGCGAGCAGGAGCATCAGTCCGACGGCGGTGAGCTTGCCCTCGGACGCGCCGCCCACGGAGTGCAGGACCGGACCGAAGGCGAAGGTCCCGAAGGTGGTGAACATCAGCATGATCGCGATGGACAGGCCCATGTCACCGACCCGGTTGACGATGAAGGCCTTCTTGGCCGCCGTCGCCGCACTGGGCTTGTGCTGCCAGAAGCCGATCAGCAGGTACGAGGCGAGGCCCACGCCCTCCCAGCCGACGTACAGCAGCAGGTAGTTGTCGGCGAGGACCAGCAGCAGCATCGCCGCGAGGAAGAGGTTCAGATAGCCGAAGAAGCGGCGGCGCCGCTCGTCGTGCTCCATGTAGCCGATCGAGTAGATGTGGATGAGCGTGCCCACACCGGAGATCAGCAGGACGAAGGTCATCGACAGCTGGTCGAGCTGGAAGGCGGCGTCGGCCCGGAAGCCGCCCACCGGGATCCAGCTGAACAGGTGCTGGTGCAGGGTGCGGTGGTCCGCGTTCTTCCCCAGCATGTTCACGAAGAGGACGGCTGCCAGGACGAACGACGCGGCGGCGAACACCGTGCCGAGCAGATGGCCGGCACGGTCGAACCGCCGCCCGCCGCAGAGCAGCACCGCCGCTCCGAGCAAAGGCGCTGCGATCAGCAGCGCAATCAGGTTCTCCACTGTTCAGCGACCCCTTACAGCTTCATCAGGCTGGCGTCGTCGACCGAGGCCGAGTGGCGGGAGCGGAAGAGCGACACGATGATCGCGAGCCCGACCACGACCTCGGCGGCGGCAACGACCATCGTGAAGAAGGCGATGATCTGGCCGTCCAGGTTTCCGTGCATACGGGAGAAGGCGACGAACGCGAGGTTGCAGGCGTTGAGCATCAGCTCGACGCACATGAACACCACGATCGCGTTCCGCCTGATCAGCACCCCGGCCGCACCGATGGTGAACAACAACGAGGCGAGATACAGATAGTTGACCGGATTCACTTCGCCTCCTCCTCTTCCCGGTCGAGCCCGTCACGGCCGGCCGGGCCGTCGTCGGGGGCCACGGCGTCGTGGCCGTGGCCCGACGTACGGCCGAGCCGCTCCTCGGAGCGCTGCTCCAGCGCCCTGAGGTTCGCCATGGCCTCGCTCGACACATCGCGGATCTGGCCGCGCTGGCGCAGCGTCTGCATGACGGTCAGCTCCGAGGGGGTGCCGTCCGGGAGCAGTCCGGCGACATCCACCGCGTTGTGCCGGGCGTAGACACCGGGCGCGGGCAGCGGCGGCAGCTGCTTGCTGCGGACGCGGTCCTCGGACATCTGCCGCTGGGTCCTGGCCTGTTCGGTGCGCTCCCGGTGGGTGAGCACCATCGCGCCGACGGCCGCGGTGATGAGCAGCGCGCCGGTGATCTCGAAGGCGAAGACGTACTTGGTGAAGATGAGGGCGGCGAGGCCCTGCACATTGCCGTTCGCGTTGGCCTTGCCGAGGCCCGTGAAGCTCTTGAGCGAGGCATTGGCGATCCCCGCGATCAGCAGCACGCCGAAGCCGATCCCGCAGAGCACCGCGAGCCAGCGCTGGCCCTTGATGGTCTCCTTGAGCGAGTCGGCCGCGGTGACGCCGACCAGCATGACCACGAAGAGGAAGAGCATCATGATCGCGCCGGTGTAGACGACGATCTGGACGATGCCCAGGAAGTACGCGCCGTTGGCCAGGTAGAACACCGCAAGGATGATCATGGTCCCGGCGAGGCTCAGCGCGCTGTGCACGGCCCGCCGCATCAGTACGGTGGAGAGCGCGCCGATCACGGCGACCGTGCCCAGCACCCAGAACTGGACGGCCTCACCGGTGGAGGTCAGGTAAGTCACGCCCTCGCCCCCTCGTCCGGTGTCCGGTCGCCCGGTTCGGCCGCCGTCTCGCCCTTGGACACGGCGGTCTGGCGGACCGTGCCGGGGGCGGCCTCGGTCACCAGGCCGCGGTAGTAGTCCTGTTCGTCGGTGCCCGGGAAGATCGAGTGCGGTGAGTCGACCATGCCCTCGTCCAGCCCGGCGAGCAGCTGCTCCTTGGTGTAGATCAGGTTGGCGCGGCTGCTGTCGGCCAGTTCGAACTCGTTGGTCATCGTCAGCGCCCTGGTGGGGCAGGCCTCGATACAGAGTCCGCACAGGATGCAGCGGGCGTAGTTGATCTGGTAGACGCGGCCGTACCGCTCGCCCGGGGAGTAGCGCTCCTCCTCGGTGTTGTCCGCGCCCTCCACGTAGATGGCGTCCGCCGGACAGGCCCAGGCGCACAGCTCGCAGCCGATGCACTTCTCCAGCCCGTCCGGATGGCGGTTGAGCTGGTGCCGCCCGTGGAAGCGCGGCGCCGTCGTCTTCTCCTGCTCCGGGTACTGCTCGGTCAGCCGCTTCTTGAACATGGCCTTGAAGGTCACGCCGAAGCCGGCCACCGGATTCTGCCAAGGAGTCTTGGGGGCGTCGTCCCCGGAAGCCCCAGTAGAGCGGTCAGACATCACCGGCCTCCTTTCCGTCACTCACAGTGTCCACGCCGCCACTGACAATCAGCTCTCGCTGGGTGCGTGAGCGCCGCCGGGGTACCGGCGGAAGGGTCTGTCCCGGCAGGGGCGGTACGGGGTAGCCGCCCGCCATCGGGTCGAAGGCCGGTCCGGGGCCCGCCGCCTCCTCCGCGGCCCTGCCCTGCTTCTCCTGCTTGTCGCGGAAGATGTCGTAGACGAAGGAGAGCAGCAGGATGGCCACGACGGCCCCGGCTCCGTAGAGCACGATCCGGGAGTAGTCGTAGTTGTCGTTGCGCAGCGCCCGTACGGTCGCCACCAGCATCAGCCAGACCACGGAGACCGGGATGAGGACCTTCCAGCCCAGCTTCATCAGCTGGTCGTAGCGCACCCGTGGGAGCGTGCCGCGCAGCCAGATGAAGAAGAAGAGGAGGAGCTGGACCTTGATGACGAACCAGAGCATCGGCCACCAGCCGTGGTTCGCGCCCTCCCAGAAGGTGGAGACCGGCCACGGGGCCCGCCAGCCGCCCAGGAAGAGGGTCGCGGAGACCGCCGAGACGGTGACCATGTTGACGTACTCGGCGAGCATGAACATCGCGAACTTGATGGACGAGTACTCGGTGTTGAAGCCGCCGACCAGGTCGCCCTCGGACTCCGGCATGTCGAACGGGGCGCGGTTGGTCTCCCCGATCATCGTGACGATGTAGATGATGAAGGAGACCGGCAGCAGCACGATGAACCAGCGGTCCTTCTGTGCGTCCACGATCGCCGATGTCGACATCGACCCCGAGTAGAGGAAGACGGAGGCGAAGGCGGCGCCCATCGCGATCTCGTAGCTGATCATCTGCGCGCAGGAGCGGAGCCCGCCGAGCAGCGGGTAGGTCGACCCGGACGACCAGCCGGCCAGGACGATGCCGTAGATGCCGACCGAGGCGACCGCGAGGATGTAGAGCATCGCGATCGGCAGGTCGGTGAGCTGCATCGTCGTACGGTGTCCGAAGACCGACACCTCGTTGTCCGCGGGGCCGAAGGGGATCACCGCGATCGCCATGAAGGCGGGCACCGCGGCGACGACCGGCGCGAGGACGTAGACGAACTTGTCCGCCCGCTTGACGACCAGGTCCTCCTTCAGCATCAGTTTGATGCCGTCGGCGAGGGACTGGAGCATGCCCCAGGGGCCGTGCCGGTTGGGGCCGATGCGCAGCTGCATCCAGGCGACGACCTTGCGCTCCCACACGATGGAGAAGAGCACGGTGATCATCAGGAAGGCGAAGCAGAAGACGGCCTTGATGACAACCAGCCACCAGGGGTCCCGGCCGAACATCGACAGGTCCTCGGTCGCTGCGAGGTAGTAGTTCGTCACGCCTCCACCTCCGTCGTGGCCGCGGGTGCGGCGGGTGCGGGCGGTGCGGCGGAGATCCGCACCGGTTCACCGGGGCGGGCACCGGTGTCGCGCAGGACGCCGCCGCCCGTCGAGTTGAGCGGGAGCCAGACCACCCGGTCGGGCATCTCGGTGACGCGGAGCGGCAGTTGTACGTCGCCCGCCGGGCCGGAAACGGCCAGCAGGTCTCCGTCCTTGACGCCGGTCTCCCCGGCGGTCGCGGCCGACAGCCGGGCGACGGCCGCGTGCCGGGTGCCTGCCAGCGCGTCGTCGCCCTGCTGGAGCAGCCCCTGGTCGAGCAGGAGCCGGTGGCCGGCCAGGACGGCCTCGCCCTCGGACGGGCGGGGCAGCGGGGCGGACGTGCCCGCCGGGTCGGCGGCGTACTGTCCGGTCCAGGCGCCGAGCCGGTCCAGCTCGTTGCGTACGGACTTGATGTCCGGCATCGCGAAATGGACGTCCAACGCGTCGGCGAGCATGTGCAGCACCCGTGAGTCGGCCGGGGCCAGGGTGCGTGTCATCTGCTCGGGCTTGAGCGACGCCTCGAAGGGCCTTACCCGGCCTTCCCAGTTGAGGAAGGTGCCCGCCTTCTCGGCGGCCGCGGCCACCGGGAGGACCACGTCGGCCCGGTCGGTGACGGCGCTCGGCCGCAGTTCCAGCGAGACCAGGAAACCCACCTTGTCGAGCGCCTCTTCGGCGCGCGCCGGGTCGGGCAGGTCCGCGGTCTCGACCCCGGCGACGAGCAGGGCGCCCAGTTCGCCGGTGGCGGCCGCTTCGATGATCTGTCCGGTGTCCCGGCCGAAGCGGTGCGGGAGTTCGCGTACGCCCCAGACCGCGGCCACCTCCTCACGGGCCCGCGGGTCGGTCGCGGGCCGGCCGCCGGGCAGCAGCGCGGGGATCGCGCCCGCCTCGATCGCACCGCGCTCGCCCGCCCTGCGTGGCACCCAGACCAGGGCGGCGCCGGTGGCGGTCGCGGTGCGGACGGCGGCGGTGAGTGCGCCGGGCACGGCGGCGAGCCGTTCGCCGACGACGATCACCGCGCCCTCCGTACGCAGGGCTTCGGCGGCCCGCTGCCCGTCGGCGTCGAGACCGACCCCGCCCGCGATGGCGTCCAGCCACTCGGTCTCGGTGCCGGGCGCGGCGGGCAGCAGGGTGGCGCCCGCCTTCTCCAGACCGCGGGTGGCGTGGGTGGCGAGCGAGAAGGTGCGCTGCCCGTGCTTGCGGTGCGCCTTGCGCAGCCGCAGGAAGACGCCGGGCGCCTCCTCCTCGGACTCGAATCCGGCGAGCAGGACGGCCGGAGCCTGTTCGAGCGAGGTGTTGGTGACACCCTGTCCGTCGAGATCCCGGCCGCGGCCCGCGACACGGGCGGCGAGGAAGTCGGCCTCCTCGGCCGAGTGCACCCGGGCGCGGAAGTCGACGTCGTTGGTGTCGAGGGCGACGCGCGCGAACTTGGCGTAGGCGTAGGCGTCCTCGACGGTGAGGCGGCCACCGGTCAGCACCCCGGCCCGGCCGCGCGCCGCCGCCAGGCCGTTCGCGGCCCGCTCCAGCGCCTCCGGCCAGCTCGCCGGTTCCAGGACACCGTCCTCGTTGCGTACGAGCGGTGTGGTGAGCCGGTCCGGGCGCTGGGCGTAGCGGAAGGCGAAGCGGCCCTTGTCGCAGAGCCACTCCTCGTTGACCTCGGGGTCGTTGGCGGCGAGCCGCCGCATGACCTTGCCGCGCCGGTGGTCGGTGCGGGCCGCGCAGCCCCCCGCGCAGTGTTCGCACACCGAGGGCGACGACACCAGGTCGAAGGGGCGGGAGCGGAACCGGTAGGCCGCCGATGTGAGCGCGCCGACCGGGCAGATCTGGATGGTGTTGCCGGAGAAGTACGACTCGAAGGGGTCGCCCTCACCGGTGCCGACCTGCTGGAGCGCGCCGCGCTCGATCAGCTCGATCATCGGGTCGCCGGCGATCTGGTTGGAGAAGCGGGTGCAGCGGGCGCACAGCACGCACCGCTCGCGGTCGAGCAGGACCTGGGTGGAGATCGGTACGGGCTTCTCGAAGGTCCGCTTCTTGCCGTCGAACCGGGATTCCGCGTTGCCGTGCGACATCGCCTGGTTCTGCAGGGGGCACTCGCCGCCCTTGTCGCAGACCGGGCAGTCCAGCGGGTGGTTGATGAGGAGCAGTTCCATCACACCGTGCTGGGCCTTCTCGGCGACCGGCGAGGTCAGCTGCGACTTGACGACCATGCCGTCGGTGCAGGTGATGGTGCAGGAGGCCATCGGCTTGCGCTGGCCCTCGACCTCGACGATGCACTGGCGGCAGGCGCCCGCGGGGTCGAGGAGCGGGTGGTCGCAGAAGCGCGGGATCTCGATGCCGAGCTGTTCGGCGGCGCGGATGACCAGGGTCCCCTTGGGGACGGAGATCGCGATGCCGTCGATGGTCAGCGACACCAGGTCCTCGGGCGGCACCGCGGCCTCGCCGCCCCCGGAGGGAGCACTGTTTGTCGTCACTGTCATGCGTTCACCTCCGAGGTGTGGCGGGGCTCGTCGGCCCAGACGGTCGACAGGGCCGGGTCGAGCGGGCAGCCCTTGCCGGTGATGTGCTGCTCGTACTCCTCGCGGAAGTACTTGAGCGAGGAGAAGATCGGTGAGGCGGCGCCGTCGCCGAGCGCGCAGAACGACTTGCCGTTGACGTTGTCCGCGATGTCGTTGATCTTGTCGAGGTCGGACATCACGCCCTTCCCGGCCTCGATGTCGCGGAGCAACTGGACCAGCCAGTACGTCCCTTCGCGGCACGGTGTGCACTTGCCGCAGGACTCGTGCGCGTAGAACTCGGTCCACCGGGTGACGGCCCGCACCACGCAGGTCGTCTCGTCGAAGCACTGGAGCGCCTTGGTGCCGAGCATCGATCCGGCGGCGCCCACACCTTCGTAGTCCAGCGGTACGTCGAGGTGTTCGTCGGTGAACATCGGCGTCGAAGAGCCGCCCGGCGTCCAGAACTTGAGCCGGTGGCCCTGGCGGATCCCGCCGCTCATGTCGAGCAGCTGGCGCAGCGTGATGCCGAGGGGTGCCTCGTACTGTCCGGGGCTGGTGACATGGCCGCTGAGCGAGTACAGCGTGAAACCGGCGGACTTCTCGGTGCCCATCGACTTGAACCAGTCCTTGCCCCGGTTCAGGATCGCGGGAACCGATGCGATGGACTCCACGTTGTTCACCACAGTGGGACAGGCGTAGAGCCCGGCGACAGCGGGGAAGGGAGGCCGGAGCCTGGGCTGGCCGCGGCGGCCCTCCAGGGAGTCGAGGAGCGCGGTCTCCTCACCGCAGATGTACGCGCCGGCCCCCGCGTGCACGGTGACTTCGAGGTCGAGTCCGCTGCCCAGGATGTCCTTGCCGAGGTAGCCCGCCTCGTACGCCTCGCGTACGGCTTCGTGCAGCCTCCGCAGTACGGGGACGACTTCGCCGCGCAGATAGATGAAGGCGTGCGACGACCTGATCGCGTAGCAGGCGATCACGATGCCCTCGATGAGGGAGTGCGGGTTGGCGAAGAGGAGCGGGATGTCCTTGCAGGTCCCGGGCTCCGACTCGTCGGCGTTGACGACGAGGTAGTGCGGCTTTCCGTCGCCCTGCGGGATGAACTGCCACTTCATCCCGGTGGGGAAGCCGGCCCCGCCGCGCCCGCGCAGGCCCGAGTCCTTGACGTAGGCGATGAGGTCGTCGGGCGCCATGGCGAGCGCCTTCTTCAGCCCCTCGTACCCGTCGTGGCGTTTGTACGTCTCCAGGGTCCAGGACTCCGGCTGGTCCCAGAAGGCCGAGAGGACCGGGGTGAGCAGCTTCTCGGGGCTGGTGCCGTCGTCGCCCTCGCCGTTCCCGCTGCCGTTGAGCTCGGTTGCCACGCTCATCACTCCCCCTCCTCTGTCACGGGGCCTGCCGGGTGCTCCGGGTCGGACGCCGAGGTCTTCTGCGGTGCGTCGTGCGAGCTGAGGTGTTCGGAGCCGGGCTGGGGCGGCGTCTCCCTGGTGGCTCCGCCGCGCGGGGCGACGACGCGCGGCTGCGGTACCTCGCCCTTGGCGAGCCGCAGTCCGGCCAGCGACGCGTGCCCGGCGCCGCCGGTCGCCTCGACCGCTCCGTCCCGTGTGTCGGGGAAGCCGGCCAGGATCCGCGAGGTCTCCTGGTAGGTGCAGAGCGGCGCGCCCCGGGTCGGGGTGGCCTGCCGGCCGTCGCGGAGGTCGTCGACGAGCCGCTTCGCGGACTCGACGGTCTGGTTGTCGAAGAACTCCCAGTTGACCATCAGGACCGGGGCGAAGTCGCAGGCCGCGTTGCACTCGATGTGCTCCAGCGTGACCTTGCCGTCCTCGGTGGTCTCGCCGTCGCCCACATCGAGGTGCTCGCGGAGCGCGGAGTAGATGGCGTCGCCGCCCATCACCGCGCAGAGCGTGTTGGTGCAGACGCCCACCTGGTAGTCGCCGCTCGGCTTGCGCCGGTACATCGAGTAGAAGGTGGAGACGGCGGTGACCTCGGCGGTGGTCAGCTCCAGCGCCTCGGCGCAGAACCGGACACCGGTGCGGGTGACGTACCCCTCCTCGGCCTGGACGAGGTGGAGCAGCGGGAGCAGTGCGGACCTGCTGCCCGGGTAGCGGGCGATGATCTCCTTGGCGTCCGCGTCGAGCCTGGCGCGTACGTCGGCCGGGTAATCGGGGGCGGGGAGCTGGGGCATGCCCAGGCTCGTCGGGGCGGCCGATGCCGCCGGAGCCGCCGCATGAGCTTCGGTCATCGGTCGACGCCTCCCATCACGGGGTCGATGGACGCGACGGCCACGATGACGTCGGCGACCTGGCCGCCCTCGCACATCGCCGCCATCGCCTGGAGATTGGTGAAGGACGGGTCGCGGAAGTGGACCCGGTAGGGGCGGGTGCCGCCGTCCGAGACCATGTGGACGCCCAGTTCGCCCTTGGGCGACTCGACGGCGGTGTACGCCTGTCCTGCCGGGACCCGGAACCCCTCGGTCACCAGCTTGAAGTGGTGGATCAGGGCCTCCATGGAGGTGCCCATGATGTTCTTGATGTGGTCGAGCGAGTTGCCGAGTCCGTCCGGGCCGAGTGCGAGCTGCGCGGGCCAGGCGATCTTCTTGTCGGCGACCATGACGGGCCCCGGCTCCAGCCGGTCCAGGCACTGTTCGACGATCCGCAGCGACTGGCGCATCTCTTCGAGGCGGACCAGGAAACGGCCGTACGAGTCACAGGTCTCGGCGGTCGGTACGTCGAAGTCGTAGGTCTCGTAACCGCAGTACGGGTCGGACTTGCGCAGGTCGTGCGGGAGGCCGGCGGAGCGCAGGATCGGGCCGGTCGCGCCGAGCGCCATACAGCCGGCCAGGTCGAGATAGCCGACGTCCTGCATACGCGCCTTGAAGATCGGGTTGCCGGTGGCGAGTTTGTCGTACTCCGGCAGGTTCTTGCGCATCACCTTGAGGAACTCGCGCAGCTGGTCCATGGCACCGGGCGGCAGGTCCTGGGCCAGTCCGCCGGGCCTGACGAACGCGTGGTTCATCCGCAGTCCGGTGATCAGCTCGAAGAGGTCCAGGACGAGTTCGCGGTCCCGGAACCCGTAGATCATGATCGTCGTTGCGCCCAGCTCCATACCGCCGGTGGCGATGGCCACCAGGTGCGAGGAGAGCCGGTTGAGCTCCATCAGGAGGACCCGGATCACCGAGGCGCGGTCGGGGATCTGCTCCTCGATGCCGAGCAGCTTCTCGACGCCCAGGCAGTAAGCCGTCTCGTTGAAGAACGGCGTCAGGTAGTCCATGCGCGTGACGAAGGTGGTGCCCTGGGTCCAGGTCCGGTATTCGAGGTTCTTCTCGATGCCGGTGTGGAGGTAGCCGATGCCGCAGCGGGCCTCGGTGACGGTCTCGCCGTCGATCTCCAGGATGAGCCGGAGGACTCCGTGGGTGGACGGGTGCTGCGGTCCCATGTTGACGACGATGCGCTCGTCGTCGGCCTTGGCGGCGGACTGGACGACCTCGTCCCAGTCGCCGCCGGTGACTGTATATACAGTCCCCTCGGTCGTCTCGCGGGCCGATGCGGCCGAGGCGCGGGGGGCTTCGCTGGAAGTGGTCATCAGGTGTACGACCTCCGCTGGTCCGGAGCAGGGATCTGGGCGCCCTTGTACTCGATGGCGATCCCGCCCAGGGGGTAGTCCTTGCGCTGCGGGAAGCCCTGCCAGTCGTCCGGCATCATGATCCGGGTGAGGGCGGGGTGGCCGTCGAAGATGAGGCCGAAGAAGTCGTAGACCTCGCGCTCGTGCCAGTCGTTCGTCGGGTAGACGCTGACCAGCGACGGGATGTGCGGGTCGGCGTCCGGGACGCCGGTCTCCAGCCGGATCAGCCGGCCGTGGGTGACCGAGCGCAGGTGGTGGACGGCGTGGAGTTCGCGGCCCTTGTCATCGGGGAAGTGCACCGCGCTGACGCCGGTGCAGAGCTCGAAGCGCAGCGCCGGGTCGTCGCGGAGTGTGCGCGCGACGGTCAGCAGGTGCTCGCGGTCGATGTGGAAGGTGAGTTCGTTCCGGTCGACGACCGTCTTCTCGATGGCGTTGCCGGGGACGAGCCCCTGCTCCTCCAGTGCGCCCTCCAGCTCGTCGGCCACCTCGTCGAACCAGCCGCCGTAGGGGCGGCTCGACGCGCCGGGCATGGCCACGGTCCGTACGAGACCGCCGTATCCGCTGGTGTCCCCGCCGTTGCGGGCGCCGAACATCCCCTTGCGTACGCCGATGACCTCACCGGTCTCGCCGCGCTGGGCGGGTGCCGCGCCGTTCTCTTCGCGCTGCTCTCCGTCGCCGCTCACCGCAGCAGCCCCTTCATCTCGATCGTCGGGAGCGCCTTGAGGGCCGCCGCCTCCGCCTCACGGGCCGCCTCGGCCTGATTGACCCCGAGCTTGGTGCCCTGGATCTTCTGGTGGAGCTTGAGGATGGCGTCCATCAGCATCTCGGGACGCGGTGGGCAACCGGGCAAATAGATATCAACCGGGACGATATGATCTACACCCTGAACAATTGCGTAATTATTGAACATTCCGCCCGAGGATGCGCAAACCCCCATGGAGATCACCCACTTGGGGTTGGGCATCTGGTCGTAGACCTGCCGCAGGACGGGCGCCATCTTCTGGCTCACCCGTCCTGCCACGATCATCAGGTCCGCCTGCCGCGGCGAACCGCGGAAGACCTCCATGCCGAACCGCGCGAGGTCGTAGCGGCCCGCACCCGTCGTCATCATCTCGATGGCGCAACAGGCGAGGCCGAAGGTGGCCGGGAAGACGGAGGACTTCCGCACCCAGCCGGCGGCCTGTTCGACGGTGGTCAGCAGAAATCCGCTCGGCAGCTTCTCTTCGAGTCCCATGGTGTGCTCCTCAGCCCCTCAGTCCCATTCCAGACCGCCGCGCCGCCACACATACGCGTAGGCGACGAAGACGGTGAGCACGAAGAGCAGCATCTCGACGAGCCCGAAAAGCCCCAGGGAGTCGAAGGTGACCGCCCAGGGGTAGAGGAAGACGATCTCGATGTCGAAGACGATGAAAAGCATCGCCGTCAGGTAGTACTTGATCGGGAAACGGCCGCCTCCGGCCGGCGTGGGTGTCGGTTCGATACCGCACTCGTAGGCCTCTAGCTTCGCCCGGTTGTAGCGCTTGGGACCGACAAGCGTGGCCATGACCACGGAGAAGATCGCAAACCCTGCCCCGAGGGCGCCGAGCACGAGGATGGGCGCGTAGGCATTCACGCTCCTCGCTCCTTCCAGTCGTCCTTGACCGTTGGACCGCATCGGGCCGGCTCGTCCGCCTCGCTCCCCCGCCGTCCTGACGAAGATCGCGAATATGTGAAGCAGGTCACAAGCCCGACTGCCCCGCATCCTATGCCCGCCGGTCTGTGATCTGCGACACGGGGTACGACAACGCCTTTGTGATCTCCACCACCTGACGAAGGATCATCAAGTCGGATGACCGGTGATCTTCACACGTGAAGCGCCCGAGTGGTCACGAGACGTGACATCTCACTGTGTTACCGCTGGTCGAGAGCGTGTGCCTCTATCAAGTGGTGGACCGTACATGCAAATTGGCGATGGACACGGATGGGTGATATCGCACCTTCGGCCACTCCCGTGGCGGCTCCCGTGATCACTCAGCTGACGGCGAGGGGTGCGTGCACGCGTTCACGAGCGGCCGGGAAGTGACGCGGGCGGCAGTCGGGAGGTGACGTGAGAGGACGACCGGAAGCCACCCGGGGACCGACCCGAACACCGGCCCGGACACCGGCCTTGACACCGCACCGGACACCACCCGGAAGAGGGGGACTCACGGCTGCGCCCGCGGACGCAGTACCGGCACCCCCCGGTTCACAGCGCACCTGTGACCTGCCTCACCCGTCCCGGGTGCCGGAGAAACAGGGCTTGGCCAACCTCGTGAACGGATGGTAGGCGTCGGGCAATTCGGGCGTATTACAGAAAGCCCATGATCACGCCCTTGATCGCGTGCGCCCGTATTGCCCGTTTCGGCGTCAATAAAGGCCGCAGCCAACCGGAATGGACTGTTCCAGTCGTAACTGTGGCGCAACACACGTTTGTTGAAGCCACCCCGGAATGACTGATAGCGGTAGTGCTCATGTCCCACACCGCTCACATACCCAGCCACCGGAAGCCCCGTCAGCGCAGCGCAGCCAGGACCGCGCTCCGCGCCGGAGTTGCCGGTGGCGTTCTCAGCACCATCGCAGTGGCGGGTGCAGCTGGTTCGGCGAACGCGGCCGAGCCGGTGACCGAGAGCACCATCCAGATGCCCACCCTCAGCGCGGCCCAGGTCGCCGATGTCACGGAGCAGGTCGCGTCCGACCTGCAGCAGCAGGCCCAGCAGGACACCGCGGCCCAGGACGCCGCCAAGGCGGCCAAGAGGGCCCACACCGAGGCCGTGCACAAGGCGGAGGCCAAGAAGAAGGCCGAAGCGAAGGCCAAGGCCGAGGCCAAGGAGAAGGCCGAGGCCGCCGCACGCGCCTCGCGCTCATCCGCCCGTACGACCCTGCACGCCGTCACCACGGCCGCGAGCACGTCGTCCAGCTCCTCCAGCTCCTCGGTGGGTTCCGGCTCCGCCGCCTCCATCGTCAGCTTCGTGAAGTCCCACCTGGGCGACGCGTACGTCATGGGTGGCACCGGGTCCAGCTCCTGGGACTGCTCGGGCCTGGTCCAGGCCGCCTACAAGAGCGTGGGTGTCGACCTCCCCCGCGTCTCCCAGGGCCAGTCGACGGCCGGCAGCCAGGTCTCGCTGAGCAACCTGCAGCCGGGCGACATCCTCTACTGGGGCAGCGCGGGCAGCGCGTACCACGTGGCCATCTACGTCGGCGGCGGCCAGTTCGTCGGCGCGCAGAACCCGAGCAGCGGTGTGGTCGAGCGCCCCATGGACTACGACCAGCCGACCGGCGCGGTCCGCGTCCTCTGAGTCCGGACGGCTGAGCAGCCGGGTCCGGACGTCCGGGCCGCTTCTCACGTGTGCCCGAAGGGCCGTCACTCCCCCGCTCGGGGTGGCGGCCCTTCGTCATGCGCGGCCGCGGTCGCGCTCACCGTGCGGCGGCTTCGTACAGGGCGCGGATCAGGCGGGCGTTCTCCGGGGCCGCGGCGGCCGGGAAGGGGGTGCGGCGGCGGGTGTAGCCGTAGGCGATGCCGTTGCGCGGGTCGGCGAACGCCTGCTGACCGCCCGCGCCGCTGTGGCCGAACGCGCCCTGGCCCAGCTGCGGGTAGTACGCGGAGGTGGCGTGGAACCCGATGGTGAACGCCTTCTGCTCACCGAGCACCACGTCGTGGCCGACGGACTGGATCTGCCCGGCCGCCGCGAGCGTCCCGGGCCCGAGCAGTGCGGCCGAGCCGTCGACCGGCCCGATCGTGACCGCGTACATCCGGGCCAGGCCGCGCGCCGACGCCACCCCGCCGAACGAGGCCGTACCCATGGCCCGGACCACGGGGAAGTTCGGCAGCTCCCACACCTCCGGGTTGTGCGGGTGGTTGCGGTTGAAGGCGATACCGGACAGGGAGTTCGCGGACGCCACCGTGACGGCCGACCGCTCGGGGGTCACCACCATCGGCCGGGCGCTGATGAATCGCGCTTCCTGGTCCTGCGGCAGTCCGAGGTGGAAATCGACTCCGTACGCGTCGCGCACCCGCTCGGCGAACAGCTCCTGGACGCTGCGGCCGGTGGCGCGGCGCACCACTTCGCCGCTGAGCGCCCCCATGACCAGCGCGTGGTAGCCGAACGCGGCACCCGGCCGCCAGTACGGGCGCTGCGCGCCGAGACGCTCGGCGACGATCCGGTCATCGGCGAGTTCCCCGACCGAGAACCCCGCGTCGGCGCCGACCAGGCCGGCCCGGTGGGCCAGCAACTCGCGCAGCACCAGGGCCCCCTTGCCCTCCACCGCGAACTCGGGCCAGTAGTGGCTGACCTTCTGCTCCAGGTCCAGCACGCCTTCCTGTACGAGTGACGCGACGACCAGGTGGGCGGCGCCCTTGGACGCGGAGTACGCGCCGAACAGCGAGTCCCCGGTGATCTCAGGCCCCGTCCACAGGTCGACGACCCGTTCCCCCTGCCGGTAGGCCACGAGCTGTGCGGCGTGGTCGCCGCCCTCCCCGGCCGCGACCGCGGCGAACTCCGCACGGACCTGACCGAACCCGTCGGCCACCGTGCCCCGTACCACGTTCTCGTCCATCGTCGGTTCCTCCCGGCTTCTCCACGGTCTGGGGCCCGGCGGGTGTTCCCGCGAGCCCGGACGACTTAGTAACCAATGGTTACTTATTTAGCCGCGCGGGTCCAGTCCGGGCGGAATCCTCATCACCGGATCCCGCCGGAGAGGTCTCGTATAGTGCTGGCCATGGCCGATTCCCCGACCACCCGATCCCGTCGGGGACGCCCCGCGCAGATCAGCCGCGAGCTGATCGTCGACACCGCCATCTCGTCCGGGAACCTCGACACCCTGACCATGCGGGAGCTGGCCGCCGGCCTCGGGGTCACCCACGCCGCGCTCTACCGCTGGGTCAAGAGCCGGGACGAACTGTTCGACCTCATCAACGAGTTCATGGTGGAACGCGTCCTGCCCGCCGATGGCCCGCAGGACCGTGACTGGCGGCCCTGGCTCGCGGACCTCGCCTGGGGCATGCATGACCGCTTCCTGGCCCTGCCGGGCTACGCCACCCGTATCTCACGACCGCACCGTCACACCGCCCAGCCCTTCGGGCGGCTCCGGAGCAGCGTCGTCTCCGCCTTCACCGACGCCGGGGTCTCCCCCGAGCTGGCCGAACAGAGCTGGTACATCTTCATCACCTCCGTCGTCAGCTGGCTGGCCGTCCAGGAGCACCCCCTCGGCCTGGGCGACAGCGCCCCCCGCTACGAGCTGTTCCTCGACACGCTCCTACGCGGCCTGCCGGCACGGGAACCGGGCGCAGGGCGGCGCTAAGGGCGGTCCCGTAATCGGGGTCTGTCGTCAGCGTGCCGCCCGCCCTCCCCGTAGCCGCTTCCGGTTCCTGCTTCCGCTTCCGCTTATCCCACTGACAGGGAAACCACGGTGGCCCGGGACCGTGCCCGGCGCCTACCGTCGCGGCCGGTCCATCCGACCGCCGAGAGGGAGCCAGCGATGCCGTCACCGTCCGCCGCCCCGCCGAGCCCGAGCCTTGCCGAGCGTGTTGCCCGGCTGGAGGCGCGGCAGGAGATCGAGGAGCTGAAGTACCGCTACCTGCGCGCGTGCGACCACAAGGACCCCGAGGGGTTCCGCGCCTGTTTCGTCCGTGAGGGCGCCGACATCGACTACGGCGAACTGGGCTCCTTCGCCACGGTCGACGACCTCGTCACCCTCTTCAGCCGGATCGCGCTGGCCCGTGGCAGCGAGGGCCACACCGTCCTGGACATGCACCACGGTCTGCATCCGCGGATCACCTTCCACTCATCCACCGAGGCCAGCGGCCGCTGGACGCTGCGCTTCCGGCAGCTCGACCTCGCCGAGGGGACCGAGCGGGTGATGTGCGGTGAGTACGACGACCGTTACGTCGTCGAGGACGGCGTATGGCGCCTGGCCAGGCATCACTTCCGCACCCTGTGGTCGCTCAGCCGCCCGCTGCCCCAGGGGTACGCCGTCGACCAGGGAGGGTTTCAGTGACCAGGGAGACCGGTGCGGCCGGGGAGACCGCGGAGACCGGTGCGGCCGCGGAGACCGGTGCGGCCGCGGAGACCGGTGCGGCCGGGGAGACCGCGAAGAGCGGTGCGGCCGCGGAGACCGCGAAGAGCGGGAACACCGCCCAGCGCGTCGCGCTGGTCACCGGCACCGGCAAGGGCGTCGGCCGGGGTATCGCCACCGCGCTCGGCGCCCACGGCTGGACCGTCTACGTCACCGGCCGGGGCGGGCCGGGCCCCGGCAGCCCGCAGGCGGAGACCGTCCGCCGGGTGACAGAGGCCGGCGGCGAGGGAATCGGTCTGCGCTGCGACCACGGTGACGACTCACAGGTCGAGGCACTCGTCGCGCGGATCACGGGCACACGAGGCCGACTTGACCTGCTGGTCAACAACGTGTGGGCGGCACCCGACGGTATGGCCGGGTTCGACGAGCCGTTCTGGACCCGCCCCGTCTCCGACTGGGAACCGCTGGTCGGCATCGGGCTGCGCGCCCACTACGTCGCATCGGTGCACGCGGCCCGTCACATGGTGGCCCGCGGCAGCGGACTGATCGTCAACATCTCCTCGTTCGGCGCCCGGGCCCCGCTGCACTCGGTGCCCTACGGCATCTCCAAGGCGGGTCTGGACAAGATGGCCGCCGACATGGCGCACGAGCTGCGCGCGACGGGGGTGTCGGCGCTCTCCCTCTGGCCCGGCCTGGTCCGTACGGACGGGCTGGTCGAGGCCGGAGTGCGGGAGGTGGCCGGGTTCCGGCTGGCGGACGCCGAATCGCCCGAGTTCATCGGCACGGTCGTCGCCCGCCTCGCGGACGACAGCCGGCTGCCGGAGCGCAGCGGGCACACGTATGTGGTCGCAGAACTCGCCGAGGAGTACGGGGTGACCGAGCCCGACGGCCGACGCGCCGCCTCACACCGTGCGGCCTTCGGCGGCGGCCCCTTGTACTGACGGCAGGCGGTTGAGGCAGCCCCTCGTACTGACGGCCCGCCTCAACCGGTCAGACCGGCGCTGGTCAGCCAGATGTGTGCGCAGGTCGCGGCGGCCTCGCGCACCTTCTCCGAGGACTCCCGCGAGGCGTGGTAGAAGGTCCGCTCGATCATCCAGCACAGCGCGCCCGCCATCGCCGCCGCCTGTTCCGGTCCGCTCCCCGGCTCGACGCCTGCTCGTTCCAGGACGGCGGTGATGGCCGCGATGAACAGGTCCGCCGTGTGGTTCCACAGCTCCCCGATCTCCGGCACCGTCAACGACAGGTCGATCGCCGTGCGCATGACCAGGCCGTGGTCGTTCCACAGCTCGACCGTACGCCGCATGGCCGCCGCGATGGCCTGGCGCGGTTCGTCGGCCTCTGCGGCAGCCCTGGACCGCTCCCACAGATGCTCGACGGTCCGGGCCACGAGTGCCGCGACCACTTCCTGCTTGGAGCCGAAGTAGAAGTACAGGGCGCCCCGGGTGATGCCCGCGCCCTGGGCGATGTCGCCGACGGTCATGGCGTCGTAGCCCTTCCGCGCCAGCAGGGCTTCGCAGGTGTCGAGGATGGCCCGCTCCCGGACATCGCCCTTGCGTTCGGTGGCGCGGCGGCCGCGTACCGGGTCGTGACCGGGCATCAGAGCTGAGCGCCTTCGGCGAAGTCGGTCGTACGGGACAGTGCCTCCCAGGCGCGGATGTCCTCGTCCACCGCCTGACGCGCGGCGGCGACCAGGCGCAGCGCGTCCGAGCCCAGGACCAGGTGGGCCGGTGGGTGCTCGGCCGACGTGATGCGTACGACCGCTTCCCCGGCCTTGGCGGGGTCGCCCAGCTGATTCCCGCTGGCCTTCCGCCGCGCCTCCCGGATGGGGGTGAACAGCTCGTCGTAGTCGTCGACGGTGCGCTCGGCGCGGGTCATGGACCGTCCGGCCCAGTCGGTACGGAAGGAGCCGGGCTCGATCGCTGTGACATGGATCCCGAACTGGGCGACCTCCTTGCCCAGCGCCTCCAGGATGCCTTCCAGGGCGAACTTGCTGCCGCAGTAGGCCGACATACCGGGTACGGCCATGAGCCCGCCCATGGAGGTGACGGCCATCAGATGCCCGCGGCGGCGCCTGCGCATAGCGGGCAGCGCCGCTCGCAGGGTGGCCACCGCGCCGAACACGTTGACCTCGAACTGCCGCCGTACCTCGGCCGGCGGGGTCTCCTCGAAGGTGCCCTCCACTCCGTAACCGGCGTTGGCGATGACGACATCCAGGGGGCCGACGCTCCGCTCCACCTCCGTGATCACGCCGGAGACGGCTTCGTCGTCGGTCACGTCCAGCAGGCGGCCGTGCGCGCGGCCGGGTCCGAGCGCCTCGAAGGCCCGCAGATCCTTCTCCGCGCGGACGGTGCCGACGACGGTGTGCCCGGCGGCCAGGGCGGCCTCGGCGAAGGCGCGCCCGAGGCCGGTGCTGACGCCGGTGATGAACCAGTTCTGCTTCTCCATGTGTCGCCCTCCGGGACGGGTACGGCGAGGAGCGGGACCGCTCCCTCAGCAGAAAGTCTACACAGTGCAGGTTTTTATCGCCGCGCTGTTGATTCATGCCGCGTCGCCGGGAGTCCGGCCGGGGAGGAAGACGGCGCTCAGGGGCGTTCGGCCGTCTGATCCCGATCCCGAGCCCGATTCCGAGCCTGTTCCTGTTCCTGTTCCTGGTGAATGTGCATGTCGCCGTTGGTGACGGCGTAGACCGTGCCGTGCCCCTTCGCCGTATTGGTCTGGGTCGATGTCGCGGGGGCCGGTTCCGGTACGGGTGGCGCCGCGGGGGCGGGGTGGTGCACTTCGACGTGGTTGTCGTGGCCTACGACGACAGGGCCGGACACGTCGCCGCCGATCCGGACGGTGAACTCGTCGCCCGACGAGCGCTGCGGCTGCGGTGGTGAGGGTGGCACGGTGGGGGCTCCTACGAGTAGCAGAGATCGGTCACCGCGGAGTCGTCGTCGCCAGTGGCGTCCACGTACTGGTCCAGGGCCGCCTGGTCATGACGGGTGATCGCACGGGAGAGAGACGCTTCGTCGGAAGACTCCTTCTGGAGCGCCGACTTGACCGACGAGTCGGTCGCCAGCTCGGATGCTGCCGCCAGGTCCTTGGAGAGCTGTTCCGTGGATGCGGCCCACGCCTCATCGGCACCCGGGTTCGTGACCGGTGCCTTCGCCATGGTCCCGGAGTACCTCTGCTTGGCGTCGGTCTCCTCTTTGCACCCCGCCGGGCGCGCGAAGGGGTCGGCCGTGGGCGTCGAGGTGTCCGTCAGCTCCGACGGGAGGGAGAACGACGGGATCGGCAGCGCCCCGTTGCGCGCGTCGCCCGATCGCGACTGCCCGTGGGGGGAACTCGGCGAGCTGACGGCGTAACCCACACCTGCGACCAGCGCACAGGCGGCGACCAACGAGACGATGGTCACGGCCAGGGTGCTCATGCCCGCGCCGGCCGCTCCCGCCGCCGCTGTCGTCGTCGCCGCCGTCGTCGCTGTCGTGGCACCGGACGACGCTGTCGTGGCGCCGCCCCAGGAACCGCCCCCAGCACCCGCCGCGTGAGCGGTGGCACCGGACGCGCCGCCGTGGCCGGTGAGCCCCGACGCGGTACCGCCGCCGTGGCCCGAGGCCGCAGTCGTACCTCCGTGCCCCGGGGCCGCCGACGCGGCCCCGTGCCCGGGGGCCCCGCCCCAGGAGCCGCCCCCCGAGCCCACCGACGGCTGGGCCAGGGCGCCATGACCGGCGGACGCACCGGAGTGGGCCGACCCGAAGCCGTGCTGCCCCATGTAGTGGTGGACGTCGAAGGAGGGCGGCCCGCCACCCGCGTGCGCGCCCACTCCTCCGGCCGCACCACCCGCGTGGCCCCCCACCCCGGCCGCCGCACCGCTCCCGTGCGCCCCCGCACCCGCTCCTGCGCCCACTCCTCCACCGGCACCGCCCACGCCACCACCAGCACCCGCACCACCACCGGCACCGCCAGCCCCCACACCCGCACCGCCCACACCACCGCCGGCACCGGCCCCTGCCCCGGCACCGCTCCCCGCCCCGGCGGCCAGCTCATGGCCGAGCCACGCCGCATGGGCCAGCAGCGCCGCGTACACGACCCGCTTGCCGGTCAACAGGGCCCGGACGGCCTCCTCATGGAGGAAGTACGCCTCGGCCTGACGGTCGCCCGCGGCGCGCGACGCCACCCAGCCACGGCCGAGCAGCCGCCCCCACGCCCCGAAGCGGAGCGAACGCGCCAGCCCCGGCGACGTGGCCCGTGCCAGCCGCACCGCCAGATCCGGGCGGCCCGCCGACTCGGCCACCTCGGCCACCTTCGCCAGCACCCCGCCGTGGGCGGCCAGTTCCTGCGGCGTGGTCTCCCGGAGCGCCGCCCACCGCGTGAAGTGGTCGCACAGCCGGTCGGCCGGGAACGGTGCGGCGAACCGCTGGCGCACCACCGGCACCGTGTCGGCCACGGAGGCGTAGCCGTACTCCCCGAGACGCGCCAGCCCCAGGCCCACCAGCCGGTCGCACACCGCACCGGGCTCCGCCACCTCCGTCAGCGCCCCCACATGTACGGCAGCGACCTCGGCCCCGTCGAAGGTCGCGAGCAGATGGAGCACCGCCATCACCGGCTCATCACCGGCCAGCCGGCCGAGCAACGCCGGTAGCAGGTCTGCCACTTCACCCACACGCGGGAGCCTGACCCCGCCCTCCGGACCGGAGCGCGCCACGGCAGCCGCCCGCAGCAGAGGGAGCGGCAGACCACCGGCGGCCCGGCACAGGGAGGCGGCGGTCTCCCGGTCCGCATCCGGCAGCGGGACGCCCAACTCCCGCTCCAGGAGGGCGAGTCCGTCTGTCTCTGACAGCCCGCACAGCTCCAGCGCCGTGCCGCCACTCCACAACGTCCGCTCCGCACTGGCGAAGACGAAGGCCGCCTGCGGGGCCAGATCCATCAGCTCCAGGAGCTGATCGGAGGTCAGGTCGGCGTCGTCCACGTAGACCGTCACCCGCACCCCGGCCATCAGCCGCCGCAGTTCGGCCCGGTTCGGCGCGTATCCCGGGGCCTCGTAGCAGGCCTCGAACACGTCCTGGGCGAGGTCCTCGATATCTCGGTCGGCACCGCCCAGGAACACCGTCCCGTCCGGGCCGGGCGGCAGCAGCCGCGCGGCGTGCCGCAGCAGCGTGGTCTTGCCGACCCCGGGCGGCCCCCAGAGCTGCACCGGTCCTCCGGCCAGGACCGCCGCCGCCAGCGCCCGCGCCGCCTCCTCCCGGCCCACCGGTTCCGGCAGGCTCCGGGGCAGCACTTCGGCCCGCTCCCTGCGCTCGGGGCGGGGCCGTTCGGGACCCAGCAGCACGGTGACCTGCGAGCCCTGCTGCGCGTCGACGACGACGTTGTGGTTGCCCGCGATCACGGAGCCGGTGACGCTGCCGCCGATGTCGATCCGGTGCGTCCCGCCCGGCCGGCCGGGTGCCGACGTGTGGCCAGTCGGCGTGTTGTCAGGCGGCGTGTTGTCATCCCTGTCCGGATCCGTGTCTGGCATCGCTCCCCCTATTGCACCCGCTGTTGCGCCCGCTGTTGTGCCCGGCCGTCCGCTGCCGCTGCCGCTGCCGTCACTCTCGTCCACCGCCCTCACCTCACCCTGAGGCCAAGGCCGTCACCGCTGTCACGCTAAGGACCTGCCGCCGCCCGGATACCGTCCTATGACGGCTTTCCGCCGAACACTCAGGCCGCCGTACGGGCTTCAGGAGAAGGCGAGTTGACGTAGCTCTGCGAGATTCTCAACCCGGAAGGTCCGGTAACCGGTGGACACCACACCTGCTTCACGGAGCCTTCGCAGCGCCTTCTGCACGGTGGGCTCCGCCGCACCGGCGAGGGTGGCCAGTTCGGGCTGGGTGATCGGCCAGCGGATGACGGCGCCCGCGCCGGTGCGCTCCCCGTAGGTCATGGTGATCTGGTGGAGCACCCGGGCCAGCCGGGTCGGGGCGTCGCAGCCGGTGAAGTCGATACGGTGGCCCGTCGCGACCCGAAGTTTCGCGACGATCGACTCATTGACCGCCTGGGCGATCCGCCGGTCCTGGCGCATACAGTCCAGGAAGTCGGCCCGGGTCACGACACGGGCGATGACCGGCCCGCAGGTCGTCACCGTCGCGGACCGTGGCCGCCCGTCGACCGCGGCGAACTCGCCGACCAGGTCGCCCCCCATCCGGGCGGCCAGGAGAGCGTCCCGGTGGTCGTTGGTGCGCCCGGTCGCCTTGACCACCCCGTCGAGCAGGATCAGCAGGAACGTGCTCTCCTCCGCTTCACGGATCAGCACCCGCCCGCCCGGGTAGCGCGCGAGGGCCCCCAGCGCGAGCAGCCGTTCGCGCGCGGCCTGCGGGAGTCCCCCGAGCACGCTCGCCGCCGGCCAGGCCCATGCCTCACGCGGTCTCCGCCCGGCCCGCCGCTCCGCAGGATTCACCACGGCACCAGTGTGCACCCGGGCGCAGCGCCAGTCATGGCACTCAACACCCCCGGTGCGCATACGGATTGAGCACATCCCCTCCTGGTACGGGATCTCCGGCGTACGCCTGGTGCACAGTGGGGGACGCGGCAGGACCGGCAGGGCCGGCGGCACCGGGAGGAACGCAACGTATGGACGCAGTACTGGAGTACCGGCCCATGGTGGCGGTGGACATCGAACGCTCGGGGGGCCGGGGCGACGTGGCCCTGCTGCGTATCCGCGAGGTCCTTCTGATCACCCTTCAGGAGGCGTTGGAGGAGAGCGGAATCGACTGGCGGGAGTGCCGGGTCGACGACCTCGGGGACGGCCTCCGGATCGTCGCCCCGGCGTGCGTGCCGAAGTCCCGGCTGATCCACCCGCTCTTCCACGAACTGGTGGTCCGGCTGCACGCGCACAACCGGACGGCCGCCGCCCCGACACGGATCCGCCTCAGGGTGGCGCTGCACGCCGGTGATGTGTGGCTCGGACGGGCCGGGGTCGCCGGGGGGCCGCTGGAGGTGCTCGCCCGGCTGCTCGACGCCCGCCCCGCCCGGGAGGCCCTGGCCGGGGCGCCCGGCTCGGTGCCCGCGTCGCTCCTCGTCTCCCAGCACTTCTACGACGAGACGGTGCGGCACGGCTACCCGGGCATCGACCCCGAGTCCTTCCGGCAGGTCGACGTCACGGAGAAGGAGTACACGGCGAACGCCTGGCTGCATCTGCCCGGGGCAACCGCTCCGACGGGGGGAGCGGCTGCCCCGGGCCGGGCCGTCGAGCCGCAACCGCGGGAGCGCCCGGCCGGTCTGTCGAAGATGGTCAACAAGGCTTCGGGGCACGGCGTCGTCTACGCCACCCAGAACGGAAACCAGCACATCAGCGGACGCACACCCGAGTGAGGAAAGGGGAGTGGCGTGGAGGACGAACTGGCCACACTCGCGGCAGCCGGAGCGGCCACCCTGGTCACCGCGATGACCACGGACCTGTGGCAGACCGTGCGCGACGGCTTCACCGACCTGTTCCGCCGCTCCGGCCGACGGCGCCGGGAGATCACGGCCCGGCTCGACAGCCACGCCGCGCTCATCGAGGGGGCCGCGGCGCGCGACGCCGCACGGCAGGCCGTCCTCGGCTCGTGGGCGAGGGAACTGGACGCCCTGCTCCGCAGCGAGCCGTCCTGCCGTGAGCCACTCGCGCGTCTGGTGGACGAGGTACGGCGCACGCTGCCGGACGGCCACCGGGAGACCGCCCACGCACACCTCGAACAGACCAACACCGCCCACGGCTCCGGCACGGTCTTCGCCGTCCAGGGCGGCGACCAGCCCGTGCACTGGCCGGGGCGAGGCGACACACCAGGACCCCGGTGAGCCCGCCCGGACCCCGGTGACACACCAGGGCCCCCGTGAGCCGCCTGGTCCTGCCGGTGTCGTGAGCCGCCTGCTTGTCGCGCCCCCACCCGGTCCTTACCGTTGGGTAACCGCAAGCTGAGGAGAGCGCGAGCCCATGGACCGTACATACGACATCGTCCTCGTCGGTGCGACCGGCTTCGTCGGCGCCCTGACCGCCGAGTACCTGGCCCGCAACGCCCCCGGCGACTGTCGCTGGGCACTGGCCGGACGCAACGCCGAGGCTCTGCGCGGACTGCGGAGCCGGATCGCGGAGACCGTGCCATCGGCGGCCGATGTCCCCCTGCTCCATGTGGACGTCCACGACCCCGCCACCGTGAGGGAACTCGCGTACTCCACCCGGGTCCTCGCCACGACGGTCGGCCCGTACATCGACCACGGCATGGGGGTGGTCGCCGCCTGCGCCGACGCCGGGACCGACTACGTCGACCTCGCGGGCGAGCCGGAGTTCGTCGACACCGCCTACGTCCGGCACCACGCCCGCGCCCTGGAGACCGGAGCCCGGCTGGTGCACGCCTGCGGCTTCGACTCCGTTCCGCACGACCTCGGTGTGCAGTTCACGGTCGGGCAGCTGCCGCAGGGCGTGCCGCTGCGCGTCGACGGTTTCGTACGCACCAGTGCCGCTCCGTCCGGCGGAACACTCGCCTCCACTCTCACCGCGCTCTCCCGGGGACGGCAGACGGTCCGCGCGGCGCGTGACCGCCGTGCGGTCGAGCCCCGGCCGTCGGACCGCCGCGTCTCCACGCCGGTCGGGGCGAGGTTCGCCCCCGAGGTCGGCGCCTGGGCCCTCCCGCTGCCCACCATCGACCCGCAGGTCGTGGCCCGCTCGGCCGCCGCCCTCGACACGTACGGCCCGGACTTCCGCTACCGCCATTACGCGGCGGTCCGGCGGCTGCCGGTCGCTCTGGGCGCGCTGGCCGGGGTGGCCGGGGTGGCGGCCGCCGCCCAGCTCCCCGCCGCCCGGCGCTGGATCTCCGGCCGCCTCGCCCCGGGCGACGGCCCGTCCGATGAGCGCCGGGCCCGCAGCTGGTTCAGCGTCCGGTTCGTCGGCGAGGGCGGAGGCCGGCGCGTCTGCACCGAGGTGTCGGGCGGGGACCCGGGCTACGACGAGACCGCGAAGATCCTCGGCGAGTCCGCGCTCTGCCTCGCCTTCGACGAACTCCCCGCCCTGGCAGGCCAGTTGACCCCCGCCGTCGCCATGGGTCCGACCCTGCGGGCCCGGCTGGAGCGCGCCGGACTGCGGTTCAGGGTGGCCGCGCGGCGAGGGGACTGAGCGGGGCGGGGGCCGGCCACGAGCGGGCGGGCGGTCCGGCCGGTCGTCCGGGGTGGGCTTCGGCCTCAGGACAGTCTCGCCCCGGGGGCGAAGGCGGGCAGCTTCTCAAGGCTGCTGCGCACGGCCTCGGCGCCGTACGCGAACATCTGCCGCTCGTACGCGTCGACCGCGCCGAGCAGCTCCTCGCGGCCTTCGCCTGCCTCGCTCAGGCAGCGGCGCAGCAGGTCGGCGTCGCGCAGCGCGGTGTTCGCGCCGTTGCCGCCGGTCGGCGATGTGGCGTGGATCGCGTCGCCGAGCAGCGTGACCGGGCCTGACGCCCAGCGCTCGCCGGGCTCGACGGCCCGGATGGACAACAGGGTGCTGTTGTCCGGGTCGGCCTGCTCGATCAGCGCACGCAGTTCCGGGTGCCACCCTTCCATCCGGGACAGCACGGCGTCCTGCGCGGACAGGTCCCCCAGCGAGCCGTTCGACGGCAGGATCATGGCCCAGCGCACATAGTCGCCGATGTCGGGCAGCGTGACCTCGGGGGCCAGTCGCTCGGCCGCCTGCCTGGGCGGGGTACGGAAGCGCATCGCGCCGAGCAGCAGGCTGACCCCGCCGTCCGTGATCTTCGAGCCGTACGCCATGGACAGACCGGCGAACTCGTCGGTCAGCGGGGTGCGGCCGATGACGAACCGGACGCCGGTGTCGGTCGGGGTGGTCTGCGGCGACAACACCCCGCGGACCACGGAGGTGACACCGTCCGCGCCGACGAGCAGGTCCGCGGTGGCCGGGTCGCGGCGGGCGAACCGGGCCTGGACCTTGCCGTCGCCCAGCACGTCGTAGCCGGTCAGCGCGGCGTCGGTGTGCACGGTGAGGCCGGTCAGCAACAGGTGTCGCAGCACCTGCCGGTCGACCACGATGCCGGTCCGGCCCGCGCCGAGCCTGCCGATCTCGTTCAGCTGCGGGTCCAGGATCATCTGCTCGGCGGAGGCGTCCATGACGATCTCGTCCAGCAGCGGATGCCAGCGCGTCGGCAGACAGTCGCGCACCGCCCGGAATCCGATCGGGTCCAGCACCAGCCGGTAGCCCTGAAACCGTGCGCCGATCCCCGGGTCGCGCTCGAACACGTCGGCCTCGATCCCGGCACCACGCAGTCCCTGCGCGAGAGCCAGGCCCCCCAGACCGGCTCCGACAACGGAAACCCGCATCACACACCTCCAGGCCATCGACACGCATACGAACTTAGTTCGCCTTGATGATCTAAGTTCTACTTAACGAACTTAGTTCGTATCAAGTCGCAGGGGGTCGGGAGACCCCCTGAGTCGATCGCCGATCTGCTGACCGACAGGCTCTACACCGGGGTCGCGCTCCCCGAACCGGACCCGGCCCCCTGGCGCAAGCAGTCGCTCGGGGTGTACACACAGGACCAAGCTCGCTCAGCCCGACGAAGTCGGCCCAACCCATCCACCGCATCGCACCGGAACTGGGAGTCAACCAACATGACCGACGCAATCAACTGGCAGAAGTCCTCATTCTCGGGACCAGACAACAATCAGAGCTGCATCGAGCTGGCACCCGTTGACGGCTCGATCAAGATGCGCGAGAGCGACGACCCCGCCGTAGTGGTGACGACCAGCGTCGAGAAGCTGCGCGCCTTCGTCCTGGGCGTGAAGGCCGGAGAGTTCGACCACCTCATCTGACCTTCCGTACGGAGCGCACGGAACGGCACGAGAAGGGCCCAGGCCCCGGCCACTGTGCGCCCCCTTCGTTCACCAGGCCGTTTCGAGCGTGAACCAGACGGACTTGGACTCCGGTACGGGTTCGCCGTTGGCCCTGGTTCCCCAGCGGGCTGCGAGGGCTTCCACGAGGACGAGACCCCGGCCGTGTTCGGCGCACGGCATGTGTTCCGGGTACCCGCGCCAGGGCAGCGACGCCGGATCGTCGTCCGTGACGTACACCGTCACTCGGTTCCGGTTGACCGTGACATCCACCCGGACGAGTGGCGAGCGGGTATGGCAGTACACGTTGGTGACGACCTCACTCACACAGAGGCGCCCGTCCTCCACCAGTCCGGCGTGACCGGTCGCCCGTAGCAGGGTTCCGAGGAAGTCCCGCACGATCCCGGGCGCGGTCGGGCTGTTGGGCGCGACCAGCCGGTAGGAGACTCCACGCTGCGGCAGGGGCGGGCGGGGTACGGGGCGGGTGGGTACGGGGGTCATCTCGTGGTCTCCCTTACGTGTTGCCGGTCTCGGCCGCAGCGCGGATCGCCCTCCGCGGCCCGTGGCATGGCCCGCCCGGCCTGCCGTGAACTGGCAAGCGGGAGGCTGCACTTCGGAATGTCAGCAGAGAACTCCGTACAGTGAGGACCGTAGGGGCACAGAGACTCCGGAGCAAGCTTGTCGCCACGGTTCACACGACCGAGTGGACCGGTTACGCCACGACAGGCCAAACTGGGCACGGACAGGGGAAGGTGACATGCCGCCAAGGGACAACCCGACCGGCCGCCAGGTACGCCTGGGCGGTGAACTGCGGAAGCTGCGTGAACGCGCCGGCAAGACCGCCCGGGAGGCCGCCGGGCTGATCTCGACCGACCAGGCCAAGATCAGCCACATCGAGGCAGGCCGCACCGGTATCGGTGAGGACCGCATCCGCCGACTGGCCAGCTTCTACGCCTGCGACGACGAAGCGCTCGTCGAGGCGCTGTGCGCCATCTCGCGGGAGCACCGGGGCCAGTTCTGGTGGGACGAGTACCGGGGCGTACTCGCGCCCGGATTCCTGAATATGGCCGAGCTGGAGCACCACGCCCGTTACATGCACTGTCTCCAGTCAGTGACTCTTCCCGGACTGCTCCAGACACACAGTTACGCCCAGGCACTGTTCGACGCGGTCCTCCCCAAGCTGCCCGAGGACGACGTGGCAGCCCGACTGGAACACCGGATGCGCAGGCAGTCTGTGCTCGATAGGGAGCAGCCGCCCGAATTCCAAGTCGTCGTACATGAAGCAGCGCTGCGCATGCGCGTGGGCGGGCGCAAAATCGCCCGCGAACAACTGCAACACCTCGTGGAGGCGACAGACCGGCCGAATGTGACCGTGCAGGTGGTCCCATTCGCTCTCGACCGGTTCATCGACATCACCCAGACCGTGCTGTACGCGGGCGGGGTCGTTCCGCAGCTGGACACGGTGCACATCGACACCCCGATCCGTGGGCTCTACCTGGACGCTGCGGCGGATGTCCACAGATATCGCCTGCAACTCGACGTCGCGAAGCAAGCCTCACTGGAGCCCTCGGAGTCGCGCAGCTTCATTCACCACATCGCACGGGACATGTGAGAATCGGCGGCATGGACAAAGCAATTGCGTGGCAGAAGTCATCCTTCTCCAACGGCCAGGAACAGTGTGTCGAGATCGCCGAGCACGCCGGCGAGATCCTGATGCGCGAGAGCGACGACCCGAGCGCGGTCGCCGCCACCAGCCGGGAGAAGTTCGCGGCGTTCATCCAGGGCGTCAAGGCAGGCGAGTTCGACCACTTCGCCCAGTAGCCGGCCCGCCGGTCCACCCCCGAAGGCCCTCTGCCCCCCGCGGCGAGGGCCTTCGCGCGTACCCGGAAGCATGAATGCTCCGGAGCATACTTGCGGAGCCCGCAACGGTGACGCTACCGTCACCGTACGTCGCCACCAAGGCCGCAGCAGCAACCGCGCCGCGCCCCGGGCAACGTAACCCCGCCTGCCCACACCCCAGTTGAGGCAGGCGCTCCGGACTCCCAGACGCTGCGATCGGACGGTCGGCCATGCGTACGTCACCCCACACACCCCCTCCCCCGCACACCGCCGACGCCCGGGTCGCGCTCGGCTTCCGGCTGGAGGTGCTGCGGTACGGGCCCGCGAACGGGTTCCGGCCCGAGCCCGTTGACCTGCGGGTCCTCGCCACGCCCCGCGAGGCGATCCGTACGATCCGCGCCCAGCTCCGGACCAGCCACGTACTCGGCCTGCCACCGCGCGAAGCGGCCCGCGCCCTGCGCTGGTCCGAGCACGGCGGCTGGCTGCCCGCGCTCGCCGCGCTGCACCGGGGCGAGCCCTGCGGATTCGTCCTGCTGCTCCGCAAGGGCCGCCACCTCGAATGGGCCGTGCGCCCCCTGCGCTACCTCACGCTCGACCCGTCGCCCGGGCCCGCACCCGCCGTACCCCTGCCGTGACCAGCGCACACGCCATCAGCGCACCGCTCACCCAGACCGGCGCCCGGTAGCCGAAACCGGTGTCCAGGGCCAGACCGCCCGCCCAAGGGCCAAGGGTGGCGCCCAGGTTGAAGGCGGTCGTGGAGAACGCGCCCGCGAGGGACGGGGCTTCTGGGGCCTGGGCGATGACGCGGGCGATCAGCGCCGTACCCGTACCGAAGGCGAACGCCCCCTGGGTCAGGACCAGGGCGAGGGCCGCAGCCGGGCTGCCCGCCGTCAGGGCGAGGGCGCTCCAGCCCAGGGTCAGCGCGGCCATGCCACCGGCGATCAGGGCCGTGGACCGGAGATCCGCGAACCGGCCCGCGACGGTGACGCCGAGGAACGAGCCCACCCCGAAGAGCGCGAGCGCGACGGGCACCCACCGGGCGCCGAGCCCGGTCTCGCGGGTGAGGAGCGGCTCCAGATAGGAGCACGTACAGAAGGTCGCCCCCTGCACCAGGACCATCGTGACCAGCGTGCGCCGGAGGGCGGGGCGGGCCAGGGCCCGCAGTTCGGTACGGGCGGGGACGGGTTCGGTGGCGGGCCGGTCGGCCGGGATGATCCGGAGGATCGCCAGGACCGCCGGTACGGAGACGAGCGCGACCGCCCAGAACGCCGACCGCCACCCCCACCGCTCCCCCAGCACCGCCCCGGCCGGCACCCCGACCACACAGGCGACCGTGACCCCGCCGACCACGACGGCCGTGGCCCGCGCCTTCAACTGCCCGGGCACCAGGGCGGCAGCGGTCGCCAGCGCCACGGCCCAGAAGCCCGCGTTGGCGAGGGCGCCCACGAAACGGGTCGCGAGGAGGACTCCGTACCCCGGGGTGAGCGCCCCGATGACATGCACCGCGACGAAGGCGGAGAGGAACAGCAGCAGCGCACGACGCCGGGGCCAGGTGCGGCTGAAGAGCGCCATGAGAGGCGCGCCGATCACCATCCCGACGGCGAAGGCCGAAGTCAGCAGAGCGGCTGCGGAGAGTGAGACGTGCAGGTCGGTGGCGATGTCCGAGAGGAGCCCGGACAGCATGAACTCCGATGTGCCCTGGGCGAAGACCGCGAGCCCCAGGACGTAGACAGCAAATGGCATGGGAGACAGACCCCTTGAGACCTTGAGACCTTGAGACCGCGAGACCGTGGAGAGACCTCGGGACGGAACCGTCGTGGACGGGCGGGCCGGTGTACGGGGAGGGGGCCGCGTACGTCATACGTCGCCGGGAGGTCCGGCGGGCGGTGACGCGGAAGAGTGCCCGGAGCGAACCTCCGGGACATGACTCGGTGAGCGGCGCTTCAGCGCGCGGCCGAGGAGGAAGCGGCCCGTACCCGGGGTGAACCGGCGGCGACGGAGCCGTGCGATGAGATGCCCCTGACCCCGTGGGTCAGCCGGTCTCGGTCAGCAGGAGCTCGGCCACCGGAACACCGGTGGCCTCGGTCTGTCGGACTCGGGGCTGGACATGGGATGACGCTATCCGCAGGGGTGGCGGCCATGCCAGTGCTTAAAGCCGCGGGCGACTCTCAGGCGGACGGCCAGCTTCGCAGCGCCGTCTCCGCCACCTGACGGAGTTCGTCCCGGGTGGCGCCGCCCGCGGCCTGGACTGCGATGCCGTTCGCCACGGTCATGAGGTAACGGGCGAGCACCCCGGGATCGGCGTCCGCAGGCAGGTCGCCCTCCCGGAGGGCTTGCCGGAACCGGTCATGGAGGCGGGAAATGGCCTGTTCGCGCCAGGCGGTGAGGAGGTCGCGGACGTTGCGCCCCTGGGTACCGGCGGCGAGGGAGCCCTGGACGCCGAGACAGCCGGCGGGGCAGCCGGGGCGGGTGGTGGCGCGGACGGAGCCGGTCAGGAACGCGGTGGCCACCTCCCGGGCGGTCGGCTCCCGCAGCGCCCGCTCCCCGTACGAGGCGGGGCCTTCCGTATAGCGCTCCAGGGCCTTCCGGAACAGCTCCTCCTTGTTGCCGAAAGCCGCGTACATGCTGGTGCGGGTGATGCCCATGGCGCTGGTCAGGTCGGTGAGTCCGGCCCCTTCGTAACCCTGCTCCCAGAAGACCCGCATGGCGCGTTCGAGGGCCTCGTCGGCGTCGAAACCTCTCGGCCGGCCGACCGGCGCCTTCTGCGGGGACTCCATGCCACCCACCCTACTCTTTCCGCACCGATCGGTACGGAAGTGCTACGGTCTCATTCCGTACCGATCGGTACCGAACTTTCACGGAGGTCGTTCGCATGGGACAGTTCGAAGGCAGGACAGCCGTCGTCACCGGAGGCAGCACCGGCATCGGTCTGGCCACCGCCGTACGGCTGGCGGCCGATGGCGCACATGTCTTCATCACCGGCCGGCGCAGGTCCGCGCTGGACGCGGCCGTCGAGGCCATCGGCCCGGAGAGGGCCACCGCGGTGGCGGGTGACATCTCGGACCTCGCCGACCTGGACCGGCTGTACGGGGCGGTCCGCGCCCGGGGCCGCGGCCTGGACGTGCTCTTCGCGAACGCGGCCAGTGCCTCGCTCGCACCGCTGGAGCAGATCACCGAGGAGCACTTCGACCGGATCTTCGGCGTCAATGTGCGGGGCACGGTGTTCACCGTGCAGAAGGCACTGCCGCTGCTCAACGAGGGCGCGTCGGTGATCCTCAACGCCTCGGTGCGCGCCGACGACGGGGTCGCAGCGTTCGGTACGTACGCGGCGTCCAAGGCGGCGATCCGGTCCTTCGCCCGGACCTGGGCCAACGAGCTCAAGGACCGGAACATCCGGGTCAACGCGGTCTCCCCCGGCACCATCGACACCCCTGGACTCGACGGCCTGGCCGGTACGGAGGACATATCCGCCACCAGGTCGCGGTTTGCCGCAGGTGTCCCGCTCGGCCGGATCGGGCGCGCGGACGAGGTCGCCAGCGCGGTGGCGTTCCTCGCCTCCGAGCAGAGCAGCTTCGTCCTCGGTGCCAACCTGTACGTCGACGGCGGCGAGAACCAGATCTGACCGGCGGGCCGGGTCCGCGTCCCCCGGGGCCCGGCGCCCGGACTGTCCCGCTTCCTCCGCTCTTCCGTCACGGCGATTCGACTCGCATGTCACAGGGGCGTCTTGATGGGACCCGGCCGCGAACAACTCACCCGTCCGGGGAGATCCAAAGAAGCAACAACGCTCGCTCAGCCGGAGCGAGCGTGACGACACCGCTTCCTTGGAGTACCGATGCGCGTCAAGAAGATCTCCGCTCTCGCCCTCGTCGTCGCCGCGGCCGGCCTCTCGCTGACCGCGTGCGGCAGCAGCGACGGACCGAGCGCTTCCGCCGCCCACACCAACAGCTCCAACTCCGCCGGCAGTTCCACCGGCGACAAGAGCACGGCCTCGGGCTCCTCGGACTCCTCGTCGTCAGGTTCGTCCGCGTCCGGTGCGTCCGCTTCCGGCTCCTCGGCGTCCGGCTCCTCCGCCGGTTCCGGCAACGGCGGCTCCGGCAAGGGCAGCAACCTCACCACCAAGACCCAGTCCGCGACGTCGGCCGCCACGTGCGACGCCGACCACCTCGCTCTCAGCACCGCCTCCACGGGGGCCAAGAACGAGATCGTCGTCAACATGAAGAACACCGGCCCCAGCGCGTGCACCATGCACGGCTTCCCCGGCGTCCAGCTGATCGGCCCCGACGGACTGGGCGACACCGGCCCGGACGCCGCCCGCACCGACACCTCCGGCTCCGCCGTCACCATCGCGCACGGCGAGGAGACCCGCTTCCTGCTCCACTACATCCCCGACACCAGCGGCTCGGGCAAGACCTACACCCGGCTCGACGTCACCCCGCCCAACGAGCGGGTCTCGGAGATCGTCAACCTCGGCAAGCTGGCCATCACCGTCTCCCCGTCCAGCGGCAACGCCCCCGACGTCTACGTCGACCCGATCGGCTACCACACCGGCTCGGGCAAGTGAGCCCAGCAGCAACGCCCGCGCTCCCGCGCGGGGTGCACCTCCCGCTCCGATGTCAGAGGCCGGCGCTAGGTTGTCCTGGCGAGAGAGCGAAGTGAGCGGGAGGTGGGGCGGACATGGCGTTCAGGCAGTCGCTGGGGCGGCAGTTCGGGTGGCTCTGGACGGCGTACGCGGTGAGCACACTCGGCACCTGGCTCGCCTTCGACTCGTTCTCGCTGATCGCGATCCTCGCCCTGCACGCCGGGGCGACCGAGGTGTCCCTGCTCGCCGCCGCCGGTCTTGCGGTCGGCGCGGTGGTGGCGGTGCCGCTCGGCCCCTGGGTGGAGTTCCGCCGCAAGCGGCCGGTGATGATCACGATGGACCTGGTCCGCTTCGCGGCGCTGCTGACCGTCCCGGCCGCCTACGCGTTCGGTCTGCTCAGCTTCGCCCAGCTGCTGGTCGTCTCGGTCCTGGTCGGCGCGGCCGACATCGCGTTCACGGCGGCGAGCGGCGCCTTCCTTAAGGCGCTCGTACGGCCGGAGGACCTGCTCGTCGCGAACGGCCGGTTCGAGTCCACGACCTGGACCGCCACCATGCTCGGACCGCCGCTCGGCGGGGCCGCGATCGGCATGTTCGGCCCGGTACTGACCGTCCTGGCCAACGCGGTCAGCTATCTGCTCTCCGCCGCCGGAATCCGCGCGATAGGCGGCGACGAGCCGCACCCGGAGCGGCCCGCCGCACCGCGGCTGCGCGCCGGTGACCTCCTCGACGGATGGCGGTACATCCTCCACCACCCGGTGCTGCGCCCGCTGTTCTTCAACTCGATCCTGAACAACGGCCTGATCATGGCGGTTTCACCGCTGCTCTCCGTGCTGATGCTCGGCCACCTCGGCTTCGCCCCCTGGCAGTACGGTCTTGCCTTCGCCGGGCCCTGCGTCGGCGGTCTGATCGGCTCCCGGGTGGCCCGCGGGCTCGTCGCGCGGTTCGGGCAGCACCGGGTCCTGCTGACCGCCGGGGCACTGCGGGCCTGCTGGTCGGTCGGACTCGCCTTCGTCGGGCCGGGCGTGGCCGGGCTGGTGCTCGTGATGGCCGTCGAGCTGGGGCTGATCACCTGCTCCGGGGTGTTCAACCCGGTGCTCGCCACCTACCGCCTCGAACAGACCGCGCCGGACCGGATCGCCCGTACGCTCTCCGCCTGGTCGGTCACCAGCAAGACCTCCATCGCTGCCATGACCGCCCTGTGGGGCCTGCTGGCCGCGGTCACCGGCCCCCGCACCGCGATCGCCGTCGCCGGTCTGCTCCTCCTGGCGACCCCGCTGCTGCTCCCCCGGCGCGCCCCCGCACCACGACCCGAACCCGAACCCGAACCCGAACCGACCGCCTCCCCGCTGCCGTAATCGGAAACGGCCCCAGCCGGAACGGCCGCAATCGGGACGGCCGCAATCGGGACGGCCGTTATCCGGCCTGCCGCAATCCGTGCTGTCGCAATCAGACAAGAGCTGGCCAAAGATTCCCGTTTCGATTGACTCAGCGATCTGTCATGAGCATGGTTTTCCGCGTACTCCTCGGCCCCCACCCTGAGAGGAACGCATCCCCGTGAGACGTCTGACATCCACGGCAGCCGCGCTCGGCGCCACCACTCTGCTGCTCCTGGCCTGCGGTCTCGGCAGCGCCACCGCCGACGCCGCACCCGTACCGGGCCACACCGCCACCGCCACCGCCACCGCGCACCAACAGGCCGCCGCGGTCTGCGCGTCCGCGGGCGCCGCATCCGGCCGTACGGTCGGCGGGGCGCTCTCCCGTACCCAGGTGCACCATCAGCTCGCCGCCCTGACCACGCCCCACCGCGAGGCCCGCGGCTACCCCGCGTCCGGCCTGCCCGACAAGGGCCCCCTGCGGGGCGGCGCACCGGACCGCACGCTGGCGACCGACATCCACCCGGCCCAGGGCACGTCCTTCAAGGCGATCGCGGGCAGCGACGGCTCCTGCGCGACCCAGTCGGTGTCCACGGCCCTGCACGTCCGGAGCGGCTCCACGACGATCTACACCCCCACCATGTACCCGGCGGGCGGCTCCTGCATCGAACTGGTCACCGTCTACACGCAGTCCGGCCCCTCCGTCTCGGCCTGGGACTGGTGCGGCAGCGTCGCCTTCGAGGCGTCGGTGCCCATCGACAGCACCTTCCTGAGCACCTACACGGACGGCTCGTCCAGCGCGTATACCGGCCGCGTCATCAAGACCGACGCCGCCACCAACGCCTGGACCTCGCAGCTCTACAACTACCGGACCGGCTCCTGGGACACCCTCTTCAGCCAGTCGGGCCAGAACCAGTCGGGGCGCGACACCGGCTGGGACATCAACGAGCTGTACTCCTCGGTCGGCAGCTCGGGCCGCTCGGACGCCTGTGTCGACATGGCGGGCCAGACCTTCGAGTCCAGCAACATAACGGTCCGGATCAACGGCAGTTGGACCCGCGCGTCGGCGGACAACTCCGACACCGCCTACGACTCCCCGGCCGGCTCCTTCTACTGCCCCGACCGCACCTACCAGATGGTCAGCGCGTACGACCACTGGAAGGCCGTCGGCTGACGGAACACCGCCGCGCATGAGCCTTCCCCGGCGCCCGGCGCCGGGGAAGGAGCTCCGCGGAGGCGGCAGGCCCCGCCGTCAGGAGTTCGGGGCCACCTTCGACAGCCCGTTGATGATCCGGTCCATCGCGTCCCCGCCCGTCGGATCCGTCAGGTTCGCCAGCATCTTGAGGGTGAACTTCATCAGCACCGGGTGGGTCAGACCGCGCTCGGTGATGAGCTTCATCACCTTCGGGTTGCCGATCAGCTTCACGAAGGCGCGGCCCAGCGTGTAGTACCCGCCGTAGGTCTCCTTGAGGATCTTCGGGTAGTTGTGCAGCGCCATCTCACGCTGCGCCGGGGTCGCCCGCGCCGTGGCCTGGACGATCACGTCGGCCGCGATCTGGCCGGACTCCATGGCGTACGCGATGCCCTCACCGTTGAACGGGTTGATCATGCCGCCCGCGTCGCCCACGAGCAGCAGGCCCTTGGTGTAGTGCGGCTGCCGGTTGAACGCCATCGGCAGGGCTGCGCCACGGATCGGCATCGTCATGTTGTCGGGGACGAATCCCCAGTCCTCCGGCATCGACGCGCACCACGTCTTCAGCACCTCACGCCAGTCCAGCTCCCGGAAGGCGGCCGACGAGTCGAGGATGCCGAGGCCGACGTTGGAGGTGCCGTCGCCCATGCCGAAGATCCAGCCGTACCCGGGGAGCAGCCGCTCCTGGGCACCGCGCCGGTCCCACAGCTCCAGCCAGGACTCCAGGTAGTCGTCGTCGTGACGCGGCGAGGTGAAGTACGTACGGACCGCGATCCCCATCGGCCGGTCGTCGCGGCGGTGCAGGCCCATGCCGATGGAGAGCCGGGTGGAGTTGCCGTCGGCGGCGACCACCAGCGGGGCGTGGAAGGTGACCGGGGTCTTCTCCTCGCCCATCTTGGCGTTGACGCCGGTGATCCGGCCGGTACGGGGGTCGGTGATCGGGGCGCCGACGTTGCACCGCTCGTGCAGCCGGGCGCCCGCCTTCTGTGCCTGGCGCGCCAGTTGCTCGTCGAAGTCGTCCCGCTTGCGGACCAGTCCGTAGTCCGGGTACGAGGCGAGCTCCGGCCAGTCCAGCTGGAGGCGTACGCCGCCGCCGATGATCCGCAGGCCCTTGTTCCGCAGCCAGCCGGCCTCTTCGGAGATGTCGATGCCCATGGAGACCAGCTGCTTGGTGGCGCGCGGCGTCAGGCCGTCACCGCAGACCTTCTCGCGCGGGAAGGCGGTCTTCTCCAGGAGCAGGACGTCGAGCCCCGCCTTGGCCAGGTAGTACGCGGTCGTCGAGCCGGCAGGGCCTGCCCCGACGACGATCACATCTGCGGTGTGCTCGGAGAGGGGCTCGGTCACGGCGGGAACTCCGGAAGACTCGATTTCACGTGCCACGGGGCACTGGACAGGTGCAGTCTATGGGGACCTCCTGATCGATCAGCTGAAGGGTTCTGCGAAGTGAACAAGCCCGCGCCGGTCGTCCGGCTCCGCGTCCCCACCGAGGAGGACGCCCACGCCTGGCACCGGGTGTTCGACGACCCCGACGTCATGGAGTTCCACGGGGGTGCGTCGAAGGAGTTGTCGGAGTACGAGGAGTTGACCGCACGGCAGCGCAGACACGACGCGGAGCGCGGTTTCTGCCTGTGGACGGTGCTCGACGGGGACGGCGAGGTGCTGGGCTTCACCGGCGCGCAGCCCTGGCCGTACGAGAACTTCGGCCCGGTCGGCCAGGTCGAGATCGGCTGGCGGCTCGGGCGGGCCCACTGGGGCCACGGCTATGTGACGACGGCCGCCCGTATGACGCTGGAGCGGGTACGGGCGGCCGGTGTCGGTGAGGTGTTCGCGATGGTCGACGCCGAGAACGCCCGGTCGGTCGCGGTGACCCGGCGGCTCGGCATGGAGCTGCACGAGACCTTCACGACTCCGGTGTCGAAGCGGACGGGCCACTGCTTCCGGCTGGACCTGTCGACAGACTGAGCCTGCCGCCGGTCTCAGTCGGTCCGCTTGAAGCCCCGGTGCAGGGCGACGATGCCGCCGGTCAGATTCCGCCAGGCGACATCCGCCCAGCCTGCCTGCTGGAGGCGGGCGGCGAGCGCGGGCTGGTCGGGCCAGGCGCGGATCGACTCGGCGAGATAGACGTACGCGTCCGGGTTGGACGAGACGGCGGTCGCCACCGGGGGCAGCGCCCGCATCAGATACTCGGTGTAGACGGTACGGAACGGCGCCCAGGTGGGCTGCGAGAACTCGCAGATCACGACCCGCCCGCCGGGCTTGGTGACCCGGTACAGCTCCCGCAGCGCGGCATCCGTCTCCTGGACGTTGCGCAGCCCGAAGGAGATCGTCACGGCGTCGAAGACCCCGTCGCGGAAGGGCAGTTTCGTCGCGTCACCGGCCGTCAGCGGGAGGTGCGGATGGCGCTCCTTGCCGACCCGGAGCATGCCGATCGAGAAGTCGCAGGGCACGACGTACGCACCGGTCTGCGCGAACGGCAGCGAGGACGTCGCGGTCCCGGCGGCCAGATCGAGGATCTTCTGCGCGGGCCGGGCCCCGACGGCCCGGGCCACCTCCTTGCGCCACAGCCGCGTCTGCCCGAGGGACAGCACGTCGTTGGTGAGGTCGTAGTTCGCCGCCACGTCGTCGAACATCGAGGCGACTTCGTGCGGCTGCTTGTCCAGGGATGCTCGGGTCACCCGGCCATTGTGTCGTGCGTCCCCATGGAGAGCGGCCACAGGGTCGTACCCGCGTGGCAGAACGGCGTGCCGCCGCGCACGGGAAGGCTCAGAGTTCCAGCAGCGCGGACACGTCGAACTCGACGGCGAACGGCTGGTCCGTGACCAGCCGCTTGGTGTGCACCGGGTGGGTGACCGCGGGGATGTACTCATGCCGCTCGTGGTGCAGCCAGTACTCGTGAATGCTCAGGCCGTCGTCCTTGCCCAGCTCGACCCGCCAGTAGTACGGGATCTTGGATTCCGCGAAGAGCGCCGGCTTGCGCACCCGGTCGTCCTGCCGGGACTCGGGCGAGACCACCTCGACCGCGAGGGCGACCCGGCTCACCGGGATGCACTCCAGCTCGAAGACGTCCAGCCCGGTGGGGTCGTAGACGATCACGTCGGGGCGCGGCGCGTTGTACGGATCCACCAGGACGCACTGCTCGGTGAGGACGGCGTACGGTTCGGCCCGTGCGTCCTCCAGACGGCGTGCGATGCTGTCGCGCACCCGGTTGTGCCACACCTTTGTCTGCCCACGGGCCACGATCACTCCGTCCACGAGTTCCCAGTCGAAGGGCAGCTCGAGATCCGTCACCTGCTCGACGACCCACCCCGCGGGGGGCGGGAACATCCAGTTGTCCTCGGTGGCCTGTTCCGCCCGGCGTGCGATAGCCATGACTGCTCCCATGGACCTGAGTGTGAACGGAGAGAGGGAATGCGGTCCTGTGTACGACGGTACCGTCACCCGAAGTCGTGAGCCGGTAGCGCGCCATTGACGGGTAGGCCGTCACCGCGCCCGGTGCACCATCCGCCCCGCGACGCACGTCACGAGACAGCTCCCGTCATCGCCGTACACCGCGAAGTCGGCCCGCCCGGAGACCGCGAGGGGGCGCGGGGCGCCGGTCCCGGTGGTCACCGTGAGGCCCGAGCGCTCGACGGCGGTGCGGACCGCCGGGCGGGCGAAGGGGCCGGCGAGCGACGTGGTCCCCGCCGCCAGCAGCCGTTGCAGGCCGCGCCGGGCGCTCGCACCCCAGCGGACCTCGGTCATGCCGAGCGCGGCCAGGGCGTCGCCGGTCAGCGGGTCGGGGCCGAGGTCCTCGCGGGGGTCGGGCCAGTAGGCCGCTTCGAGGAGCGCGGGCGCGTCCGGCTCGTGACGGCCGGGGGTGAGCACCCCGTCCCAGCTGCGCAGCCGGGCCCGCTCCCCGTACACCGACTCCAGCTCCTCGTACGGGCCGAGCGCCGCGATACGGTCGCCGTCGATGACGACCGCGTCCGCGCGCGCCCGGTGAAGCGTCAGCAACGGGGCCTCAGTTGGCGTCGAGGAGCTTCAGCTCGGGGTGGGCCGTGCCGCCCTCGATCGCCGTGGACGAGATGTGCGAGACGACGCGGTCGTCGACCGGGTCGTTCGCCGGGTCCTCGTGCACGACCAGGTGCTCGTACGTCGTCGCGCGCTGCGCGGGAACGCGGCCGGCCTTGCGGATGAGGTCGATGATCTCCATCCGGTTCGACCGGTGCCTGGCACCGGCCGACGAGACGACGTTCTCCTCCAGCATGATCGAGCCGAGGTCGTCCGCGCCGTAGTGCAGCGACAGCTGGCCGACCTCCTTGCCGGTCGTCAGCCAGGAGCCCTGGATATGGGCGACGTTGTCGAGGAAGAGCCGGGCGATGGCGATCATGCGCAGGTACTCGAAGAGGGTGGCCTGCGTCCGGCCCTTCAGGTGGTTGTTCTCGGGCTGGTAGGTGTACGGGATGAAGGCACGGAACCCGCCCGTCCGGTCCTGCACGTCACGGATCATGCGGAGGTGCTCGATGCGCTCGGCGTTGGTCTCGCCGGTGCCCATCAGCATGGTCGACGTGGACTCGACGCCCAGGCCGTGCGCCACCTCCATGATCTCCAGCCACCGCTCGCCGGACTCCTTGAGCGGTGCGATGGCCGTACGGGGCCGCGCGGGCAGCAGTTCGGCGCCCGCGCCCGCGAAGGAGTCGAGCCCGGCCGCGTGGATCCGCGAGACGGCCTCTTCGACCGAGACCTTGGAGATACGCGCCATGTGCTCGACCTCGGAGGCCCCGAGGGAGTGGATGACCAGCTCCGGGTAGGCCTTCTTGATCGCCGCGAAGTGCTCCTCGTAGTACTCCACACCGAAGTCGGGGTGGTGCCCGCCCTGGAACATGATCTGCGTGCCACCGAGCTCGATGGTCTCGGCGCAGCGGCGCAGGATGTCGTCGAGGTCGCGCGTCCAGCCCTTCTCGGTGTCCTTCGGGGCCGCGTAGAAGGCGCAGAACTTGCAGGCGGTGACGCAGAGGTTCGTGTAGTTGATGTTGCGCTCGATGATGTACGTGGCGATGTGCTCGGTCCCGGCATACCGCCGGCGCCGTACGGCATCGGCCGCCGCGCCCAGCGCGTGCAGCGGGGCGTCGCGGTACAGCACGACCGCTTCCTCGGGGGTGATGCGCCCGCCTGCGGCGGCACGGTCGAGGACGGCTGCGACATTTACAGACGTAAGGTCGGCGTTCTCGGTCACCGGGCGGGTCCTTCCCAAGGGGCTACAGACGACCGATCCAGCCTACGCCAGGGCCCCGCACGAAATCCTGCGCCCCCTTTGTCCGGATACATACGGCGCTCAAGCATGTCCAGAGGGCACCGGCGGCACAACCAAGCCCGTCCGGCGATTGAGGACCGGGGCCCGGGGCGGAGCCCCGAAAGGCCCGCACCACCGCACCCGCACCCCGCCACGCGTAAGGTCACCCCGCCGCCGCAACACCCCCACGCCACCCCGGAAGCAACTCGTCCAGCAGCGCCTCCGTACGCGGCGGCACCCCCCGCTCCCCGCCCCGTACCACCAGGTCCGCCGCCAGCTCCCGCAGCCGCGCCTCGTCGCCCGTCGCGTGTGTCGCGCGCAGCATCTCGTTCCACAACCGCTCGTCGGCCGACGATCCGGAGACCGCCGCCCGCAGCGCGGCGATCGCCTTCTCCGGCTGTTCCTGCTCCAGGTGGTGCGCCGACAGGGCCAGCGCCACGTCCGCCACGAGCAGCGGCAGCTGGGTGTCGATGATCTCGTGGGTCAGCCAGGTGTAGCGGCCCTCCGTACGGTCGGCGAGCAGCGGCCCCCGTACCAGCCCGAGCGCGTCGGTGAGCAGCCGCTCCCGCACCGAGGCGCGCCGTGCGCCCCGGCCCTCGGTCGCCTCGTGGTGCAGCGAGCGGAGCACGTCCAGGTCGGAGACGACGGACGGGGCGAGCATGAGCCGCCCGGTGCTGTCCGTACGGAGCCGGGCCGAGCCGTCCTCGTCCGTGCCGAGCCAGAGCCGCAGCCGCTCGATGAGCGCGTCGCACACCTCGGGGGTGACTCCCCGCGGCCACATCGCGGAGGCGAGGACCCGCGGGTGGACGCCCTCGCGGTGCAGCAGGAGCAGCGCGAGCGCTTCGTGCAGCAGGGCGCTACGCTCGCTGTCCGGGGCGTCCAGGCCGATGATCTCGTACGGGCCGACCAGCCGCGCGTACACCGCGGGGCGGCCCTGCTCGGTGATGTCGACCAGGAACGGGCGGGCCGGTTCCGGCCCTTCGCCGTCCGGGTCGGCGTCCGCGAAGAGACGTACGACCGCTTCGTGCTGGGCCTGCGGAAGCAGCTGCGCGTCGAGTTCGAGACCGAGCAGCGGCGCGAGCAGCCTCCCCTCACCCGTGATCTGCAAGTCCCATGTTGCGCCCGGCAGTTGACCATCCGAACCAGCGCCGATCAGACAGCCGATGCCCAACCGGCCGGAGTCGGCGGTCAGTTCGGCGAGCGCGGTGGCCTCATCGGCGGTGGGCTCGTCCGCGACCAGCACCAGATGCGGGGCCCAGCGGGTCTGCTGGGCGGGTCCGGTCCGCCCGGTGAGGACCGAGTCGTGGCCCGCCGCGCCGAGCGCGCTGCGGCGCTGCCCGACCTCCGCGCCGAGCGTCTCGACGAGTTCGTCGACGGAGGCGAGGTGGCGCAGCCGGGTCGGGGCCAGCGGGCTCAGCTCCGCGCCGAAGCCGACGACCGTGACGGTCATCCGGTCCGACCAGCCGTTGGTGGCGAGTTCGGCGGCGACGGACGAGAGGACGGCCGCGCGGTCGGCGTCGGCTCCGGTGAGCGCGACGAGACCGGGCACGGCCTCCAGGTTCAGCAGCAGCCGTGCGTCGTCCCGGGTGCCGAGGCTGACCAGACCCGGGTACGGGGCGGCCGCGGTGTCCGGGTCGATCCCCTCGTACGCCGCGACGGCCGACCGCTCAAGGCGCCAGAACGTCTGGTCCTGGCCCTGCTCCCAGGGCGCGGGCGGGGTCCCCGAGGGCTGGGCGAGCTGGAGGTGCAGGTCGTCGTCGGTGAGCCACGCCGCGTACACGACAGGCAGCGGACGGCTCTCCCGGCCGAGCGAGGCGGAGAGCCCGCGCAGCGCCAGATCGAGGAAGCGGACGGCGTCGGGGTCGGCCCCGACGAGCAGCGCGTCGTGCACATCGGCCTCGTCGCCGGTCGGGACCGGCGGCTCCATACCGCGCCGGCCCGCCACCGCGGTCATCGCCGACTGCCACAGCGCCATGCGGCGGCGGCGGCCCAGCGCGCCGAGCACACCGGCGGCGAGCAGCGGGGCGCCGATGAGGGCGGTGGAGAGGCCGAACCCTGACCCGGAGCTCTGCGCAGGGGCCTCGGCGACGGCGCCCGATCCGGCGCCGGGCGCGTTGCCCGTCGAGGGCGTGTTGCCCGTCGAGGGCGCGTTCGGAAGGCGCTGCTCCGGTACGGAGATCTGCGCCGTCGGGCTGTCGCCGCGGCTGCCGCCCTGGTGCTGCGCGGGCTGCTGCTGGTGGTTGCCGGACTTGGCGTACTGGTCGATCTGGTGGCGTACCTGCTCGGAGACCTTGGGCGCCTGGTCGGGCATCTCCACGACCTCGCCGCCGTGGGCGTCGGCCGGCATCTCCATGATCCAGCCGGGCCGGATCAGACTCGCCTCGGACAGCTTGGTGCCGTCGGGCTGCATCCGGTCCTTGTTGAGCTGGTAGATCTCCTTGTACCTGCGGCCGTCCCCGAGGTGGCGCTGGGCTATCTCCCAGAGCGAGTCGTGGTGGCGGCCCTCGGGCGGGCTGATCCGGTAGAACTTCGTCGCCCCCTCGGCCCCGGTCCTCGCGTTCGCCTGCTCGGCGTGGGCCTGCGCGTCGGCCTGCGAGGCCACCGCTGCCTGCGCCTGCTGCGCGACCCCGATCCCCGGGGCCTGCTGCGCGGCGGCGACGGTCGGCTTGTGCGTCGACTCCAGGGACTGCCCCAGCTGTGAGATACCCGGCGCGAAGCTCGCGGCGGTGGCGCTGACCAGGAGCAGCGCGGCGATGAGCTGCCGCGCCAGCAACTGGCTCGGACCCGCACCGGGAATGTGCGAGGGCATCCCGACACCGGAGACGGCGGCCTTGATCTCGACGATGACGCACGCGGCGAACTGCGCCCAGGCCAGCCACACCACGCAGACCAGGATGTGCACGAACGTATCGACGGTGATCTGCTGCTGCACCATGTCGAAGGACGGCATGCCGTGCGGCAGCGGCCAGCCCTGCGTGGACAGGGCCAGCGGCACGGCGAGCAGCAGCCCCGCGAGGGCGAGAAACGCGAAGAACGCCTTGGCGAAGTCACCCGCGGTCCGTTGGCGGGGCAGAGGCTGGGGCGTCCGGTTGGTCGGGCCCGTCGAACCGGGAGTATTGCGCGCCATGGCGGGTTTCCTGTGGGGAGGGAGCGGGTTCGGGATCGTCGGGGTGCTTGGTGCTTGGGTGCTTGGTGCTTGGGTGCTTGGTGCTTGGGTGCTCGGTACGTACTGCGCGGTACTCGGCGAGCCTATCGAGATGGTACGGAGGGTTTCGAAGGCCAGACAGGGGCCCGGAGGACACAACGTGCCCGAAATGACAGAACCGTTGACGCTTGCCCCGATTGCGTACCGCAGACCGGGCGGAGCCCGTCACGGGACCGGCCCCGCCCCCTGGCCCCTCTCAGCCCCCGGCGGTCTGCAGCAGATCCATGTCCTCACTGGTGAGGTGCAGCGCCCCCGCCGCCACGTTCTCCTCCAGATGTACGGGGTTGCCGGTGCCCGGGATCGCCAGGACATGGCGCCCCTGCCGCAGCGTCCACGCCAGGCGGACCTGGGCGGCGGACACACCGTGGGCCGCGGCGACCTCACGTACGGCCGTGCTCTCCCCGCCCCTCGCCCCGGCGCCCTCGTCACGCCCCTCCCCGGCGATCGAGAAGAAGGGCACGAACGCGATGCCCTGCTCCCCGCACTGGCGCAGCAGTTCGCCGTTCCTCCGGACATCGAGGCTGAACTGGTTCTGTACGCACACCACCGGCGCGATGGCCTGCGCCTCGGCCAGATGCTCCGGCCTGACGCTGGAGATCCCGAGGTGCCGGATCAGCCCGGCGTCACGGAGGTCGGCGAGCGCGCCGAAGTGCTCGGCGATCGAGTCCTCGGACATCCGGCGGAAGTTGACCACGTCGAGGTGGTCGCGGCCAAGCTGGCGCAGGTTCTCCTCCACCTGGCCGCGCAGCTGCTCGGGCGTGGCCTCGTACCACTCGCCCGAGGGGTCGCGGCCGGGTCCGACCTTGGTGACGATGACCAGGTCATCCGGGTACGGGGACAGGGCGGTGTTGAGCAGCTCGTTGGCCGAGCGCAGCCGTGAGAAGTAGAACGAGGCGGTGTCGATGTGGTTGACGCCGAGTTCGACGGCGCGGCGGAGCACCCGGACCGATACGTCGCGGTCCCCGGGCTCTCCGAGGTCGAAGGCCGAGCTGCCGGTGAGGCGCATGGTGCCCAGACCTATCCGGTTCACGCTCCGGTCACCGAGCATCCAGGCGCCGGCGCCCGATGCGGCGGTACCGGACGCGTCAGTGCCCGATGCGAGGGCGGCGTCCGACGCCTGGGCGTCCGACACGGTGTTGTTCACATTCAAGTTCACGCTCTCCCCGTTCCTGCGTTCGTGCCTGGTTCCCCGCGTCGCGCACCACATCCCCGCCGCGCGAAGCCCACCGCCCGGCATCGTCCCGTCAACCGGTGGAACGGTCAACCGACCGCCACCTGCTCAACCGGCCACCTGGGCAGCCCACTTCGCCCGCCACGCCAGTGCGTCCCGTACACCTTCCACCATGCTCTTGTGCGCTTCCCAGCCCAGGAGTTCACGGGCCCGGTCGCTTGCGGTGTAACAGCCGATCACGTCCCCTGGGCGCGGACCCGCCTCCCGGACGTCGAGGGTCTCCCCCACGGCCTCCTCGAAGGCCGTGACGAGTTCCCGCACGGTGGTGCCCAGTCCGGTGCCGACGTTGATGACCCGGTACCGGTCGTCGGCCGCGGGCCCGACGACCTCGTCGAAGCGTGTGAGGGCCGCGACATGCGCGCGGGCGAGATCCCAGACATGGATGTAGTCACGGATACCGCTGCCGTCCCGGGTGGCCCAGTCCACGCCGGTCACGGTGAACGGCGTCCCCTCCGTGTACGCCTCGATGAGCTTTCCCAGCGCGTGGGTCGGGTGCAGGTCCTGCAACCCCGTACGCAGCTGGGGGTCGGCCCCGACCGGGTTGAAGTACCGCAACGCGATGACTCGTACGGGGGCCGCGACCGTCCAGTCCTGGAGCACCTGCTCCATCATCTGCTTGGTACGGGCGTAGGGGCTCGAAGCGGCCACCGGGCAGCTCTCGTCAACCCGGGCGTCGGCGGTGGGCGCGTAGATGGAGGCGGAGCTGCTGAAGACGACGCGACCGCAGCCATTGCGCTGGAGGGCCTCAAGGAGGTCGACGGTCTTGGCGACGTTCTCCCGGTAGTAGTGCAGCGGCCGCTCGACCGACTCCGGGACGACGATCCTGGCGGCGCAGTGCAGGGTCGCGTCGATGTCGGGATGGTCGGCGAACACCTTGTCAAGCAGGGCCTGGTCGGCGATGTCGCCCTGGTAGAAGTCACGGCCGTGTACGAACTCCCGGCGCCCCTTGGAAAGGTCATCGAGGATGACCGGGGTGATGCCCTGTTCGATGAGGGCGGAAGCGACGGTACTGCCGATGAATCCGGCACCGCCGGTGATCAGAACCTTGGTCATACGCGGGATTCTCCCCGAGCCGCGTCGCACATGCACACGGCCCCGCGGAACGCGTGAAACCTCCGCCCCACGACGGATTCGCCACGACCGGGTCACGCCTCCCGTACCTGGCACGGAATCCGCCGAACGCCCCCTGCTGCCCTTTACACCCGGCTGGTAGCTTCGATTTCCCTGCGGGTTTGCAGTCCGGACTGCCGACCTGCTGCCGATCAACCGGGGGAGAACATCTCGTGGCCCGCCGCACTCCAACCATCGCCGCCGCACTCACCGTCAGTGCGGCCCTGCTGCTGACCGCTTGCGGGGGCAGCAGCAGTGACGCCTCCAAGGACAAGATCAAGGGAGCGGACGAGGGGACGAAGAGCCCGTCCGCTTCGGCGTCCACCTCTGCGGCGCCGGGTGCGGCGCGGCCGGAGATCACGATTCCGCACGCTTTCCAGCTGGACTTCCAGGGCTGGAACAGCGGCGACTCCGAAGAGCAGGCCGTTCTCAACGACGGCAGGGAACAGGTACGGGCCGGATACGCGGCCATCATCGCCAACGCCCCCGATGCCGACTACCTCAAGTTCTACGACACTGCGGCCGGTCTTTCCCAGGACCAGAAGTGGATCAAGACCTACACGGGCAAGAACCTGACCCTCATCGGCAAGGCGCCGGTATACGACGCCAAGGCGAGCATGCTCGGCGGCAACAAGACACGAGCGGTCCTCAGCTACTGCATGGACGAGAGCAAGGCATACACAAAGGACCGCAAGACAGGAAAGGTCGAGGGGAATCCGGCAGGCACGAATCCCAAGGTGTACTACACGGCCACCATGCAGAAAAGCTCACAAGGCGTATGGCAGACCGTGTCCACCAATTCCAAGAGGGGAGGCTGCCCGTCGTGAACTCCCAGCGCAGGATGACGGCGCTCGCCGTGGTCTCGCTGACTGCGGTTGCACTCTCCTCCGGACCGGCCCTCGCTATCGGGGGAGGTGGCACGAAGGGCGACTCGGACGACCAGGGCAACGTCAGCGCCTCCGCCACCCACTCCCAAATCCGCCTCAGCTACCCCAAGGGCGGCGGCGGAAGCGGAAAAAGGGGCAGTCTGGGTGCGGTCGACCCCAATTGGAAGCCTCCGGCGTGCTGGTACGAGCCCGTCTTCACACCCGAGGCGCTCAAGGCGTTCGTCGACAAGACGGACGGCGCGGGCGATGTCGGAATTCACGAGTCGTGGTACGGCAAGACCCTCTGGACCGACCACTACAAGGACGGCAAACCCGAGGCCAACTTCGACGACCCCAACTCGATGGCCGACGGATACAAGAACTACAACATCGGCAAGGGCGGCTATTTCTGGCGGAGCGTGGCGCCCGACGAATCCGACCCCGATTCCTGGCAGTGCGGCCGCATCATGTTCTGGCAGCCCCCAGGCCAGGTCCCGAAGATCCCGCACGCGCCCACCCCGAAGATGCTCGCCGAGTACGCGTACAACAAGGTCAAGGTCCCCGAGACCAAGATCGAGCTGAAGCCGCAGACCAAGTCCACCGTGAACCTACCCACCTGGGTCTGGCTGGACAAGGGCACCTTCAAGGACGTGGTCGTCCGCGCCGAGCTCCCCAACACCGGGCTCTGGGCCGAGACCACCGCGAAGCCAGTGAGCCTCCACCTGGACCCCGGAACGGACGACGCGGACACCTTCCCCGCATCGGGCACCTGCACCTTCCACAAGGACGGCTCCATCGGCACGCCGTACAAGGCGGGCGACGCCAACCAGAACCCGCCCTGCGGCATCAACTACCTGCATGCGACGGACGGGCAGCCGTACCAGCTCAAGGCGTCGATCACCTGGAAGATCAGCTGGCAGGGCACGGGGGGCGCGGGCGGCGACCTGCCCGACGGGACCTTCCAGACCACCCAGGACATGAACGTTCAGGAGATCCAGACGATCAACCGCTGAGGGGCCCTGCTCACCCGCTCACCCGGGCGGCAAGCGCCGGGCGGGCCTTAGGTCAGGACCATCCACCGGCGGCCGGCAAGTGGCTCTCCCCGCCCCACTCTTTTCCCCAGGCCACACGATTGCAAAGTTCCCCTCACCGCCCGGCCAAGAGTGGGCGATGCGCCTCTTCCGGCGTTGACTGGGCCTGGCCCGCCGAGCACCGTCGGATGCCGGAGCCGGGGCTGGGACGGATCAGCCGGGACCGGGCAGAGAAAACGGGGTGGGGGGAAGCAGTGGGGTACCGGGGTGGTGACGCCGAGCACATACAGGCGTCGGCTTCATCCATGAAAGCGGTCGTTACCTCGGCCAACAGCCATTCCAAGGCCGGCGCGGCGGCCGGCAAGCAGGCAGCCGGCGCCGCCGGGGACCACCGGGTGGCCACCGCGATCAGCTCGCTGGCCGGTGCAATCGCGAAGGCAGCCGACGATACCGGAACCTCCGTCAGTGATCTCGGCGATGTCGCCCGGACGACCGCCGCCAACCTCAAGAAGGCGGGCGGAGGCGGCAGATGACGCCTCCCACGTACACCGTTCCGGCCGGGAATCCAGAGACACTGCGGACCGCCGCCGGCCGGTTCAAATCGCTGGCCCATGACCATTCCGCACTGCTGACGACGTTCCAGCGGCATGTGGAAGCCGTACTCAAGGGCTGGTCGGGCCCACTGTCCAAGCAGTACCGGACGGCGGCCGAAGGCGTGTATCCGCGTTTCAAGGCAGTCCATGCGGCGGCAGGCGCCGCGTACGACGCACTGCATACCTACGCCGGGGCGCTGGAGACCGCACAGAAGGCGGTGAAGGGCGCCAACACCAGCGCCGACAACCACTCCCACGCCTCGCACCATGCGTCCTCTGCCCCGGGCCGGTCCACCAAAGCACTCGGCCAGAAGGTCAGCGACGCGAGTTCCGACCTGAACCGCGCCGCGGGTGCGTGTGCGACCGCGCTGAGCCACGCGGAGACGACGCTCGCCAGGACCTGTCCTGACACCCTCTCCGCCAAGCAGCTCAAGGAGCAGGTGGCGAAGGCGGGCGAGGAGTTGAAGGAGGAGAACCCGGGGCTCTGGGAGAAGCTCTTCGGCCCCGAGGGCGAACTGCGGAAATGGGACGAGCGTCTGCACGCCGTACCTGCCCCGTACGCCGACATGGTGCTGCTCAAGCTGATGAGCGGCGCGGAGGGCGCGGAGGAGAGCGTCACGACCGCTGAGCAGTTCGCGGCCCGGATCCCGGAACTGATGGAGGCCGACTTCCCGAAGATGGCCCGGCCGATCATGAACGCCATGAGCAGCGGGGCGGCCACCGAGGCCGATCTCGCCCAGGCGATCGACGACTTCGCCAAGGACTGGGAAGCGATCGGCAAGTGGAACGAGGGCACGAAGCTGGCCGGCCTCGGGGAAGCGGCGCGGCTTCCGTGGCTGCGCGGGGCGACCGTGGGGCTGAACGGTCTGGCCATCGCGGGCGACTTCTACACCATGTGGAAGCCCGAGGACAAGGGCGCGATGGGCTGGGTGGACCGCGGAGCGGCCGGTGTCAACGCCGGTCTCGCCACCTGGGACACGCTCGCCGCTCTCCAGGTCGTGGACGCCGTACCGGTCGTGGGCGAAGCCGTCATGGTCGGCACCGGCCTCTATCTGGGCGGCACCTACCTCTACCACCACTGGAAGCCGTTCAAGAACGTGTGCAACGCCACCGGTCACGCCGTGGCGTCAGCGGCCAAGAGCACCTGGCATGCGGTCACCAGTTTTCTCTGAGCAGCCGATGGAGGCAGCACCACATGACGGGTGACCCCCGACAAGCAGATGTCGAAGCTTCGCAAGCGTTGCTGGACCAGGTCGAGCAGGACGGTGCGGTCCAGCTGCCCGCTCTGTCGGCAGCCGAGCTGTACGTACTCGGAGCCATGCAGGCCACGCTCGTTGACGAGGACGCCCGCTCCTGGTGGTCCGACATGCTGGACGCGGAGCGGATCGGGCTCTCGGCCATGGCGCTGAAGTTCCTGGTCCACCGCGGTCTGCTCGATGAGCCTGAGTCCGGTGCTGCCGGCCCCATCGCCGAGAACGTGGACCTTCCGGTTCGTCCGCTGCTCGCGATGATCCTGGCCGGCCGGGGCCGGCCCGCGTTCGTCGTCCTCCGCCGCGAGGGCCCCATGGGCGAGCCCGAGCGTATGCGGCTGTACGGAATCGCCGACGAAGGCCGTGGGCTGCGGGCCGTGCTGGCCGAGGTGGCCACCGGGAACCACGTGTCGCGATTCGGCCCGGCCTACGAGTACGCGCTGATCAGCCCGGAGGAAGCCGTCAGCTCCCTGCTGCGCTGGGTCGGCAGGGCCCCGGCTCGCAAGCTCGGCCGCCGCCTGCCCAGGGTGATCGATGTGTATCAGCCGGACAAGGGCTCGGGCCCCGCACGCGACCGTATCGCAGTACGGGTTGGCTCATCCGGGCTGCGCGTGGAGCACGAAGGGGTCGGTACAGCGCCGACCACGACCGACTGTGACGATCAAGCGCTCGGCCGCCTCCTGACCGATCTGTTCGCTGGACGCACCGCATGAACCTGCCTGAGATGCACGAGCCTGCCTACTACACCGAGGAGCGCTCCGGACTCCGCCCACCACTGGTGTTCCACGGCTTCTTCTGGCCCCTGCTGCTGATCGGCTCGTTCGTTGCTCTGCTGCTGACCGACAACCCCTCGGTGTACATCCCCGGAGTGATCGTGGGCTGGTTCGGGTCCATGACTCTTGGCGGCCTGTACCTGGGCCAGGTCTGGCCGATCGGTATCCGCGTCGACCAGGCAGGTATCTGGATCGGCGGCCTCAGTCAGGCCGCGCGCAGGCGGACGCGCGAGCACGGGCAAGGCCGCAAGCAAGGAGACAAGCTGCCTCGGGTCAGAGCGCGGCGGCGGCAGGTGTACTTCTGTCCCTGGCACGCGCTCCAGCAGGTCGAAGTGGTCACGGAGCGCCAGGAAATCCGGAAGCTCGCCAGGCTGGGCAGGAGTGTGGGGGCGAACCGCTCATCGGCCGCTGCCGGAACCGTTCTGGTGGGCCCGCTGACGGCCCCCTACACGCGCGCCGCTCTCGTCTTCGCCGTCGATCTCTCCGCGGCTGCTGTGCCGGAGTTCCAGCCCCCGGACACGAGGCGGTACTGGTTCAGGACATCGGCTCCACAGCAGTTCACGTTCCATCCGGTCTGGTCGGCCCCCACCCGCCACCCGGAGAAGCTCCGGGCGGCGCTGGAGCGGGCGGGGGCGCAGGCACGGCGCTGACACGAACGGCGCCAGTTGTCCCGTACGGGCCAGACCTCGGGCACGACATGAAGAGGCCCGGGAGAAGCAGACGGACAGCCGCTGCCCGCCGACGACGGCAACCTGCCCGCGTACGGTCAGCCCTCCCGCAGCACCGCCAGCGCGAACACCAGTCGCAGGTCCAGCCAGCCGGCCTTCGGCATATAGGTGTTGACCCCGCGGTCCGTGTGATCCGACGTGAGGGCCACTTCGTCCTCGCCCGCCCGCCAGGTCACCGGCTTGCGGATGTGGTTGCCGCTCTGGCCGCCGCTGTCGTCACCACCGAAGATCAAGGAATCCACGACGCTTTCGGCAAGGCTCCCCGCCTGCCGCGCCACAGCCGCCTTGCCCCGCGACGCAACCTCCTTGGCACTGCCCTTGGCCCAGTGGTAGCGGGCCACGACATCCGGGTGACCGGGCTGCCGCAGCCACCAGGTGTGCTGGATCGTGCGCTTCGCGGCGACAGTACGGTGCACGGTGCCGATCTCCTGCCCCGCTCCGTCCGCCACCCGGTACTGCTCGCCGCCCTTCCCGCCGGTCATGGACGCGAGCGCGCAGATCGGCTGACGGGGATCCCGGGCCGCGTAGAGGTCGTACGCCTTGGTCTCCGGGTCAGGCTGGACGACAAGCACGGCAGGCGCGAAGCACCGTACGGGCCCGTCGACCGACCGCACACGTATCGCCCGCGGTCCGGTCACCGCTTTACGGCGGAACGTGGCCGGCTGTTCCACATCGCTGACCACGAACCAGCCGATGCTTTCCCAGGGCATCGGCTCGACGGGCGGCTCGGGGGGCCGCCGCTGCCTTCCGAACGGCATCGCTCGCTTCTCTCCTCGGGTGGCACGGGTATTCAGCGGTTGACCGACAGGATCTCCTGGACGGCGACGTCCTTCGTGTCCCCGTAGGTTCCATCGGGCAGCGTGTCGCCCTCTCCCGTGGTGCTGGTCCAGGTGATCTTCCAGGTGAGCGTCGCCCGCAGTGGATACGTCCCTCCGCCCGACGAGCGCAGGTACGTCACCCCGCAGGGCGGCGTTCGGTCGGCGGAGCCCCGGATGTACGGGGTACCGATGGACTTGTCCGCGTTGAGTGGACAGTCGCCGCCCGCCGGGTGGACCTCCGCATCGGCCGTGCCCGGGTCCAGGCGGAGCGCGGCAGGGGTGGCGGTCGTGGTCGCGGAGAGCCCGGTCCCAGGCAGTGAGGCGGTCACAGAGACCGGCTTGAAGCGGGCCTTGTCCAGCCAGACCCAGGTGGGCAGGTTGACCGTGGACTTTCCCGCCGGGGCGGCCTCGATCTGTGTGTCGGGGACGGGGAGTTCGTCATAGGCGTACTCGGCGAGCACCTTCGGGCTGACGGCGAGGGGCTCGTCGGGGGTTGTGTTGTTCGGGACCCAGAACGGCGGTTTGTCGCAGGAGTTTGCCTGGGGGTCGTCCTTGCGCTTCGGATTGATGGCGGCCGCCCAGAACATTCCCTTGCCCTGCTGGTCAAGGTTGTAGTTCTTGTACTTGCCGTCCTTGTAGTAACTGTCGAGGAAGCCACCCACGATGTCGCCGATACCGAAGAAGCCCACCTTTCGCCAGGACTTGACGGTGGCCTGGATCTCCTTCGGTGAGAAGGCCGGCTCGTACCAGCACGCGGGCGGAGTCCAGTTGCTGTCCGTGGAGGAGAGCGAGCCGGTCTTCGCGGTGCCGGGACTGCCGTTGGTGGTGGTCCGGATGCGCGTGTGTACGGTGATCTTGCCGTTGGCCGAGCCGCCCGCGGAGTGGGCGCGCTGGTCGCCCCTACCTCCGAGCCCGCCGCTGGCAAACGCGGAAGTGGGCACGGACAAAAGGGTCAGCGCCAGCCCCGGGACCAACAGGTATCTCGAACCGGCCCGGCGCGTCAGGCGCACTTCTTGCCCCCCTCACCCGAGATCACATTGGCGGACTGCCAGACGCCCTTGTCGTTCTTCTCCAGACGCTCGTTGAAGAAGGTGTAGTCCCCCGACGAGGCCGCGGGGTGGCTCACCTTGCCGGTCTTGCGGTTCTTCGGGTACGTCTTCGTCGCGTCCTGGCAGTAGGTCACCGCCACGGCTCCGTCCTTCAGAGGGGTGACCTTCCGGTTGTAGTAACGAGCAGTTCCCACGTAGGACCTGCCGTCGTCATAGAACCCCTGGATGTAGGAGAGCGCCGAGGTAAGGGCATCGCCCTTGTTGTAGAACCGCACCGCCGGTAGCAGCTTCTTGTCATCAGTGGTGATCGCAGCGTTGATCGCGTCGAGGCTCCGCGCGTTGTCGGCGAGGATCGCGTCCTGCTTCGGATCCCCGGTCTTACCGCCCTCGAAGACGTTGCTCACGCCCTTCGGCAGCACGACCTTCGGCCGCTCGATCCCGTCCGGGGAAGCCGAAGCGGAGGGGGCCGCCGTCGCCCCCGTGTCCGCCCCAGCGATCTTGTCGTTCTTGCCCGCCTTGCCGGAGGACGACGAATGACCGCCGCCGCAGGCCGACAGCACCAGCGCAGCCGCGACCGCGACCGCCGCCGCGCCGGCCCCGCGGCGCGCGAGACGTGAGGGGGTTGTGTCATGCATGAGAGTGTGTGCCTTTCCATCTGCACCGGGAACCCGGTGAACGCGTCACCGTCAACCCGTGACCGACTCGGCGACCGAAGACCCGTGCACGGTGATCGAGTGGCTGTAGAACAGGCCCGTCAGCACCGGCTCGTACGTCAGCTGCACGGTCACCTCGACCCGCTGTGTGTTGGCCGCCGTGCAGTGCGAGGCGCCGATGTCCCGGGCGGACATGCCCATCTCGACCGCGAAGGCGTGCACCCGTGCGTCGCAGTTCTGGTAGTTGATCGGCGCGGGGCCGCCATGGTTGCCGTACAGGGACTCCCGGTCGATGTCCTGGGCCGCGTACCGTGCGGCCTGCTCCGCGATGTCCGCGGCCCGTTCCCGCTGCGAGATGGACAGGCCGCCGTCCACCACGAACGCGGCCAGGGCCAGGAACAGGAACGCGAAGATGATGACGGCCGCCGCGCCCGAACCCCGGTCGTCCAGGCGGGCCTTGCGGGTATCGATCCATCCGGTCAGGGTGTTCGCTGCCCCCGTCTGCGCGTTCGCTGCTCCGGTGAGCGCGTTCACTGCGTCCTCCGGTACGGGTCGATCGGCGAGGTGGAGTGCCCGCTGAGGGTGGTGGGGATGTCCAGGCCGAGCATGGCCAGACCACGGATCCGGCAGCTCACGTCGACGGTGAAGAAGCCGCCCTTGACGAATCCCTTGGCCGTGACGGACACCGGGCCGGAGCAGACATCGGTGAGGTCCGCCTCGGCTGCCCTGCGCGCCTCGGACATCGCGACGCCGCCGTCCTTCTGGATCGAGCCGGCGCGGGCGGCGTCACGCGCGGCGCTGTCCACGGCGCCGCGGCCCTCGACCAGCTGCCCGAAGCCCACCAGCACCAGAATGAAGAGGATCATGACGGGGGCGAGGATGACCACCTCGATGGTGGACAGGCCCCGGTCGGCCCCGGCGGCGCCCGTGCGGTCCAGCCAGGTCCGTATCGCACGGGGCACACGGGGCGCACGCGGCACACACCGCGCACACCTGCCCGTACGGCCACTCCCCGTACCCAAGAACGCCTTACGCCCCGCCACCCGTTGGCCTCTCATCAGTCCCGTACGAACCGCTCGACGGGCCCCCGCGACTGCGCGTGCACCGTGAGGCCCAGGCCCGGGAAGACATTGGGGACCTTCGCGGTGATCTCCACGCCGACCGTGTCCTGGTCCGGCTGGAGCATCGTCACGTCCGGGCCCAGCACCAGCTTCGAGCCGAGCTGGTGGATATAGCTCTGTACGACGTCGCCCGCGTCCCCGCGCCAGCCGCCGGGGTTCTCGTCCGCCTCGGCCCGCGCCTTGCGCGCACCGGCCTGCGCCGCCGCCTGGGCCACATGGTCGGCGAAGAAGTACAGCGCGAACTGCACCGTCGCGAAGATCATGAAGAACAGGACCGGCGTGAGGAAGACGAACTCGATCGCGGTCATGCCGGAGTCGCCGCGGGCGGAGGCTGCCTCCACCCTGCGGCGTACGAACGCTCTGATCCTCTGACGCACCAGCACCGACTCAGTGACTCGTCCGATCGACCGGACTCGGGAATGAACAGGGGACGCGGGAGCAGGCCCGGCAGGATCCCGGGCGGCCCCGCGCCTCAGCAGGTGCCGCTCGCGCTCGCTCCCTTGATGCAGTCGCCGACCTTGTTGGCGCCGTCGCTCAGCGCGGAGTTGATGATCGCGGCGACCACGCCGACGATCGCGACGACGACCGCCGAGATGATGACCCACTCCACGGCTGACGCGCCGCGGTCGGTCTCATCGGAGCGGGCGCGCTCGACGCGTGCCTGCAGGAACGTCATCAGAAAGTCGACAGTCGGGTGACTGAAGCGGCGTCCGAACATGGGATGAAATCCTCTCAAGAGAAGGGGAAGCGGGATCAGACCTGGAAGACGCGCATCGCGGCCGGATAGATGAGGAAGACCAGGAAGCCGGCGCAGAGGAGCAGCTGTGCGACAAGCATCGACTGCGACTTCTCACCCGCCGCCCCCTCGATCTCGGCCATTTCGCGGTGGCGCATCGTCTCGGCCCTGGAGGCCAGCGACTCTCGTACCTTCGCCCCGTCGTCGGCGACGAGCGCCAGCGACGACGACAGGTCCTTCAGTTCCTCGATACCCAGATCCTCACCGAGCCTGCCGAGCGCGAGCCACTGGCTGGTGCCGGTGATCCGGGCGTCCGCGAGCGCGTTACGGATCCGGCGCAGCGCCCAGCCGTCGCTGACCTCGGCCGCGGCCATCAGCGCCTCGGGCAGACCGCGCCCGCCTGCCAGGTTCATCGAGACCAGGTCCAGATACGCCCCGATGACGCGGCGCAGGTCCTTGCGCTTGTCCGCCGCGTCCCGGCGCACTTCGAGATCCGGCAGGAAGAAGAAGAGCAGACCGCAGACGAGCGCGAGCCAGACCGGGATGATCGGGCTCCTGCTGAAGCCGATCACCACGACGATGGCGAAGAGCATCGGGCCGAAGACCAGCCCGACCACTCCGAGCAGCACCTTGGTCGCCAGGAACCCTTCCCAGCCGCGGTCGAGGACCGCCAGGTCGGAGCGGAGCGAGCGCTGCTCCCAGCCCTGCTGGAAGTAGAGGTCGGCGATCCGTACCCCGACCCGGGCCCGCAGCGATCCGAGCCGGCCGTCGTGGGTCTCGTGGTCGCCCGGCCGCTCGTACCCGGAACCGGCCGCCCGCAGCGCGTCGATGCGCTGCACCTGCGAGACCGCGGAGCGCTTCGTACGGGACAGGGCCCGGACGAGGACGAAGACACCGAGGCCGAGGACGGCCCCGATCAGTACCGGTGCGGTGAGAATGTCGATCATCGCGGCGCCCCCTGGCCATGGTTGAACGGCGAGGTCTGCGGCGGCTGCTGACCACCGGGGTGCGCACTGCCCGGGTACGGACCGCCCTGGGGCGCGCCCGCCTGGGGCGCTCCGTACTGACCCTGCTGGCCGGCACCGTACTGCCCGTGCTGACCCTGCTGACCGCCACCGGGCTGACCGTACGGCCCCTGCTGACCCTGCTGACCGCCGTGCTGTCCGCCCGGCTGCTGCTGCGACGCCTCGGGCCGTACGAACCGGACCTCCGGCTCCGCGCGGACCAGGAAGCGCTCCGGCGTCTCGATCACCGACAGCTTCCGCAGCCACCAGAAGCCCAGCGCGAACAGGCCGCACACACCCGCCAGCACCAGCTGGCCCATCGTCGAGCCGTACGGGGAGACGAAGTCCCGGTTGAACACAGCCAGTCCCAGGACGAACGCCACCGAGACCACGACCACGATCTGCACACTGCGCCGGGTCGATGAACGCTGCGCCATCACCCGGTGCCGCATGTCGATCTCCTCGCGCGCCGACTTGGAGAGCGCGCCGAGCACCTGGCGCAGGCCGGGGCCGCGCAGCTTGGCGTTGAGGATGAGCGCGGCCACGATGATGTCGGCCGACGCGTCGTTGATCTCGTCGGCGAGGAACTGGAGCGCCTCCGGCAGCGGCATCCGGGCGCGCAACCGGTCGACCAGCGCGTCGAGGTGCGGGCGCAGGGCCGGGGCCGCGGCGCGCGCGGATGCGGGGATGGCCTGTTCGAGGCCGACCGCCCCCGCGATGGTGTCACGCAGCGACTCGGTCCAGCCCGCGAGCGCCTCCACCCGACGCATGGCGATCTTCTCCTGGGCGGCGCCGCCGAAGAGGCGGTCCCAGAAGAAGACGAGCAGCCCGGCGGCGACCCCGGCCACGGCCCAGCGGGTCAGCAGCAGCACCACCAGGCCGACACCGACGGCGATGGAACCGCGTCGGCCGACGAACTGGAGCATGTCGCGGGCGCGTTCGCCGCGCTCCGCCTTCACATGGCCGGGTTTGGGCTCGAAGCCGCGGATCGCGAGGATCAGCAGCGCGAGGCCGCCGCCCGCCGCGATCCCGCACCCCAGTGCGTACAGCAGCTGCGGATCGAAGAACCCGCCCAACGAGGAGATGCCATTCATACGGTCTCCTTCACCCCCAGGCCCCTGAGGGGCGGTAGCCGTGTACGGCGAGGTCGTCGAGGCACGCCACCGGGGCGTGCGGCACCACACGCCCGTCGGGCGTCTCGGCGAAGACCTCACTGGAGAGGACGCGGCCGTCGACGCCGTTGACCTCACGGACCGAGGTGACGGCACGCTGCAGGCGCCCGCCGCTCTCGAAGTTGTTGCGGCGCTGCACGAAGACGACGAAGTTGACGGCTCCGGCGATGAGCATCTGGCTGGCCTCGATGGGCAGCCGCTCGTTGGCCTGGAGCGCGTAGGTGGAAATACGGTTGAAGACCTCGCTGGAGCTGTTGGCGTGGATCGTGGAGAGCGAGCCGTCGTTGCCCTGCGACATCGCGTTGAGCATGGTGACGATCTCGTCGCCGAGCACCTCACCGACGATGACGCGCGAGGGGTTCATACGGAGCGACCGGCGGACCAGCTCGCCCATCGAGATCTGGCCGAGCCCCTCGGAGTTGGGCAGCCGCTCCTCGAACGCCACTACGTTGGGGTGGAGTTCGGGGAACTGGTCGAGCCCCAGCTCCAGGGCGCGCTCCACTGTGACGAGCCGTTCGACCGGCGGGATCTCGTTGGCGAGGGCCCGCAGGAGTGTGGTCTTGCCCGCGTTGGTGGCGCCCGCGATCATGATGTTCTTACGGGCGCGTACGGCGCAGGCGAGGAAGTGGGCCAGTTCCGGGGTGAGCGTGCCGTTGCCGACGAGGTCCGCCATGAAGACCTTGCCCATCCGGGCGCGGCGGATGGAGAGGGCGGGCCTGCGGGCCACCTCCATGACGGCGGAGAGCCGTGAGCCGTCGGGGAGCCGCAGGTCGAGCTGGGGGTTGGCGGAGTCGAAGGGGCGCGAGGAGAGCCCCGAGTAGGCGCCGAGCACCTGGATGAGCTCGACGAGTTCCTCGTCGGTGTCGGCCACCGGGTCGACACGGGCCTCGCGCCCGTCGGCGTAACCGACGAAGACCTGGTCGCAGCCGTTGATGTCGATGTTCTCGACCTCGGGGTCGTCGAGCAGCGGCTGGAGGCGCCCGACCCCGAAGAGCGCCGCGTGCACGGCCGCCGCGTACTGCTCCTCGGTCTCCGCGTCGAAGGGGGTACGCCCGGCGTTGATCTCCGCGCGCGCGTACTCCTCCAGTATCTGGGCGATGACGGCGCGCGCGTACTGCCGCTCGTCCTCCCCGGACATCGGCGGCGTGTTGCTGACCTGGTCGATACGGCGCTGCTCGGCGATCCGGTCGCCGGCCTCCTGCCGGTACCGCTTGACCAGGCTGTGGTCGACGGCGTCGCTCATCGACCGGCCCCGGCACCCGGCTGCGACCAGGCCGCGCCGAACTGCTGGTAGACATCGGCGGCGACCTTGCGGGCGCTGCGGATCAGCAGCGACTTGTCGAGCCGGCCCCGGCCGCGCCCGGAGAGCAGCGCCGCGCCGGAGGTGTCGTGGGCGAGGGTGCCGAGTACCCGGGCGCCGGTCTGCGCGGCGACGAGCATGTCGTTGACCTGGTGGGCGATCTTTCCGGACGCGCTCGAATCGACGACGAGCAGAACGCCGATGAGCGGGGTGGCGAGCTGCGACATCCCGCGCTGTCCGCCGTGCAGCTGGTGGGCGAGGGCGGCGGCCCGGTCCCGTACGCGGGCGATGTGCTCCGGTTCCGTACGCGCGACAAGCAGGACCAGACCGGCGTGCGGCAGCAGGTCGACGGCGGGCGAACCCCCGGCGATCCGGCCGCAGTCGGCTATCACGTCGGCGGGCGCGTGCGGTGAGTCGCCGAGGGTGGAGAAGGCGTGTCCGAGGGTGGGCCAGACACCGGCAAGCCCGGCGGCCTGCTCGGCGGAGCCGATGCCGACGAGCAGCTCAAGGCCGCCGGCCATCGGCTGGGCGTGGTCCCAGAGCTGGTCGGCGGCGAGCCCCCGGCGGGCGGCGGCGGCGATGGAGAGCAGGCCGGTGTTCGGGTTGAGCGGGCCGCCGTTGGAGGCGGTGGTGCGGTAGACGAGGTCTCCGCCGGCCGGGTCGGCTTCGGCGAGCAGCGCCCGCCGGGGCCAGACGGCGGCGAGGGCGAGGGCGGCCGTGGTGACTCCGGGCGAACCCTTGTCTGCGGCGAGGGCGATGAGCGCCATGTCTTCTGCGTTCCTCTGGGTTCCTCTGAGGGTCCTGTGGGGGCCTCTGTGGGCGTCGGTCAGCCGTCGTGGGAGGGCACCGAGACGATCGCGGCCTCCCCCGCGGACGCGGCCTGTGAGAGGGCCGCGGCGTCGGCTTTGTCGACCAGGACGGTGACCGCGAGGTTGCCGCTGCTGATGGTGGAGGCGTTGGGTGAGTCGGCGTGGCTCACGGTGGCCCGGTCCACGATGATGCCGCCGCCGGAGGAACCGGTGCTGCCGGACGAGCCGGACTGGCTGTTGCTGTTGCCGGAGCTGCTGGAGCCGCTGCGGTCGCCCACCCGGTAGATGGTGACGGTGTCGCCGACCTTGATGCCGACGGGGTACTGACCGTCCTTGAGGGAGAGCCCGACGACGGCCTTGCCCGCGGGGGTGCCCTTCGCGCCGGTGAACATCTCGCCGACCAGGAGGGAGCCGTGGGAGAGGGCGCTCTTGGCGGTGAGGGTCTTCTCGACCTGGCCGAGCTGGCTCCACTTGATGTAGTGGATCGAGTCGTCGTCGGCGACCATCACCGAGGTGACGTCGCTGTCCTTGATGGCCGCGCCGGCCTCGACGTCACGCGTCAGCTTGGCGACCTCGATACGGTTCCCGGCGCGCAGCACCAGCACGGTGGCTCCCAGCGCGCCGACGAGGATCAGGAGGACGGCGAGAGCGGCGAGAGCGGGCTTACGTTCCCGGGCGACCGTGGGAAGCCGTTCACCGGACGGCTGGGCGGGTGAGGGAACCCTGTGGTTGCCTGCACCCGTGCGCTCCTGGACCTTCACGCCGCTTCTCCCCCGAATGTTCTCTGCGACTGGTGTGGCTGGTGTAGCTGATCTGGCTGGTTGTAACTGATCTGGCTGATGTGACTGGTGTGGCTGATGTGACTGGTGTGGCTGATGTGGCTGGATCACTACGACGCCAGGTCGCCATGACGTGCACGCCATAAGCGAGTCGACTTCGCCGCCATTCATCCGGTTCCGATCCCCAGGACACCGGAGGCTGTCAAGTCATCGCACCGTAGCAGCAGCACATAAGCGCCTCAAGACGAGATAAGGATCGCGAACTTCACGCGCATCGTCAGGATCGGTCCAAACCGGTCAGAATCGACGGTCCTTGCGAGCCCCTCAAAGTTTCACGAGATTTCCCCGTAGACACTGCACAACAAGGGATCGGCGGTTGCACCCGCCAAGGCTTCCCGGGTCCGACCGAATCAGAGCCCTCCAGGCTGCCCGCCGACGGGGCGCGACGGATGCACCCGCAAAGAGGGGCGGTTACGGATGTGTGGATCACCGTCACAACTGGGCCGTCCCGGGAGGCGCGGGACACAGGCGCTTCGGTGCGAATCCGGCGCGAACCCCGGCGCGAACACGGAGCGCGCACCGGCCGGGTGCAACGGAGCGGACGCGCCGCCGCATATAGATGAAGCGTGAACCAAGCGTAATCAAGCCGGAACCTTCACCCCGGCCCGAGGCGCCCGGGCCCCGTAGAGCCACAGGCAACAGCTGTCGGGATCGGCCCACCACGCCCTGACGCACGCACCATTCATCCCAATCATCACCTGTCTCACGGCCCGCACCGCGAGTTCGCTCTGGTGAAACCAAGTACGTCCCGGATAGCGTCAATTCACTCAACCCGCAACAGCCCTCACCGGGAGTCGCCAGTGAACCGCCGATCCTTGCCCGCTGCCGCCGCACTCGCGACCGCAGCGGCACTCCTCCTCACCGCGTGCGACGGGGGCGGTGACAACAAGCCGAAGGACTCGGACAAGATCGCGGGCGCGGACCAAGGGGCGTCGAAGTCGGCTTCGCCGAGCGCTTCGGCTTCGAGCGACGCCCCTGGGCGCCCGAAGGTCACTCTGCCGTCCGATCTGAAAATGACCTTCGAGCAGGCGAACACGGGGGACCCCACCAAGGACGCCGTTCTGTCGGACGGCGCGGAACGCATGCGCGCAATCAACGGGGCGGTCGGCGGCACAGATCCCAAATACGCAGCCCTGAACTTCTACAACACTGGTAAAGCACTGGTGGAGTCGTCGAGTTGGGTCGAAAAGTTCAAGAAAGCCGATCTCTCGATCACAGGCTCGATCTCGTACTTCAATCGACACGCGACCATCGAGTCCGGTAAGTCCGCTTCCCTCACCTTCTGTGCGGATGAGAGCAAGGCATATTCAAAGAAGATCAAGACCGGGAAGATCATCACTACGGCACCCTCTAAGAATGATTTCATCCTTTACCGGACTGGACTCGTGAAGAACAGTGATGGCGTGTGGCAGACCAGTCAGATCGTTTCAACCGCAGGGGATGCCTCATGCGTGAAATGACCAGATCGGTATGCGTAGCCTGTGCGCTTTCCGGACTTCTTCTGGCTGCTGCGGCACCCTACGCCTCTGCCGGAGTCACCGTGCCGGGTGGAGGCCGGGAAAACTCGAACCCCGCAAGCGGTAGCTCCAAGAACGAAGGCAACCACGGGACCATCGCGGCGTCCGCGAGCGGCATCGCGTTCGATCGGTCCAAGAACGGAACCGGCCCAACTGCCGGTCCGCTCGCGGCGGCAGGGACATGGACGCCGCCGGCCTGTTGGTATGCACCGAAATACACCGCCGCCCAGTTCAAGGCATACGAGGAGCCCATTTGGGAAGCCGAGTCAACCGGTCCTGAGTGGGATGCCCAGCAGCGCAAGCGATATGTGGACGGTCACCCGTACAAAAACTTCAACCTCAGCAAGGCGGATGATGGCTACTGGTGGACATCGTTCGCCAACGAAAACTTTCCTCCAGGCTGGGACGCTTGCGACGAGCCGGACTTCTGGGTAGACAAGGGGGCACCTCCGCCCACCGCCGAGGCAGTAACACCGGAAATTCTTGCGCACCTCGCCTATGCCGAAGTCCGGGTTCCAGGGACCAAAGTAGATATGGCCCCTAGCAACGCCACAAAAGTTAACCTCCCAACTTGGGCTTGGCTGGATAAATCAGATTTCAAACCTGTATCTGTCACAGCCTCCGTACCCGTTCTCGGCATTGAGGCCACAACAGTGGCCAAGCCTGTCTCCTTGAAGCTCGAACCGGGCACCTCGGATGCCGAGACCTATCCGGGTTCCGGCGAATGCACCTTCAACGGCGATGGTTCGATCGGCACCCCCTACGTAAAGGGCGACGCGGACAAGACCCCGCCCTGCGGCCTCACTTACCTTCGCGCTTCGGGCGGCAACGGCCCGTACAAGCTGAAGGCAACCATCACATGGAAGATCAGCTGGACCGGCACCGGGCAACCCGCCCCGAAGGGCCTCCCTGACGGCACCTTCGGCACCACCCAGGACGTAACAGTCGACGAAATCCAGGCCATCAACCGCTAATGGGCCCCGGCGAGAGCAATTTACGTCCCCGCCCCGGCACGATCCGATCCGGCGTCGTCAACCACCTCCACTATCGTCAATCACTGAGGCAGAACCAAGCGCCATGTATCTGGAAAAGTCCCCCAAGACCTGGTCGACCATCTGCGTCTCTCTCTACCTGGCGGGGATCGCCTATATGGGCGTGGACACCATTCCGGAAGAAATCGGCCTGTGGCTGGGGCTTTCAGCACTGTTCCTCCTTCTCCTGCTGCCCTGCCTGGCCGTCCCGGTCTCCAAGGCCATCTATCAGCGCATCCACATCGACGGAGAGACCCTGCGGGTGGGCCGCGAGCGCATTCCGCTCGCCACCCTGGACCCGGTATCGGTCCAGGCCGCCCTCCAGGGCGCCGCACCGACACCGGTCGAGCGCTACGCGGCATCAACAGCCACCATCGACGCACCGGTCCCCGGCCTGCGCTCGGCCGAGCGCGCCGGCCCTCGGCTGGTCGGCGGCGGCTGGGCCGTCCCGATGGGCATGGACAGCGTGACGATCTCCACTCGTCAGGGGGAATCACTACTGATCGCCACCCGGGACCGCACCGCTTTTCTCACGGCCCTGGCGAACGCGACGGCTCAGGTGACAACGCCTGGTTTCTGACCCACAAGGCATCGTTCAAGCCGAACCACACCGAGTGCACCTGGTGACGAATCCGCAGACCAACTCGGCGTGAATCCCTGCCGGTAGAGTCAAATCCTCTCGTCCGAGGTTCGGCCCAGGAGGTAACGGTGGCGTTCGGCAAGGCCAAGAGGGCAGTGGAGCCGCCGGTAGAGCCCGTCGCGTGGGCGAACGTCCACAAGTTCATCATCGACACCGTGGAGCGTCCCGAGACCACCAAGCGCAAGAGGGCCGTGTACGGCCTGCGCGCGGTACGCGTTCCCAAGGGGAGCATGGAGTACCGGGTCAATGCCCCTTGCGCGTACCTCGCTCCGGCCTCCCGCCCGGCCGCAGGCCCCTCCCGCAGCCATCTCACGTTGTATGAAGACCCCGAGGCTCAGAGCCTGTTGTGTTACGTGGGCGCTCCCACAGAGGTGAACGGTGAGCGTCATCATGTTGTGCACGACTCACAGGGGCACTCCATCGGCACCTTGCGCCGTATTCCACCCAAGCGGCCCTTTCGGCACACCTGGCGTATCGATCAGCCGGGACACCCGGAGATCGTGGGGCGCAACGAGTGGGCCAGTGGCGAATCCACAAAAGAGGTTGTCGGACGGGCCGCGACGCGGGTCGCCTTCGGGTTCGTGACCGGCCTGGTGGCCGACATCGCTGGCGGCAACAGCGATCAGCCGACAAACCCCCGGACTCTTGAGTGGCGTGCGGAGGAAAAGATAGTGATGATGTCGGAAGGGAGCCGCGAAATCACAGTCAGGGCCGAGTGGGTAGATCGACGCCTGGCCTTCGCATTCGCCCTTGTCGGTGACAAATAGAAAAATGAGGATGGCGAATCCAGATGATCTGGACCATCTTGCCGAGCACGCGAACCCAATGAACTGGCTCTGACGCACAGCTGCTCAACCCACCGCGCCGCGGCCTTCCGCTTTCCTGAGGGCCGTGCCCACGGGCACCCGCACCGCACGGCCCCCGCCCGGCCGCCCACCCCGCCCCCCTCCCCCAGCCGTTAGGGTCGGACCGTCTCGCCCGTCAGTTCGGTCCTGGAGGTAACGGTGGCGTTCGGCAAGGGGAAGAAGGCCGAGGAGCCCGTGATGGAGCCTGTCGACTGGGCGACCGTCGGGAAGTTCATCGTCGGCATCGTGGAACGCCCTGCCACCCATAAGCGGAAGAAGGCCGTCAGCGGGCCGCGCGCACTCCGCGTACCGCAGGGGGGGCTCGAATTCCCGGTCAACGTGCCCTGCGCGTATCTGGCGCGCACCGCCCAGTTCGGTACGGAGTCCCCGGCCGGCGACCACACCCTGTACGAGGACGCGGAGAACCGGCGATTGCTCTGCTCGGTCGACGCCCCCGAGGAAGTGGGCGACGAGCGCCATCACGTCGTACGCGACAGCCAGGGGCAGGTGATCGGCACCCTGCGCCGTGTCCCGCCGTCCAAGAAGCCGTTCCGGCACACCTGGCGTATCGACCAGCCCGGACATCCGGAGATCGTCGGCCGCAACGAACTGGCCGGCGGCGACTCCAAGACGGAGCGGGTGGCGCGCGTCGCCATCAAGGCCACTCTGGGGCTGGTGACTTCCGTACTCGACGGAGGCGGGGACGGCGGTGACCAGCCCATGCGCCCCCGCACCCTGGAATGGCGGGCCGGTGACGACGTGGTGATGGTCTCCGAGGGGAGCAATGAGATGACCATCGAGGCCGACTGGATCGACCGCCGCCTGGCCTTCGCATTTACTCTCGTCGGCGACAAGTAGGGCCGGAACAGGGCAATCCGTAACGGGGCAGGAACCGTGGATGTTCCGTCGGCGTCCGATGTGTCGACGCGGCCCCGCGGATATCCTGGCCGCCCGGACGCGAGCAGTTCCGGGAACAGCAGCAGACAGTTCTGAGGGGGACAGAAGCCATGCGGATGGCCAATCCGGATGACCTCGATCATCTTGCCAAGCTCATCGATGGCAAAGGTGGCGTAGAGGACAAACTTGACGAGGCGTTTACCCGGGCGTCGAATCTCGGCGTCACCAGTCACCTCACCTCCCTCAAACCTCTGCGGTCCTGGGTCAAGGACACCGGTCCCGATCTCCGGAAGCGCGCCTCGATCGCCCGCCTCGAAAGCGGTGACCCCGAGGCCGGTGCGCGGTGGGCCGGCTTCTCCCCCAAGGACCTCGCCAAGTACCTCAAGGAACACAACGGAAAAGGGCTCACACCCGACGAGATCCTGCTGGCCAACTCGGTTGCGGCGAGCGACGATCCAAAGGCGGACGCGTTCAAGAGGCAGTCCAACGAGTCACTGAACGACTGGATCAGCCGCATCAAGGCGCACGCCCTGGAACAGATACCGGGGCTCGCACCGCACGCCGCGACGATCGTCTCCATTCTCGATCTCTACGGCGACTGGAAGTCGGTCGGCGGCACCACGGCCACGGTCACAATGCAGGGTGCGGCGCTGACCAAGGTCCTGATCGGCAACTCGCTGAAGTCGGGCGTGCTCGTCCCCTGGAAGAACCGGATCGGCACGGTGCTCGCGGGCCGCAACAACAGCCTGCTGAAGTGGTCCGGCAACAAGATCATCAACTACGCCCCGAAGATCCGCTCACTGGGTGCGCCCGGCAGCTGGTTCCCCAGCAAACTCAGCCAGTTCGCGCAGAAGATCCCCGGCACCCGGGGCATGGTGGGTGACTGGACCGGCACCGCCTACGACGCGGCGCGCGGGCTGAACTTCATGGATTCGCCCATCTGGAAGGGCGTGACGGTCAACAAGGCCATCAACTTCCTTGTGGGTTCGGATGAGTTGGCCGCCAAATACGGCGGTCTCACCCACGCCGGCCAGGCGGTCAGCCGGGCCGGCAACGCGAACCTGATCAGAGTCGGCGCCAACGCCTTCAAGGACGGACGCCTCGCCAGCCTCAGCCGCACCGCATCACTGACCAAGGGCCTCGGGGCCGCCAGCAAGGTCACCGGGGCCATGCGCGGCCTGGGCATCGCCGGAAGCGCGGCGTCGACCGTGTTCAGCGCGGCGAACGTGATCGCGCAGGGCAATCCCGTCACGGCCTTCAAGAAGAAGGGCGCGGGTTACGTCGCGGACGTCGCCGAGGTGGGCTTCAACGCCTCCATGACGGCCGCCATGATCGCCCCGAACCCGATCACCATCGGCCTCGCCGTCGGAACAGGACTTATCTACGGTGGCGCCAAGGTCGTCGAACACTGGGACGACATCAAGAAGGGTGCCGGGAAGGCCGCGGACTGGGTGGGAGACAAGGCCAAGAAGGTCGGATCTGGCATCGCGAACGGCGCGAAGAGTCTTGCCAAACACGCGAATCCCATGAGCTGGTTCTGACCCTCGCGCCGGCTCATGAGCGCGTGAAGTAGCGCTCCCGCCCCCCGGGACTGACGGCCGAACCGACCAGCCCTGGGGCCAACTACCCGGCTGGGTCTTCGACCAGCGTGACGCGCTGTCTGGGACGACTCTTCCTGGGCAGCCATTGGAGTCGTCAACGCAGTAGACGGAGGATGTGGCACGTCCGTACGCCTCACCGCGCGGAGGTGACCGTCGTCGGCCGTACTTGCCGTGCTAACTGTCGACCCAGTTCTCGGCCCCCGTCACGATTGCCACGGTGCATGATCGGCCGGTCGGAAACAGCTACTGGACGAGTTGGCTGTCACGCGTCTCACCGCGACAAGCGTTTAGGCGGATGGCGATTACCAGACCGGTGTGTTCCAGAATGATGCCGACCTGGGCATCCGCTCGAGTTGCAAACCCGGCGGCATGCGCGGGACTACGAAACCCTGCCTCAAAGATCTTGGGCAACGATCCACCGGGCAATGCCTAACGAATGTTGATCAGGCGCCCTCGCCCACGCATCCATGGGCTACGTACATCAGTTTTCGATCAAGGATCGGAACTCTCGGCTCATCACTGACACGGACTACCATTCTGATCCTCCGTCTTGCCGACGCCGGAAGAGAAAGTTCACAGGAGCTGCAAGCAAAGCGTCGAGCGTCGACAACGCCGAAGTGTCCACCGTTTCCATGATAATCGCGATCGCGAGGTCCGTAGCGTTGGCGTCGCCATTCACTCGACCGATCCTGGTCCCGCCGACATTAGGCACATAGCTGCCTCGCCTCATCGCGATGGCTACATCCTCACCCCTGCGAAGGTGAGCTTCTTTTTTCATGATCATGTATTCGTAGATGTGTTGGCGATGCTTCATCTCCAGCCATCTGCCGCCTCGACGTAGACCATTTATTTTCAAGTTCAAGTCGACAATATCCCCATCGACGCGTAGCCACCCACCGTCCAATGACGGGATGTTTCCAGCCCCTCCGCTGAACAAGGTGTCCGGGAACTGGAGGCCATGCAATGCGGCCTGCCTCCGCGACTCATGCCTCAGCGGTCTGACGTCACGGAACACATCTACGTCCCCGAATTTTCCCACCTGGCCACGGTATCCATGACCGCGATCATTTCTCACGGGTTCAAGTTCGAATTCGAATACACTCATGTCTTCACATCTCACAGGAGGTTCAGAGCGCCGCCGGCCGCAGCAAATGAATTTATGCCGCCTGCCAATTTTGAAACCGCGCCAGACGACTTATCCTTAATCCAATCGCGGGTGGCGTGAGCTCCCTTTTTAACATCGTCCCAGTGCTCGACCACTTTGGCACCGGCCCAGACGGCCCCTGTCACGGCAGTGGCGCCAACGGTGTACTGATTAGGACTTACCATGGCCCAGGTGGAAGAAGCATTGAATCCAAGCTCAGCCCAATCTGCGACATATGAGGCTCCTGCCTCTCTGTTATCGAAGTGCGCGCGAGGGTTTCCCTGCTTGTACACGTTGACCGCACTGTAAGCCGTTGAATAGACACCACCGAACACACCGGTCGCGCGAAGAAACCCACCAGCCTTACCCGTCACCTTGAGGCTATCAACCAGGGCGCCCATGCGGCCGCCACCTACCACCCGAGCGTCTTTGTAAACATTCTTTCCAATCTGGTACAGGCTGGCCTGAACAGCCCTACGAGGAATCTGCCCAGAATGCGTGAGCCCTCCATAAATGGAGGCAAGCCGATCTGATCCGACAAGAAAGTCGATTACTTTGTTGCCGGTCACGTTGAAAACAATCGGGGAAGTCATTGCACTACTTCGGCGTAAATAATTCACACCGAGTCCGATTTGATCACCAATCAACCCACTGACAAATGGAATTCGATTCGCATCTGTATAGGCCCTACTTCCAGAGCCCAACGCGGCAAGGTGACTGGGCAGCCAGCTACCCGGGTAGGACAGAGAACGAATAGCTGGATTCCATTCCTCCAAATTTTCTCCCCAACGCGCTACGCGGGCGGGCATCCAGGTATAGCGTTCCGGGAAATTTTGGAGTTTTGCCGCAGTCCATAGGCTTGCCGGTTTGAGCCAACCGCGGGCAACCGAGTTCCCAATAAGGACTTTGGTGATGGATTGGGCCCGATAAAGCGCAACTCCACTATGCGAGAGCACACCCATTACGTCACCGACGTCACCGAGAATCTCAGCGATTTCGTTTTCGTATGGTCCAAGGCCTGGAATCGAAGCCAAGGCGTGAGCCCGAATACGGTCCACCCAGTGGTCCAGGGATTCATTCGACTTGCGTCGAAAGACGGAGGACTCGCGATCGTCACTCAAGGCTACGGCGTCAATCAGCAGAAGAACATCAGGGGCCTTGAACATCAACCCCGCCTTCGCGATTTCCTTGACACTGAACCCAGCCCATTGGACTCCAGCGTTCGGATCCCCGCTCTCGAGGCGCGCGACCGCAGCACGCTTCCGCAGGTCTGGTGCAGTCTCAACTGCCCACGGACGCATCGGTTTCAGAGCGCTCAGATGACCAGTCACCCCAAGCCGGGACGCTCTAGTGAAAGCCTCGTCAATCTTGTCCGTGACGCCACCGCGACCATCAAAGAGCCGGGCGAGCTGGTCCAGGTCGGCAGGGTTAACGGTTCTCACGATTCAGTTCGCTCGGCTTTCTTTTAACGATCCCCGATCCAGGAAAATCCTGATTCCGCCCCGATCCTGCCTTTCGGGCTTCAGCTCTCGTCGATCAGATCCGTCTTGTCCGGCAGCAGGTCCGCCAGCTTCTCCCAGATCTCTCCCGCGTTTGAGCGGACCAGTACCAGCGCGCTTTCCGGGGTCACCTGACCGGGCAGGATCGGCTCCTCGGGCTTTTCGCGGATCCAGTAGCCCCGGGGGCCGCAGTCCCAGACCGCGAGGGCGCGGAGCATCGCGGAGCGTTCGCCCTCGTGGTTGCCGTCCCAGGCCGTGGTGATGCGCCAGGTCGCGTTCATGGCGAGGACGAGGTCCGTGAACTGAGCCAGGCCCGGGTCCTTCAGGCTGCTGTCGGCCGCCACCAGGGCCTTGCGCACCAGGGCGCGTGTCGCGTCCTCGTCGACTCCGTCGCCCTCGCCCAGCGCCACGAAGGCGGCGTCCAGGGCGCCCATCGACGTCTCTATCCGGTCGACCGCCGGCGTCTCGCTGTCGCCGCTGCGGAGGTTCACCTTCCGGGCCAGCTCCCAGACCAGCGTGCTCGGCTCCAGTGGTACGTACTCGGACTCCTCGTCGCCGGGCCAGCCGTCGTGGGAGATGACCGCGTTCTGGCCGACGATGACGCCGTGGTTGACCGGGCCGTGCTCGCCCGTGACCTCGACCGTGATCATGACCATCGGGTCGGCGAGCGCGCCGAGCAGGTCGCGCATCAGCGGGGCCAGTTCGCCCTCCTCGCCGACCAGGCCGATCTGCTGGAGCTCGACCAGGGAGGGCCACAGCTCGTCCGGCGGGGTCTCGCCGTCCAGCAGGTGTGCGAAGACACCGATGTGGCGGTCGGCCAGGCGCAGGCGGCCTCGGGAACTGTCGTACGAAGGCATGTCTCGTCCTCCCCGGGGCCTGACGGCCGCACGGCTCACTTTTTTGGATTCTGCAGGTCCTTGGCGGACTGCGAGGCCTTGTGAGCCTCCTCGCGCAGCGACTTCGCGACCGTGGTGCAGGTGGTCCGCCAGCTCTTCAGCTTTCCACGCACATGGTCGGCGTTCGGCCCGGCCCACGTCTTCATCACTGTGGTGCTCTGAGTGTGCGGCGAGTCGACCAGCGAATCGATGTGGTCGGCCAGCGACCTCAGGGACGCGGCGCGCGAATTTAGTTCCTGGATGTCCGGATTACCCATTGCAGCTCCCCCGCTGTCTCACAGACTGCCGACAAGCATAGACGGACTCCAAGAGGGGGCAAAGCGCAGTTCAAGGACGTGCACTACCCGGCGTACGGACTTGTTGCGCACGCTCCCGGAGTGGTGCCGACAGCACTACGTTTTATGACGCCACTCCAACCCAATCTGGACAAAATTCCCATCCGTCGCGCCGGATGGCATTCGCCCAACTCCGGCCACCCCGAAGCCCTAAGACCCTTTACGGGAACTGGCCGCTGTGCGGTAGCGTCCACTGTTGCAAACGGATAGTCCGTTTACCTCAGTGACAACGGGGAGGATCGCGATGGATCGCGGTGCAGATCTTAGTCAACTCCGGGACTTGGCCAAGAAGTTCCAGCACAGCTCGACTGACCTTCACAAGCTCATCAAGAGCCTGAACACGGCGACGTCCGGCAGCACCGGCTACTGGAAGGGCCCGAAGGCCGACCGGTTCCGCAGTGACTGGGAGAACGTCCGCCCCACCTTCGAGAAGTGGGTCGAGACGCTGGCCGACGCCCACAAGTCGGCGAACACCAGCGCCGACAACATCGAGCGCGCCACCTGATCGAGGTCGGCTGTACGGCCGGCTGTACGCAGGAAGCCGGGGCGGACACCTGATGAGGTGACCGCCCCGGCTTCCTGTTGTCCCGGGCCCCGCGCTCAGCCGCCCCCCGACCCCGGACTCAGCCCCGCGTCACAGCCGGGCCGGTATCCCGTCGTCCCGGGCCCCCGGCTCATCCCCGCAGCACCCCCTGGACCGGTGTCATCGTGCCGCCCGCCACCAGAAGACCGCTGCCCACGGGTCCCGCGCCGGAGTTCGACGGCAGGCGGATGCTGAAGAGCTCGCCCTCCTGCGGGGTCTGCGGGGTCAGCAGCAGGCCGTTGCGGGACTTCCGGGACTCCGTGGCGAAGCCCCGGTACTGCGAGGACAGCGAGTCCGTCGTACCTGCGGCGATCAGCCCGTGGTCGCCGTCCGCGCCCTTCTTGACGACCGTCTCCAGGGCCTCGTCCAGTTCGGTGTCGTAGAGCAGTTCCGCGTCGTCGACGACCACCACGTACGGACGCCCCTGCGCTTGCTCCAGCAACTCGTTGAGGTCGTCCTCGTCGTGCTCCGCGTTGAGCAGGCCCAGCACACCCGGCCGCCCCTCCAGCTCCCGCAGCGGCGAGCGGCGCGGGGTGATGAGGACCAGCGGCGTGCCCCTGGCCAGCAGCGACTCCGCCGCGCAGACCAGGGCGTTGGAGCGGCCCGACTTCGGCGGGCCCGCGATGACGAATCCGGGTCCGGACTCCACCAGGTCGACGCCCATCGGCCGCAGTTCGTCCCCGCCCACGCAGAGCAGCGCCCACAGAGGCGACGCCGGGGCCGCCTCCGGGTCGAGGGCCATCGCCTGCTCCGCGGTGATACGTGCGGGCAGGGCGTCCACCCGCATCGGGCCGCGGCCGGCCGGGAGCCTTCCGTGCTGCGCCTGTACGGTCTCGGCGATCTCCCGCAGCCTGCGGACCTGCGCCTGGCCCGCGGGGTCCGCGTCGAGCAGGCCGATCTGGGTCTCGTCGACGCCGGTGTCGGTGATGCGCAGCGCGCGCCCCGGTGGCATGTTCTTCGGGACCTCGCGCGCGTGGAGCCCCGCCATGCCGTAGTCGTTCGGGTCGGCGAAGCGCATGACGAGACGGTCGACGAAGGCCGACGCGACATTGCCGCTGAGCCCGGAACGGTCGGCGGTCATGACCACCTTGACCCCGGCCGCCGAGCCCTCCCGGAAGATGCGCTGGGCCTGCTCGATGAGCTGGCCGTAGTTGTAGTTCTCGAAGGTGGAGACGAACCCCTCCCAGCTGTCGATCAGCAGCACCATCCAGGGCAGCCGGTCTTCGGGTGCCGCCCCGGCCCGCTGTTCGGCGGCGCTGGACGCGCCCTCCATGGCGAGCATCTGCTGGCGCCTGGCGATCTCGCCGAGCAGCCGGTCGATCAGCCGCCGTACCCGGTCGGGTTCGTCGCGGTTGACGACGGCCCCGACGTGCGGCATCCGCACCAGCGGCAGCAGCGCGTTGGAGCCGCAGTCGATGGCGTACACATGGACGTCGTACGGGGAGGTCTCCCGGCCGATGGCTCCGCCCAGGGTGCGCAGCGCCGTGGAGCGGCCGGACCTGGCGCCGCCCACGAGGAGTGTGTGCTCCCCGTGGACGAGGTCGACCGCGAGCGGCTTGCGGGCCTGCTGGGCGGGCAGGTCGGTGAGTCCGTAGCCGATCGGCGGAACGTCCCGGTACGCCCCTGAGGGGTCCTGGAGATCGGCAGGTCCGTCGAATTCGGCCAGTTCGTCGAGGGTGACGTGTTCGGCGAGCGGCGGCAGCCACGGGCTGCGTGGGGCGGGGAAGCCCATCTTCTCGGAGCCGGCCCGGACCGCGTCGACCAGTACGGCGAGGTCGGTGACCATCGTGCCGTCGTCCTCCGCCTCGGACGAACCCTTGGGCGCGGGCCGGCTGTACATCGGCCAGGTGAGCGGTGCGAGTGTCGCCTTGGGCCCGCTGCCGCCGGTGGCGGGCCTGCGGCCTCCGATACGGGCCGACTGCACGCCGACCAGCGACTGGGCCCCGGAGCGCACATAGGCGCGGCCGGGCGTCGACTTGGCGATGGCTCCGGCGTCCGCCGCGTCGATGACGTCCTGCGACTCGGCTCCGTCGGTCACCCGCAGGGCGATCCGGAGGTTGGTGTTGGCCCGGATGTCGGCGCTGACGACACCGGCCGGGCGCTGCGTGGCGAGCACCAGGTGCACCCCGAGCGAACGGCCTCGCCTGGCGATGTCGACCAGCCCCGCGATGAAGTCGGGCAGTTCGGCGACGAGCGAGGCGAACTCGTCGATGACCAGCACCAGTCGGGGCATCGGTTCGAGCTCCGGGCGGAGCCTGCGGGTGTCGTTGTAGTCCTCGATGTCCTTGGTGCCGGTGTCGAAGAGGATCGTCTCGCGGCGGTGCAGTTCGGCGGCGAGCGAGGCGAGGGCCCGCTCGGTCAGATGCGCGTCGAGGTCGCTGACCATGCCGACGGTGTGCGGGAGGCGGGCGCAGTCCATGAAGGCGCTGCCGCCCTTGTAGTCGATGAGGACGTAGTTGAGGGCGTCGGGCCGGTTGGCGACGGCGAGCGAGGCGATGATCGTCTGGAGCAGTTCGGACTTGCCGGCGCCGGTCGTGCCCGCGACGAGCGCGTGCGGTCCGTCGCGCCGGATGTCGAGTACGAAGGGCCCGTCGGCCGCGACACCGATCGGGGCGGCCGTCGTGGAGCCGCCGGCCAGCCAGACGCGTTCGATGTCGTCGCCGGTCGGGTCGGGCATGCCGATGAGGTTGAGCAGCCTGGCCGCGGTGGGCAGACCGCTGTCGGCGTCGTCGCGGCTGACGTCACGGACCGGCGCGAGGGAACGGGCCAGCAGCTCGCACCAGTCCGGGGCCACCTGGTCGGCCAGTACCTCACCGGCCAGTTCGAGGCCCGAGCCGCGCAGCCGCACATGTGCGGCGGAGTCGGGGGTCCAGCAGACCACGGCCCGGCACTCCTCGGGGAGCAGCCGCTCGTCCTCGTCCAGGCAGAGCGCGAAGATGCCGAGCGCGGGCCCCTCCTGGAGGAGTTGGGGCACCCCGGCCATCCGGCGCAGCAACCGTGCGCCGTCGAGTACGAGGAGGATGTGCGGGTCGGCGCCGAGCGCCCCCGCCATGCCGCCGGCGTTCTCCCGGATGGCCTTGCGGCGGCCGAGCTCGTTGAGCAGTTCGTTGACCCGCCGGGCTACGGCCTCGGAGTCGGATCCGATGAGGGCCAGACAGTCCTGGCCCTGCTGGGGCGCGGTGTGCGGGATCCAGTGCGCCCAGTTCCACTCGGTGGCGGCGTCCCGCGCCGATGAGAGGACGACCAGGGAGAGTTCGCGCGGGCTGTGCAGCACTGCCGCCTGTACGGCGAGCCAGCGGGCCGACGAGAGGGCGCGGGGCCGGTCGCCCGCGACGCCGACGACGCCGATCTCGGGGAAGGGCAGCGTGATCGGTACGTCCGGGATGCGGGGCGGTTCCGGGGCCTCGTCCTGGTGGTCGCCGCGCCCCAGGGCGAGCTCGATGTCGGCCGGTACGGTGCCGACGCCGATCCGCAGCCTGAGGACGTCCAGGTCGGTGAGGCGCCGCTCCCAGAGCCTGCGGCGGGGGCCGGTGGCGAAGAGCAGGATCTCGGCCGGGTCGGGGTTCTGGGCGCGCAGTCTGTTCTGCTCGTCCTTGGCCGCCCTGGCCAGCTCGGCCTCGTACGCGGCGACGTCCTTCTTGTACTGCTTGGCCGATGTCTTGTTCTTCTTCTTGCCCTCGCGGTTGTCGCTGATCCACTGGCCGAGCATCATCACAGGGCTCATCAGGCAGAACATCAGCATGTAGATCTGCTTGGTGACGAAGTACATGGCGAGGCCGAAGAGCAGCGGCATGAACGCCGCGATCAGCTGGAAGCGCGCGCGTTCGCCCTTGGACGGCGGCGCGGGGACGACGATCCGGGCGCGGGGCCTGAGCGGCGAGAGGCGCGGGGGCCGGTTGTACGCGAGGCCGCCTTCGCCGGTGTCGGAGAGGTGGGCGTCCGGTTCGCCGACCTCGTCGAGTATGAGGAGCGAGTCGCCGATACGGACGACTCCTCCGAGCGGCCAGTCCTGTTCGGCGGTGACGGGAACGTCGTCCAGCTGGACAGCCACGCCGGCCTGGGGCGTGATGGTGGCCCTGCCCTGTACGTCGACGGCCAACCTGGCCGCCAGCGGCGGGAGTTGTCCGTCCGCGACGGCGAGGGTGCAGGTCGGGGCGGAGCCGATGGTCGCGGACCCGGCGGCCAGCCGGACCACCCGGCCGGATGAGGCTCCGGCGGCGACCCGTACCTCGTAGCGGCCGACCGGCTCGCCCCGGCGCAGCAGCGGTCCGATGGAGTCGTCGACGGAGACCCGCATGCCGTCGCGCAGCACGGAGCCCACCGGGGTGCGCGGATCGCAGCGGTGGCCGTCGGCCCAGAGGGTGGGGGCGGCCGGTGCCTGGTCCGCGTAGCTGTAGCGGGGGTCGAGGGTCGTGCCCGGCATGGGTACGACGACGGAGGGGACCGCTTCGTGCGGCTGCCGCTGCTGGGCTCCCCGCGTGGCCGCGAGTACCTCCGCCACGTCGCCGGCGGTGGCCGCGTCGTCCGTGTTGACCAGGACGTCCTGCGGCTCCTCCCCCTCCCGTACGACTGTCACCAGCACTCGCATGGTCGTGTCCCTCCCTGCCGGCCCCGGGTGGTCCGCCGGCCCTGGGTGTCGCGCTCGTCCTATGGGTTCACTGAGGCTAATGCTTGCGAACGCGGGCAGGAACACATGCCCGTACGGCACCGGGCACCGCGCGGGTGCGGCACGGCCGGGCGGTTCGGGGAGGAAGGCGGGCCCGGTGGCCTCCCGTGTCTCCTCGCACCGGGCCCGGCTTCCGCAACCCCCCTCAGGACCCCAGCAGTTCGACATGCACGTCCGACGGGAAGCCCGTCGTGGCGCCGACCCGGCGGGCGAACTCCCTGACGCCCTTCAGCTGGTCGGGCCCGAAGCGGAAGTCCAGCGTCGTGAAGTAGCGCTCAAGCAGCTCCGCGTCGAAGACCTCCCAGTGCGATGCCTGCTCGGCGACCTTGGTGACCTCCTCCAGCGAGACGTCGCGGGAGGACAGGAACGCCTCGTGGACCGCCTTCACGACCTCGGGCTCGCGGGCGGCGTAGTCCTTGCGGGCCGCCCAGACCGCGAAGACGAACGGCAGGCCCGTCCACTCCTTCCACATCTGGCCCAGGTCGTGGACCTGGAGGCCGAGCTTGGGGGCGTCGTGCAGCGCGGCGCGCAGTGCGGCGTCGCCGATGAGGACGGCGGCGTCGGCCTCCTGCATCATCACGCCCAGGTCGGGCGGGCAGCGGTAGTAGTCGGGGGTGACCTCGTACCGCTCGGCGAGCAGGAGCTGTGCGAGCCGTACGGAGGTGCGTGAGGTGGAGCCGAGTGCGACGCGGGCGCCGTCGAGCTGCTCCAGCGGCTTCTTGGAGACGATCACGCAGGACATCACGGGGCCGTCGCAGCCGACCGCCAGGTCGGGGAAGGCCACCAGGTCGTCGGCGTTCTTCAGGAACTCGACGAGGGTGACGGGCGCGATGTCGAGGTCGCCCCGCACCAGCTGCTCGCTGAGCTTCTCGGGGGTGTCCTTGGTCAGCTCCAGGTCCAGCAGGGTGCCGGTGCGGGCCAGCCCCCAGTAGAGCGGGAGACAGTTCAGGAACTGGATGTGACCGACGCGGGGCCGGGCGCGACGGTGGTCGGCTGCGGCGGCGTGGTCCTGGGCGTTCCCTGCGGCGTGTCCGGCGGCGGGTGCGGTGGCCTGTTCGGCGTATGAATTGTCCACATCGTGAGGCTAGACCCGCGTTGTACGCTGGAAAACGCAGGGTGGTCCGTCAGCGCGACGCACTGCGGCCAAACGTCCGGGTGAAGTGATCTTCACCTCTACCGCGTGCGCGCGGGCGCGTGCTAGGCTCGCCGCAAGTTGCAGTTTGGTTTCCCTTGCAGTACAGAGCCTGCGGAGCATGTGACCCGCAGGCTTTTGTAGTTTTCAGACTTCTTAGCAGGTTCTGGAGCAGGGCAACCCTTTGGCCCAAGGAGGGCTTATGGCTACCGGAACCGTCAAGTGGTTCAACGCTGAAAAGGGCTTCGGCTTCATCGCCCAGGACGGCGGCGGCCCGGATGTCTTCGTCCACTATTCCGCGATCAACGCGTCTGGTTTCCGCTCGCTTGAGGAGAACCAGCTCGTGAACTTCGACGTCACGCAGGGCCCGAAGGGTCCGCAGGCGGAGAACGTCACCCCGGCCTAGTTGCCCGGGCCGATCGGATCGCGGTCGGGATAGCACCACCCAAGGAGCCCCTTCCGGTACGTTCGCGTACCGGAAGGGGCTCCTGCCTCTGTGCCCGTGCCGCAGCACCGGGACGAGAGGCCCGGACCAGGGGGCCTACCGCCGGTACAGCTCCTCGATCTGCTCCGCGAAGTCCTTGGCTATCGCCGCCCGCTTCAGCTTCAGCGAGGGCGTCAGATGCCCGCTCTCCTCGGTGAAGTCCACCGGGAGCACCGTGAACTTCCGGATCGACTCGGCCCGCGACACCAGCCGGTTCGCCTCGTCGACCGCGCGTTGCAGGGCCGCGCGCAGCTCCTCGTCCACGACCAGTTCCCGCATCGGGACCCCCGTCTTCTTCCGCATCTGCCGCCAGTGCGCCAGGCCGTCCGGCTCCAGGGTGATCAGCGCGGTGACATAGCTGCGGTTGTCACCGACCACCATGCACTGGCCGACCAGCGGGTGTGCCCGCAGCCAGTCCTCCAGGGGCGCGGGCGCCACGTTCTTGCCGCCCGATGTGATGATGAGGTCCTTCTTGCGGCCGGTGATCGTGAGGTAGCCGTCCTCGTCCAGCTCGCCCACGTCGCCCGTGGCGAACCACTGGCCGGCGGCGTTCCCGGCGGGCTCGCCGCGCTGCCCGTCCCAGTAGCCGCCGAAGACCTGGCCGCCGCTGAGCAGCACCTCGCCGTCGTCCGCGATCCGGACCGCGGTGCCGGGCAGCGGCCAGCCGACCGTGCCGAGCCGGGGCCGCAGCGGCGGGGTGACCGTCGCCGCCGCGGTCGTCTCGGTGAGGCCGTACCCCTCGAAGATCTGGATCCCGGCGCCCGCGTAGAACGCCGCGAGCCGCCGGCCGAGCGGTGAGCCGCCGCAGATCGCGTACCGCACCCGGCCGCCGAGCGCCGCCCGGATCCGCCGGTAGACCAGCGGGTCGTACACGGCGTGCGCCAGCCGCAGCCCGGGGCCGGGTCCGGACCCGGTGCCGTGCTCGGCGGCCTCCAGCGCCTCCCCGTACCGCCGAGCGATCCGCGCGGCGCGGTCGAAGGACGCGGCCCGGCCCATCTTCTCGGCGGTGGCGCGGCCGGTGTTGTAGACCTTCTCCAGGACGTACGGGATCGCCAGCAGGAACGTCGGACGGAATCCGGCGAGGTCGGCGAGGAGGTCGTCGGTGCTGATGCTGGGGGCGTGCCCGAGGCGCACCCGGGCCCGCATACAGCCGATCGCCACCATCCGCCCGAAGACATGCGAGAGCGGCAGGAAGAGCAGGGTCGAAGCGGGGTCCTTGCTCACCGATCTGAAGACCGGGTGGAGCAGCTCGACCGCGTTGTCCACCTCGGCGAAGAAGTTGGCGTGGGTGAGAACGCAGCCCTTGGGGCGGCCCGTGGTGCCCGAGGTGTAGATCAGGGTGGCGGCGGAGGACGGCGTGCGGCGGGAGCGGCGTTCGGCCACCGCCTCGTCGGGGACGTCCCGGCCGGCGTCCTTCAGGATGCGGATCGCGCCGGTGTCGAACTCCCAGAGGTGGGCCAGGGCGGGCAGCTGGCGGCGCTCGACGCTGACCAGCCGGGCCTGCTCCTTGTTCTCGACGGCGCAGGCGACCGCGCCGGAGTCCTGGAGGATCCAGCGGGCCTGGAAGGCGGAGGACGTGGGGTAGACCGGGACGGTGACGAGACCGGCCGCCCAGGAGGCGAAGTCCAGGAGCGTCCACTCGTAGGTGGTCCTGGCCATGATCGCGAGGCGGTCGCCCGCCGCCAGGCCCGACGCGATCAGCCCCTTGGCGACGGCCTGCACCTCGACGGCGAACTCCATGGCGGACACATCGGCCCAGCGGCCGTCGGGCTGCTTCCGGCTGAGGACCGGCTCGTCGGGTGCCTGGTGGGCGTTGTCGAAGGGGATGTCGGCGAGCGAACCGCAGGCGACGGGCCGGACCAGCGGTGGTACGGAGACCTCCCGCACCACTCCGTCCACCCGCCGCTTCCGCGGTTCCAGCTGCTGTACGGACTCTGACACGGTCACATGCGGCTCCTCATGTCCTGGTACGTCAGGTGGGCGTGGTGCGTGAGGTCGGCTGGTATGTCGGGGCGGCCGTCCTGGTACGTCGGGCAGGCCGGCCGTCCGGTACGTCGGGGGGTGCGTCCGACCGGTCAGGGGGCGTGGTGCGTCCGACCGGTCAGGGGGCGTGGTGCGTCCGACCGGTCAGGGGGGCGTGGTGCACCGGTCACCGGCGACCGCTCAGGGGCGTTCGAGTACCGCCGCCACGCCCTGCCCGCCCGCCGCGCAGAGGGAGATCAGCCCCCGCCCCGGAGCCTCCCGCTCCGCGAGCAGCTTGGCCAGGGTGGCGACGATGCGGGCTCCGGTCGCCGCGAAGGGGTGGCCGGTGGCGAGCGAGGAGCCCGCGACGTTGAGCTTCGTACGGTCGACCGGGGGAAGTCCCTGTTTCTCCCAGGCGGCCAGCGTGGCGAGCACCTGGGACGCGAACGCCTCGTGGATCTCGAAGAGGTCGAAGTCGTCCAGGGCGAGGCCGGCCCGCTCCAGCAGGCGCGGGACGGCGTACGCGGGCGCCATCAGCAGCCCGTCAGGACCGTTGACGTAGTCGACGGCCGCCGTCTCGTACAGCGTCAGATACGCCAGCGGTTCGAGTCCCCGTTCGCGCGCCCACTCCTCGCTCGCCAGGAGCACCGTCGCCGCGCCGTCGGTGAGCGGGGTCGAATTGCCCGCCGTCATGGTCGCGTTGGGCTGCCCGTTGCCGAACACCGGCTTCAGCGTGGCGAGTTTCTGGACGGTGGAGCCGGGGCGCAGGTTCTGGTCCCGGTCCAGGCCGTGGAAGGGGGTGACCAGGTCCTGGAAGAAGCCCCGTTCGTACGCGGCTGCGAGCCGCTGGTGGCTGGCGGCGGCCAGCGCGTCCTGATCGGCGCGGCCGATCTCCCATTCGCGCGCGGTGCGCGCCGCGTGCTCCCCCATCGAGAGCCCGGTACGGGGCTCGGCGTTGCGCGGGATGTCGGGGACGAGATGGCCGGGGCGGATACGGGCGAGTGCCTTGAGCCGCCCGGCCGTTGAGGGGGCTCTGCGCGCCTCCAGGAGGATCTTCCGCAGCTGGTCGTTGACGCCGATGGGCGCGTCGCTCGCGGTGTCCGAACCACCGGCGACCGCCGAGTCGATGGCGCCGAGCGCGATCTTGTTGGCGGTGGCGATGACGGCCTGGAGGCCCGTACCGCACGCCTGCTGGATGTCGTACGCGGGTGTGCGCGGGTCGAGGCGTGAGCCGAGCACGGTCTCCCGGGCGAGGTTGAAGTCGCGGCTGTGCTTGAGGACCGCGCCCGCGGCGAACTCGCCGATCCGCTCGCCCTCCAGGCCGAAGCGCTCGACGAGTCCGTCCAGCGCCGCCGTCAGCATGGCCTGGTTGGACACGGTGGCGTACGGGCCGTCCGAGCGCGCGAAGGGGAGGCGGTTGCCTCCGATCACAGCGACCTTGAGGGGCACCATCTCGACCAGCTCCTGACTCTTGAGTAACCTTACTCAACAGTAAATCTACGATGCCGCAAGGAGCCTGGACAATGGCCGATCGCTATCTGCACTTCACCGGCACAGCGCCCGGCCGTTTCCTGACGGGGCGGCTCGGGCTGCCGCAACCGGCGCAGCTGCGCCGCTGGTCGCCCGAACACCCGCGCCTGGACGGCACCTTGCTGCACCGGACGGCGGGCGTGCCGGGTCTGGCGGGCCTCACCGACATACTCGCCCGCACCGGACTGGAGGCCGCCGGGGCCTCCGGGACGGCCGGGACCGCCAGGGCGTCCGCGACCTCCCGGGCTTCCGGGACCGCCGGGCCTTCCGGAACCGTGGCGGAGGGCGAACGCCCGGCCGCCGTAGTGGTCGACGCGACCGGTGTCACCACGGTGGCCGCCCTCGCGGAGGTGCACGGCGCGCTGCACCCCGTCGTACGGTCCCTCGCGCCGGGCGGCCGGGTCGTGGTGCTGGGCGCGCCGCTCTCCGGCGACGACCACCACCAGGCGGCCGCGCAGCAGGCCCTGGAGGGCTTCGTGCGCTCGCTGGGCAAGGAGATCGGCCGGGGCCGCACGGTCCAGCTGGTCAGGACGGTCTCCGCGGCGGCGGCCGAGTCGACGCTGCGGTTCCTGCTGTCGCCGAAGTCCGCGTACGTGAGCGGGCAGGTCATCGAGATCGGCGCGGCCGGACCGGATGCGGCGACCACCGCCCCGGAGAGCTGGGAGCTGCCGCTCGCCGGGCGCACGGCGCTGGTCACCGGCTCCGCACGCGGTATCGGCGCCTCGGTGGCGGCGACCCTCGCCCGGGACGGGGCACGGCTGGTCTGCCTCGATGTCCCGCAGTCCCGGGACGAGTTGGCGCGTACGGCGGACTCGCTCGGGGCGACCGCGCTCCCGCTGGACATCACCGCGCCCGACGCGGCGGAGCGGATCGCCGCCGCGGTCCCGGGCGGTCTGGACATCCTGGTCCACAACGCGGGCATCACCCGCGACCGCCGCCTCGCCAACATGGCGACCGACCGCTGGGCGAGCGTGCTGGACGTGAACCTGGACAGCGTGCTGCGGACCACGGACGCCCTGCTCGCGGCGGACGCGCTGCGGCCGGGCGGCCGGATCGTCGCCACCGCGTCGATCGCCGGGATCGCGGGGAACACCGGCCAGACCAACTACGCGGCCAGCAAGGCGGGCATCATCGGCCTGGTACGGACGCTGGCCCCCCGGCTCGCGGAACAGGGCATCACGCTCAACGCGGTGGCGCCCGGCTTCATCGAGACGAAGATGACGGCCGCGGTCCCGCTCTTCATCCGCGAGGCGGGCCGCCGGATGAACTCCCTGGGCCAGGGCGGCCTCCCGGTGGACGTCGCGGAGACGACGGCCTGGTTCGCCCACCCCGCGTCGGGCGGCGTGAACGGCCAGGTCGTACGGGTCTGCGGACAGAGCCTGCTGGGGGCGTGAGGGGGCACAGCGGGGAGCGCATGCCGGAGGGACCGGAACGCGGGAGCCTTGGGCCGTGCAGCCGCGGCGAGGGAGCCAGGGGGAGGGATCAGCCTCCCGCAGGACCGACCAGCTGGAGGTCCACCCACCCGGAGTGCGGGTTGCTCTCGGCCGGGCTGCCGTCCCCGGTCTCGATGGCCGCCACCTTCCACAGCCGCCCGGCGAATTCCAGGGTGTCGCCCACGCGGGCGTCCCGGTAGGCGGCGTCCCCGCCGTCCCGGCTGGAAATGCCGATGTCGGCGCGCGGACCGGGGTTGATCTCCGTCACCACGGCGCTGTACTGCCCGCTGTACTCGTTGTCCGGCACGTGCCACCTGAGGCGGAAACGCCCCTCGGTCAGGGACGGCCAGGTGGCCGCGGAGCTGGGCTGCGGTGGTTCGGTCACGTGCTTCTGGCCCTTCGGTGTGAGTACGACGCGGTACGTGCAGATCTGCGCCACCGTGAATGCGGCGCCGCCCAGAGTGACGTCCTGGCCGGGCTTCACGGTCCGCGCCCCGGAACCGGCTCCCGACCCACCGGTCCCCTGCCCACCGGCCCCCGCCCCGCCGGTCAGCACCGCGGTACGGGCCGAGCCGTCCGCCCGCGCCTCCTTGTACGACACGGTCCCCCCGCCACCGGGCAGCTCGGCGGAGCCGCCGCGCAGCACATGGAGCCCCTTCGCCGCCGCGTCCCCGGCGCACACCGGGCCCTTGTCGGCGGGGGGTACGGGACGCGTCGCGGAAGCACTGGGGGACGGCGAGGAAGCGGCCTGCTTCCCGGACGACGCACCACAGCCCACGGCGAGCAGCACACAACCGCAGGCCGCGGCGGATCGGACAGCCTTCATGACGTGGGCACCTCCAGAGCCTGCGGATTGTTGAAGAACTCCTGGTACTCGTCGGGCGTGGCCTCGATGTCCTTGTTGGGCGGGCCCCACGGGTTACCGAGGACGATCTTGCCGCCCCTGAACCCCTTGACGAAGTACACGTGCCGGGTGGAGAACGTCGTTCCCCATTTGCCCTGGCCCTTCTTGTTCACATCGTCCCCGCTGCCCGTGCTGACGATGACCGGGTGTCCGGATTCGAAACTGTTCCGTACGGAGTCGACGTCGTTGTCGATGCCCTGGGAATCGTGACCGGTGACATAGGGAGGGGCCTTCTCGTTGTAGTCCCACTCGATCGCCCCGTACGACCCGTGCTCGGTGCGGTCGTAGCGCTTGTCGCCCTCGTGGCCGTCGGGCGCACCGCCGTCGTCGTCACCGTAGACGAGGGCGAAGGCCTTCTCGTAATAGGCGGGCCACATGGCTCCCTTGGCGTGAGCCGTCATGGGGGTGCCGTCCTTGTCGAGCGGTACGTCCGGGGTGACGGTGACCCATCTCTGATTGCCGTCCTTGTCCCAGATGCGGACATTGACGGTCCCATTGGGATTCTGTTTGATCCCGTCACGGATGAATTGCGGGTTCACCTGGGCCGTCGACGTGAGCGACGCGATGTACCAGCAGTCGCCGAACCGGCCCTGGTTGATGTCGGCCGCGGTGATGTCCTTGCCGTCCGATCCGGGGGCGAACAACGGATCGGACGGCACACCCCAGTGCATTCCCTTGGCATCCGCACCGGACTGGGAATTCTTGCCGTCCAGGTAGGCGTCCGTCGTGTCGAATCCCGGTTGCGTTCCGGGAAAGGCCGCCTGGGCCTTGGCCCAGTGTGCGGGGCCGAGCTTCGCCAGGATCCCGCTGAGATGGTCACGGCGCTCGCCCTCGGGCAGGCCGTTCTCGTCCCACCACTTCCAGCCGCTGTCGTCCGTGTCGTTGATCAGGTCGTTGTAGCGCTTCAGATCAGCTGCGGAAGCCTGGTCGAAGAAGGCGTCCAGCTCGGCGGAGGTCATCCCGTCCAGCATGCTCTCGACCTTCTTCAGGTCGTCGCGGTTGCCGTTGGTGCCGAAATCCTTGCCTTCGAGGTCCTTCAGCTGCTTCAGCGCGTCCTTGATGTGCTGCTCATCGGCGGGGGCCTCGTCCGCGAAGAGCAGAGCCGGATCGACCGCGTAGCCGTGGTCGATCAGGACCTTGCACTCGTCGAGCTGCTTGCTGCGGCGGTCCATCGAGTCGGCCATGTCGCCGAGTTCGCCGTCGAGCACTCCCGGCATCTGTGTGGGGCCGCCGCCGAAGAGCGACGGCATGAAGAAGACCTGCCCCACCAGCGGCTCCAGGAGCGGGTCCGTGGTGGCCGGTTTGCCCTTCATGAGCTGGGCCGCCTCGGTGAGGACGGAGGCCACGTCCCGGTGCAGACCGCGGGCGTCCCCACCCAGTCTGCGCAGACTGGAAGCGAGGGAGCGTATCTCGGCGCTGTCGAAGCCACGGAACTCGGTCAATGCCCCGGTCCCGTCTTCCGCTTGGCCGACGCGGTCTTCGCCTGATCGTCGAGCCGGTCCGCCTCGGTGTCCCAGCGGCCGGCGTCGTTCATGAGCGCGGACGCCATCTGCCTCAGCGTGCCCCTGCGGTTCACGATCTGCCGCGTCGACTGCGCGGCGAACGGCCCGCGCCAGACCGGCGGATCGGTCTGCCGGGCCTTCTTCGCTGCGCCGTCGAGATGGGGTCCGAGCTTCTTGGCGAGCGAACGGGCCTTGCGCGCGCAGGCCCGCAGATCACCGGCACGCTTCTTCAGCTGCTCCGGCGTCTCCCCAGCCGGATCGTCCGGTCGTGCCACTGTGCATCCCCCTTGCCCATGGACCTCCCAGAGCGGCTGGCCAGGCTAACACCCCCCTCGACCGCGGGACTTGGGAACAAGGGGGAGCTCACAGGCACTGCCGGACCTCACGCGGAGCAGGGAGCCGGGGCCCACGGGTCGGCCGGAGCCGCCCAGGCTCAGGCCCCGGTCAGATACGCACCGCGGCCTGGAAGGACCCGATGGTGTTCATCGACTCGTAGCGGACGTAGGCGCCCGGGTACGGCGCGTGGAGCACGGTGTTGTTCCCCGCGTAGAGCCCCACGTGCTGGGTGTTGTTGAAGAAGACCAGGTCGCCCGGTTTCAGCTGGCTGCGCGCGATGCGGGTGCCCTCGTTGATCTGGGTGAACGTGGTGCGGGTGATCTGGGCGCCGGCCTGGGCGTACGACCACTGGGTCAGGCCCGAGCAGTCGAAGGCGTTGGGGCCGGTGGCGCTGCGTACGTACGGCTTGCCCACCCTGGTCGCGGCGGCCTGGAGGGCGGCGGCGCCGAGGGCCGACGCGGGGGCCTCGTGGCCGAGTTCGACCCGCTCACCGGCTGAGCGGCTGGCCCGCGTGTCGTCCTCGCGCATCTTCGCCCGCTCGGCGACGGTCAGGGTGTTGAGCACCTTCCGCGCCTCGGCGAGCTTGACCTGCTGCTGCTGTTTCCGCTCGCCGAGCGTCTTGCGGACGGCCGAGAGGTCGCTCAGCTTGCCCTGGGCCTCCTTGCGCTGCTGCGCGAGCAGGCGCTGCTTCTTCTGGATCTTCGTCAGCGACTCGGCCTGGCGGGCCGTCAGCTGGTCGAGTGCGGAGGCCCGGTCGAGGAAGCTGTCCGGGTCGGAGTCGAGGAAGAGCTGCACCGAGGGGTCGATCCCTCCGTCGCGGTACTGCGAGGCGGCGATCGAACCGAGCCCGGCCCGGAGTGTGTTGAGCTCCTGCTGCCCCCGGGCCACCCTGTCCTGGAGCTCGCCGGTCTGCTTCTCCAGCTTCTGCTGCTGCTCCTTGGCCGCGTTGTAGTGCTCGGTGGCCACCTCCGCCTCGTCGTAGAGCTTGTCGACCTTCGCCTTCACCTCGCTCTTGCTCGGCTTGGGATCGGCCTGGGCGGCCTGGGAGGACAGGGCCACGGCGGCAGCGGCGGTCGCGGTGAGCACGGTCACGCGGGTACGGCTCGGCTGCTTGGGACGACGGTGGGACGCCACGGAGGCGGGCTCCTTCTTCCTCAGAGCCGCCTACCGGGCTGTGGGGGGAAATGAATCCCCGGCTCCGTGCTCATCACGGACGCGGCGGTGCCTTCGCCGCCACCCCGGATGGGTGATCAACCGTGCGAAGGTTCGAGAGTCAACCTAGTGACCATCCTGTGACCATGCCAATCTGCACGGCCGGAAAACGGTCAGAAAATCGGCACAGGACCCACTTCTTTACTCACAACACACTGCGCGTAGTGGCGACTTGACCGCCCGTCGCGGAACTGCCCGGCCCCACCCCGATCCGCGCCCAGACCACTTTGCCGACACTGCGCTCGGCCACCCCCCAGGCATCGGCCAGCGCCTCCACCAGCAGCAGCCCGTAGCCGCCCTCGGTCACACCGGGCGGCCCGAGGTGCAGTCGGGGCCGCCGCTCGCCCCTGGTGTCCGCCACCTCCACCCGCACGGCGCCGTCGTCGAACAGCACGAGCCTCAGCTCGAAGTCCCGCCCGGCCACGTGCCCGTGCGTCACGGCGTTCGCGGCGAGTTCGGCCACGACGAGTTCGACCGCACCGGACTGGGTGCTCGCGTGCGGCACGGCCCACTGGTCGAGTTGGTGCACGGCGAGCCTGCGGGCGAGGCGCGCACCGCGACGGGTGGAGCTGAAGCGTTGGACGAACACGGCTGCGGCAGAGGCGATTTCAGCATTCATGTGACTGAGCGTGGCCGCTCCCGCCTATCCTGACCAGTAGTGACATACGCACGCTGCGTAGCTGTACGGGTTCGGACGGCGCCCTGTACGGCACGTCGGCCGTGACCGGAAAGGCCGTAACACGATGACGGATTCCGCAGACCGGGAAGCGCGCCCGGAATTGCCCGCAGAGGCGGACGGTACGGCCCATCTGTTCCGGGCGGTCGGCAGACAGGTGAAGGTGTTCCGGGAGCTGGCCGGCCTCGGCCAGAAGGAACTGGGCACGGCCACGCACGTCGGGCTCGACCTGATCTCGGCGATGGAACGGGGCGTACGGACCCCGCAGCCGGAGTGGCTGGATCAGGCGGACGGGGTGCTGGGGGCGCGCGGGGTACTGAGGGCGGCGATCCCGGACGTACGGGAGGCGATGAAGAAGGCGCGGACGCGGCATCCGGACTGGTATCGCGGTTACGCGAAGCTGGAGGCGGAGGCGGTGGAGCTGCTGCACTATGGCAATCAGGTGGTGCACGGCCTGCTTCAGACCGAGGACTACGCAAGGGCGATCTTCACTCAGCAGCGCCCGCTGCTGAGCGTGGAGACCATCGAGAAGCGAGTCGCTGACCGGCTCTACCGGCAGCAGGTATTTGAACACTGGCCATCGCCGACCTTCAGCTTCGTCTTTGAGGAAGCGGTACTCCAACGCACCATCGGAGGCCGCACCGTGCATCGACAACAGCTATCCCAGATCGTGCGCCTCGGCCGTCTACGAACAGTGGAGGTCCAGGTACTGCCGACCGACTGCGAGCAACACCCCACCATGGAGGGGGCATTCAATCTCCTGACCACCAGACGTGAACAGCAACTGGGCTACACGGAAGTTCAAGGGCACCCTCGCTTGATCACCGACGCGCGCGAGGTGCGCGAACTCGCTGATCGCTATGGGATGATCCGAGCCCAAGCACTCACGCCCCAGGAGTCTCTGGCGCTGATCGAGAAAATGCTGGGAGATCGATGAACACCGAAATATTCACTTGGTTCAAGTCCAGCTACAGCGGCGGATCGGGAGGCGATTGCCTCGAAGTCGCCTACAACTGGCAGAAGTCCAGCTACAGCAGCGGCGAAGGCGGCCAGTGCGTAGAAATCGCCGCATGCCCCACCGCCATCCACATCCGCGACTCCAAGGTCGCCGACGGCCCGCAGCTCGCCGTCGCCACCGGTTCCTGGTCCGCGTTCGTCTCGTACGCCCGCACCGACGCCTGACGTACCCGCCCCGTACGCACGCCTCGACCAGGACCTGACCCGCAGGTAACTTTACTCCGGAGTAAATACCCTACGGATCAGGGAGCCCGGACCATGAGTGACCGCCTCACGCGCCCTCCCGGCCTGCTGACCTCCATGGTGCGTGGCGCGGTGACCTCGCCCTTCAAACGGGGCGTGGCGGCCGGTGCGCGGCTGCCCGGGGGGCGGCTGGTGTGGCCCGGGGTCCGGGTCGATCCCGGGCGGCTCGCCTCGTACGCCCGGGTCTGCGGGTTCGACCGAGCCGATCCGCTCCCCCTCACCTATCCGCATGTGCTCGGCTTCCCGCTGGCCATGCGGCTGATGACGGCGCGCGCCTTCCCGCTGCCGGTGCTCGGGCTCGTCCACACCGGGATCGAGATCATTCAACAGCGCGCCCTGCCGCTGGACAGCCGACCCGAACTGACTGTGTACGCCGAGGAGTTGCGACCCCACCGGCGCGGCACCGAAGTCGTCATGGTGACCGGGGCACGGCTCGGCGGAGAGCTGGTCTGGGAGTCCCGCAGCACCTATCTGGCCCGGCACGCCGTCCCGGCCGGATCCGTGGACCGTACCGGCCCACCCGGGCCGGGCCCCGTCGACGGGGGCGCCACCGCCACCTGGGAGCTGCCCGCCGGGCTCGGCCGGCGGTACGGCGCCGCTTCGGGTGACCGCAACCCGATCCACCTCCACCCGCTGACCGCGAGGCTCTTCGGCTTCCCGCGGGCCATCGCGCACGGCATGTGGACGGCCGCCCGCTGCCTGGCCGAGGCCGGGACCCCGGAGGCCGTGCATGTACGCATCGAGTTCCGGGCCCCGGTGCTGCTGCCGGGGACCGTCACGTACGCCGCAGGGGCGGGCGGCTTCGAGGTGCGCAGTGGGGCGCCCGGGGCGGAACGGGTGCACCTCACGGGCGTGGTGACGGCGCCCAGCGCTCCCCGTTCATAAGGTTCTCCAGGCCCGCCCAGGCGAAGTTCATCAGCGTCGACGCGGCCTCCTTGGCCGAGACCCCGGGCGTGCCGTTCGCCCACCCGGCAAGGGATTCGGCGGCGCCCACCAACGCCTGGGCCAGGCCCGCCACGTCGCCGTCGGGCAGGGCCGGGTCGCGGTGCGCCTCACGGGCCGCCGCCGCGATCAGGCCCGTCGCGAAGTTCACCATCTCGTCGCGCATCGCGGCGACTTCGGCGGCGAACGGCTCCCCGTGCGTACGCGCCTGGTGGTTCAGGACGTTCCAGCCGTCCGGGTGTCCCGCGGTGTGCTCGAAGAAGGCCCCGACACCGCGCCACAGCTGCCGGTCCGCCGGGTCGTCGGGGTCCACCCCGGCCCGTACCGCGGCGACCAGGGACTGCGCCTCGCGGCGGATGCACGCGGTGAAGAGCTCTTCCTTGGAGTTGAGGTAGAGATAGACCAGCGGCTTGGACACGCCCGCCAGTTCGGCGATCTCGTCCATCGAGGCGGCCCGGTAGCCGCGCTGCCCGAACGTCCGCACGGCGGCGTCCATCATCTGCCGCTCGCGCACCGCCCTCGGCATCCGCTTGGCCTTGGCCTTGACCGCCTTGACCGCACTCACCTCAGAGCCCCTCCAGCCGATTGGTACGCACCTGGCAAGGGTACGGCTCCGGCCCCTCCCCGTCGTACGGAGGAGGGGCCGGAGCCGTGACGTGAACGATCAGGCGGGAACGAGCCCTGACCGGAGAGCGGTCAGGCGGCGACCGGAAGCGACGGCTTCTGCTCGGCGTCGGAGGCCCGCACCTCGGGCTCGTCGACCGGGGAGCCCGAAGCGGAGTTGAAGGCGTCGAGGTCCAGGATCTTCTCGCGGGCCGAGACGATGACCGGGATCATGGCCTGTCCCGCGACGTTGGTCGCGGTGCGCATCATGTCCAGGATCGGGTCGATCGCCATCAGCAGACCCACACCCTCCAGCGGGAGCCCCAGCGTGGAGAGGGTCAGCGTCAGCATCACGGTCGCGCCGGTCAGTCCGGCGGTGGCCGCCGAGCCGATGACCGAGACGAAGGCGATCAGGATGTAGTCCTGGATGCCGAGATGCACGTCGAAGATCTGCGCGATGAAGATCGCGGCGATCGCCGGGTAGATCGAGGCGCAGCCGTCCATCTTGGTGGTCGAGCCGAACGGCACCGCGAACGAGGCGTACTCCTTCGGCACACCGAGGCGCTCGGTGACCCGCTGGGTGACCGGCATGGTGCCGACCGACGAGCGCGAGACGAACGCCAGCTGGATCGCGGGCCAGGCGCCCTTGAAGAACTGCAGCGGGTTGACCTTGGCGACCGTCGCGAGCAGCACCGGGTAGACGATGAACAGGACGATCGCGCAGCCGACGTAGATGTCGGCGGTGAAGGTCGCGTACTTGCCGATCAGGTCCCAGCCGTAGTCCGCGATGGCGAAGCCGATCAGCCCGATGGTGCCCAGCGGCGCGAGGCGGATGACCCACCACAGGGCCTTCTGGAGCAGTTCGAGCACGGTCTCGCTGATCTTGAGGATCGGCTCGGCCTTCTCACCGAGCTGGAGCGCGGCGATACCGGCGACGGCGGCCATGAAGACGATCTGGAGGACGTTCAGCTGGGTGAAGGGCGTGACGACGTCGGTCGGCACGATGCCGGTCAGGAAGTCGATCCAGGAGCCCGAGCCGTCGGGAGCCTTGCCGTCCTTGGGCGTGAGGCCGGTGCCGGCGCCGGGGTTGGTGATCAGTCCGATCGCGAGGCCGATGACGACGGCGATCAGCGAGGTGATCATGAACCACATGACCGTACGGGTGGCCAGCCGGGCGGCGTTGTTCACCTTGCGCAGATTGGTGATCGACACCAGGATCGCGAAGAAGACGAGCGGGGCGACCGCCAGCTTCAGCAGCTGGATGAAGATGCCGCCGACGTGCTCAAGGGTGGACTTGAGCCAGCTGATGTCCTGGCTGCGGGCCAGCCAGCCGAGCAGTACACCGAGGACCAGACCGGCGATGATCTGCGCCCAGAACGGGAACTTGTCGGATATTCGGGACTTCTTCGCGGGGCCGGCGCCGGGGCCGGCGGTGGAGTTCTCCGTGGAGTTGGAGTTCGCCGGGGAACTCTCGGGACTCGCGGGACCTGCGGACATGGGGACACTCCGGTGAGGACGCAGCTGTGTGCTCGGTACGGAGCACGGGGGACGGGGGCGCGGCGCCCGGCACGGGGGGCGCCGCCGCATGAGGCCGATCAGACGCGGCGACAGGCCGCGGACATGCAGCGGCAGAGGTCGACATGCAGGCGCTCCACGAGCGCGGGGCTCTTGGGATGCGGGCGCACGGCTGTCTTCATGTCGAACACGTTAACACTTGCGCTTTGAGCGCCTCAAAGCCCGGCTTTGGGGCAGGGTGGCGGCAGTGCGCGGAAAAGCCGGGAACCCCGGGCCGGAGCAGCTCGCTC